>JAZRHV010000011.1:0-6312 GCA_045644925.1 Alistipes sp.
GGGAGAATGGGGATTATGGGGAGAATGGGGATTATGGGGAGAATGGGGATTATGGGGAGAATGGGGAAAATAGAGAGTATAGAGAGTATAGAGAGTATAGAGAGAAGGATAGTAGGGATAATATAGATAATAGGGTAGGCCTGTCATAAATACAAATAAAAAACAGGACTCTTTCTGCTAAAACGAGAAAGAGCCCTACTTTTTTCTATATCTGCTTGCGGAGACGGGCGACGGGGATACCGAGCATTTCGCGGTATTTAGCAACTGTTCGGCGGGCTATGCGGTAGCCCTTGGTATTGAGAATATCCATAAGATTCTCGTCCGTGAGCGGGCGACGTTTATCCTCGTCGTCGATGCACTGTTGTAGCAGATTCTTAATCTCGTAGCTCGAAACTTCCTCTCCGCTATCGGTTTGCATAGCCTCCGAGAAGAGCGATTTGAGCAGAATAATGCCGAATGAGGTCTGGACGTACTTGCTATTGACTACGCGCGAGATAGTCGATACATCGAGCCCTGTGCGGTCGGAGATATCTTTGAGAATCATCGGGCGCAGCTTGCTCTTGTCGCCGTCCTTGAAGTATTCGCTCTGGTAGTCGAGTATGGTGCGCATCGTACGCATCAGCGTATCGTGACGTTGCTTTATGGCCGAGATAAACCACTTTGCCGAGTCAATCTTGCTCTTGACAAACTGTATAGCCTCCTTATCTTCCGAACGAACTGTGCCGTCGGGACGGACCATATCTCGAATCATATCGACATAGCGACGATTTACGCGCACCTCAGGAATATTATAGGAGTTCAGGCTGAGGTCGAACTTGCCGTCGTGGTAGTCGAGCATAAAGTCGGGGATAATGTATGGAGTAGTGTCGCTGCCGCCCTCCGAATAGAGATTTCCGGGTTTGGGCGAGAGATGACGTATCTCGGCAATAGCATCGCGGAACTCATCCTCATCAACTTGAAGTCGTGTGATAAGCTTTTCGTAGTGTTTCTTGACAAACTCTTCGAAGTGTGATGTTATGATGCGCTTGGCCAGACGACGTGCGCGGCTGTTGATGTCGAGTTGCTCCATCTGCAACATCAGACACTCGCGCAGGTTGCGAGCACCGACACCTGCCGGCTCTAACTCGTGAATCACAGCGAGCAGTTGCTCCAACTCCTGCTCGGTACACTCGATGCCGAGCGAGAAGGCTATGTCGTCGCATATCGAGAGCAGGTCACGACGTAGATATCCATCCTCATCTATACTGCCGACGATATATACAGCTAATCGCATATCTCGCTCCGAGAGGTTGCGATAGCCGAGCTGTTCGACTAAATACTCTTGTAGTGAACGTCCCTCTGAAAGATACACGGGGCGTTGTTTGTCATCTTTCGAATAGTTGCTTATGCGACTTTTGTAGGAGGGGGTATCATCCTCGCGAAGGTACTCTTCGACCGATATCTGTCGCGGATCCTCCTCTTCGCCCATACGCTCCTCCTCTTCGAGTACGATATTCTCCTCAATCTCCTGTTTGATACGCTGTTCGAGCTGCACGGTGGGCAGCTCCAACAACTTTATCATCTGAATCTGTTGCGGAGAGAGCGTTTGTTGCAGTTTTTGAATCTGACGTTGTGAAATAGCCATAAGGTCAAAATTTAGTGTTTATACATTTTCACTTCGACAGTTTCTTCACTTGTAAGAGGGGTGGGCGGATGCGCAGAGTCTATTTTGCAGACTCCTTGACTGCCTTCACGATTGTTGCTGTCCAGAACTTTGCAAGTCGCTTGGCTCCGGCCTCGTTGGGGTGGAGATAGAAGGTGCCGGCATTACCCTGTTCGGGAACGTGGTAACGCGCGTAGTTCTTCTCGAAGAAGGAGTAACCATCTATGTCGCCCAAGAAGATGTAGTCAAACTCGTTGTCCAGAGCCACCAAAGCGTCGATGTATCTGTTCATACGCTTCAATCCTGCGGCCAAGTACATCGCGCTATTGTAGGTATTGGGGCTGTACCAAATCGGGCGGTGCAGCACGAATATCGCATTCGGACATTGTGCACGGCACGCCTCGATGATGGTAAGCAGATTTTTCTTGTAGTTGGTACGTGACACGGGGCTGCCCGTAGTGGGGCCCTCGGCTGCCGAGTCGTTCGTACCGAGCATTATCGAGAAGATGATAGGCTCGCCGGCTGCGGCTTTTGACTTGAACTCGACCATAGCCTGCGCTACCTTCGGCCAATCGCAACCTCCATCAGGCAAAAAGTCATAGGTGGTTGCTCCCGAACGGCCACAGTTGCGGAATTCGACCTTGGCCCCCAACGCCTTGCTGACCATAGCCGATGCAACTACCGGAGGAGCGGTCTTGATGCGGTCCTTGTGGAGAGCACCGTAAGTGATGCTGTTGCCGATGTAGATGATGTTGCAACTCTCAACCTCGCCCTTTGCCGATGTAGCGAGGGGCGAGATTAGAAGTGCTGCAAAAAATATCGCTGTCAAAAATCTTTTCATCTTCTCTGTATTGTCGGTTTTCACTCCGTTTGAAATCCTCTTGCGTAGGACCGATTAGAACTCGGCGTTCTTCGGCGTACGCGGGAAGGGGATAACGTCGCGGATGTTGGTCATACCCGTAACGAAGAGGAGCAGACGCTCAAAGCCCAAGCCGAAACCTGAGTGAGGAGCCGAGCCCCAGCGACGAGTGTCGAGATACCACCACATATCCTTTTCGGGAATACCGAGCTCCTGCACTCTTGCAGAAAGTTTGCCGTAGTCGGCCTCACGCTCCGAACCACCTATAATCTCGCCGATTTTCGGGAAGAGAACGTCCATAGCGCGAACGGTCTTGCCGTCCTCGTTCTGCTTCATATAGAAGGCCTTGATCTCCTTGGGGTAGTTAATCAGGATTACCGGACGCTTGAAGTGTTCCTCGACGAGGTAACGCTCGTGCTCCGATTGGAGGTCGCAACCCCAATCGCAGGGGAACTCGAACTTGCGACCCGAAGCCTTCAAAATCTCGATACCCTCGGTGTAGTCGAGGCGTACGAAGTCGTTTTCGAGTACGAAGTTCAGGCGGTCGAGCAGCTCGTTATCCCACATCTTTTTCATAAATTCGAGATCCTCACGGCAGTTCTCCAAGGCGTAGCGGATAAGGTATTTGAGGAAGTTCTCAGCCAGGTCCATATTATCCTTGATGTCGTAGAATGCAATCTCAGGCTCAATCATCCAAAACTCAGCCAAGTGGCGCGGAGTGTTCGAATTTTCGGCACGGAAAGTGGGACCGAAAGTATAGATCTGACCCATCGACAGAGCTCCAAGCTCGCCCTCCAACTGACCCGATACGGTCAGGCTGCAATGCTTGCCAAAGAAGTCCTGCGAGTAGTCGATCTTGCCCTCCTCGGTGCGGGGAGGCTCGTTCATATCGAGCGTGGTTACCTGGAACATCGCACCTGCACCCTCACAGTCCGAAGCTGTGATGAGTGGAGTATGCAGATAGTAGAAACCACGGTCGTTGAAATACTTGTGGATAGCGTATGCCATTGCGTGGCGGATACGCAGAATCGCTCCGAAGGTGTTGGTGCGGGGACGCAGATAGGCGATGTCGCGCAAGAATTCGAGCGAGTGGCCCTTCTTCTGCAAGGGGTAGCTCTCGGGGTCGGCAGTGCCGTAAACCTCGATTTTCTCTGCCTGTACCTCGACGCCCTGACCCTGACCGAGCGACTCGACCAGACGGCCCTCGACACAGATGCAGGCACCTGTGGTAATCTGCTTCAAAAGCTCCTCGTCAGCCTTTGCAAGGTCAACGACAATCTGGATGTTGGCTACGCACGAACCGTCGTTCAGTGCGATAAATGCCACGTTTTTGTTGCCACGCTTTGTGCGGACCCAACCCTTTACGACAACTTGGCTGTCGTACTCGGTCGATTTGAGAAGTTGTGCTATACGCATAGTCTTATATTTTTTAATTTTTGTACTTTCGTTCTAATCTGCAAAGATAAGAAATAATTTTGATAAGCCATAATAAATGAGGGCTTTTACATAGGCTCTGTGCGAGGTTTCTTCAATTCGAATTTTGTACATCTTTTTCTCGCCTTAAAATTTGTTAATTTTAAGAATTATTACTATATTGCAAATGAGTTCTTTCGAAAGAATCGACAACCAGAGTTTTTAACCACTTAAACACTTTTTGCTTATGAGATTAAAACCCTTCTTGCCGTTAATTTTGTTGGCAGTATTGCTAACATCGTGTCAAACTGATTTTCTCGGCGATGAAATGCCGGCGACGAATAATAAGTCGCTGAAAATCAAAGACGCAAAAGCCTTTTTCGAGGAGCGTCGCCCAACGATGACTCGCACACAAGGCGATATGATGAGTCTCGGAATTTCCGAGAGATGCACTCCCGATTGGTCTCAAGCCAGAGAGAGTGAAAATGAATTTCTCTATTGCGTTGAGGTGCCGTTGACCTCAGGATTCAAATTTGTCTCTACTCGCAAGCGTAAACTTGGAGATAAAGAGATTAATCTTCATCAGGATGTGTTGCGTAAGTTGATTGTTCTTAAAAACAAGCAGACCGGGGCACTTACTATGAATATTATGTCATTGATTCCATCCGTACGTTTTAAGGCGGGAGAAGCCTCTACTTCTTACGACTTCCGCCATTTTGGCGATAAATGCGGCTATTCGGGTTTGGTTATCTATTCTAGCCCTGTGGGAACGCTTGTTGCAACCGATTTTTATCGCCACGGCGAACGCATTTTGCATCATCACATATCGCAAAAAAATCCGCGTATGGATATCGCAAAGAAGATCATCGGCCCGATCAAGATTCATGCTTTTGATGTTACAACACGAGCAGGAGGGGATCTTTTTTGGTGGTGCTCAGTTTGTAATACATATCACCACTATGACGATGATGACATACCATGTTCTGCTGTGGTTATCGGAACTGATATCTGCTCCGGATGTTTTAATCCGGCACCTAATTGCACTTGTGCCCCAGATGAAACTTGCCCAAGTTGTGGATATAACCCGTGCGAATGTTATTATGATACCTGCTATATTTGCGGACAAAACGTAAACTACTGCATTTGCTCCGAAAATATTTGTGATTATTGTCAAGATTATTTTTGTGATGAAGATCATACGCCCATAGAAGAGATTATAGAGGTTCCCCATAATTCTGCAAGAGATCATATTACCTGCTCTGACAGACTTATGAATAATACGCTCAATACATTTGCAGGAACAGATATAGGTCGCTATGTTCTTTCTAAAATCAACCAAAATATCTCGGTTGTTGTTGACCCTAATCAGCAAAAAGGTATTCGGGTAAATTTTGATTCTAATGGCAATATTATCAATATTTCGATATCCGAAGACGCTGGTAACGACTCGAAAATGCACGGTTTTTTAGAAGAGATTTTTCATAGTGCTCAAATATGCACAGTTGGAGGATCTGATTTTATGGGCGCGAAGTTGAACTACGAAATAGAAGCACAAACTATGGTGGCTTTGTATTATGCGGTTCAAAATTGGGGGAACTGGGTATTTGTAGAAGATCCGGGAATATATAATCACTATATATGGGATCTAGCAGAAGAGTATTTCAAGATAATTTATAATGACGTATATGATTTCAATAATTTTAACAGTTGTTATCAAGATGTCATAACTTATTATAGAAATTGGCATGGATCTACTTATTCCAACGAAAATAATTATCCTGAGAATCCAAACAATCGAAATTTTAATACATTTGAAGAGTTCTTTAATAATTTAAGACAGCAATAGCATATGAAACGATTACTATTTATACTTGTATTACTCTTGTTAGGTCATTGCCAAATTGCAAATGCTCAACAACCTTATGTAAAAGGGCAAATATTGCAATGCGAAAATAGGACATTAATGATAGATCGCGTCCTTGATGGAAGATTTTCATATACAGATGCTCATAATCCGTACAATGAATATCAACCGGCAACAAGTTCCAATCCGGAATTTGTCTACGAGGAGAATTGCGGTTGGCAGAAAGTAGATAATTCTCGCTTTGTAAAACCATCACGCGAGAGTGTGATAATGGCACTGCAGGATGTATTGGGTGATTATTACAACTATATGCCGATAGGTAGGCATTATAATCAATCTATAACCTTGCGCATACACACAGATAATGACGGAGATTTTGTCAATGCATTAATCAAGATAAGCGGAACGGAAGAAACGCTCAGGTCAATTTCTGCAGATCAGCTAAACCAAATATACAATATTGCCGCAGGAATGAGATTAGGTGTTCCGGCCGAGTACCAAGCTATATCGGATCACTATTTTGGTTATTGCGTA
>JAZRHV010000012.1:0-15942 GCA_045644925.1 Alistipes sp.
TATCTTTCTGTTTGATATTTTCTACCTTTGGAGTGTTTACCTTATTAGCAAATTCAACAAATGAGGCAGAATGTTCTTTCAAGTAGTCAACAGATATTATATTTCCACTATCTAATGCATTGATACCATCTGCGGTAATAACACTAACTCCACGCTGAGGCTTTGTTATATAACCGGCTTTGTCCAAATATGTGGTTGACCACTGGGTACGATCGTATAATTTTGTCGTTGTGCCACGAGATGTTCGCTCAAGAGTATCCTCTTCCGAGAGGTTAAAGTATGCCGCAACAAATTTCCTGATATCTGCAATATCTCGAGGCTTACCATCTTTTAAACTTAATAGGACGGGGTGGATAAATTGGTCAAATGGAGGTATCATATCATATGTGATTAATAGTTTACGCAAAATTAGTATTTTTTCACCACAATACAAAATTCTTGTCCTGTAAACTCTTTGATACAAAACGCTCTAAACCGCACAATAAAATCCCCAAAATCTCAGGCTCAAAGATCATAATCTTTTATACAAATACAACCCCGCCTTTTGCGGACTTTACAAAGAAATTACTACCTTTGCGACTCTTTATCAAAAAAATACAACTATGAGAGAGATAAATCCCAAAGAGACAACTCGCGCATACGCATTCGAGATGTGGATGCAGGCACCGAATCCTATGGTGACATTCTTCAAGACGCTCAATGTGTCGTACCTATTGAAGATCAGCCGCAAGAAGGGGCTGAAATTCAATATGTTGATGTGCTACTGCATTGGTCGTGCAGCGGTACAAGTCAAGGAATTCTATATGCTGCCCGTGGGTGGTAAATTGATGCAGTTCGATACCATTGCGGTAAATACCATTGTTGCTAATAGTGCGGGTGAGGTGAGCTCGTGCGGCCTCCCTTTTAGCGAGGATTTGGCGCAGTTTAATCGTGACTATCTGCGACTTACAAAGCAGGTGGCGCAGAGCTGTACCGACCACGATCTCTCGGAGCAGAGTATGGTTATCGGCACTTCGGCATTGGCGCAATATGAAATCGACGGTGCGGTAGGAATGTATAGCGGCCTTTTCTGCAATCCGTTTATGATTTGGGGCAAGTATAAGCGAGGCTTGTTCAAGACCACGCTAACCGTATCATTCCAGTTTCACCATACCCAGATGGACGGTGCTCACACTGCTAAATTCCTCGACCTCTTGCAAAGGGAGATTGACGGCTTGAAGGGTTAATATCTCTATTATTTTGCATAAAAGAGTAATTAGCGTAAATTTGTAGTGGCTTACTTAAACTGCCGTTGGGGTTGAGCATAGTGGGCCGAGCCCAGAGATAATATTGCGAAAGCTATGAAAGAACTTAAAACTCGAATTTTGAAAGACGGTAAATGCTTACCGGGAGGCATATTGAAGGTGGATAACTTTATCAACCACCAGATGGATCCTGTTTTGATGAAGTCGATGGCCGAGGAGCTTGTTCGACGCTTCGCCAACACCGATATAAATAAGATTCTCACTGTCGAGGCCAGCGGTATTGCTCCGGCCATTATGGTGGGATACCTTCTTGGGTTGCCTGTGGTCTTCGCAAAGAAGGCAAAGCCCAGCACGATGAAAAATATGCTTACGACCGAGGTCTTCTCGTTCACCAAGAATCAGGCGTATAATATCTGTGTGAGCAGGGATTACCTCCAACCCGGCGATAAGGTGCTCTTTATCGACGACTTCCTTGCGAATGGAAATGCCGGCAAGGGAATCATCGACTTGGTGGAGCAGGCGGGTGCCAAATTGGTCGGTATGGGTTTCCTTATCGAAAAATCATTCCAGGATGGTGGCACATTTCTTCGCAGCACCGGCATTCACGTCGAGTCTTTGGCCATTATCGAGAGCCTCGACAACTGCGAAATCAAGTTTCAGGAGTAGCATCTCCCGCGAGTAATGCGGTATAGGTTGAGGATGTGATTTTTACTCCTCGACAATACCCCCCCCCAAAAAAAAACAGAGAATCGGACGCGACTCTCTGTTTTTTTTGAATAAAGCGGTTACTTCTTGTCTTTCAGTAGGATATGTTCGAGAAGAAGTATGATTATTACACCCATAACGAAACCGTTGCCGATAATCGGACGGATGATTTCGGGGATTGCGGCGATAGCACTTGCCGGTGCGAAGGTCATAATCACATCGAAGAGTAAGGGTAGTCCGATAATCATTCCGTGGCGGAACTCCGTAACGCTGCCCGTGCTGCGTATCATCTCGAAGCCTGCGGCCAACTGTGTGCCCATCAAGAAGAGCAACACCGTGCCCATCACGGGTGCCGGTATCGACATCAGAAATCCGACAACCGAGGGCGAGAAGGCGATAACAACCATTGCCAAGCCTGCGGGGATAACCGTATAGCGCGAGGCGCATTGTGTCGATGCTACGATGCCGGGGCTGAGCGAGTAATCAACGGGGCCGATAACACCAAATGCTCCCGAAAGGATATTGCCGACACCGACGAGGATCATTCCTCGCTTATTGCGCGAGGGCATTGCATCTGCGCCGACCATATTGCCGAGCGACTGCACCGACCCTACCTGATTGATGAGCAGTGCTACATAGCAGAAGAGGAACGAGAGAATAACGCCCCAATCCAACTCGAATTTTTGCATCAATAGTCCCGAACGATGTGTGTCTGTGGCAATCGATGAGGGAAAGCCGATAAAGGCGTAGTATGTCAATGAGCCCAAAAGCATTGCCCACATAACAACCGTTGATTTCCAAACTCCGCGCAGCAGGTTGTTCGCCACGGCCATAAGTGTTGTGCAGATGATGCAGAACCAGAAGGCGAGTTGTTGGTGTGCCGGGTCGGAGAATACGAGGTTGATAATCGGCTTGGTTATGGTGAACGATATGAGTAAAAGTATCGAGATGACGATGCGCGGTGTGAATAGTCGGTGCAGGCGCGACATAACTCCACTCGCGGCAATGAGTGCTACGAAGACTCCACCAACCATCAGCGAGGTGTAGATTGCACTCTGGTTACAGCCCTGCGACATAGCCGAGATAATACCCATTAATAACGCCGCAGCAGGACCTGCTACGAGTGGCAGACGGTGGCCAAACAACGACTGCACGACCATCATTGCTCCCATAATGCCAAAGAGTTTCTGGGTGTAGGCAATGGTCTCGCCCTCAGGAGCAATAAAGGTGCTGGTCAGCACCACGGGAATCGAAATCAAGAGCCACTGGATGCCGTAGAGCAGCAGATGTGACCATTTGGGGCGGTCGTTAAGAGCGTATTTGAAATTCATATTTTTTATCTATTGTTTTTGATGTTTTGTAATCTCTGTTTTGTATTGGGTTAGCCGAGGGCTACGTCGAGAATCATCATCAATGTAAATCCTGCGGCTACGCCTATGGTTGCAATGTTGGAGTGCTTGCCACTCTGCGATTCGGGAATCAGCTCCTCGACTACGACGTAGACCATTGCTCCGGCCGCAAAGGCGAGCAGGTAGGGTAGTGCCGGCGTTAGGTGCTCTATCAGCAGAATTGTAACCACTGCCGCTATCGGCTCAACCACGCCCGACATCATACCATAGAGGAACGATTTACCTTTGCTGTTGCCCTCGCCACGCAGCGGCATCGAGATAATCGCACCTTCGGGGAAGTTTTGAATGGCGATACCCACCGATAGAGCCATAGCTCCCGCGAGGGTTATGCCTGCGCTCTCGGAGAGAGCTCCTGCCAAGACAACGCCCACGGCCATACCTTCGGGGATGTTGTGGAGTGTCACGGCAAGCATCAACTTCGCTGAGCGTCCGAGCTTCGATTTTAGGCCCTCCTCCTCGTCGGAATTGACGTGAAGGTGTGGCGTGAGGGTGTCGAGCAGCAGCAAGAAGAGCATACCGCCGACAAAGCCTGCGGCGGCGGGTAACCAGGCAATAGTTCCCTGCTCGGTGGCTATATCAATCGAGGGAATCAGCAGCGACCAGACCGATGCCGCGACCATCACACCCGAAGCAAAGCCGAGCAGTAACTTCTGCACAAGAGGCGAAATCTCGTTGCGCAAGAGAAAGACCATCGCGGCTCCGAGGGTTGTGCCGACAAATGGCAAGAGGACTCCTATGGTTATATTCATCATAAAAATATTCGTATTTGACCCTCAAAATTAGAAAAACTATTTGAAATATCTATAAATATACCAATTTGTATACTAAAATAGTATTATTTGACGTTATAAGTATGAATCGTGTTTGGAACGCGGTTTGCGACAGAAAAATATGATAAACAAAATTTTTTTAGAGTATGAGAAAGTATTTTATAGCTTTGGTTGCAGTGATTGCAACGCTTGGATGTTCTGCCGCAGAAGTTGGCGATGTCCCCATTGATGCAAAGGCCCTTCCGGTTGCTGCCAAACATTTTTTGAAATCGGCATTTCCGGATGTTGAAGTCGTCTATGCAATTAAAGATATTGATTTTGCGGATGTGGAGTACAAAGTGGCCCTCTCGAATGGAATTGTTATCGAGTTCAACAAGAAGGGCGAGTGGAAAGATATTGACGGCAACGGCAAGGCTCTGCCCGAAATCGTGATTCCCGAAGTTGTTCGCAAGACGGTGCAAGAGAAATTTCCTGGTCGTGTCGTGACTGATATCGCAATAGACCGAGGAAACTACGAGATAAAACTCGATAACGGTTTGGAGGTCGAGTTGTCGGGGTCGGGTGTGATTATCGAGATTGATGACTAATAAGTAGGTCGCTTTTCGAGATTCAACGACCTGAAATAGATACCCGTCATACAACTTTTTAGGAAAAGGGGCTGTTCGACTAATTTGCCGAATGGTCCCCTTTTTTGTCGAAATTTTATATCTTTGTGCGCAATTTAGACCAAATTTGAAGCGATGAAGTATAAAGTTTTGGCTCTTGATCTCGACGGAACGCTCACTAATTCGGAGAAGGTCGTGAGCAGTTACACCCGTAGTGTTCTCGACCGTGCACAGGATGCGGGAGTGATTGTTTTATTGGTATCGGGACGACCTACACCCGGAGTACAGTGGGTGGCCAAAATGCTTGATTTCCACAAGCGTAACGGCTATATTATCGCCTATAACGGCAGTGAGGTTGTCAAGGGTGCAACGGGAGAAAAAGTCTTTGACTTTCACGTCGATTCTCAGTATATTCCTTATCTCTACGATAAGGCCGTAGAGTATGGTGTGCAGTTGGCAATGTACTACGATGGTGCCATTTGGTGCGAAGACCCCGATTGGAAGTGGACACGCATTGAGAGCGAACTTAACCATATGCCCTGCCGTAAGGTGGATAATCTGCTCGAAGAGTTTAAGTGGCCGACTCCGAAGTGTATGCTTTTGGGCGAACCTGAGGTTTTGGCTCGATTGGAGGGCGTGTTGGTCGAAGCCCTGGGCGATAAGCTCGGAATCTTCCGCTCGGAGCCATTCTTTCTCGAAATTATGCCCAATCAGCTGAATAAGGCGAAGAGTATTGATATGTTGCTCAATCGCCTCGGTATCAGCCGAGAAGAGTTGATTGCCTGCGGCGACGGATTTAATGATGTTCATATGGTCGAATATGCAGGCTTGGGCGTGGCGATGGATAATGCTTGTGAGCCTGTGAAACAGGTTGCTGATTTTATTACAAAATCGAATGATGAGGATGGTGTAGCCTATGTTGTCGAGAAGTTTATGCTCGGCACTGTGGAGTAAAGATTGATAAATAAAAATATTCAAAATAGCTATGAAAAATTTTTTGGAATTGGTTGAGGCTCGTTACTCGTCGCGCTCGTACAGCGACCGTAAGGTTGAGCCCGAAAAGGTTGATTATCTGCTCGAATGTGCTCGCTTGGCTCCGTCGGCCGTGAACTTCCAGCCGTGGAAGTTTATCGTTGTCGAGAGCGAGGATATGTGTGCTCGTCTGCCGGAGTGCTACAAGCGCGAGTGGTTGCGTGAGGCCCCTCTCTTTATCGTTGTTTGTGGCGATAAGTCGCAGTCGTGGAAGCGTAGAAAGGATGGCCACGACCACGCTGATATCGACGCTGCAATCGCTACCGAGCATATCTGCCTGGCTGCTACTGAGCAGGGTCTCGGCTCGTGCTGGGTATGTAACTTTGATGTGGAGATGTGCTCGGAGATTCTCGGCATCGAGGGCGATATCTACCCCGTTGCAATCGTCCCAATCGGATACGCAACAGACGAGCCGACCGAGAAGAAACGAAAGTCGCTCGACGAGATTGTTACGAGATTGTAAGCTCTGCGTAACTATCTGATATACAATTTTGAGAGCTGATTAGTAGGCGATTACCGACTCTACGACTTTGTCGTGAGGCTCGGAGGGAATATCGTCAACGACTTGCTCGCGAAAGCAGACACCGACCGTTATCGCCGCAAATCCGTTTTGCGAGAGATAGCGGTCGTAAAAGCCTTTGCCGCGCCCCAAACGTCTGCCGTCAGCTGTAAAGGCAACTCCCGGAACAATCATAAAATCTATCTCTGCGGGTGAGCAAGGTTTGTACCCTTGTGGCTCGTTGATACCGAACGATCCCGACTTCATCGCGTCGGGCGAATAGTCGTAAAAGTTCATCACCTCGCCCTCGCATCGTGGGAGAACTATGCGCTTACGGCCGTACCACTCGTCGATAAATTGTCGGCTTTGCGGCTCGTCGGGTAGCGACGCAAAGAGCGCGACAACCTCGGCTCTCTCGAAAGCAGGCAGGGTGGCAACCTCCGCAAAAATACGTTGTGAAGCCTCGATTCGCTGCTGTTCGGAGAGGAGAGCAATGCGGGCGCGAACAATCTGTCTTATGTCGCGTTTGTTCATATAATCGGCTCGAAATTCAAGAGTTACACGGTGCAGATAAGTATCTTATCTGTTGTGAAAGATTCGAAACTTGCGGGGGTGTGTTAAAAAAGTGCAATTTTTTTGTTGTTATTTCGCAAACAATTCTTATCTTTGTACAACTGTAAGTGCATTTTTCACGAACAAATATAATCAAATTTTCTAAAATTATGAATTGTTTTCTTGTTAAATCGTCTCTGGGAAGAAAACTCGTGATGGCCGTTACCGGTTGTTTTCTCGTACTCTTCCTGCTGTTTCACATGGCTATGAACTGCGCAGCGCTGTTCTCGGCTGAAGCTTACAACATGATCTGCGCCTTCCTTGGTGCTAACTGGTATGCACTCGTTGCTACGGTAGTGCTCGCAGGTGGTGTAGTGGTACACTTTGCTTACGCTCTGCTGCTCACTTGGCAGAATCGCAAGGCTCGCGGTAACGTGCGCTATGCAATGACCGTTAAGGAGAAGGGCGTTGATTGGGCATCGAAGAATATGCTCGTTATCGGCTTTGTTGTTCTCTGCGGTTTGGGTCTTCACTTGGTGCACTTCTGGTCGAAGATGCAGCTGACAGAGATTATGGGTGCTCACGAGAACTCGCTCGGTCTCTCGCCGACCGATGGAGCTGCTCTTATCGCATTTACATTCTCGAAGTGGTACAATGCTGCCCTCTACATCGTTTGGTTGGCAGGCCTTTGGTTCCACCTTACTCACGGTGTTTGGTCAATGTTCCAGACCGCAGGTTGGGCTAACGATACTTGGTATCCCCGCCTCAAATGTCTTTCGAACTTGGTTTCGACCCTTATCTGTGGCGGTTTTGCATTGGTAGTGGTATTCTTCTTCCTTAAAGAGAACGGTCTGCTTTGCTGCTGCTGTTGCTAATTTGTGATTAAGAACTTAAAAATATAATAAGGATATGGCATTAAAATTAGATTCCAAAATTCCTGCTGGTGAGTTGGCTCAAAAGTGGAGCAACCATAAGGCAGCTATTAAGGTCGTAAGCCCCGCCAACAAGCGCAAGCTCGACATTATCATCGTTGGTACCGGTCTGGGTGGTGCTTCTGCAGCTGCTTCGCTCGGTGAGCTCGGCTACAATGTGAAAGTATTCTGCATCCAGGACTCGCCCCGTCGTGCACACTCGATCGCTGCACAGGGTGGTATCAATGCAGCTAAGAACTACCAGAACGATAACGACTCGATTTATCGTCTTTTCTACGACACCATCAAGGGTGGCGACTACCGCGCTCGTGAGGCTAACGTATATCGTCTGGCTGAGGTGTCGAACCTCATTATCGACCAGTGCGTAGCTCAGGGTGTACCTTTCGCTCGTGAGTACGGTGGTCTTTTGGCTAACCGTTCGTTCGGTGGTGCGCAGGTATCGCGTACATTCTATGCTCGTGGTCAGACCGGTCAGCAGCTTCTGCTCGGTGCTTACGCAGCACTCAACAAGGAGATTGCAGCAGGTTCGGTTAAGAGCTATCCTCGTCACGAGATGCTCGATATCGTTGTTGAGAATGGTGAGGCTAAGGGTATCATCGCTCGTAACCTTGTTACAGGTGAGATTGAGCGTCACGGTGCTCACGCAGTGGTTATCGCTACCGGTGGATACGGTAACGTATTCTTCCTCTCGACCAACGCTATGGGTTCGAACGGTTCGGCAGCATTCCAGTGCTACCGCAAGGGTGCAGGTTTTGCTAACCCCTGCTTTACTCAGATTCACCCGACTTGTATTCCTATCCACGGAACACAGCAGTCGAAGCTTACCCTTATGTCGGAGTCGTTGCGTAACGACGGCCGTATCTGGGTTCCGAAGAATATGGATGACGTTTTGGCTATCCGCTCGGGCGCTAAGAAGCCTTCGGATATCGCCGAGGAGGATCGCGACTACTACTTGGAGCGTCGTTATCCCGCGTTCGGTAACCTCGTGCCGCGTGACGTGGCTTCGCGTGCAGCGAAGGAGCGTTGCGACGCAGGTTATGGTGTGAACGAGACAGGTTTGGCTGTATTCCTCGATTTCAAGACTGCTATCGAGCGTCTGGGTAAGGATATCATCAAGCAGCGTTATGGTAACCTCTTCGATATGTACGAGGAGATCACTGACGTAAGCCCCTACGAGGAGCCTATGCAGATCTTCCCCGCAGTTCACTACACAATGGGTGGTATCTGGGTTGACTACAACCTTATGACCACTATCCCGGGTCTCTACGCTATCGGTGAGGCTAACTTCTCGGATCACGGTGCTAACCGTCTGGGTGCTTCGGCTCTTATGCAGGGTCTGGCTGACGGTTACTTCGTATTGCCTTACACTATCGGTGACTACCTCTCGGCTAAGATTCAGGCTCCGAAGGTTGATACCACTACTGCTGCGTTCGACGAGGCAGAGAAGGCTGTTAAGGAGCGTATCGAGAAGCTTATGTCTATCAATGGTAAGCAGTCGGTAGACGATATCCACAAGCGTCTGGGTAACATTATGTGGGACAACGTGGGTATGGCTCGTACCAAGGAGTCGCTCGAAAAGGCTATCTCGGAGATTCAGGCTCTGCGCAAGGAGTTCTGGCAGGATGTTAAGGTCGTAGGTACCGCAGATTCGTTCAACGTCGAGTTGGAGAAGGCTCTGCGTGTTGCTGACTTCCTCGAACTCGGTGAGTTGATGGCTCGCGACGCTCTCAACCGTGAGGAGTCGTGTGGTGGTCACTTCCGCTCGGAGCACCAGACCGAGGAGGGCGAGGCTCTGCGTCACGACGAGGAGTTTGCTTATGCATCGGTTTGGGAGTACAAGGGTATGGACGAGGCTCCTGAGCTTACGAAGGAGGCTCTCGACTACGAGTTTACTCACCGCGCACAGCGTAACTACAAGAACTAATCAAGGCGTCAAACTTTAATAAACACGAAAGATGAAATTTACATTAAAGATATGGCGTCAGAAGGACGCTAAGTCGAAGGGAGCATTCAAGACCTATCAGGTAGATAACATCTCGCCCGATACTTCATTCCTCGAAATGCTCGATATTCTCAATAATGACCTTGTACACCAGGGCGAGGAGCCCGTGGCATTCGACCACGACTGCCGCGAGGGTATCTGCGGTATGTGCTCGTTGCACATCAACGGCCGTGCTCACGGTCCCGGTACAGCAGCTACAACTTGCCAGATTTATATGCGTAAGTTCAAGGATGGCGAGACTATCGTAATCGAGCCGTGGCGCTCGGCTGCGTTCCCCGTAATCAAGGACCTCGTAGTAAACCGTGGTGCTTACGACGAGATTTTGCAGGCTGGTGGTTTCGTATCGGTACGCACTAACTCGGTGCCCGATGCTAATGCAATTCCTATTGCTAAGGCAGATGCTGACGAGTCGATGGATGCAGCAGCTTGTATCGGTTGCGGTGCTTGTGCAGCAACTTGTAAGAACGGCTCGGCTATGCTCTTCGTAGCAGCACGTGTATCGTCGCTCGCAAAGTTGCCGCAGGGTCGCGTTGAGGGCGCACGTCGTGCTAAGGCAATGGTTGCTAAGATGAACGAGCTCGGTTTCGGTAACTGTACCAACACAGGTGCTTGCCAGGCAGAGTGCCCGAAGGCAGTGTCGATTGCACACATCGCTCGCCTGAACCGCGAGTTCTTGGCTGCAAAGCTTGAGGACTAATCCTCACAACTCATATTAACGAATTTACCCCCGTCAAAACTGACGGGGGTAAATTTTTTAGAGCTATCGGAAGCACAAACTGTGTGGCCTGAACCTCTCTATGTAAAATCGAAATTATGCGTTCTTGACGATATCGCACATCGCCTCGTACTGCTCCTCCATACTTTGCAGGAGTTTGTACTGCGCGTGTGTGCGCACGAGGTTGTGGTCGGGCGAGGTCGTGCGGTAATACTTGTCGCCGTCGATATAGTCCATCAAGAAGCGCAAAACCTGCTCGTAGGTGATATATCGAGCAGAGAAGGCCAACCAGTCGAGTTCCGACTGCGTGAGTGTCGAGCGACGCTGCGAGAGATAACCTTCGGCATAGCCCTTGAACATTTCGAGGCTCATCGACACCTTGCTTAGGTCGCGGTCATCCTCGGCACCGGTATTTGTGTACGAGCGGATAGCATCGCCAAAGTCGTTGAGCGACGTGCTGCTCATTACCGTATCGAGATCGATAACGCAGAGTACCTCGCCATTCTTGTCGAAGAGAATATTGCTGATCTTGGTGTCGTTATGGGTAACCTTTGTGGGGATTGTGCCATTCTCGACGAGCTCCCAGAATGAGAGCATCTCCTCTCGGCGTGACTCAATCCACTCAATCTCGGTGGCGAGCGACGCAACACGTCCCGCAGCATCGCGAGCAATAGCCTCATCCCACTGCTGGAAACGCCAACGGATATTGTGAAAGCCCTTAATTGTCTCGGCTAACGGCTGTTCGAAGTCCGCAAGTTGAGATTGGAATTTGCCGATACCCTCGCCGCCCTTGTAGGCCAACGCAGGAGTGTCGGCACGCTCATAGGTTATCGAGCCTGCAATAAAGGGACACATCGTCCAGAAGTCGCCTGCCTCGGTCTGCCAATAGGGCTTGCCGTCGTGTGTGAAGGTTACGGTCAGCACCTCGCGCATAGGGTCGCCACCCGCAGCCTCGACCTTCGCTTTCAGGTGGTTGGTCACGGCCACGATATTATCCATCATCGCCGGTACATCGGGGAAGATAGAGTGGTTCTTGCGCTGCAAAATATAGTCGGGAGCATCTCCCACGGTGAGCACCTTCAAGGTGTCGTTAATAAAGCCTGCACCAAGGGTCTCGATGCTTGCCACCTCGCCCTCAATGGCGAAATGTGCAACAATCTCTCTCCAAAGTTGTTCGTTCATAGTGGTTGGTTTATGTTTTTTTGAGTTGTCTGTTCTAATCCAATAAAAGTTCTCCGAAGAACTCCGGACGGTGGAAGTCGGGAGATGCTACCTCGATAGGATTCCAACTTACGTAGTGGGGGATGCGAGTCTCATCGGCACACTTATAGAAATTTGCTCGCATCTTTGCAGGGCGTACACCCTCGGCATATCCCAACAGTGTGAAGGGTATGCCCAATACTACACTCCACTCGTGGATGCCCTCGCGTTCGTCAAAGGCCTCGTGAGGCAGCGTCGAGAAGCGAATTGTCTGTGCCATTTTTTCGGGAGCAAAGTGCTCTACCCCCTCCGCACGACCTTTGCGCTTGGCTGCTAATAGCGTCGCTATACAGTTCATCTCGAAGTTGAAGTAGCCCTCGTCATCGGGCGAAAGGAAGAATGCCTCGACACAGCTATCCTGCCATACGGCATCGTTATCTTCGGTGTATGCCGCCTTCACGCCCTCGCCACGTACAAAGTAGCGCAGGAATAGGTGGGTCGCATCGGCAGCCACATCGAGCGACACGATAGGACAGTAGGGATATTCACTCCAATTTACGGTGTCGATAGCTTGACGCTTGGCTCCGTGCTCCATAGCAGCACACAGCTCGTCGAACGACATCTGCGAAAGGCCCTCGATGCGGGGCACGTTAATACTCTTCATAATTATACCTTTATTTCAATCTTTACGCCAAAGTATGGCGATAATATTATCCTAACAAAGGTAACGAATCTTTGGCTGAATACAAAATAAATAGGGTATAAAAAAGGGATTTCGGGCCATACAGTCCAAAATCCCTTTTATCGAAGAACATTCTCGACGGAGGTTACTCCATTTCGATTGTCGGTCGGAATTTGATTACTCGTTTTGGGGCAATCTTTACCTGCGCACCCGTACGTGGGTTGCGTCCGACACGTGCCGAGCGCTGCATTACCGAGAATACACCCATTCCCGACAACGACACTCTTTCATCCTCTTTCAAAGTGCGGAGAACGATGTCGATAAATGCATCCACCGATTTGCGGGCATCTACCTTCGACAAACCAGCCTCTAATGCTACGGCCTCCACCAACTGTGACTTGTTCATACTCAATCTGTTTAGGGTTAATTGGTTTTCAGGGGCAAAGATATATAGTATTTTTTAATTTCAAAGTGTTTTGCGTTGAAAATTAGCAATTTGCGTATTTTGATGTGATAAAATCTTTGCTAAAATTTGGTAAAATGCAAAATTGGTTATACTTTTGCGCCCGGAGAGATGGCAGAGTGGTCGAATGCGGCGGTCTTGAAAACCGTTGATCTTCACGGGTCCGGGGGTTCGAATCCCTCTCTCTCCGCAAACCACGAAGCAAAAAGGTGTCGAGAAATCGACACCTTTTGTTTTTTATCCCCACCCCAAACTTGTTTGGCAGGTGAGGGATAAAAAATAAAAGGAGGTTTGCCGCTTTTTGCGTAGTGGTTTGTAGGGGCCCCCGCGGCGAGCGGAAGGGATGGGCGACCGTAGGGAGCCAATTCCTCTCTCATCAATGGTTTGTGCGGGGGAGGGTAGTGAAACACAAAAGTAGTTGATTTATCAACTTTTTGCTGAGTGCAGGTCTTTGCAGGGGCCCCTCCAACGTGTGAAAGATACTCATTTTGTTTGTATATGGTCGTCTGTGAACTACTCCCCACAAACAAGTTTGTATGTAGCATTGCTAAAAAACAAAAAGATGTCGATAATTCGACATCTCCTTGCTTTTTATTAAGTTCGGGTGGAAGATGGGATTCGAACCCACGACCTTCGGAACCACAATCCGTCACTCTAACCGACTGAGCTACATCCACCATTTAGATTCGGCCTCCCAAATCGGTTGCAAATGTAATACTCTTTTTGTTTCTGTGCAAATTTATTTCGCGTTTTTTATCCTTTTTGTCGAAAATATCACATTTAGACATTTGCGTCAGTCGTGATTGTCACGCTTCTCTCGCTCCGCAACTATAATATGGAGTAGCACGATTATATCGGTATGCCCTTATGCGAAAAGTCGATAGACGATAGTTGGTGCGTGGGTTACGACTGCAAACTCGTCGCCAAGGGATTCGTTCGATACCCCTTGCCACATCGCTGTAAGACGTTTTTTTGGTGGTTCATAGCGTAGTCCTTCGACCGTAATCTCGGCCGCAGAATCGAGCGCAAAGAGCGATACCTGTTGCCCTGCGAAGCTCTCAAACGAACTTGGGGAGTCGATAAAATCGAAGACACCGCGGTCACCGACCATCTGCAACTGTACCTCACGCATACGTGCAGCGAGCAGCATCAGATTGCCCAGGGTGTGGTCCTCCCTCTTTCCAAATGCGCCCAGCACGGTAATATGTTCAAACCCCTGCTCGATAGCGTAGGTCACGGCCTTCCAAAGGTCGTTCGTATTCTGGTCGGGGCGCAGAATTATGCGGTCGGCAAAGCATTCGCGCAACTCGGCAGGCAGTGAGTCCATATCTCCCACAATAGCCGTAGGGGTGCCTCCCCACGCGCAGAACTCCTCGGCAGCGCTATCACAGCAGATGACCTTCGCAGCACCTGCGAGCAGCGCACGTGCAACCTCCCCACGCGGAAAATCTCCGGCAGCAAGCACGACACACGCAGGTCTATCTGCACAATCAGGCATTGGGTATCGTTTCATTCTCAGAGCTGTTTTCGTTTATTATTTTGAGCCACTTGCGGTAGCCGAATATTGCCAGCAAGGCATATAATCCATATAGCGCAGCCGTCGGATAGAGCCCCTTGCTGATGTAGAGCCAGCAGCAGACAATATCGACCACGAGCCACACTAACCACTGCTCAGCATACTTGCGAGCCAACATATAGAGAGCTACGATGCTCGCAGCGGTAGTAAAGCTGTCGCCATAGGCTACGGTGCTATCGGTGTATCGCAGTAGTACGAAGAGTATCGCTGCCATACTCACTACGCCAAGTAGTGCGAGAGGTGCAACGAGGCGACGGGGAGTGCGTGTGATAGGCAATTCTTCGCCATTCTCTCCCTTGCGGTAACGCCATACGGCCCAGCCGTAGATGCCCGCCAGAAGATAGTAGATATTGATGCCCATATCGGCATAAAATCCCGAATCGGCATAGATAAAGATGTAGATTGCCGGCATCACAATACTCGCAGCCCACAGCCATACCGAGGCTCGATATTCGAGCCAAAGATATACCAATCCGATAACGGTACCTATCACTTCAAGCCAAAACATAGGACAAAGATAATCATTCGGAATTCAAAATTCAAAATTCAAAATCTGAAATTGATAATTGACTAACCTTATCGTATCGGAATTCACAATTATTTTATACATTTGCGAAAACTATTTAGACCCAAACTTATGATTCACCCTATTGCCGAATTGAGACATTGGTGGTGGCGTCGAACGCTGCGCAACCGCGAGGTGACAATCATCAGCGAAAACTGCTGGGGAGGTTTTATGTGTCAATTTACGGGTATGCGTTACAACTCGCCATTTGTGGGCTTGCTCGTTCCTGCACCCGACTATATCAAGATTTTGCGCTCGCTGCGCGAGTATGTCGAGGGTACGCTCCACGAGATTGCGTGGGAGGAGAGCCGATATGCCGAGAATCTCAAACGCTTCAAAAATCCATTTCCGTTGGCGGTGCTTACTCCGACAAATGGAGGCGACCCCGTCGAGATTCACTTCCGCCACGGCACGTCGTTCGAGGAGGAGGCTGCCAAGTGGTATCGTCGTGCCAAGCGAGTGAACTACGACAACATCATCGTCAAACTTGCCGAGCGTAACGAGTGTACACCCAAGGAGATAGCCGAGTTTGATGCTCTGGACTATCCCTCGAAGGTCTGCTTTACGGTAAATAAGTATCCATATCCCTCGGCTCGCCAGATTAAGGTGGCGAACTACCGACGCAAGGGCGCGGTATACAACGAGTGGAAATATTGTGACTCGGTATATAACTTCGCCGAGGAGGCAAATCGACTACTCGAAGAGTGATTTAGACTTGGTTGTTACTATCGCCTGAATCCTTCTGCGAGTTATAGATGTCCATCTCCAACTTTTCGATATCGAGAACGCCTCCCATATAGGACTATGCTTTTTATTTTTAACTGATTGATTTTCAGTGTTGGTTTGTGCGAAAATTGCGAAATCCTACATAGAAGACTACATGGAGGTCGTAATTAAGCCTAAAAATTACGAGAGCAAAGGGTAAATAAGACTTTTGAAAGTAAACCGCTGAAACAGGGCATCTTTCGAAGATGTATTGCAAATGAACAAA
>JAZRHV010000013.1:0-74339 GCA_045644925.1 Alistipes sp.
GCCGCAATAAACTCAAAACCCTTGAAGTCAAAACCAAGATTTCTTTCATTGTTTTCTTCTCTTTCTTCCAATCGTTCACTGTCGTTCTCGATTTCCTCTTCTTGAAAACCTATTGAAGAATTAGAAAAAGAAGATTGAAAACCTATTGTCCCTGATGGGTTATCCCCATCATCATCGCCATTTACATTTACTTCTTCATTTACATCTTCTTCAACATCTACATTGACATCCTCATCAAGGGGTTGTATCTGGGGTTGAATTAGGGGTTGTTTTTTGCGGGCGTTCTGATTGCCCTTTGGTGCGCCACCTAACTTTCCAAATTCAGCACCCTTCTTACCATTCTCAACGCTCGTCATATACCGCCGCCTTGCCGAGTCGAGGTTTGGTTTTGCCATTGCAAGGATAATATTGACATACGGACTTTGGCTCTCCTCGTCAATATCCTCCAACGCATAATCCCTTATTCTTAAAATGCACTCTCTAAACTCTGCATCGTTGAGGTGCTTCGCTGCCTCCAAAAAGGAGTCGTACATAACAAATGACCTTTTCTCATTTTTCTTCGTCATTTCAATTAAAGTTTTTTTCAATTATTTTTGAACCACGCCGACACCATCGGCGCAGTTAGGTATAAACCTACTAAAATATAGTAGGCTCATATCTCAAAGTCAAGCGTTTTTTGTAAGAAACTCTGCTTTTTCGGGATAAAAATCTTTTAGCCACTCGATGAACTCTACAATTTTCAAGTAATCCTCAATGAAAGTTCGATAGTCTGGCACGATGTGGCACTTCAAAAGAGCAGACATTGAGTTCTGCTCTTTTTTCGTTTGATAAAGGGACTCGCACAGCGTGTGGCGCCTCGGCAGACTTATCTGTGGTCGGTTGTTGTTTGCTATGCAAATATTCGTGCTTGTTGTGCGATTGTGTTCGAAAATAGATTTTCGTCACATCGCCCATCAATCCCGACAATCTTTGATTGCAACAACCTCCCTTCGGTCTACTCTCGGCTGCTGCCGCCGTTCGACTCCTATGATGAATAGTTGTATAGTCTGGCACGATGTGGCACTGTACAAGCGACCTGTTTGGGTCGCTTGTTTCGTTTGATAAAGGGATTCGCGCGGCCTATGGTGCCTTGGACGACTTGCCTTGGTGCTACAAGTGGTTGAAAAATCAAATATCTGGCGAATTGAGAGATAATTTTCAAGAAAAATGCTTTTGGTTTTGCAAATTAGATAAATGTTTGTATATTTGCACTCCGAAACGAGTGAATGCGAGTTTCGAAACAAGATGGTCCGATGGATGAGTGGCTTAGTCACCGGTCTGCAAAACCGTCTACAGCGGTTCGAATCCGCTTCGGACCTCAGAACGTAAGTTCGACGAACGACTGATGAAAATCAGTCGTTTTTTTTTGTTTGCGTGGCCGTCGTGTGCAAGCACCCACGCCCAGCCCCCCCCCAAAAAAAAACAAACTCGCCACCTCCCTCGCCAACAAACATTTTTTATGGGTTTTTGTGGTGGGGTTTCGAAAAAATGCGTAACTTGCATAAAATATCAAACACTTAACAATGATTATGAGATACAATCAGGCAGTTCGCAGCCTTTTGCGACTTTTGGTTTTGGTGCCGACATTTGCGCTCTGCGTGGCGTGTGGCGAGGACCCGAATACGGATGACCCCAATAGCCCCGACACCGAGCAGACCCCCGGAGATGATGCCGAGGACGACGGCCTTGTAGCTGTCGATGGCAAGGTGCGTTTCTATCTTGCGGAGGCCTCTGACGGTATCCGTACAAAGGGCGGCATCGGCACACGTAGCTGGGCCTCGTCGAAGGTGGTCGTGAACGGTGTGAACTATTCGGTGGCTATGGATGAGCAGCAACGCCCGTATGTCGATGTCAATGAGGATGAAGCTTCGATATACGAAGCGGTGTTGCTCGCATCGGGCTCGGAGTCGTGGTATGGCTCAACGCCTTATGCCGATATCCGCTTGCCATATTCGCAGTTCTATCATACGCAGTCGTCAGTGCTTAAAACTTTTCCGATGTATGCCTCATACCGTAAGGGTGATGGCAATATGCTGACGTTTGTCGATGGTTATGCAGTGATAATGTTGCAACTGAAAGGCTCGGCGAAGATTTCGTCGGTAAAGGTCGAGAATCTCAAAGACGGAGCCGTTGCGGGCATCTCGAAGGTCGAGAAACAGAGTGGCCGATTTGTTGTGACGAGAGGAATGAACTTTGCGGTGTTGAACTGTACTAATAACGGAGATTTTGTGCAGCTGCGCTCGACCGATGCAACGAATCTGTGCGTGATGATTGCTCCGGGCGACTATCCGCAGGGATTGAAGGTGTCGGTATGCGATTCGGAGCGTCTGGCGAAGTTTTATACTATCGAGCCGAATAACTTCGAGGCCGGAGAGGTATATACAATCGCGGGCGAGTATCAGCCTGAGCCCGACTTGACCTTCTACGAGGGATTCGACAACTTTGTCTGGGGCGGAGATGTTATGGCGGGAAAGTCCGGATATGGCTTTGCACCGACGGCCGAGAGCGTAGGTATCTCTTCGGGCACGTCGCTAACGGGCTACGAGGCGGCATTTACCGAGGTGGCGTGGAATAACCCCGGCTCGGGATTCGTTCAGCCCAACTCGTGGACTCAGGTTAGCGGTAAAACCGTGGGAGAGGTACACCAGTTGTCGGAATCCTATATCAAGAGCCGAAATATCGGAGATATGCACTACCTCTATCGTGTGCAGGAGCATCCCGGATATATCGCCATAGGCGCTGCAACCCAGGACCGTGGAATCATCTCGACCCACTCGATGCGTGGTACCAAGAGCGTGGGCGATGTGAAGGTAACTATTCGCTTCGCTCTGCAAACCGACTTTAATGGCGATCTGTTGTTGCAGGTGCAGCGCGGAGGAGCTATCACCTCGGCAAAGCTCAATGGTGTGGAGTATGCTGATGACGCAGATAACCTATCGTACGGAAGTACCGTGTCGAAGCTTATTATCAAGAACAAAAATCTACCAATTCCGTCAATGGATGGCGCTGCAAAGAGTTGGCATCGACTCGAAGTTATAGTGAGCGGTGCGACCGACGGTACGCAACTCTACTTTGCCGATAATATTGCCGAGAAAGGCACCCACGGCATCTATCTCGACAGCATCGAGGGCCGTCAGATAAACGAGTGGGGGAAAAAAGAGGGTACGCTGCGCGTGTTGCTGTGGAATATCCTCTATGGTATGTGGACCGATCAGCACAACAACTACGACAACTTTGTGGCGTGGGTCAAGAAGTACGACCCCGATGTCTGTGTATGGTGTGAGGCCGAGACAATCTACAAAGATGATCCGGAGAAGGCAACTATGCCCGAAAGCGAGCGTTATCTGCCTAAGCATTGGGACGAGTTGGCTGCGCGCTTCGGACACTCCTATACAGCAATGGGTGGCGATTGCAGTAGTGTTTCACAAGCCATAACTTCGAAGTATCCGATTACGACTGTTCAGACTTTGATCAATACTGATGTTGCGGGTAAAATCCTCACGCGCGGTGCAGGTCACTTCACGATTAATGTCGAGGGACAGAAGATCAATATCGTGTCGCTCCACTTCTGGCCGTCATCGCACGGTTATGGTGTCGCTACGAGCGAGCAGGAAGCGAGTGCTGCCAATCACGAGGGCGACTACTATCGCCAGCACGAGGCTCGCTATTTGGTGGCTCAGACGGTCAATAATCCCGCCTATGCTGGCGAGACGAATTGGGTTGTGTTGGGCGATACAAATGCCCGTTCGCGCCTTGATAATTGGCATTATGGTCACGATGAGAACTCTACGGCCTTTTTGACCCACGACCTTATCCGTAACAAAACCAATCTCAAAGATGTTATCGGCGACCGCTATCCATCGCGCCACTTCTTTGCGTCGTACGCAACCAGCTCGCGCATCGATTTTATCTACGCATCGCCGGCGATGTATAACCGTATCCAGAACTCGATTATCGTTATCGACGATTGGAACGATTGCCACAAGAACGGTAATTCCCGCGGTTGTTACGCTCCGTCCGACCACCGACCCGTCTTGGTGGATTTCTCGATGAAGTAGTGAAATAATGGCGCAATTTACTGCGTAGAGTTTACTCAAAACAAACGGGGCTGCCAGACCTGATGGTCGAGCAGCCCCGCTTTATTGTGCCTAATTACAAGAACTATTTGAGCATCTTGTCGATAAGAGCCTTAGTCTGGGGTTTGTGGCCGCGGAAATCAACGTAGAGCTTCATCGGGTGCTCCTTGCCACCCTTTTCGAGCAACTTGTGACGGAAAGCATCCGAAACCTCGCGGTTGAAGATACCCTTCTCCTGGAAGAGCGAGTAAGCGTCAGCCTCCAAAACCTCGGCCCACTTATAGCCGTAGTAACCTGCTGCATAACCACCAGAGAAGATGTGGGTAAATGCGGTACACATAGCTGTACCCTCGACTACGGGCAATACCTGTGTCGGAGCCATTGACTTAACCTCGAACTCGACAACATCACCGGTGTAGGGCTCGGTCAGTGTGTGCCAAGCCATATCGGTCATACCGAACGAGAGCTGGCGTACGTTAGCGTAAGCTGCCAAGTAGTTCTGTGCAGCGATAATCTTCTCGACCAACTCTGCGGGGATAGGCTCACCTGTCTCGTAGTGCTTAGCCCACAAGTCGAGGAACTCCTTCTCGGTAGCCCAATTTTCGAGAATCTGCGAGGGAAGCTCTACGAAGTCGCGATATACGCTGGTGCCGTTGAGCGACTCGTACTTACCCTTGCCTAACATTCCGTGCAGTGCGTGACCAAACTCGTGGAGGAAGGTTTCGAACTCGTCGAATGTAAGCAACGAAGGCTTAGTGTCGGTCGGCTTGGTAAAGTTCATCACGAGCGATACGAGCGGACGAGTCTCGACGCCATCAACAATTTCGGCACCACGGAAATCGGTCATCCAAGCACCTGCACGCTTCGATGCGCGGGGGAAGAAGTCGAGGTAGAGAACTGCCAGGAACTTGCCGTCCTCGTCCTTAACCTCGTAAGTGGTTACGTCGGGATGATATACTGCGATGTCGTTGCGCTGCTCGAATGTGAGGCCATAGAGGCGGTTAGCGAGCATAAATACGCCCTCCTTAACGCTTTCGAGGCGGAGGTAAGGCTTCACGAGCTCGTCATTGAGAGCGTACTTCTCGGTCTTGTACTTCTCGTTGTAGTAGCCCCAATCCCACGGTTGGAGGTTACCCTCGAAGCCGAGCGAGTGTGCATACTCGTTGATAGTTGCATAATCCTTGTCGGCATACTCCTTGGTAGCATCGAGCAGCTCTTTGAGGAACGAGTTTACGGTCTCGGTATTCTCGGCCATACGCTTTTCGAGAACATAATCCGCATAGCACTTATAGCCGAGCAGGTTGGCAACCTTCAAGCGCAACTCGGTAATGCGAAGGATGTTTGCGCTGTTGTCGAACTCGCCACCCAAAGCGCGCGAGTTGTAAGCCTTCCAGAGCTTCTCTTTGAGGTCGCGCTGCGACGAGTAGGTAATGAAAGGTACATAGCTCGGAGCCTGCAATGTTACGGTCCAACCCTTCTGACCACGCGACTTAGCCTCCATAGCCATACCCTCCTTAACGAAGTCGGGGAGCTCGGCAACCTTCTTGGGGTCGGTGATGTTGAGCGAGAATGCGTTAGTTGCAGCCAACGAGTTCTGTCCGAATTTGAGCGTGAGAGCCGAGAGCTCGCTGCTGTACTCGCGATAGATAGCCTTCTGCTCTTCGGGCAGGTCGGCACCGCTACGGGTGAAACCTTTGTAGGTATCTTCGAGCAACTTCTTGTCCTCCTTCGAGAGGAACAAGCCCGGCTTCTCGTATACAGCCTTTACGCGGGCAAAGAGTTCGGGGTTGAGCGAGATGTCGTTCGAGAGCTCCGAGAGCTTGGGCTGAATCTCGATAGCAATCTTCTGCATCTCGTCCGAAGTGTTAGCCGAGAGCATATTGTAGAAGATGTTCGAGATGCGGCCGAGCAATGCACCCTGACGCTCCAAAGCTACGATAGTGTTAGCGAAGGTAGGCTTCGCGGGATTATTGACGATAGCGTCGAGCTCTGCGCGCGAAACAGCGATAGCAGTCTCGAATGCAGGCATATAATCCTCCAACTTGATTTTGTCGAACGGCGGAGTTGCAAAGGGGGTGTCCCACTCTGCAAGCAGCGGGTTCGTGGTGTCGATCTCGGGGAGCTGAGCCACCGGCATAGTGTTGTCGGCGCAACCCACCGCGAATGCTGATACAGACATAAGCATTACGATTTTGTGTGTTAATTTCATACTGTTTTTCTTTATTTAATTTGGTTTAGAATTCTACTTGTTGAGTGCCGTCATCGACAACGCTCTCGGCGCTGTTCTCGGTGTTGTTCTCGGCAACATCCTCCGTTTCGGGCTCGTTCCACAATCCGCGAGCTTTGAGCAACGGGGTCTTGTCGGGGTCAGCACCGCGGAATGCACGGTAGAGGTTCATTCCGTCATCCTCGCCACCACGCGAGAGAACCTCGCGACGGAAACGCTCGGCTATGCGGCTGTCGAAGATGTCGCTACTCTCGCGGAACGCCTCGAAGGCATCCTTGTCGAGCACCTCTGCCCAGATATAGAAGTAGTAACCTGCCGAGTAGCCACCATCGAAGATGTGGCTGAAATAGGTGTAGCGATAGCGCGGCTCGATTTGCGGAATCAGGCCTCGCTTCTCGTTGAGCACCTTATACTCGAAGGCTTCGACATCAATCTTCTCCTCGTATTTGTTGATTGAGTGTATTTCGAGGTCCGAGAGGGCTGCTGCCGTAAGCTCGGTGGTCATAAAGCCCTGGTTAAAGTGGGTGCTGCGGCGCAGCTTGTCGATAATCGACTGCGAAATCATATCACCCGAACGGTAGTGTGTCGCATAGACTGCGAGCAGTTCGGGTTCGAATGCCCAATTCTCCATAATCTGCGATGGTAACTCTACGAAATCTCCCTCTACACCAAGCAGACCGCGATACTTCGTATCCGAGAAGAGGAAGTGCAGCGCGTGGCCAAACTCGTGGAAGAGGGTGCCGGTCTCGTCGATGTTGAGTAGTGCCGGTGTGTTACCCACGGGGCGTGTGAAGTTGCAGACGATGCTCACTACGGGCGGTATGCGCTTGCCCTCGGCATCACGCATAGGCTCGCGGTAGTAGCCACACCAAGCACCTGCACCCTTGCCCTCACGCGGGAAGAAGTCGAAATAGAGTACTCCGAGCAACGTCTGGTCCTTGTCGAGTACCTCGAATGCCGAACACTCCTTGTGGTATGCCGGAATCTTCACGGGGCGGAAGGTGATGCCGTAAAGGCGGTTTGCGAGGTAGAAGATACCGTGGCGTACGTTATCGAGCGAGAAGTAGGGACGCAGCATCTCCTCGTCGAGCGAGTAGTTGCGACGGCGCACCTTCTCGGCATAGTACCACCAGTCCCACGACTCGAATGTTGCCGACGAGTGGTCGCGGTGGAACATCGTCTCCATCTCGTTCAACTCCTCCTTTGCGCGGTTGAGGGCCGGAACCCAAATCTCGCCCAGGAGGTCGTAGACTGCCGTCTTATTTTGTGCCATCTGGTCCGAAATCACGTAGTCGGCATAGCACTCGTAACCCAACAAGTGAGCCTTCTCGGTGCGCAGACGGATAAAGTCGTTAATCAAATCCTTATTGTCGTTCTCGTTGCCGTTGTTTCCTCGGTTGAGGTATGCCTTGTAGATTTGCTCGCGCAGGTCACGACGTGTCGAGTAGGTAAGGAACGGAATAAGGCTCGGCTTGTGGAGCGTAAATACCCACTTATTCTTGTAGCCCAACTGCTTGGCCTTCTCCTCGGCTGCATCGCGCACGCTCGAAGGAAGTCCGTCCAACTCGTTGTGCGTGAGGACGAGCTTAAAGTCGTTGGTTTCTGCAAGCAGGTTGCTGCCGAACTTTACGGCCGTCAGCGAGAGAGCTGCATTTATCTCTTTGAGCTGCTCCTTCTGTTCTGCCGAGAGCAATGCGCCTGAGCGAACAAAGTCATTGTAGCTCTTTTCGAGAAGACGCATCTGCTCGGCATCAAGACCGAGGGTTGCACGTTTGTCGTAGAGTGTCTTGACCTTCGCAAAGAGAGCATCGTTCATCTGTATCTGGTCGAAATGAGCTGCCAGCTGGGGCATCATCTCCTCCTCGACCTCGGTCAGATAGTCGTTCTTCTCGGCTGCGCAAATCATCTCGAAGCAGAGCATCACGCGCGAGAGAAGTTCGCCCGAACGGTCGTAGGCGAGCATCACGTTATCGAATGTTGGCTCGTCGCTGTTTGTGGTAATAGCCTCAATCTCGGCGAGGTGCTGCTCCATCGCGTACTTCAACGCGGGGGCATAGTGTTCGTTCTGAATCTGGTCGAACGGAGGGATTCCATAGGGGGTATTCCACTCGGCAATCAACGGATTCTCGCCTGATTGTTTCACTGTCTTGTCACAACTCGAAAGTGTCATTGTCGTAGCAAATAGGGCAATGGTTAATATTCGTTTCATCTTGTTCGGTATGTTTATTTAACGCCCAAAGATACAATAAATTGTATCTATATCCGCGTCTGAGCCCCATTTTTTTGCTTTTTTACCCCCAATTATCGAGATTTTTGAGTGTTTGAATCAATAAATTCTTAACTTTGTACGAACGAAAAATGGAAATTTGACCGCTTATGCAACTATTCTATGCCCCCGATATCACGCTTCCGCTCTACACGTTGGGCGAGGAGGAGTCGAAACACTGCGTTCGAGTTCTGCGACTCGAAGAGGGTGATCGTCTGCACCTGACAGACGGTTGTGGTGATATGCATCTCTGCGAGGTTGTCGAGGCTCATCCCAAGCGTTGCACGGTGCGTGTAATCTCTACCGAGCACGAGTTCGAGAAGATGCCCTACAAGTTGGTTATGGCCGTGGCTCCGACCAAGAATATCGAGCGTTTCGAGTGGTTCTTGGAGAAGGCTACTGAGGTGGGTGTGAGCGAGGTTATACCCGTCGAGTCGGCCCATAGCGAGCGTCGCACAATCAAGCACGAGCGCGAACAGAAGGTCATTACCGCTGCGGTCAAGCAGTCGCTCAAAGCCTATCATCCTACGCTGCACGATATGACCGAGTTTGGCAAGGTGTTAGCTATGCCTTTCGAGGGACGTAAGTTTATTGCACATTGCGGCGATCCGGTGCGTGGTAAGGTCTATCTGCCGAAGGCAATCTCGGCAGGCGAAAGTGTGATGATTCTCATCGGCCCGGAGGGCGACTTTTCGCCTGAGGAGGTGGCGAAGGCTGTTGAGTGCGGATTCGAGGAGATTACCCTCGGCCACCAGCGTCTGCGTACCGAGACGGCTGCCGTAGTGGCTGTTACGATGGTTGCGGTGGCAAATCCGATGACAGAGTAAAATTTTAGAAAAAGACTTAAATTAACAGTGTAAAACTATGATGGCATTAACCGTTATTTTTGGTGTGCTGAGCGGATGTTTCCTCTCGGTCTTGGTCGGAATCTTGGGCAGCAAGCGCAACATAGGCTTCGGATGGGCTTTTCTGTTGAGTGCGCTATTTACACCACTTGTAGGTCTTATATGTGTGTTGATATCCGACCCTCTGCCGCAAGGGGTACCCAATCGTTGGGGCTGCTTGGGTGTAGTTATGGCTATCCTTGGAATGATATTCCTTGTATCCTTTATATTTCTTCTGTTGGGTGGCTCGTTAGCGATGCTGGCAGCCGTTTAGCATATATAGTAGATGACGATTCCTGCCACGGCCGAGAGCAGAATCATAATTATCGGGTTAATCTTGCGGAACGAGCCGAGCATACAGGCTCCGAAGAGAGCCCAACTCCAACCATCGATAAAGCTCGCATCCTCTGCACTCGCGGGGAACATCAGCAGCAACGCCGCAGAGAGAATCATACCCAAAACCACGGGCTTCATTGCGGTAACCACTCCCGAAACATAGCGATTGTTGCGCAGGCGCAGGAAGTAGCGCGTGAGCAGCACCATAATCGTCAGTGAGGGCAGGCTGACCGCCACCGTGGCAACAATCGAGCCCCATACGCCCGCTACCGAGTAGCCTACGTAGGTTGCCGAGTTGATTGCAATCGGGCCGGGTGTAATCTGCGAAACAGCGACGATATCCGTAAATTCTGCGGTCGTAAGCCAACCGTGGCGCACAACAATCTCATTCTGGATAAGCGAGAGCATCGCATATCCTCCGCCAAAACCGAAAAATCCGATTTTCAGATAGCTGATGAAGAGTTGTAGCAGTATCATTGGCGGTCGGATTTAATGGTTCGTGAACTCCAATAGACATAGGCTGCACCGACAGCCGCTCCTGCGATAAGCAGAATCACGGGCGAGATGCCGAAATACCAAATGGCACCACCGACTGCGAGCGCAATCAGAGCTGCCCACCAACCCATACCGCGCAGGATGTTAATCATCGGTGCGACGATAAGGGCGACAACGGCCGGATGCATACCCTTGAATGCGGCATCGACCACAGGGTTGTGGCGTATGTTCGTGAAGAACATTGCTACCAACAGAATTACCGAAAACGACGGCACAACCACGCCCAACGAGGCTGCTACGGCTCCGGCATATCCTCGCATCTTGTAGCCCACGAAGACGGCCGTATTGAGTGCAATGGGGCCGGGTGCCGATTGTGCTACAACCATCATCTCCAAGAAATCCTCTGAAGCGATCCACTTGCGACGCTCGATAATTTCGCGCTCGATAAGCGGAATCATCGCAAAACCGCCACCAAAGGTGAAGATTCCGATTTTGAAGAATGACCAGAATATGTTGAGTAGCAATTTCATTGCGTTCGGGTAGTGCAACAGTGACTGATGTTGTGAATTTTATCGTTCGAAACGGTAGTAAACACCTAACGGGAGCTGTTTGTGGTGTTTGTCCTCGAAGTAGAGTTCGCCAAACTGCTCTGCGCGTGGCTCGCCAAAGGCCTGATGCATAGCGGTACGAGCCAACATTGCCGAGAGGCCCATTGAGTAGAGGTTCAGGACGACAAACGAATCTTTATCCTCCAAGAGCTGTGCGCAGCACGCCAACATCTCACCGATATTCTCCTCCAATACCCACTTCTCGCCATTGGCTCCGCGGCCGTAGGCAGGCGGGTCGAGAATGATGCCGTGGTAGCGGTTGCCACGGCGCACCTCACGATTAACGAACTTTAAGGCATCCTCGACAATCCAGCGGACTCCGTCAAGACCGCTCGACTCCATATTTTCGCGAGCCCAGGTTACCACCTGCTTGACCGAATCGACGTGCGTAACCTCAGCACCCGCAGCACGAGCCGCGAGGGTCGCGCCACCCGTGTAGGCGAAGAGATTGAGCACCTTGGGGGTTGTGCCCTTCGAGCGCAGAGCCTCGCATCGGTCATAGATAAACTCCCAATTTGCTGCCTGTTCGGGGAAGATGCCGACGTGCTTGAACGAAGTGAATGCCAAACGCATTTTGAGCGACATTCCTCGGTAGTCGAAACCTACCGACCAGCGCGAGGGAACGTGTGGCTTGAATCGCCACTCGCCACGCTCCTCGCTGCGCTCCTCGCGCAGGAATGATGCATCGGCACGACGGCGCCACTCCTCCTCGGAGAGCGACTTGCGCCAAATAGCCTGCGGCTCAGGACGACGTGTGACGTATTGACCGAAGCGTTCGAGCTTCTCGAAATCACCCGAATCAATCAGTTCGTAATCGGTAAATTGCGGTGTAAGTTCTTTTCGCATTTATAGATAATTGACAATTAATCTTTAATTTTTATTCTTCTCTAATTCCTCCCCAAAGTTAGGGGAGGTGGCTGAAAGCCGGAGGGGTCTGTTTTTGGTTACTATTTTTGTAATTGTGTTGTTCTGATTTCTGTAATAACATCCCTTATTTCTGAAAGCACTCCCTCTGGGTGGCTAAATACTAACTTGTTTTCGAATCGCAACGTGCGTATATTGTGTTCACGGAGTAAATATTCTGTGCGTATGTAGTCTGATTCATTTCCTTGATATGTGGTGTGATGCTGACCATCAAGTTCGATGCATAAACCTATTTCCGGACTGTAAAAATCAAGTACATAAGGTCCTATGCTGAATTGCCGACGAAATTTAACACCCTCTACCTGCCGTGATTTTAGCATAAGCCATAGAGTCGCCTCGGCACCAGTGGCGTGCGTGCGGAGCTCTCGGCGTAGTGAACCTTGCGGTGGTTGGTTATGTGTTCGATTCTTCATAATTATCAATATCTTTACAGACCCCCTCCCCCTTCGGGTACTCCCCCTAACTTCGGGGGAGAATTTTTATTCTTTTCTAATTCCTCCCCAAAGTTAGGGGGAGTGGCTGAAAGCCGAGGGGGTTATTTCACTGATGCAAAATTAAAAATTTTAGAGCATATTATCGCAACTATTAAGAATAATTTCTAACTTTGTAGTGCAGTCCTCGGATTGCAGACATATTGAAAGTGTTTTTCGCTTTTGTCTTTAATCGAAAATGTGGAAGTTTTCAAGAACTGAAAGACAGACGAACGGCACTCATTTCTTGTATAGTTATGTGGCTATGCACAATTTGTGCATACATCCCCATACTATCCAAGTGTGGGGCATTGTATCGTTTATTTCAGTTTAGGTCTTTCCACAACCTTCGATTAGATAAATGAAAATCAACCTCACACTTTCTTTTTATACTAACTGCACGTTAGGGGTTGGCGAGCAATATGACTTTTGATATGAGCACAAAAACAATTTTTATGCTGGTTGTAGCCTTATTGACTTTGGTTATAACGATTGCTTCAATTAAGCAATCAATGGATTCCTTAGCGTATGTTATATCTGGCAAATTAGACCCTATGACATGGGTAATTCCTTGTGTGGGATTGGTTATTTGTATGTTGATCAATCTTATGCCTGATGATAAGGGTAAAGATCAATAAAACATAAAATAGAGAGTGTTATGAAGAAGAATATATTAATAACAATTCTTGTAATTGCCTGTGTGGTATTGTGCTTCCTTAATGTTGGAATACTACAAGAGAAAACAAAAATTATAACTAAAAATACTCAATTGCAAGAGTTGAATGATTCGATAACTAAAGAATTGTTCAATTATCAAATGTCGCCAGTTAAATTGCAACAAAAAGCAGATATTGCGCTTGATAACGAAGATGAAGAAACGATAAAAGAAGTAATCGCTCTGTTAGAAAAATATCATCCAGAAACCTCGCAATATAAAACAGTTAAGCACTATTTAAGAAGATTGGAATTTATACGAGAAGAAGAAGAGAAAAGATTTCGCTTTGATGTATGTGGTATATATGTCGGTATGAGTAAAGATCGGTATAATTCCCATATAAGAGACCTTAAATCTTCCGGTAAATTAAGTTTGTATACAGATGGTATTTATTGTATGTCGTGGTTTAGAACAGAAGAAGACGTCGTAGTAAAAGCATTTGGTGCAAGATCTACACGTGAAGAAACATTTAGTATGCCTTCAAGCTACATGGTTATATTGTGTAAACTGCCAACATTTGTAGATGGGAAATTGTCAAGTATCGAGTTGCTTTTAAGTCCTTCATTTGAAGACGATGCGATAGTTGGAACTCAAAAAAATATAGATTTTATATCCAATTATCTAAATTCGATATTCGAAAGAGAGCCTGTTGAACAATGTCATTGGTTGGAGTGGAAGAAAAATAAACAATCTGTAGAGTTATATAAACGAACATCGTATGATGATGTTGGGTTACCTTACTATCGTTTAGTCCTATCTACAAGTCATTAATAATATTACGAAGATAGTACGAAAGTTTTTTAAGATTATCGCCCCGCAGGGAAACTGCGAGGCGATTTTGGTTTGCTCTAATTTTGAATTTTGATTTTTGCATTTTGAATTTGTTGCTCCTGCAACACTCTCATCTCGCACCGCTTGCAGTCGAACTCCAAGCGGTAGCGGTGGGTGCCGTGCTCGATGTAAAGGTCACCCTTCAAGGTCGGCTTTTCACGCAAGCATTGGCCGATTTCGCGGCGGATGCAGTAACTCGATACCATAACGCACTCGCCCTCGAAATCTTCACTCAACTCCAACGGTGCGGCAATCTGCTCGACTCCGTGGTCGCGGTAAAACTCCGCAGCGAGGTGGTTGGTTACATTATCTTGTGCCGTGAGTGCGGTCTTGGGGTAGCGCGGTACGGGGTTTTCGGCAAAGATGCGATGCTCCGAAGGTTGCGAAATGCGCTTTTCGAGCAGCAGAGCCAAAGCCTCACGTCTAAGGTCGGCAACGAGCGACGCAGGGGCGAAAAGACCTTCGGGATTGCTCACCTCGACACTCTCGACTGCGAAAATTGTGTCGCCACTCTTGGCGCACTGCGTGCGGATAACCTCGTTGGTACGCTCGACGTTGCTTGCCGGCTCGAACGGTGCGGTGTGGGTGGCAGATGCAGTTACGCCCTGCTCGTCGGTAAAGGTTAGTGTTATGCTGATCGGAGCGACCTTTGCATAGGCTTTTGCCGAGATTGTACGCTTTATGCGACCACGTTCGAGCAGTCGGTTAAAGCGCGAATCGAAGTTGCGGTAGACTTCCGCACCGAGGGTTATGCCCTCCATCGAGTTGGGGCGGATGATACCACCGTCACAGCCGTTGATATTGGTGCCGCAAACACCCTGCGGAGTGATTACGCAGATGCCGTCGCCCGAGTCGGGCAGGGTGGTGCCGTCAATGCGGAAACCGTTGCCTACGATTTTGGTCACACGACCGAGGTACTCGCCCACAGATTTGGGTGTGTTGAACGAGGCTACGCCACCCACCTTGCCGTCGAGCATATACTCCGAGCCTCCGCGCGTAAAGCTCTTCGAGGGGTCGGGCGTGAACTCTGTGTGGGATGAGCCGACCGATGCGCGTTCGAGTTCGGGACGCTCGGCAAGGGCGGCATCCAGAGCTCGACGGTAGTGGCTCACGATATTGCGGACATAGGTGCGTTCCTTCAATCGACCCTCGATCTTGAACGACGAGATACCTGCATCGAGCAGGTCACCTAAGCGTTTCGAGATGTCGAGATCACGCACCGAGAGCAGGTGCTTACCTTTGATTATGATGTTGCGATTGGCATCCGTAAGGTCATAGGTAAGTCGGCAGGGCTGGGTGCAGGCACCGCGGTTGCCGCTGCGATTGCCCATCGAGCGCGAGAGGAAACAGCGGCCGCTGTGCCCCACGCAGATTGCTCCGTGAACGAAATACTCCAACTCAACGTCGGTAGCACTGCGGATAGCGCGAATCTCCTCCAACGAGAGGGCTCGCTCCAAGATTACGCGCGCAAAACCACTCTCGGCCAAGAATTGAGCCTGTTCGGGGGTGGTGTTGTTCATCTGTGTCGAGGAGTGCAGCTCGGCATTGAGCCCCATACGACAGTAGGCCGTATCCTGAATAATCAGCGCATCGACCCCCGTGGCGATAATCTCTCGAGCAAGGCGTTCGGCTTCGGCAAGTTCGTCGTCGAAGAGTAGGGTGTTGAGCGTGGCATAGACCCTCACTCCGTAGCGGTGGGCATACTCGACCGTGCTGCGGATGTCGTCCAAAGAGTTGCCTGCGGCATATCGCGCACCGAACTTCGCACCACCAATATAGACAGCATCAGCACCGCAGTCGATAGCATCGACTGCGGTCTGAAAATCCTTTGCCGGAGCAAGAAGTTCTATTTTGCGCTTCATATCACTGCAAAAATACAAAATTTAGCGGACATAGAGCGCAATAGTCATAAATCTTGTTACTCGGTCTTCAACTCGACGATGTAGTCGGTGCCCGAAGGTACCTCGTCGAATGTGAGGGTTACACCCTCTTTTGACTGCGTGAATGAGATAGCCTTGCCACCATCAAACGCTTTGGCAGCAACGACTTGCATCTCTAACGGGAGATAAAGACTCTTCTCTTTCAGGTCGAAGATGTGAACGAATAGGCGGTTGCCTTTGCGAGTTGTTACGCCCCAGGGTTGTGCCGCTATGTCGCCAGCAGTTGTGCCGTAAACCGTGTCGCCATATTTGCGCAGCCACTCGCCAATGCCTTTCAGACGTTCGAGTGCCGCTGCGGGGAGCTCTCCGTTAGGTTGAGGACCGATATTGAGCAGCAGGTTTGCACCCTTGCCCGATGTGCTGACCAGGTAGCGGATAAGATATTCAAGACTCTTGTAATCGGTATCGCTGACTGTGTAGCCCCACGACTTGTTCATCGTCTGGCAGGTTTCGAGCGGGAGGTAGTTCGTAACAGCCTGTCCCGCAGAGTAGCCGGCCTTATTCTCGCCCGGCAGGTCGCGCTCAAAAATCTGGAAATCCTCGCCCGGAAGTGCTGCAATGTGGCTGTTGTTGCCGATCAAGCAGCCCGGTTGCAGGCGATGAATCATCGCATACTGCTCATCAAGACCCCAATCGAACTTCTCGGCATTGTGTCGCTGGTCCCAATAGCCGTCAAACCAAATAGCTCCAATCTTACCATACTTGGTGAGCAGCTCGGTGAGCTGGTTATTCATAAATTTGTAGTAGTTCGCATAGCCGCCCTCGTGATGATCGCGGCCGTGAACCGTACGATTGCGGTGTCCCTTTTTAGAGGTCGGCCAGGGGTAGTCATCACGGCTCCAATCGACGTGCGAATAGTAGAAGTGAAGGCGTATGCCCTGACGGTGGCACTCGCGAGCCAACTCCTTGATAATGTCGCGCTTGAACGGCGTAGCATCCGCAATGTCGTATTCGGTATATGCCGATTTCCACATCGAGAATCCGTCGTGATGACGCGATGTGAAAGTTATGTACTTCGCACCTGAATCCTTAATCGCGGCCACCCACTCCTTTGCGTTAAAACGGTGGGGATAGAAGGCATCGGCAGCCTTCTTGTACTCCTGATGATTGAGCTGTGAACGGTGGAGATACCACTCGCCTTGCGCATAGGTGCTGTATATCCCCCAATGGATAAATATTCCGAATTTGCTGTCGGCAAACTCCTTGCGAGCTGCAAGATTCTCGGCCGTCGGAGTGTATGTGCCTTGCGCTATGGCCGAGCCAGCAATAATCAACGCAAAAGCAAAGGTTAGGATTAGTTTCATGGATTGGTTTTTTATGTCAAATACAAAGATAACAAAATAATTTTGAATTTTGAATTTTGAATTTTGAATTATTGTGTATCTTTGCGGATAGTAAATCAGTGAAATAAATATATTCTACGCAATATGCTTACTATCAAACAATTAAGAGATGACAAGGCTGAGGCTGTACGTCGTCTTGCAAAGAAAGGGGTCGATGCCGAGCCCATTATTGCCCGCATCGAGGAGTTAGATGACCGCCGTAAGGCTATCCAGCTTGAACTCGACAACTGCCTTGCCGAGCAGAATAAAGCAGCTAAACAGATTGGTGCCCTGATGGGTCAGGGTAAGAGAGATGAGGCCGAGGAGATGAAGCGCACAGTCGCTGCATTGAAGGCTAAATCGGCAGAACTCGATGTCGAGCATCAGTCGGTAAGTGCAGAGTTGCAGGCGCAGATCGTGCTGCTACCGAACTTCCCCGCAGAGATCGTTCCCGAGGGTAAGACCGCCGAGGATAATGTGGTGGTTAAGTTGGTTGAGAACTACACCGAGCTCCCCGAAAATCCGCTTCCGCACTGGGAGTTGGCCAAGAAGTATGACATCATCGACTTCGACCTGGGTGTAAAGCTTACAGGTGCAGGTTTCCCCGTATATAAGGGTCAGGGTGCGCGTTTGCAGCGTGCGCTTATCAACTACTTCCTCGACTGCAACACAAGCGCAGGTTACCAGGAGGTAGAGCCCCCCGTTATGGTGAACGAGGCTTCGGGTTTCGGTACAGGTCAGCTGCCCGATAAGGAGGGCCAGATGTACCACGCTACGGCCGATAACTTCTACCTCGTGCCGACCGCAGAGGTGCCCGTGACAAACATCTTCCGCGACGTTATTCTCGACGAGAAGGAGTTCCCCGTGAAGATGACTGCCTATACCCCTTGCTTCCGTCGTGAGGCCGGCTCGTATGGTAAGGATGTGCGCGGTCTGAACCGTCTGCACCAGTTCGACAAGGTCGAGATCGTACAGCTCGCTCTGCCCGAGCAGTCGTATGAGGCACTCGACGGTATGGTCGCTCACGTGGAGTCGATTGTCGCTTCGCTCGGTCTGCCGTATCGTATCCTCCGCTTGTGCGGTGGCGATATGTCGTTCACATCGGCATTGACCTACGACTTCGAGGTTTACTCGGAGGCTCAGAAGCGTTGGTTGGAGGTGTCGTCGGTATCGAATTTCGAGTCGTTCCAGGCAAACCGTCTTAAATTGCGCTATAAGGATTCGAACAAGAAGACACAGTTGGCACACACCTTGAATGGTTCTTCGTTGGCTCTGCCCCGCATCGTGGCTGCACTGCTCGAAAACTTCCAGACAGAGGAGGGTATCCGCATCCCTGAGGTGCTTGTCCCCTACACAGGCTTTGATATGATAAAATAAATTTGACTATCAAAAATAAATTACTATATTTGCATAACAACTTATAAAATTTTAGAACAATGGCTTACAAAATTTCAGACGCTTGCGTTGCTTGCGGTACTTGTATTGACGAATGTCCGGTTGAGGCTATCTCGGCAGGTGATATCTATGTAATCGATCCCGATAAGTGCATCGACTGCGGTACTTGCGCCGGTGTTTGCCCCAGCGAGGCTATCCAGCCCGAATAATCGAGGTAGGACCGTTTGTTAAAAGTAAGAGCGAGATAGTTTGGCTATCTCGCTCTTGCTTTATTGGTATGTCGCTACTTGCGGTGGTGTGATGCGTATGCCTATAATGTGGGTTTGCGATTCATATACGAACTGAATGCAAAGGTGTTCCAGACCAGAGTGGCGTAGCTTTCGTCGGCAATCGAGCGGAAGGTCCACATACGTCTGAATCGACGCAATATACGCTTGGCTTTGGCCACGAGAGTCTCGCGGTGGGGTGTGTAGTGCTGTGCCGAGAGAATGTCGGCCAATACAGCCTCGGTCAGCGGATGCTCGGCTGTGGCAGCGATATCGGGATTGGAGATCTGCAATCCGAGATATTTGCAACAAATAGCGGTCAGGATATCGGCAAAGTGGTGGATGCGACACTCCTTCATCTCGGCATATAGCGACTTCCAGTCGAGGTTATCCTGCTCGGCCTTCAAGAGGGTAGCCCAATCGAAGATATGACGCAGATTGATGCCCTCGTCGATAAAGTGCTTCTGGGCGTGCTTTATAAGGAACAGCGCATTGAACTCTGCCGAAGGCATTTGCAGGGCAGTATCGCCAATGGTGCGACTGGCCGTCTGGATGTGACGCTGCAACAGACGCTCGGTCTGCTTGCCACGAGTTGTGGAGTTGAAGTTGGTCAGGAATCGATGATTCTCGATAGTCAGACCTTTGAAATTGAGGTGGAAATGCTTGTAGTCGCCACCGTCATTTCGCGCACCGTGCTCGACGGCGATGGTGTTACCCTCGTCGAACTTGTCGGCAAGGAAACAGTCGAGATCACCACACTCGCGGTGTTCGGGAGTAGGGTAGTAGGTACTGAATGCCAAGCCCTTCATTACGTAGGTCTTGATGCCGTGCTGTTGTAGTATGGCGGCAAACTCGGCCGAAGTGTCGTATTGGAAACGATAACGCTTCTCGATACCGTCTGCCATACCTATCCACTGCATTTTGAGCGCGAATGGCGGCTGCATATCTTTGGGCATCTTCGATACTGCATCCAAGACAATCGCCACAACTCCATGCGCCTTCGCCAACCTAAACACCTCCGCCCACTCCTGCGGCGAGAGGTTGTTGATGGGAAGTGATGGCGAGGATTCGTTTGTGAGAACTGCTCGCAATGAGGCAAATATAACTTTCGTAGCGTTATTCATTGTGAAAAATGTCGTTTGGATCTATCGGTTTATATGGACCCTCTTTGGTTTCGAAGATTACGCTACCGCTCTCTAAAATCTCAACAGTGTGCCATACACCCTTCGGAATATTGACTCCATATCTTCCTTCGGCGGGGTTGAGGTGGTAGCGTTCGTATTCGCAGCCGTTATCATCGCAGAATATAGCATCCATACGACCGCGAAGCAGAATATATGTCTCGTCGGTATGCGGATGGCGATGTATGGGCAGCAAGGTGCCAGGTTCGAGGGCGTTTAACATCCTCTGACAACCCGAATCCAACGAGTCGTGAATGTTGTAGTTCATTCGCAAGCGGTCGCTCTCCTTTGCCTGCGCACTTACCGTATCCAAAAAGTGTGAGTCGATTAGCATATTTGTAATCTTCTATATGGTCAAAACTGCAAGGGCTCTTTATTTTATCCCTTTTAAGTATGCTTCGTGCAGATGGTAATATTTCTTGATGAAGGCAATGTAACAGATACACAGCAATATCAAAACTGAAATAGAATACAACCAAGAATTAATAGGTAGTAGTATTAATCCCAAAGAAATGATTAATTGGAATGATGCATAAATTGCAGAGACCGTTGTATGAGGTATGTGTAACTCATTTGCCATAAGTTGATATACGTGCTTTCTGTGGGCTTTTCCTAGGCTCTCGTGCAGCATGATTCGGTGGCATATAGTAAGGACAGAATCGATACCATATATGGCTAGTAGCATAATATAAGTAATATCGTTAGTTGCAAGAATAAGCTTCCCAATGATAAAAATAATTATAAATGCAATACTTACAGAGCCTACGTCACCTGCAAAACATTTAGCTTTTTTTCTGAAATTGAATATGCAAAATACGATAAGACTAATGCTGACTATGTAGAGTAAATTGGGGTCTATAAAGTTCTTATGGTAATTTATGTATATCAACGGCAATATTACTGATAGCGAATAACCTCCGGTGATGCCATTAATTCCGTCCATAAAATTATAAGCATTTATTATTCCTACGCATACAATCCATGCGATTATAATCAACCACCAATATTCGAAAGATAAGATGCCGAACTGATGAAACATTAGTAATATGGACGAGAATTGAAATACCAACCTGATATGGTCCGAAAGAGAATAGATGTCGTCTATAAAACTAATGATTGCGATTAATGTCAAGCCTCCAAGAAAGTATGGATAATTAAATCCGAATAGAATGTTGTAGACCCATATTCCAAGCAAAAAGATTATGCCACCGCCTCGCAATGTGATATGTTTGTGCGAACTACGCTCATTGGGCTTGTCTATAATATTGAATTTTTTTGCAATGCCGAAATACGCTAATTCCAATAATAGCAATATTAGAAATATAACTATATATATCATAGGGATAGAAGATAAATGAAGGTTTTTGATATTTACTGGAGTCCTGTGTTAATCCATTAAACAGATGTTTTTTTATTCCATACAATTTTCATCGCCAATTTACGAAGAGAGGTCGGAGTTAATCGGACACAAATTCTGATGAATGAATTGACGAGTAAATCTTTGGCCGTATAGAATCCTATTTTATGGAACAGCTTAAATATTTTTAGCTCATTCATCAGATAGTTCCAACCACCTCGACGTTTAATCTGGTCTTGCGATGTTCTTATGTAATAGAGAACTTCTTGAATGTTGTAGAATTTGCACCCATCGAGAATCATTCTAATCCAAAGATAATAATCTTCGTAATAGAGCGCGTGCAAATAGTTGCCGGCTTTGAGTACACTGCTTTTGCGGAAAACACTGCCTGCATGACATATCGGAGATCGCTTGTGAGCCAGAGTTATGATGTTATCAGAGTGTTCAGGGAGTGTCTTTGTTGCAATAATGTTATCAATACTGCCTTCGTAGATAAGCGACCAACAGCTAACCACGTCATAACCCTCTTCAATCTTGGCAATCTGCTTCTCGAAACGATCTGCGGGGATAACATCGTCAGTATCCATTCGGGCGATAATCTCGTTGCTCGCAGCCTCGACTCCACGAGCCAAAGCAAGTCCAAGTCCGAGGTTTGTCGGATTGGTTACGATGTTGAATATCGGGTATTTTGCCTGATATTTATCGATAATAGCATCCAATTCGGGAGTCAATGGGCCGTCCTTGACCAAGACAATCTCGGAGGGCAGTAATGTCTGTGCAAAGAGACTTGCCATAGCCTCGTCGAACCACTCCGGCCTCTCCTTGTGGTATATCGAAATCAGAACTGAAAAGGGTGTCATATTAGAATATATCTTTAATTTTATTGGCAATATCAAACGTAATTTTAGAAGTGATTTCTATCTCTTCTAATGGTATAGGGTAGTATGAATTGTTAACAGTGCTTTCATATAGCACTTTCAAGATTTCAACCTGACCCTTATCCGGTTGGATACTATTCAATGCAGATTTTACTTTGCCGTTAATCGAGAGCTTTTTATAATCGTCTAATTCGATAATGGTATCTCCGCAAATTACCTTCATAGACTCTTTGGACATTGTTTTGCCACCAATTGATATATAGTTCAATGTGGCCACAGATCCGTCATTGAAGCAAATAGAGCAACAAACATTGTCAGATGGTGTGTAGTATGTTTGTTGGAAAGATATCGGCGTTACTGCTATTGATTTTATATCAGTGCCCAATAAATAGACGAATAAATCAATAATGTGGCAACCTTCTCCAATTATACGGCCACCTCCTATCTCATTTTGTATCCAACTGTCGTATGGCACATATCCTGCGTTCATTGTATAGTCAATAAGAACAGGTTTTTGACGCTTTTTCAGCTGCTTTTTGATCTCTTTTGCGTATTTTGAAAAGCGCCTATTGTATCCAATAAGGAAATTTTTATTGCTATTCCTAACAGTTTTAATTAAATTGTTTAATTCTTCAATATTTAATGCTGCAGGTTTCTCTACAAATACATGTTTGCCATGTTGTAGTGCTTGTATAGCGTAATTGGCATGTGTATCGTGTCGTGTGCAGATTGCGGCAATATCCACGTTCTCGTCAGATAGTAACATGTCGCTATTTGTGGTATAATAAGTGGTGTTGTATTGTTTGGCAAGTACAGCCGCGGGTATGGCACTTCTGTTCATTAGAGCTTCAACCTTAAACATATGCGGAAGTGTCGAAATATTTGGTAAATGCATTCCGCTAACATAGCCACCGGTTCCGATAAACCCAATATTAAGTACAGAATCACACTTTTTTGATGAGATGTTTTTTCTCTCTTCATAACTTGTCCATTCTCCCTGATACTTTATGATCGATAAGAGTGGGGCGTTAGGTTGTTTGAGTTTGTTGAAAGCGTTATCTGCATCATCAATATCGTAAATGGCTGTGGCTAAATTTTTAAGAGATATTTTGTTCTCTGCCAATAACCCTAAATAAGATTCAATATTGCGTTGTTCAGTCCATTTAACAATATTGGCAGGATAGTCATTACCTCCTTCTTCATATTCGGAATCATATCGTCCAGGACCATAACTTGTTGCTATCTTAAATGTCAATTCTTTTTTATAGATGTCATCTCGATTGATTGTCATCCCACTTACGCCCACAAGAACAAATGTGCCTTTTCGGCGCAGCATTTTAAAACAATTTGACATTGGTACTGATGAGTTAGTCGCTGCGGTAAAAATAACTCCATCGACACCATTGCCATTTGTGAGGATGTTAATTTTATGTAATAGCATATCGTCTATTCCGTTCAACGTCCATATCTTGTAAGCCTCTTCAACGGTTTGTAATCTGCGTGAATTGATATCAATACCAATAACTTTACATCCTTGAGCGAGCAAGATTTGTACGGTGATTTGACCAATCAGTCCTAATCCCATAACAACAACAACATCTCCGGCAGTCGCATTTAACTGCCTAACACCTTGCATCGCAATACCTCCGATTGCGGCGGTCGAAGCATCTTGAAGCGAAACATTGTCAGGGATTTTTATTACCAGATTTTCGGGAACAACATTGAGCTCTGCGTGGTTCGCATAGCCTGTACCGACTATTGCTACTTTTTCACCTTGCTTGTATTGTGTGTTTTTTGCTTTTGAATCTATAACATATCCAGCTGCTGAGTAACCCATCGGAGAACCGAAATTACCGCCCCTGGCAGAGATTATAATATTTTGCATCGCTTTAATACCTCTCGTACGGGCTATTTCAAGCATATCCCAAACCTTTTTAGGCTTATTTAGTGCCTTCTTTAGTAGGCTTGTTCCAGACTCGATGACCCCTGATAATTCGGTGCCTGATGATATGCAAGAAAATGCTGTGTGTACCAATACCGAACCATTTTTTATTGATGGCTCTTGGATATTGCGAGTGTTTACTACACCTTTATTTAGAAACGCCTGTTTCATATAATGAATAATAATGGGTCTTATGATGATTAAATATTTACAATCTTAGATTGCTGATAAAGCGTACAGCTATTAGTATCCATTACAACGGATTGCCCATCGTAGTGCATTTCGATTATCATTTTTTGGCGACTGCTCTTTGATATAGTGCAATGAATGACTGTTCCTTGTGCTAGTTTTGCAACAGCGAGTAGATAACTGTCTGTTCCTGTTGTTGAGAATTGTAATTGGGAGTTGTTTGTAATATATTTTGTTAAAATTTGTGTTTCACTCCAAGACTTGTTGATATCACTGGACATAACCACAATATTAATTAGACCAGAATCAATACGCTCGTTGAATAACGAACGAAGATAGTGTATATTTGGGCTAAATTCTCCATTGTGATTAAACTCAATGTTTGGTATATTTGTAGTAGCACATTTCAACTCTTTAATGTCAAAAATTTCAAATGCATTAGGCACCTGTTTGTGAATCTTGCTAATTGCCCAGACAGCAGTTTCAATATTCTTTGAGAAAGAGTTTAGTACATAGTGTTTTGGAAAGGATCTTCCATCCACTGCATAATCAGACTCGTTATCTAATTCTCCAAGAGATGTAATACTGATTATTTGCTGATGTTTGATTGTGGGTATAGATGTTAAATTACCGAGATGAACTACGTGCGAGTAATCTCCTACCTTGTCTAAGGTCTGAATGTTTATAGTGTCGCATAAGACTTTATCGATGCAGTGATTTGCATCTGTTATTGCAACCGGTTTAGCTCCAAAAAACTCGATTAATGATGTGACAATTGGACGCAAAGTTTCGTTTACATCTACTAAAACTTTATCGCCAATAGAAATGTTGATGGCTTTAATAGCATTGATAATATATGTACAATATCCGACACTTGCGAAATGATTAGAGGCTAAATTGTCTACTGAAGCAACATTGTTGATGTTCGTGATAACATACTTCTGGATATGATTTTCAGAAAAACCACAGAAGGCAACATAGGAGTTTTTGGATAAATGGACACTGTCGCCAGAATCTGCAATTATGCCATATCCTGAAATGAACTGTCTGGGACACTCCTTGCCATCACAATAAATACTTGAAAATTCGGGAATAGTCAAACCGTTAGCAAAAGAAGAATAGGCAAAAACCTCTATTTTTACATCGCGTTTATTCATGGTATATATTTATTTTGTAGTTATCGTTTGTTGTATGTTACCATATCCATTCGACGTGTATTCAAAATTGCGGAGCGTCACCGAAAATTCCGTATTGCTATAATCCGAAATAGTGATACCTGTTCGGTTAATATCTATGTGCCTAATGTGTATGATGTTGCGTAATTTCATCATTACAGATATATGGTCGTCTTTATAATTTAATATTGCTCCGGAAGTGTTGCATCGAACACTCCAGCAATTTTTAATATCTAATTGAGGAGTGTCGTATATGGGAATATTATGAGCCGAGTCTTGCCTAAATATATTTCTCATGTTGATATCAGAAGTATAGATATAGCTGCCTTGATCTGCAAATAAACGCCTAGAATTAGTTACAACCTCCGTGTGTAGACAGTCTGCATGAATATGGACCGTTTTGCCTATGGATATATCAATAGGAGTTCTGACATACAAATCATACGAATCTGTCCTAAATTTAACTAATCCGAAGTGCTCAAATATGTCGACCCCCAAAATTTTCTCTGATGTTATATCGTAGGAGTTAATCTCAAAATAGGGTGGTTGAGTCATCTCACAACGATTATTTATCGGTTTTTTCTCTCTTTTTTGGTACAAAAGATATTGGTTGTCTGCAATAATAGAACGTAATACCTTAGATTCGATGGTTGAATTATATCGACCGAAAATTGCATTAAGCATATTTATTGCCGCATTTCCGCTTAATTCATTTTTACAGAGTTTAGAATTGTATGCGGCAGAAAATATTGCAGCGTGACCATTGTCGTTATCTCCAATTTGGATGATGTTCCCATCGATACCTACGATAGCCTGCATTACATCAAATGAACGACTTAATCGCTCTATTTCGATATCGGAAATTTTGATCTTATTAGCCAACATAAAACAGATGGATAGAGCTGTTAATTCGCTGTCCAATCGGTGATATGCAGTCGAAAACTCATAATTTCCTCCATCAGGCAAATACTGTTTGATAATTTCTCTTTGATACTCGCGAGCAGCAAATTGAAACCATTTGCTGCTTTTTTTTGAACGGAAATAGTGCCCAATACAAAGCAGTCCGAGCAAATTCGATAAGTAGTGATTTCCGCTTTTGTCCTCAGTAAAATTTTTCTCTAAGTTGTGAAAAATAAAATCGCCATGCTCCAATATTGAGCGCGTGAATATCTTATGAAAGGCTTTGTCGTTTTTGCCGACAGAGGTGAGGAATATGTCATATGCAATAAGCCAACTAACAACTCTTAGCGCAACATCCATTGGACATGCCCAATTTATGCCGTATGCAACAGGATTTGAATAAATAAAGTCTGCTATTTCGTTTTTGAACTCATCGAAATATTTGTCAGCATTGTTGCTGTCTTTGATTGCTGTAATCGCCAAAATGGGCAGATGTTGCATTCTTGCCAATTCCCAAGGATATTTCACATCCACTCCATTGGGAAGTTTTATGTTTTGAATCTTATCGGATTTAAGAGTTGTGTCAAATCTGTATCCGCTTTTCCAATCCCTATGCCAATCAATTTTATTATAACTTTTATCTGCGGTATCTTCCTGATTTACACAAATCCATCCGCTGCCAAGCAAATCGAATTTGTGCTCCATAAACAACGAACAGATGTCATAGTAGTATGTGTCAATATTAATATCTTTATCAAGTTTAATGGTTGGAACGAATTTGCTGTTGTTAATCTCAATGTCAGTGACACGTGTGGTATGAGATATTGCTTGCCCACACAAAGATTTTACCACCTGCTTGATAAGGGTTGATAATAATACGCACTCTCCATGAGTTCGTTTTATCAAAGATAGCAGATTCATTAGTTTATCTGTTTTTTACTATTTTACTCTCGTTCTCTAAGATGCATTTCTTTTTGTTACCCTGAATGTGAAATGCAATAGCTTTATTCTTTTCTATGTATGTATCCCACGTACTAACTTTACGTGCGGGGTTGCCAGCTATGATAATACGCTCTTCTGTAAAGGATTTTGTGACGACGCTTCCGGCGCCTACGACGATGTTGTTACCTATAGTCACCCCCCCCATTATCAGACTTTTAGCTCCGATGAAGCAATTGTCGCCTATGCTAATACGCCCAAATATATCGCTGACATCATCGCACATTCTATCGATGCAATTGTCATGAGTAATTAGTTGCACGTCGTTCGAGATAGTGACATTGTTACCTATCGAAATAAGAAAGCCCTCGGGTGAGCAAATGTTAGAAAAAATAGCACAGTTTTCGCCGATAGTAATGCCGTTTTTCCTGAAGAAATCGGTCATTAACCGTTTCTCTATCTCTTTACTTTTACTCTTGGGCAGAATACGCTTTGCCAACGCAGTCTTAATCTTTGTTAAAATATAACCTACCTGATGCATGATGCCAATATATTTATTCGTTACGATTACTATTCAATAGTGTCGTCATAGCTTCTCTGATAGACTCACATCGTATATAGTTTAATAAAAGTTTCCGTCGATATTTATTTCTAAGGACTAATTTAGAAATAAAATAGTTTAATCTCCTATCTATGGCGAGAATATATCTGTTCTGACAGCCTAGCAATGCGTGCATACAGTAAACATCAATATTATCAAATACCCAATTCTCCCATTGTTGTTGGATGAATAAAGGATCTTGGATTTCGGAACTGCGATATTTGAATGCTGATAATAGAGTGTTTTGTGTGCTATCAGAACACAATCTTACGAACGGAGGGTGGTTCTCGATAGCCTTGTATGCTACCTCTATTTTTTTGTTTGGACCAACTGTGCATGATATCATTAATCCTGTATACCACTCTGTATTTTTTGTTCGGTGAAATATGAAATTTCCTTGCCCATAAATTATATGCCCATCTTTATATTGCTCTTCGCAACCTATACAATGACTGTGTTGGCATACAATAACATCAGCCCCCGCATTAATCATCTTTCTGCATATTCGTTGTAATTGAGGACTTGGATACTTGTAATTCTCTCTGCCAGCATGGAATAAAACAATAACTCTATCGCATTTATCTTTGAGCTCTCTGATGTCGTCAAAAGTGGTTAGAGGATCATAACCATTAGCGCCTCCATTTTTATCATCTGCAATTGAAAATTCATTTTCTGCACACGAGTATATGCCAATACGCCATTGCCCATTTCTTGATATTATAACGGGCTGTTTGGCCTCTTTGATGTTTTTGTTAGACACACCAACATAACCTATATTATTGTCTGATAATAGTTTTATGGTTTCTGTGATGCCTTCAATGTTAAAGTCCTTGATGTGATTGTTGGCGCATGATGCCACCATCTTGCATCCAAGACTTTGAATGGCATTAAACGAATTGATGCATTTAGGCGAAGATGCAATGCATGGCGCTTGAGGCTTGTGTATAGGCGTTTTATTTGCTGTTAATGGCGCTTCAAGGTTGAATATTACAACGTCAGTTTCTGATAGCTCTTGTAATATGCCATCTCCTAATAGAGATTTTATATCACCATTTTCGAAGAAGATCTTGTTATCTTCTGTCTGAACAAGATCTCCCCATATGCATATACGGACTGAATCGTTATCTGTTGCCGGGAGAATAATCTCTTTTGTCATCTTTGTCAAAGAAAATTATTAAGGTTGATATAATATTTAATGCGGCATTGGATACTACAACAGCAATTGCAGCACCTATCGCTCCATAATGCGGGATGAGAACAAAACACAACAGACAGTTGATTGCAAATGAAAGCAGTGCTAATACACACAACTCTTTATATCGTTTTCCCGACATCATAACAGATACGTTTGGGGCGAAAAGATAGCTGATAAATACACCAATAACTAAAATATTAAAGGTGGGGACAACCTCTCCGTAACTGTCGCCATTAAGAAAATTAAGTAGAGGTTTTGATACGATAGCTACGGCCAAACAAATACTACCAGCAACCCACCAGATTCTCTTTATCCAATTGATTGTAAATTCGCGTCGGTGGTCTTTACTGTCAATCATTGTTTGATGGGATGTGCGAATACGCAATACTGTCATCAATGACGTCAAAAATGTCAACATCAGCATATAGTATTTTGATGCTATGCCATAAACCGCGATATCTGTATCTGTTGATATGTGAGACATGATGATTACGCAACCTTGATCAAATAGACATATCAAAAGATAATAAACAATCAACCACCAGCACTCTTTGAGCAGGCGAACAAAAAGACGGGTATCAATTGCTTCATCTTCTTGTGGTGAGCGTCTTCTTGAGATGTAATAATAGCCAATAAAATAAGCAATGACGACACTAATAATAGTTGCGATTATTGCTTGGTTGTCGGTTACGTCTTTGAATAAAATAGGAAGTGCTGCGATAATTACACAGAGTGCAATATTTTTGATGTTGGTAATAATGCCGGATATAGAAAATCTTTCATCTACTTGGAAGAATGATTGGTTCATCTTATTTAATGAAAGCAAACCACCATAGATTAAAGCCATTAACGACACGGATGTTGTTGTGCTGAAGATTTTATTTGAGATGGGAATAAAAGCAAACGATGCTATTGATAACACTAAAATAAATAACGAGCATAATTGAAATAAACGGACGCTATTTGCTTTGCCTCTGGATACTAATTCAGCAGCGAAACGAACATAGGCCATGGTTAGACCAAGACCGATGATTGAAGATGATAACAGGCTGATAGAGTTGAATTTAGTGTAAATGGCATATTCCTCAACAGATAGTATGCGTATTGTAATAACCGTAGCAACGGCCATCAATAGTTTTGCTATCATGTCGAATAGAAAAACTATTATGTATGCACCTCCCTTTTTATTTTGCAATTTAAGCATACCTAATATTTATTAGTGTCTAAATGTTGAAATAACAAAATCTTCTTACCGATAGGAGTTTTGCGAAGTTGATCTACGACTTGGATATCTATTGCCATATCCGAGGAGAATGTTTGGCGCATATCGGTTTTGAGTAAAGAGATTGTTTGGTCATCTACAATGGCACCTTCAAATGGAGGAGTAACATATACTATAATTTTTCCGACCTCGTTTTGCTCAAACTGCATATCTCCAATCAAACTGAAAGAACTGCAATGGGCGCCAGCCAAATTACACAATGATATTTTGCGCAAATCGGGTGTGATTATATATTCATGCAGGCGACCTTCAATGCGCTCTACTGATTGATAATTTTGCATATAGTCAGACGACGTGTAGTCGCTCACCACAGCAAAGTCGCCTGTTTTGTAGCGGATAAATGGTGTTGATAGATTCCAACCGGTTGCAACTATCTCTGGATTTTTGAATGCTCCGTTGTTGACAAACTCCGTAATTCCATATATGGGACAAAATCCCATTTCTTTATGCTCTGGGTATTTGATGGCAACAGCTGCACATTCTGAATGTCCGTAATGATACAACACTTCTTTTGCCGAGAATACCTCTTTTATTACTTCTATTTGATTATCATAGGTGTTCTCAGATCCCAAAAAAATGTAATCAAAATGAGGTGCTTCCAATCCAAGAGCAATAATCGATTTTGCGAACAAATAAGCCGAAGACGGATATGCCTGTAAAACTTTTGCCCCGAATTGATTTATGTCACGGATTATGGATTTTACAGCACTAACATCTGAAATGTATCGCGAATCGCATATCAGATAGTGTTGGGTGTTATCTCTCAATGTGAATCTTGCGTTATTTATCTCTGCGATGTGATGTCCTCGCAATAAGACGCATTTATCACCGAAATTGTAACCGTTCTTGCTCCAATAATACTCAAAAAAGGCCAACTCTTGGATTTCTGTCGCTTTATCAAGGAAAAACTCCATCGGCTTATCGGTAGAACCTCCGGTATGACATATATGAGCATTTAGTGTTTTCGTATAAGGCGATGTGAATGCTGCTAAATTCTGCTTGATGTCAGATTTTGATATTAATGGCAATTTGTGAAAGTCTTCCCAGGATTTGATATCCCCTTTTTGAAATCCTACAGAAGTGTAGAGCTTATTATAAAACGGCACATTTTCAAAAGCATAATCCACAACCTGTTTGACCTTCTGAAGTTGCCACTCTAAGGTCTGCTCCATTGTCCAATTTTCACATTGACGCAATAACTCTTTTAACTCGTTTTTTGCGTGATAATGATGGTATTTGACTAACGGTATGTATATCGGAGAATTGATAAGTAGGTGTTTAATCAAACTCTTCATGTGCCTATATTTTATCAATTTGTTCTATTAATACTTTGGCGACATTTTCAGGAAAAAAATCTCGCAATGGGGTGCAGCGAGAGGGTGTGTTGTCCTTTGCGATATGTTCCATTGCATCCTGAATATCCGAAATGTTATTATCACAGAAATAATAGCGATTGTACTTGTCGAAAGCACTCTTTGAAAGACCTGTTTCTTCAATTATTAGAATCTTTTTATCTGTAATGCCATAATGGAATACCTTGCCCGGTATTTGTATGACATTATTAGCCATCAATTTATTCTTAGGCTTGTTCTCCAAAACAATTAATATATCGGTGTTCTCTTGTAATTCCGCAACTTGAGCTGCTCCTATATGAGGGAATTGAGTGATATTTGCTGTCGCGGGTACATTGATATCCGTTGAGCCTGCAATTGTGAGATGGTATTTTGGGTTGTTGGTAATTACTTCAAGCAGGGGGATAATGTTTCGCCTTGAAGAATAATACTCTCCGAAATAACCAATTCTTACAACCTCATCATTGTTGTCCTTGGGTGCAGATGAAATCTCCTGAGATTTAGCACAAGGAGTCGGAATAGAGAACATCTTGTGTTGTGGAATATTATATTCCTGGGCCATCTGCCGTACAGTGGCATCATTGGTATACACTATTAAATCGGGTAGTCGCAGTAATCGCTTTTCGGCATTTCGTAAGAATGGGCGCACCAGTAACGATGCCGAAATATCATTCATCATCGGATCTCCCCAATATTGAACATACTTCCCCTTGAAGTTGATATTTTTGATAATCTTTTTTGCCAACAAGTGTGATGAACGGGGGTCTGAGCTTGAAATTATGATATCCGGAGTACCTATGGGTAATGATTCTGTCTTTACTTTGCGTACAAGTCGTGCAGATGGGTCGTAAACACGAATCAGATTATATAATTTAACAGCGATTGTTTTAAATATATTCGGTTTTTGGAGTGCTGCTGTATTGTGTGATGTGTTGATAGGAGTATTTATTGCATAGAGAATATCGACGTCAGATAATATCTTTTCTAAATGCTTATCGTGTTTATTGGGTTTTAGGCACAATACTTTTATATCGTGCCCGATATCTTTAAGCCCCCTTACCAAAGATGCATTACGAATATTTGCTGAGGAGTTCCTTAGTATGTCGTCAGAGGTTATGTATAGTATCTTCATAGCTATTTTGCGATTTTTACCATCAATCTTAACATCCATATTTGACCTAAATACGCGCAATGGATAAAAGCGCGTTTAGCCCAGTGTGTGTATCTCAGCATAGGATGCTTATATCCATTCGGGAATTTGGTTTTGAGGATATGTATATATTGTTCTATCGTTTTATTACTTTGGTTTGCCAATATTGCATTCATAATAACTCCGTATCCGACCGTGGATGCATATTGGTATTCTGTGATGTAGGGATTGCTTAAACGAGATTCTAATATTTTGCACGATTCATAGATGTCGTTGTAGAATTGCCCTTGCATTCTGGAACGAGATATCGGAGTTTGATAGTAATAATAACAGGCCTCAGGAGCGAAGGCGAAACTTTGAGCTCTGCTCAATAGAACCGTTATGGCAGCAAGATCCTCACATCGTATATCTGAGGGGAATGATGTTTGCTGGTTGTCCCACAAATCAGTTTTATACGTTTTCCCGCAAGGCCCATAATCAATGATGCATGCCAAATCTTGTGGATTAGAATGTTTCTGATATGAGTTTATATCCCAATGAGGTTTAGTCATTCCGTTATCCCATATCTTATACGCATTGCCTATGATAATATCTGCATCTGTTTTTTCTGCAATAGTTATAAACTCCTCAACATAATTGGTGGAAATCCAATCGTCAGCATCAACAAACGTGAAGTACGGAGTCTTAACCAACTTCATGGCATCATTCCTCGCTTTACCGGGTCCTCCATTTTGAGCTTGTTGGTGAATGTGCAGGTCGAAATTAACCTTTGCAGACCACTCTTGTAATACTTTTACAGAATTATCCGTAGACGCATCATCAATGAATATTACAGCAAAATCTTTGCAGGTTTGCTCATTCAAAGTCTGCATAAGTTTTGGAATGAATGCTTGCGCATTATAGAGCGGAATAATTATCGATAATTTGGCCATTGTGTTGATGGTTTTTTACGATATTTAAGAACAAACAGGTAGAAAAAGAATGCAAAGAATGAATCTGAGTTCGCAAATATTTTTGTGTTCATTGGAATAAATATTATAAGCATCAATAGTAATGTGAACATTCCTATTGATACCGGATTCCTATCGTAGCTTGCTTCTTTGAATGTTTGTGCAAATAACTTACCTATAAAGTACAAAATTATCGGAACTCCGAGCCACCATACATCGCTTGCAAACCAGGTATATGCAGAGTGCCAGTTTACTCCGTACATCCATCCGTGGGGATTTGTGCCGGCCATTAATGTGTATGGGGTTGCATCAAAGCCAAGTATTTTTTCGGCATTTACTCGTATGTACGAAGAGAATCCTAATCCACACAACGGCGTCCATTCCGAAACAGCCAATGCCAATGACATGCCATAGTAACCCTGACAGAGGTAGAAGGTAAACCATATAATTAGTTTCTGCATATCGTCCGGCAACTTTTGGAATATTACCGAATTGTAGTTGATGCTATTCTCTCCCAACTGGCTGAACTCATAGTGTTCTCCATTTCGATCGCTCATAACAAGGTTAAACATTGTTATAATGCCGATGACTCCAATGATAATCCATAGCCAAGCAAAGGATCTCTTTTTTTTGCCTACATTCGATTGTTTGGGCTTCAAGATCAAACCTACCAGCAAGAGCGTTATAGGTTCGAAAAAACCTTCGTTGGTTCCGGCTACAGCTTTTGAAAGACTTAGAATGACGCAAGCGATTATGCCTATAACCTTCTTTGAAAAGGATAGTTCTCTAAAGAAAATGATGGTTGTTGGCATAAAGAGAATTGTAATAGGACCCATGAATCCGTATAGGAGAGATAGTATTGTTCCTCCAAACATTTGGGAACCTGTGTCTACCAACTTGTCGTCATTATATATGTCACTGGCAGATGTAAATGCGGTTTCGACGAGTGAAGAAATGTCCGAAAAACCATATAGCATGGCGATTCGCATCATCATCATAGCGCCTATGATTATCACAATAAATGCCAATACAAAGTAGTTCTTGATAAACCAGCTTTTGGAGAATATGGAATTTCCCTGATGACAATCTGCGCTGGTTAGTCCCGCTTTATATCCTGCATACAGCGAAAATTGGTATGCCGCAATCAATACGAATGTCAAAAGAGGGTAATGTGTTACCCATGAGATTGGCCCGAATACATATAACAAAACAGAGCAGATAAGATATATCTGCAAATATTTCATTATAGGGAATGGCTCGATCCTATTGATATACATTCTATTGTGTAATGTGGTTTACGAATATACTATTTTTTGTAGATGCCACAAAAGTCCAAAATTGTCTTTTCATCACTCCAAGGTAATGATTTGAATGGATCGTGGGCTGTGAGCATAACGACTATATCCGCACTATTAAATGCCTCCTTATAATCGGTCAATTTGAACACATTGTGTTCTTGAACATTCGGTTCAACCACCAAAATTTCGGTGTTGGGGCATGATTGCACAACTTTCAGTGTGATGTATTTTGCGGGACTCTCTCGTAAATCGTCAATATTGGGCTTGAAAGCCAGTCCCATCATTGCAACTATTGGCTTACGGTGATTTTTTAGTTCGAAATCAAGAATAGCATTTTTGATTTTTTCTACACACCAGAAAGATTTGTAGTTGTTAATTTCGCGGGCATTTGCAATTATTTTCGATTCGGCAGGGAAATCAGCGGTAATAAAATAGGGATCCACCGCAATACAGTGCCCTCCTACACCACAACCAGGCTGTAAGATGTTTACGCGAGGATGCTTGTTTGCAAGATTGATTAACTCCCAAACATTAATTCCTGCTTTATCGCAAATTAACGAAAGCTCATTTGCGAATGCTATTTGAACATCACGGCTTGAATTCTCGGTTAGTTTGCACATCTCGGCTGTGCGGCAATTTGTGGCGTGGAGAGTGCCTTGGACGAATTGTGAGTAGAACTCTATCGCTTTGTCGGTAGATTCTTGGTTTAATCCACCAATTACACGGTCGTTGTGTACTAATTCGTATATCACATTTCCTGGAAGTACTCGTTCGGGGCAATATGCTATATAAATTTTACCTTCCAATTCAGGTCGCTCTGCAAAAATTATTGCAGCCATCTTCTCTGTTGTCCCAACAGGAGACGTTGATTCGATAACATACAAATCACCTTCTTTAAGTAATGGGATTACTGCGCGTGTCGCCGCCTCTACATAGCTGGTGTCTGGCTCGTGGTTGCCCTTGAATGGGGTCGGAACCACCATAAAATAAGCATCGCTTAACGACGGAACTGTGGCCGCCTTTAATGCGCCATTTCCTACAACGTCTTTTAGCATATCTTCCAAACCGGGTTCTATGATGTGCAGTTGTCCCTTGTTGGTCATCTCTACGACCTTAGGATTGATATCTACTCCTGTGACTTGGATGCCGTGTTTAGCGGCAATAATGGCGGTCGGGAGTCCGATATATCCCAACCCCATGAAACAAGCATTCTTTACAGCCATAATATGATTGATTATTTATATTTAACAATTATCTGAGTGTATTGACGATTCTCTCGCATGCCAATCCGTCTCCATAAGGATTTACGGCCTGACTCATTTGTTTGTAGTAGTCTTGATTGTCTAGAAGAGCCGATACCTCATTGACGATTTTGTCGTAATTAGTACCTACCAGCTTAACTGTACCGGCCTCTAATGCTTCGGGGCGTTCGGTCGTATCGCGCATTACAAGTACCGGTTTGCCAAGCCCTGGGGCCTCCTCTTGAATACCGCCGCTATCTGTTAATACGATGGTAGATTTTTCCATTAGATAGACAAATGACAGGTATTCGAGTGGCTCTATGAAGAACATGTTGCCTAAATTTGAGAGATCATCTCCGAATACCTCATGGATAGGTTTGCGAACATTTGGGTTGAGGTGCATTGGATAGACAAAATCTACTTCGGGATATTTCTTTGTCAAGTCCTTGATTGCGGTACACATGTTGATAAATCCATCTCCGAAGTTCTCGCGACGATGGCCAGTAATCAAGACTAATTTCCTGTTATCATTTAAGCGATTTACATCATATCCTGATTTCGCCAGCAAAATCTTTAATTCCTGGTTGAGAGTTTCGTTGCTTTTGATTTTATTCACCACCATATACAGAGCGTCGATGACAGTATTTCCGGTGATTTTGATGCTCTCTTCGTCAACAGCCTCTCGCAAAAGGTTGGATTTGCTTAATGGCGTAGGCGCAAAATGGTAAGTGGCAATACGACCTGTTATTTGTCGATTCATTTCTTCGGGCCAAGGACTATATATGTTGTGTGTGCGCAATCCAGCCTCAATGTGTCCGACTGGAATCTGCTGGTAAAAAGTCGCAAGAGCAGCTGCCGTAGATGTGGTAGTGTCGCCATGTACCAGGACAATGTCAGGGCGCGTCTCTTTTAGAACATCTCGCAAGCCGACAAGTACTCTTGCAGTTACGTCGTATAGATCTTGCCCTTGCTTCATTATGTTTAGATCATAGTCGGGGATGATGTCAAAGAGGGTCAAAACTTGATCAAGCATCTCTCTGTGTTGTCCAGTGACACAAACTAGGGTTTTGAATTGTTCGGGGTGTTTCTGAAACTCCTTGACAAGCGGAGCCATTTTAATTGCTTCGGGACGTGTGCCGAAGACAAGCATTACAGTTTTCATTATACTATAGAGTTCTTAAATTTATTCCCGTTTTTTTAATCCCGCTTGAAGATATCGCGGGTATAGACTTTATCTCTTACGTCGTCCAAGCACGCATCATAGCGGTTGGCGATAATCGCTCGGCTCATCTGTTTGAATTTTGCCAAATCATTGACCACAAGGCTGCCGAAGAACCTCTCGCCATCCTGAATCGTGGGCTCGTAGATGACGATGGTTGCACCCTTGGCCTTTATACGTTTCATAATGCCTTGAATTGCGCTATGGCGGAAGTTGTCGGAGTTTACCTTCATTGTCAGACGATATACACCGATAATAAAGTCTTGATTCGAAACCTCGTCGCTCTCGTCTGCCACAGCGTGATATCCGGCCTTCGTGAGCACTTGCTCTGCTATGAAATCTTTGCGCGTACGGTTGCTCTCAACGATTGCTGTCATCATATTTTGCGGCACGTCGGCATAATTTGCGAGCAACTGCTTGGCATCTTTTGGCAGACAGAAACCACCGTATCCGAACGAGGGGTTGTTGTAGTGTGTACCGATGCGCGGATCGAGTCCTACGCCCTCGATAATAGCTTGCGTATCCAGCCCTTTTATCTCGGCATAGGTGTCAAGCTCGTTGAAGTAGCTCACACGCAGGGCGAGATAGGTGTTTGCAAATAGCTTTACCGCTTCTGCCTCAGTTAGTCCCATAAATAGAATTTCGATCTCCTCCTTCAATGCACCCTCTTTTAACAGCTGCGCAAAGGTATGAGCAGCCTCTTGTAAGTGATTGCCTGCCACCGCCTTGATTGCGTAATTTTCGTCGGTGCACAGCTCGCTCATCTTCGGATAGCCGACAATGATACGGCTGGGGTAGAGATTGTCGTAGAGGGCCTTGTTTTCGCGCAAAAATTCGGGAGAGAAGAGCAGACGGAACTTGTGTGTCGTGTCGAGCCCCCTCTTCTTGAATCGCTGAGCGTACTTGACGTAGAGCGAGTTGCAGTAACCTACGGGGATTGTGCTTTTGATAATTATGGTCGCCTCTGGATTGACCTCTAAAACCACGTCGATTACATCCTCGATATGGTGGGTATCGAAAAAGTTTTTCTGAGGGTCGTAATTTGTGGGAGCTGCGATGACTACAAACTCTGCATCGCGATATGCCTCGCGCCCGTCAAGAGTTGCTCGCAGATTGAGTTCTTTCTCTGCGAGATATTTTTCGATATATTCGTCCTGAATAGGCGATATGCGGTTGTTGATTTTCTCGACCTTTTCGGGAACGACATCTACGGCCACAACCTCATTGTGTTGTGCCAGCAATGTCGCAATCGACATTCCTACATATCCCGTTCCGGCTACTGCGATTTTCATTGCAATCTGTAACGCTTCTACGTTAAGCTCCTCGTGTTTTTTTGAGTGGCTAATCCAACTGCTCGAAGATTGAGTTTTTACTTTTGAACTCAGGTACAAGGTTCTTCATACGACGTACCGACTCCATAACATCTCCGGCAGATGCGATATCTACCAATTCGCCAAACTTGTCTAAAATCTCGGTGTAGTCATACTCCCGGACCTTGGCAATCTTGATCTTGTGATGACACGTAGGAATGGTATTTTCCTCGTTGCTCAACACCTCTTCGTAGAGCTTTTCGCCGGGACGAAGTCCGGTGAATTTGATTTCGATATCCTTACCCGGAACATATCCGGCCAACTTGATCATCTTGGTTGCGAGGTCCACAATCTTTACTGACTTACCCATCTCGAATACAAAGATTTCGTTGCCGTTGCCCATTGTTGCCGCCTCCATAACCAAACGACAAGCCTCCGGAATGGTCATAAAGAAACGATTGATATCCGGATGAGTTACCGTTACCGGGCCTCCGGCCTCAATCTGCTTGCGGAAGTGTGGGATTACGCTGCCATTGCTGCCCAAAACATTGCCAAAGCGGGTTGTTACGAACTTAGTTTTACCTTCGCACTTGCCATTCGATATGGCCATACCCAGACTCTGACAGTAAATCTCGGCTATGCGCTTCGAACATCCCATTACGTTTGTAGGATTCACCGCCTTGTCGGTCGAAATCATTACCATCTTCTCGACACCGTTTTTTACACAGAAGTCTGCGACATTGCGTGAGCCGAGGATGTTGGTAAGCACTGCTTCGCAGGGATTCTCTTCCATCAACGGTACGTGCTTATATGCAGCCGCGTGGAACACAATCTGAGGTTGATATCTGTTGAATGCAATTTGCAGGCGATTCATCGAACGAACATCACCGATAAAGGGCACAAAGTCCAGATGAGGATAGCTCTTTTCGAGTTCCAAGCGAATCTCGTGCAGTGGGGTCTCTGCGCTATCGAAAATTATTAGCTTCTTGACACCGAGGTCGGCCATCTGGCGGCATATTTCACTACCAATCGAGCCGGCTCCACCGGTAACCATTACCACTTTGTTGTGGAAATTATCGTATACTTCGGCCTTGTTAATCTGGATCTCTTCTCGACCGAGGAGGTCTTCAATGCGAATCTCGCGAATGCGGCTCTTCTCGATAACCTGACCATCAAACTCATCCACTTGCGGGGCTACCAAAGTTTTGACGGTGTGTTCCGTGCAGTATGCGATAAGTCGCTCTTTTTCGTTCTTTACATCGTCGTCAGTGGCGAATAATATTGCTGTGGCGCGACTCTTCTCCATAATGAGGTCTAAATCACTCTCCTTGACGAATGTGTAAACCTTCGATTCCGAAACCATATAAGACTTCGACTCCTTTCCATAGTTGATAAATCCGACGATATGGTAGTGTGTCGATTTGTGCAGTCGAGTTTTCAGTGCAACACTCTTGTCACTGATGCCGTAGATTAAGACATTAACTTTGCCGTGGTTGTTGTGCAGATATCGCGCTATGGCCCAATCGTAGATGACGAGCATTGCTACTCGGACTCCAACGAGCAATACTGCCGATATTAACGTGTCGAGAATGACGAACGAGATTATCTGCTTGTCGGCAATATTGATGTTGTGTAATAGTGTAAGTACCAGATAGAGTATCAACGACTTGGTTAGGACTGCCATACCGATACTCCACAAGCCTTTGAGTGACGAGTGTCGGATGATGTTGTTGTAGGTCTTGAAAATCGTAAAACAGCATAGACTTGTCAAAACAGAGCACGACAACGTCCAAATGATAGCCGTAATATCTACGTGGTCGTTGTTGCCGATGTATCTAACCGCTAAGATTGCGCTTGCTGATGATACGAATGATACGAATAGGTCAATCATCAATATCAGCCAATGGTTGAGATAACGGTTTGTTAGGAATCTTTTCATCTTACTATGGTTGTTTTAGGGGATTACTTGTGTAAATTAGACGGAATAGATAACTATTTGTTAAATTAAAACTTTGTTTTAAGTCTGTTCGGGTCTTTGCAGTTTAGTAGTTTTGTATGCTAATTATTTCCGTTTTTCCTCCTCTTTAATTACCTCTATCAGGCCGTCGGAAATCTCGGCTAATGCTACGGATGCGAGCCCATCGAGCGACACGACCACACGCTTTGAACGTATGCCCTTGACCTTTACGAAGATACCTTCAACTCCGTCAAAGAAGCCTCCGACTACTCGGATTCGATCGCCTTTTTCGAGGTTCACCTCGCTTGGCAGCAGATAGCGCAGTTCTTCGTTGCGGGTGTCGCATACCGCCATAAAATGTGCCATTTGCTCGTCGGGGACCACAATCGGGACGTTCTTACCTTTTTCGGGCCTGACTCTGTATTGCAGATAGCGTATGCCGGCCTTAATCTCCTGTATGCGCTCTTTGGTCGAGCGGGCAAAAATCAGGTTGTGTATGGCGGGCACGAGCTTGCGGCTCTTCGCACCCAGACGACTTTCGACGATTTTGTAGCACATTGGTACAAAACATTCGATATTTTTGCTCTCCAATAGCAATTTTGCCCTCATTTCATTGCAATAAGGGGCACTCATTGCAAACCAAACGGGCTGTGAATTGCTCTGTTGGGCCGGTGTCGTCATCTGCTTATCGATTGCTGATTTTTCGTATAAGTACATTCTCTTGGCTCCTCGGCGTCCAATTAACGCATTGAATACCAAGTTGTTAGAGTGTGCTAATACGGCAAATCCCGACTTTATTACGTGCGCAATCGCGCGTATAAGGCGGTTTTTGCACCACGAAGATACAAAACTATTTTCAATAAACCAAATAAAATATTGTTTTTATTGTAAACACCCCTTCCCGATGCTGAAAGTGTTGATGTATAGTGTGTTATGCGCGTTTTTGTGAATTTGATGTTGGCGCGGCAGTCTCCCTCTATTTGAAAAAAAGACGATAGTAAATCACTATTGATGAGGTTATTCTCACAGTAAAAAAGAGAGCATCGACAATGCCGATGCTCTCTCCCTGATTTGCGGATAATTAATAATGTGTATGCTTATTTATGTAAGCCAAATTTGTGATTTTTGAGCCGGAACGGGCGGCTTTTTTCGTCGCTTTTTGTCCCCGGCTCCGATGCAAATATCGTATGCAAAAATGGCTCTGCAAAATTTCGGTAACAGATAGCCTTATTTTGTAGTAAAGCCCCTATTTTTGGGGCGAAATTACGTATTTAGGGGCGAAATTTCGGTAAAATATCCCAAAATTGAGATTTTGACACTCTGTGCACCACTGCTGAAATGTTACTTTTATGGCCTGTTTTTGCGTGGTATAGTTTGGGCTTATACCGCTATCGGAAAATATGATGACCTTTTGTGTAGGAATATTGCGATAAATTGCTATATTTGCAATGGCGAAAGGGTTAAAACCTCGATTGCCGCACGCAAAGAGAAAAAGATATATATTTAATAATAACTTAAAACAGAAAAAGATTATGGCAAAGAAATGGCGTTGTAGCGTATGTGGCTACATTCACGAAGGAGCAGAGGCACCCGAGAAGTGCCCGTTGTGCAAAGTTGGTGCAGATAAGTTTGTTGAGGTTGTCGAGGAGGGCGGTAAGCTCGATTTCGTGACCGAGCACAAGCTTGGTGACGGTAAGGGTTCGAACGAGGAGCTGTGGCAGGGCTTGCAGGACCACTTTATGGGCGAGTGTACCGAGGTGGGTATGTATCTTGCGATGAGCCGTCAGGCCGACCGCGAGGGTTATCCCGAAGTTGCCGAGGCTTTCAAGCGTTATGCTTGGGAGGAGGCAGAGCACGCAGCGAAGTTTGCAGAGCTTATTGGCGAGGTTGTTTGGGATACCAAGACCAACCTTTATAAGCGTATGAATGCCGAGCACGGTGCTTGCGACGGCAAGATGCACCTGGCTCGCATCGCTAAGGAGCAGAATCTCGACGCTGTACACGATACCGTACACGAGATGGCTAAGGACGAGGCTCGTCACGGAAAGGGATTCGAGGGCCTTTATCACCGCTACTTCGGAAAATAGTAATTAGCAATTATTTTATAAGGAGCTTAGGGAACTTAGAGAGTATGGGAAATCTCTCTAAGCTCCCTAAATTCCTTAAATTCCCTAAATCCCCAAAATACCCCTATGAAAAAACTTCTACTCTCCATCCTGGCTCTCTTTGCTGTTGTGATGACCACCTCGGCTGCCGAGAAAGACGAAAAAGATTTGAAATTTGTCGATGCTGCGACGCTCAATATCTGCGGACACACTATGCGCACCGAGAAGAGCCCCTACTTCCGTTTCGATTGCGAGCCCTACAACCTTAACAATAAGTATCTTGACCGCTACTCGCGTTACTCATCCGGACTTTACGTTATGTTCAAGACCAATTCGTCGCAGATTGCGGCGACGTGGGAGAATCAGCCTCGCGTGGTGGCGGATAATATGACTGCAATTGCGCAGCTCGGACTCGACCTCTATGTCAAGGAGAACGGCAAGTGGCGTTTCTGTATGTCGGGACGTGTGCTGACCAATCCTAAAAAGAGTAAGAGAACCAAGACTATCGTCAAGAATATGTCGCGCGAGGAGCGTGAATGGATGCTCTATTTGCCCTTGTGGTGTGAGTTGAAGAGCCTCGAAATCGGTGTCGATAAGGATGCCACTATCGAGGCTATCCCCTCGCCTTATAAGTACAAAGTACTTAACTATGGCACCAGCGTAACACACGGAGCCTCGGCATCGCGTCCGGGTATGACCTGGTCGGCACGTATGAGCCGCAATTTGGGCGTGGACTTTATTAATGTCGGTTTCAGCGGTCAAGGTAAGATGCAGCGAGAGATTATCCCTCTGCTGGCGCAGACCGAGTGCGATGCGTTGCTCTGCTATTGCTTTGGAAATCCAACGGCCCAACAGGTAGAGAGTAGGGTCGATTATTTTGCCGACGAACTTGTCAAGGCTCACCCCGGCAAGCCGATTATCTTTATCCGCCCTCTTCATCACGAGAGCGACTATCTTGACCTGAAAATGCGCGAGGCTCTGCGAGTTAAGTTAGAGGTTGCGACCCGCAAGATGAAGGAGATTTGCAAGCGTCATAAGGACGTTTACTATCTGGATATTCCCTTTGCTCACGGAGCGGATTACGAGGGTACTGTCGATAATTCGCACCTGACGGACCTCGGCTACGACCGTGCAATTCAGGCCTATCAGCCCAAGATTGCCAAGATTTTGAAAAAGTACGGAATAAAAACGCAAAAGATTGGATACTAAACTTAGAAAAGAAGAGTTATGAAAAGAGTTGTGTTGGTAGTTGTGGCCGTGTTTGCTGTGATGATGTCGTCATCGGCTGCCGAGAAGACCGAAAAAGATTTGAAATATGTCGATGCGACCACGTTGAATATCTGTGGACACACTATGCGCACCGAGAAGAGTCCCTATTTTCGCTTCGATTGTGAGCCCTACAACTTCAAGGAGGAGCACATCCGTCGCTATTCGCGCTACTCAGCAGGTATGTATGTTGTTTTCCGCACCAACTCTTCGCAGGTTTGGGCTACTTGGGAGAACGTAAAACGTAGATGTGGCGATAATATGACCCCCATTTTTCAGCAGGGTCTTGACCTTTATATTAAGGATGGCGATGTGTGGCGTTTTTGTGGCGTAGGTCGCGTATCGACCAATCCGGAGAAGAATTGCCGCACGAAACCTCTGGTGCAGAATCTTCGCGAGGGCGAGAAGGAGTTTCTGCTCTATCTGCCTTATTGGTGTGAATTGACCCGTCTTGAAATAGGTGTGGATAAGGATGCTGACATCGAGGCTATACCTTCGCCATTCAGACATAAGGTTGTGGTCTATGGTTCGAGCATTACACACGGAGCTTCGGCATCGCGTCCTGGTATGGCCTATCCGGCGCGTATGAGTCGCAATCTGGGAATTGATTTCGTTAATTTCGGATTTAGTGGCAACTGCAAGATGCAGCCCGAATTTATCCCCTTTATGACCAAGATTGAGGCTGATGCCTTTGTGTGCGATGCCTTTGCCAATCCCACAGCCGATGAGGTTACCCAGAGAGTAGAGCCCTTTATCGACGCTATGGTTGCTGCCCACCCCGGCAAGCCTATTATTATGGTGCGCCCCTTCCACCACGAGAGCGAGTATTACGACCTGGTTAGGCAGGAAAGATACGTTAATAAGCTGCGCGTGGCACGCGAGAAGATGGATATGCTGACCAAGAAGTATAAGGATGTCTACTACTTGGATATCCCATTTGCTACCGGTGCTGATTGCGAGAGTACTATTGACACTTCGCACCCCAACGACCTTGGCTTTGATCGCATTATCAAGGCTTATCAACCCCAAATTGCCAAGATTTTGAAAAAATACGGCATCAAATAGTTGGCCGTGAGGACTAATATTGCAAGAGGGGTGCTCGACCGAAAAGGTTGGTGCCCCTTTTGCATATTTTTTGAGATGTGGAGGTGTAATCATTTTTTTAATACCTAAAATCTGCTGAGAGATATGGAAATAGTGAAAGTACACGCCCGCGAGATTCTCGATTCGCGTGGCAATCCGACCGTCGAGGTCGATGTTATGACTGCATCCGGAGCCTTTGGCCGAGCCTCGGTGCCGAGTGGAGCCTCTACGGGCGAAAACGAGGCCCTCGAACTACGTGACGGCAACCCTTCGCGCTATAATGGCAAGGGGGTGCTGCGAGCCGTCGAAAATATTAATACCGAAATTGCATCTCTGCTGCTGGGGCGTAATGTGAGCGACCAGAGGGGTATCGACCGCGCGATGATAGAACTCGACGGCACCCCGACCAAATCGCGCCTCGGAGCGAATGCTCTACTCGGAGTGTCGCTTGCTGTGGCTCACGCTGCTGCCGACTACTACGCTCTGCCGCTCTATCGCTATATCGGTGGCCCGAATGCACGTCGTCTGCCGATGCCAATGATGAATATCATCAACGGAGGCTCGCACTCCGACTCGCCGATAGCCTTCCAGGAGTTTATGATTCGACCTGTGGGGGCGACCTGCTTTGCAGAGGCTTTGCGTATGGGTGCCGAGGTCTTCCACGCCCTGAAAAAGGTGCTGCACGGACGTGGATTATCGACAGCCGTGGGCGATGAGGGTGGTTTTGCACCACTGCTTGCCGGTACTGAGGATGCTGTCGAGACGATTCTCGAAGCTGTGCGCGTTGCGGGCTACACTCCGCGCAAGGATGTGATGCTGGCCCTCGACTGTGCATCGTCTGAGTTCTATCGCGATGGTATATACGACTATACAATCTTCGAGGGGGCGGGTGGTGCAAAGCGTACCACCGAGCAGCAGGTCGAGTATCTGTATTCGTTGGTCGAGAAGTATCCTATCGACTCCATCGAGGATGGTATGGCCGAGAATGATTGGTCGGGTTGGCGACTGCTGACCGAACGAATTGGCGACCGTTGCCAGCTCGTAGGCGATGATTTGTTTGTTACGAATGTCAAGTTTTTACAGCAGGGTATCTCGCTCGGCTGTGGTAACTCTATACTTGTCAAAGTCAATCAGATAGGCACCCTCTCCGAGACGCTCGACGCTATCGAAATGGCCCAACGTGCGGGCTATACGACCGTGACCTCTCACCGTTCGGGCGAGACCGAAGATACGACCATTGCCGATATTGCCGTGGCGACCAATTCGGGTCAGATTAAGACGGGTTCGCTGTCGCGCTCGGACCGTATAGCCAAGTATAACCGACTGCTCCGCATCGAGGAGGAGTTGGGTAGCAAGGCGCAGTTCTGAGCCGCAGATTTTTGCGTGTTGAAATAGGGGGGGGCTCCCTGCTCCGAGATTTTCGGGCAGAGATTTCGGCCGTAGGCCGAGGATTTCTGCCCGAATTGTTTGCTTTGGATGCGCGGAAGGGTACTTTTTTGCAATAAATATAGGTATGCGTGCGGGTTTTTCTTAAATTTTAGTACCTTTGCGCAAATTTGTATTAAAACTATTCGAATATGAAGAAACTGCTTAGTATGGCACTCGTTGTAGTCGCTATTTTTTCGATGATGACAAGTTGTAATAATATGAAACAGATTAAGCATTTGCCATATCCCGCTGCCGAGCGTACGGATGTGGTGGATAACTACTTTGGCACCGAGGTTGCCGACCCCTACCGCTGGCTCGAAGATGATAACTCGGAGGCTACGGCCGAGTGGGTTAAGGCCCAGAACGAGGTAACTTTCGATTACCTATCGCAGATTCCCTTCCGCGAGCAGATTAAGGAGCGTTTGACCGAGCTCTGGAACTTCCCGAAAGAGAGCGCACCGAGCAAGAAGGGCGAGTGGTACTACTACTCGAAGAATGATGGTCTGCAAAATCAGGCTGTAATCTATCGCCGTCGTTCGCTCGACGAGGCTCCTGAGGTCTTTATCGACCCCAATGCCCTCTCTGAGGACGGAACGGTTGCTCTCGGCTCGATGTCGTTCACCAAGGACGGTAAGTATTGCGCCTACACCACTTCGGCATCTGGCTCGGATTGGGTAGAGATTCACGTTTTGGATTGCGAGAGCAAGAGCCTTCTCTCGGACAAGATTAGCTGGGTGAAGTTCTCGGGTGCAACGTGGGCTGCTGATGGCAAGGGATTTTATTATAGCGCATACGATGCTCCGAAGTCGAATGCATACTCGTCTAAAAACGAGTTCCAGAAGGTCTACTACCACCGCTTGGGTACCGACCAGAGCAAGGATAAGCTCATCTACCACGACCCGAAGCATCCGCTCCGCTACTTCCACGGCTGGCAGAGCGACGATAATCGCTGGATCTTCATTTCGGGCTCGGAGGGTACTTCGGGTAGCGAGATTCTCTATAAGCGCATCAACGAGCGCAACTTCCGTGTGTTGCTCAAAGGTTTTGACTACGATTATGGCATTATCGAGTGCGAGAATGATAAACTCTACGTTATGACTAACGAGGGTGCCGAGAACTATCATCTGATTGCTATCGACCTGAATAACCCCTCGAAGCGTGAGGTCGTTGTTGCCGAGAAGGAGTGCCTGCTCGAAGGCGTAGGCTCGGCAGGTGGTTGCCTTACGGCTATCTATCTCGAAGATGCACAGAACAAGGTCTACCAGTACGAGTTCGACGGAACACTTATCCGCGAGGTTGCACTGCCGGGTATCGGTACAGTGAGCGGCTTCGGTGGCGAGAAGGAGGATACAGAGCTCTACTACTCGATTACCACTTTCACTTCGCCTACGGCAATCTACTCGTTCGATGTGAAGAGTGGCGAGTCGAAGCTCTACCTGCGTCCGGAGGTGGCTTTCAATCCCGAAGATTTCACTACCGAGCAGATCTTCTTCGAGAGCAAGGACGGTACACGTGTGCCGATGTTCGTGTCGTATAAGAAGGGCTTGAAGCTCAACGGCAAGAACCCCTGCTACCTCTATGGCTACGGTGGTTTCCAGATTAACCTTACCCCTTCGTTCAATCCTGCGTCGATTATGTTTATGGAGCAGGGCGGTGTCTATGTCTTTGTGACGCTGCGCGGAGGTTTGGAGTATGGCGAGCAGTGGCACCGTAACGGTATGCTCGAAAACAAGCAGAACGTATTCGACGACTTTATCTCGGCTGCGGAGTACCTTATCGACAACAAATATACTTCGAGCAGTAAGCTCGCTATTGCAGGTGGCTCGAACGGAGGTCTGCTCGTAGGTGCTTGCGAGGTGCAGCGTCCCGACCTCTATGCAGTCTGCCTGCCCGCGGTTGGTGTGTTGGATATGTTGCGCTACCACAAGTTCACTATCGGTTGGGGTTGGGTCGTAGAGTACGGTTCGAGCGACAATGAGGAGCAGTTCCAGTATATCTACAAGTATTCGCCCCTGCACAACATCAAGGAGGGCACTCACTATCCTGCAACTCTCGTGACCACTGCCGACCACGATGACCGTGTTGTTCCTGCTCACTCGTTCAAGTTTGCAGCCGAGATGCAGCACGCACAGGCAGGCGAGAAACCGGTGCTTATCCGCATCGACACCAAGGCCGGCCACGGTGCAGGTAAGCCGACCTCAAAGCGTATCGAGGAGGCTGCCGACACCTACTCGTTCCTCTTCCAGAATACGGGTACGGAGTACAAGCCCTTGAAGTAAAAAATTAGAAATAACACAGACTTAAATAAACAGTTAAAGGTAATGAAGGTATATAAATTCGGTGGTGCATCGGTTAGGAATGCCGATGGTGTTCGCAACCTGCGTTCAATCGTTAGCGACGAGGAGGAGTTGTTCGTAATTGTCTCGGCTATGGGCAAGACGACCAATGCTCTCGAACGAGTTTTCGAGGGTATCCAGAAGGGTGATCGCGCTCTCTCGGACGAGAATATAGCAACTCTGCGTCAATACCACGCAGAGATTATCGACGACCTCTATCACGAGCACCACACTATCGAGGCTGTGGATGCACTCTTCGACGAGTTGGAGGAGTGTGCAGCAACCACCGAGTATCGCCCCGAGGATGCAGAGCTGTGGTACGATAAGATTGTGTCGTTCGGCGAGTTGATTTCGACCCTGATTATCTCGGACTACCTGAACCATTCGGGCGTCGAGAATAAGTGGATTGATATGCGTAAGTGTATCCTTACGCAGCAACGCCATAAGGACGCGAGCGTCGAGCTCGAAGAGTCGAAGCCACTGTTGCGCGAGGCTGTGAACGGCGCAACGCAGAAGGTCTTTATCGGTCAGGGCTTTATCGGAGGTGCTCCCGACGGGACAACCACGACCCTCGGACGAGAGGGCTCGGACTACTCGGCTGCCGTGGTGGCATATATCCTCAATGCCGAGTCGATGGCTGTGTGGAAGGATGTGGACGGTGTGCTCAATGCCGACCCTAAGATATTCCCCGATGCACAGCATATTGCCGAGTTGAGCTACCTGGATGCTATCGAGCTGGCTTATAGCGGTGCGCAGATTATCCACCCGAAGACTATCAAGCCGCTCCAAAACAAGAATATTCCGCTCTATGTTCGTCCCTTTGGCGATAAGCGTAAGCCCGGTACCGTGATTCGCGGTGCATCGTCGAGAGTCGATATTCCGATTCTGATTCTCAAAAAGGGTCAGGTGTTGCTCAATATCCGTCCGCGCGACTTCTCGTTCGTGTTGGAGGAGCGTTTTGCCGAGATTTTCTCGCTGCTGGCGCAGTACCGCATCAAGAGCCACTTGGTGCATAATTCGGCAGTAAATTTGAGTCTTTGCATCGACAGCTCGTGGCATATCGAGGAGGCTGTGAAGGCTCTGCGTGCCGAGGGCTTCGATGTTATGCAGATCGAGGATATGGAGTTGCTGACCATTCGTGGCTACAACAAGGCGTTGTTCGACAAGTATGCCCTCGGTAGCGAGGTCTATGTGCGTCAGGCAACGCAATCGACCCTGCGTATCGTTCGCAAATCTAATTAGAACTATTTGAGATTATGCATAAATCAGGTTTTGTAAATATCATCGGTAATCCCAACGTCGGCAAATCGACGCTGATGAACGCCTTGGTGGGCGAGCGTCTGTCGATTATCACCTCGAAGGCGCAGACTACGCGCCACCGTATTATGGGTATCGTCAATGGCGAGGATTTCCAGATTGTCTATTCGGATACTCCGGGCATCTTGAAGCCCAACTACAAGTTGCAGGAGTCGATGATGAAGTTCGTGAATGGTGCGGTGAAGGATGCCGATGTGATTCTCTACGTTACCGATACTGTCGAGCAGAGCGACCGCTCGGCCGAGGTGTTGGCGCGTATCGCTCGCAGCGGAATCCCGACAATCGTGGTTATCAACAAAATCGACCTCACGACCCCCGAAGCGTTGGAGGCTCTGGTCGAGAAGTGGCACGAAATTCTGCCCGAAGCGATGATTGCACCTGCATCAGCAAAGGAGGGATTCAATATCGGAGGTATCTTCGATATGATTCTCGAACGTCTGCCGGAGGGCGAACCCTACTATCCGAAGGATACACTTACAGATAAGACCCTGCGTTTCTTCGCTTCGGAGATTATCCGCGAGAAGATTCTGCTCAACTACGATAAGGAGATTCCCTACTGTTGCGAGATTGAGATTGACTCGTATAAGGAGGAGGCTGCGATTGACCGTATTTCGGCGACGATTTATGTTACTCGCGACTCGCAGAAGGGTATCATCATCGGCCACAAGGGCGAGATGCTCAAAAAGGTGGGTATGCAGGCTCGCCAGGATCTCGAAAAGTTCCTCGGCAAGCGAGTTTTCTTGCAGCTCTATGTGAAGGTGGGTGGCGATTGGCGCAATAGCGAGCGTCAGCTGCGTCGCTTCGGCTACGAGCAGGAGTAGGCGAGAGAAATTCAAAATTCAAAATTCACAATTCAAAATTTTTTGAGGGATTTGAGCGTTAGTAGGTAGATGAAAAAGTTTGTTGTCGGGTTGGTTTTGGCCTTCACACTTATTTGGTGCGGAGCTCCTCTGCGTGCCCAATACAACAAGGAGTACTTCTTCTGGCTCGGTCGTCAGATGATGATGCAGAACGATTATCACGAGGCTATCCGTACGCTCAATACGTTGCTGCGTGTCGATGAGAATGCCTACGAGGGCTACTTCCTGCGTGGTATTGCGAAGTACAACCTGAATGACCTGCTGGGTGCCGATGAGGACTTTACGATTGCAATTTCGAAGAATCCGGTCTTCACAACGGCATATACCTACCGTGCTATCACTCGCTCGCGTATGGGTAACTATGACGATGCACTCAAAGATTTCAAAGAGGCTATCGACCTGCGCCCCGACCTGCCGAATCCCTATTACAGCCGAGGAGTTACGCGCCTGCTGAATCAGCAGTTTAGCGAGGCCATTGCCGACTTCGATAAGTTTATCGCCCAGGAGCGTAAGGTAGCTGATGCATACGCCAATAGGGGAGTTTGCTATCTCTATCTGAAAGATACGGTACGAGCATACGAGAACTTCGATACGGCTATCCGTACCAACCGCGAAAATCCCGATAGCTACAACCGACGTGGCGCGCTCTATATGCAGCAGAAACGCTATGCCGAGGCCGAAGGCGACTTCGATATGGCTATTCGCTACGATTCTACGCATATCCCCTCGCTCTTTAACCGCGCGTTGGTCTACTCCGAGACTAATCGACCGATGAAGTCGTTAGGCGACTTCGATAAGGTCATCTCGCTCGACTCGACCAACTCGCTGACCTACTTCAACCGAGCCATTCTGCGCTCGCGTATCGGCGACTATAACCGCGCCTTGGAGGATTACGACAAGGTGGCTTACTACTCGCCCGAAAATGTGTTGGTCTATTACAACCGAGCTATTCTCTATACGCAGTTGGGCGAGTTGGAGCAGGCTGTGGCAGATTATACGAAGGCTATCGAGCTCTATCCCGACTTTGCGAATGCCTACCTCAATCGTAGTACGCTGCGCTATGCTCTGCGCGATGCGAAGGGTGGTAAGCGCGACCGCGACATCGCCCAGCGCAAGATTGCCGAGTATAAGAGCCGCCTGAGCGATAGTACCTACTCGATTTATGCCGACACAACTCGCCGATTCGATAAGCTGCTCGCTTTCGATAGCAAACTGTCGGGTAGTAATTTCAACCGCATAACCACACGTCGCGAGGAGTCGAACGATAATCTGGCTCTGCTGCCCTTGTTCCGATTTACGTTTATGGCTGCCGATAGTACCGCCAAGGAGTTGCCGACTATGCACCGCCTGGCGCAGCGTGTTACGGACTTTGTGGCTGCGATAGATGACCCGCTCGTGAAACTCTCGCGCAGAGAGAGTAACCTGCCTGCCGATTCGCTTGTAGCTATCGAGCGTCGTGCTGCTAAGTCGCTACAACAAAAGAGCGTCGATGAGCGCAAGTGGAAGGAGCTCTTTGCCTACGGTATCTCGCAGTCGCTTGTCAAACAGTATACGGGTGCTGTGAATACCTTTACCGCAGCTATCGAGGAGAATCCGGTCAATCCGTTCCTCTATCTCAACCGTTCGACCACGCAGGCCGAGATGATTGACTTTATCTCGTCAATCGACAACTCGTACCAGCGCATAACCATCGACTCGGACCCTGCAAGCCGATTGAAGAATAACTCGACTCGCACCTACAACTATGACGAGGCTATTGCCGATTTGACCAAGGCGATAAAGCTCTTCCCCGACTTTTCATTCGCCTACTACAACCGCGCCAATCTACACGCTCTGTCGGGTATGCTCCCCGAAGCGTATGATGACTATACTCGTGCAATTGAGCTTAATCCCTACTTTGCCGAGGCTTACTATAACCGTGGCCTGATTCAGATATTTATGAAGGATACGCGCAAGGGTTGTCTCGATATCTCGAAAGCCGGCGAGCTCGGTATCAGCGATGCCTACGAGGTGTTGCAGCAGTATGCTGAACATAAGTAACGAAACACATAACAACAATTTAATAAATAACTATTATGACTCAAACAATTCAACGTAAACTCAACGACTATGCTTGGGCTCGCTGGACAGCGATGGTGCTGATTGCACTGATGATGCTCTTTGCGCATATGTTCGTGGATGTAATCTCTCCTATCAAGGAGTTGGTACAGATTCAGCGAGGCTGGACTTCCGACATCTTCGGTACTTTCGCAGGCTCGGAGTATTTTCTGAACACTTGCGGATTCTTGATTGTTGCAGGTATTATCCTCGACAAGATGGGTATCCGTTTCACGGGTGTAACCTCGGCACTTGTAATGATTACGGGTGCTGCCATTAAGTTCTATGCCGTGAGCGATTGGTTTGCAGGCTCTGCATTGGAGGGCTGGCTCAACTCGTGGTGGACGGTAATGCCCGGTAGCGCAAAGTTGGCTTCGTTCGGCTTTATGATCTTCGGCTGTGGTGCCGAGATGGCAGGTATTACCGCTTCGAAGGCTCTTGCAAAGTGGTTCGAGGGCAAGGAGATGGCATTGGCTATGGGCTTGGAGATGGCTCTTACCCGCGTGAGCGTATTCATCATTTTTACCATTTCGCCCCGTATTGCAGGCATCGGTGGTCTTAATCCCAGCATCGTACGTCCGGTAGCCTTCTGCGCAGCTCTCCTTATTATTGGTCTGCTCTGCTACTCGGTATTCTGTGTTATGGATAAGAAGCTCGATAAGCAGCTCGGCGATGAGGCTGCACAGGGCGAGAGCGAGGAGGAGTTCAAGTTCTCGGATGTGATTAATATCTTCAAGAGCAAGCTGTTCTGGATCGTAGCAATGCTCTGCGTATTGTACTACTCGGCTATCTTCCCGTTCCAGAAGTTTGCGGCAAATATGTTGCAGAGTAACCTCGGTCTTTCGGCTACTATGGCATCGGATATCTTCCGTTGGTTCCCGATTGGTGCAGCGTGTGTAACTCCGTTCCTCGGCTGGTTCCTCGATAAGAAGGGTAAGGGTGCAAGTATGTTGATGCTCGGCTCGTTGTTGATGATTGCCTGCCACCTCACCTTCGCGTTGATATTGCCGCTCTATCCCAACAAGATTGTTGCTTATGCGGCTATCCTCCTGCTCGGAGTATCGTTCTCGTTGGTTCCTGCGTCGTTGTGGCCTTCGGTGCCGAAGATTATGGACAAGCGTTTCCTGGGTAGTGCCTATTCGCTTATCTTCTGGGTACAGAACTTCGGTCTGATGGGTATGCCTATCCTTATTGGCTGGTCGCTCGAAAAGTGCAATCCCGGTGTTGCCGAGCAGATTGCTAATGGCGTTGCAGGTGCTGCATACAACTACACCGTGCCGATGCTTATCTTCGCATCGCTTGGCGGTTTGGCTCTGTTGTTCAGCCTTTGGTTGAAGGCTATGGACAAGCGTAACGGCTATGGCCTCGAAAAGCCTAATATCGAGTAACGAACCATTAACGAATATCAACAAAAAGGCTGTCGCAAAACTGCGACAGCCTTTTTCGTTGGGTCTTGGCCGTATTACTTCGCCTCAGGACGCATTACAACGTAGACCATATTGTTATCCTTCAAAATCTTCTGTGCCAGCTTCTGGATGTCGCTGTACTTCATATTCTTGATGATATCCTCGTAGGTGCCGTACTGGTCGATGCCGTTCTCGTACCAAGCACTGATAACACGCATCCAGCCGCTATTCTGTTCGAGGGTATTCTTCCAATTCTTGAGGAAGAACTCGCGGGTCTTCTCGATATCCTCAGCCAAGGGACCCTCGGCTGCAATCTTCTGGATCTCTTTGAGTACGATCTCGCTCAACTCGTCAGCCTGCTTTTCATTGGTATCGAATGAAATTTTGAGGTTGTAAGTTCCGAATGGAGCATCATCGAACGAGCCCTGAACACCTACACCGTATGTGCCGCCCTTCTCCTCGCGAATCGAGACGAGATAGCGTGAGTTGAGCGCCTGAGTAAGGAAGGTCATCGTTAAGCGATTTTCGAGTGTAGCCTTACCCTTGCCGGTGTAGATACGCGAAACCGAAACCTTAGGTTGCTGCATCGGAGTCTTGAAGTCGTTTACAACCTCGCCCTTAGCATAGCGTACGCCATCATCCACAAACGAGAGCTTCTGCTTCGATGAGGGCAGTGAGCCGATATACTTCTCAACGAGCGGACGGAGTGTTTCGAGGTCTACATTACCAACAAAGGTGTAAGAGAATGTATTTCCGTTAGGATAGAGCATTGCAAACACCTCATCCATACGCTCGAAATTAACCTTGTCGAGCATCTCCATCGAGAGCGACTGACGGCGAGGATTGTTGCCATAGAGGGTCTTCTCCTCCTGCTCGCCCATAATGTAGTCGGGGTTGGTTTTCAGGTTATCGACGTAAGCACGATACTGCTTCATTACGACCTCAAAGTCATTCTTGTCGAAGCGAGGAGCTGTCAGGTTGAGATATACCAACTGCAACATAGTCTCGATATCCTTGGGCGAGCAGCTACCATTGATTCCGTGCTCATATTCGTTGCCATTGATAAATACGCTGGCTGCTTTACCCGAAAGCTGCTTGCGAAGGTCTGCACGCGAGAACTTCGATACACCCGACATCTGCAAGATAGCAGGCATAAACAATCCGGTGTAGTAATCCTCGTTCGAGAGGAGTGATAAACCGCCCTCGCTGTGACCCTTCATCAATACCTCGTCAGCCTTCAAGGTCGAGGGCTTAACGATTACGCGAGTACCGTTCGCAAGAGTCCACTCTGTTGTGCCGAGTTTCTCGTTGAGCTTGGTCTTAACTACGGGCGAACCCTTCAACTCGACATTCTCGCCGATAAGCGGCTCCTTTACGACGTTATCCTCGTAGGGAGCAATCTCTGCGGCAGCAACCTTCTTGATTGTAGCCAACACCTCAGCCTCGGTAGGATTAACCACACCCTCCTTTTCGGGAGCGTTCATGATTACAATCTGGTTGGTCGGAGTGATAAGTTTTTGGGCTACCTGGTTGATTACATCGACATTCAGGTTCTTGATAATCATACTATCCAACTGCCACTCTGTCTTTGCATCTGGCATCGGGCTGTTCTCGCGGAAGTTGCTGAGGTAGATCTGAACATACTCGCCATTCTTGCGGTCGTTGCGGTTGTTGTAAGCACGTTCGCAGCTGCGGAGCAGATTGTTCTGAGCACGCTCGAACTCACCCGGAGTAAAGCCGTGACGACGGATGCGCTCAACCTCGGTAGCAATAGCCTCGAAAGCTGTGAGCAACTTGCCATCCTGTGACTGCGCAGCCACGCTGAACGACTCGAAAGTGGGGCAGATTCCGAACGAACCATTGCTCATACCGGCACCTGTGAAGGGTGCATTGGGCTTCATTGTAATCTCCGAAAGACGAGCGTTACCCATCTGGGTCATCAGCATAGTTACGATATTCATCATCTCGGCATAGCCGGTATTAGCATACTGCTTCGGTACGAGGTTGCCGCGCTTGATGATGTAGCGAACAAGCGAGTTGCTCATCTCAGGATCGGTAAATACCGAAACGATAGGCTCCTGGTTGTCGGGGATTACGATAACCTCCTTCTGTGCTGCATCAGCGGGCGATGCGGGGATGTCGCTCATAAGGCTTTTGAGGTGGTTCTCGATGTAATCAACGTCGATATCTCCAACCACAACTACTGCCTGCAATTCGGGACGATACCACTTGCGGTAGAACGATTCAAGGTCTTCGGGCGAGAAATTTTTCAAGCCGTCAAGATGACCGATAAGGTTGCGGTGCTCGTACTTGGTGCCACGAGCTACGGTCTTAATCATATTGATTGTCGAACGCCACGATGCACCGTCGCGAGTACGCAACTCCTCCATAATCACACCGCGCTCCGAGTCAATCTCTGCGGGTTTGAGGGCGATGAAGTGCGACCAGTCGTGCAGGATAAGCATTGCGCTATCGACAACCTCCTTGCGGGCGGTCGGAACATCACGCAACTGATACTCGGTGTAGTCCCACGAAGTACCTGCGTTGAGGTTGTAGCCGAACTTTACACCCACACTCTCCAAGTAGTTGATGAGCTGCTTGCCGGGGAGATTCTTGGTACCGTTGAAGGCCATATGTTCGAGGAAGTGAGCCAGACCCTGCTGGTTGTCATCCTCCTGAATAGCACCCACATCGTGCAGGATGTAGAAGTGAGCCTGTCCCTTGGGTTTCTCGTTGTGACGGATGTAGTAGGTCATACCGTTTTCGAGCTTGCCTACACGAACATCCTTGTCTGCCTCTATCGGCTGCATCGGGTTGAATTGAGCCGATACGCTCGCTGCCGTAATCAGTGCGACAACGAACAAAAATAGTCGTTTCATAGTTTGTTGAATTAAAAGTTGTATTGTTGTTTTGTCTGTTTTTTTGCTGGGGAAATTTTGAATTTTGGTTTTTGGTTTTTGAATTTTGAATTTTGAATTTTGAATTCCCCTCCTACTTTCTCTCTCCTCGTCGGTACTCGATGATATCCCCCGGTTGGCACTCTAATTCGCGGCAAATCGCTTCGAGAGTCGAGAAACGAATCGCCTTTGCCTTGCCGGTCTTCAAAATCGAGAGGTTTGCCTGGGTGATATTGACCCTCTCGGCCAATTCGGTCAGCGTCATCTTGCGCTTGGCCATCACTACGTCCATATTTATAATTATAGCCATAGTGCAGCCCCCCCCCTTGCGTTTGTGAGTATATCTATCATAATGCCAATATTTTAGCTCTCTTTTTTTACGGTCACAGATATCTCTGTTGCCGCTATGGGTCGGGCAAAAGAGAATCTTCCAATCGCAAAGTTAGAAAAATTATGGCGAATATCAAATATTTTTTATTGTTTTACGATAAAATAAATCTCTCTTTGCATCATATATTCAAACGGCTTTTTTATCTGTCTTATTGCTCCGAAAATGCGGAAAGGGATTGGCATTTCGCGAAAAAGCACTATTTTTGTCGTCGCAACGAAAAAGAGTGTAGAGTATGCAATCAGGAAATGTTTATGATTTTAAGGTAGTGCCACAGGATGTCGATTTCACATTGCGTTCGCGTCTGACGGCTATGTGTGGCAATCTACTCAATGTGGCGGGTCACGATGCTCATCGCAACGGCTTCGGTACGGATGCTGTGATGCGCGATAACAACTCGTGGGTACTCTCGCGTATGGCTATCGAGTTCGACTATATGCCTAAGCAGTACGATGACTACAAAATCCGCACCTGGATTGTCGATTCGGGTCGTATTATCTCGGTACGTAATTTCGTGATTACCAATGGAGAGGGCGAGCCTCTTGGCCGTGCTACGTCGCAGTGGTGTCTGATTAATCTCGATTCGCGTCGTCCGTGCGATTTGACCCCCGTTTTGGAGTCGTGCCGTCAATATATTTTCGATGAACCGGCACCTTGCGAGGCACCCCGCAAACTCGTCGCTGTCGAGGCCGAAACGACTGTCGAGCACCGCATTGTTTATAGCGATATCGACTTAAACAGCCACGTCAATACTCTGCGCTATATCGAGATGATGGTCGATGCTCTGCCTATCGAGGTGGTTGCCGAGCCGCATAAAATCCGCCTTGACCTCCACTTTGTCAAGGAGTCGCGCTATGGACAGTCGCTCACTATCGGCTACCGCTGCGAGGAGGATAAGTGGCTCTTCGAGATTAAGGACAACGACGGCGCAGTCATCTGCCGTGCTGCCTTCGATATTCGCTAAAAGCGAACTATATATGCAATCCTTGCGACGGGATTGCAATTTTTTCGATAAATTTCATATCTTTGTACCCTATGAATATTAAAGAGTATAGAGATATGAATTTTTTGTTGCGTATATTCTCGGCTCTCGTAGCCGTTTTTGTAGCCTTTGGTGCATCTGCACAGGATAATACTCCCTCGGTAGAGTGGAAGGGCGAGGTTAAGTCGTTGGGTGGCGATGCCTACGAACTTCTGCTCGAAGGTACCGTCCGCGAGGGTTGGCACACCTACGACCTCCATTCGAGCTACTCATCGACCTGGTTCGAGTTTGCTCCGGGCGCCGGTGTTGTGCTCGATGGCGAGCCCTACGAGGTGACCGAGTCAAAGAAGGTTGAGGCCGACGGCGAGGTGCACGGCGAGTACTACGGTACCTTTGTTTTGGGTCAGAAGTTCAAGCTCACGGCTGCTGCCGGCGAGATTAAGGGTGCAGTGAATTGGATGTCGTGTGTGGGTACCAACTGCGGAATGCCTGAGCAGTGGAACTTTGCCTACGAGGTGGGCGACAAGGCTGCCGAGATTAAATCTGCCGATGCGAAAACCGGAAAACCCTTTGATTGGGCTCTGGTTTTGGAGGCTATCTTGTGGGGATTTGCGGCGTTGCTGACCCCCTGCGTCTTCCCGATGGTGCCGATGACCGTGTCGTTCTTTATGAAGGGTAGCGAGAATAAGGCTGCGGGTCGCTTCAAGGCCTTTACTTATGGATTGTTTATTGTTGCGCTATATACACTGCCCATTGCAGCAATTATCCTGATTACCCGCTTTGTGGGTGGCGAGGCAGTTACAGCCGATATCTTCAATTGGTTGGCTACACATTGGGTTCCCAACTTGCTCTTCTTTGTGGTATTTATGGTCTTCGCAGCGTCGTTCTTCGGTGCGTTCGAGATTACTCTGCCCAGTGCACTTGTCAATAAGAGCGACCAGAATGCCGATAAGGGTGGTGTTGCAGGCATCTTCTTTATGGCACTTACCCTGGTGTTGGTGTCGTTCTCGTGCACAGGACCGATTGTCGGCTCGGTGCTTATCCAGTCTACTTCGGGCGAGTTCTGGCAGCCTATTGTGACGATGTTCGCATTCTCGCTGGCATTTGCTCTGCCCTTCACGCTCTTTGCACTCTTCCCCTCGTTGCTCAAAAATCTCCCCAAGAGTGGCGGTTGGCTCAACTCGGTGAAGGTGGTGCTCGGATTTATCGAGGTGGCTCTCGGATTCAAGTTCCTGAGCGTTGCTGATCAGACCTACCATTGGGGGCTGCTCGACCGTGAGGTCTATCTCGCGATTTGGATTGTATGCTTCACGTTGCTCGGTTTCTACCTGCTCGGCAAGTTGCGCTTTGCGCACGATAGCGAGTTGAAGTCTATCTCGGTACCGCGATTGGGTCTTGCTATCGCAGCGTTTACCTTCGTGGTCTATATGATTCCCGGTATGTGGGGAGCTCCCCTCAGCGCACTTTCGGGCTATATGCCGCCGATTCATAGCCAGGATTTCGTTCTCACGTCGGGTGGTACGGCTGTTGCTCCTGCATCGGCAAATCAGGGCGTTAAGTATGGCGATAAACTCCACCTGCCCCACGGCTTGCAGGGCTACTTCGATTTGGAGGAGGCTACCGAGGCAGCCAAGAAGGCGGGTAAACCTCTCTTCGTCGATATCACAGGCCACGGTTGCGTGAACTGCCGTGAGATGGAGGCGCGAGTTTGGAGCGATGAACGAGTGCTGGATATCCTGCGCGAGAAGTATGTCGTGGTGGCTCTCTATACCGACGATAAGATGTCGGTACCTGAGTCGGAGTGGATTACCACCGAGTCGGGCGACACCTTCAATACGCTTGGCCGTATCAACTCCTATATTGCGCGTACACGCTTTGGCGTGAATGCCCAGCCGAACTATATCCTCATCACACCCGATGGCGAGCAGTTGGCTCCTGCGCGTGGCTACGACCTGAGTGTCGAGGGCTTCGTGGAGTTCCTCGAAGGTGGCGTGGCGAAGTTCGAAGGTCGCTAATCTTTCAGAAAACTTTACGAGCGATGAAGATCTGCATTGTAGGTCCGGCATATCCCTATCGTGGCGGTCTTGCCTCGATAATGGAGACTATGGCGCGTGTCTATCAGGCACAGGGCCACGAGGTGCAGATTTATACCTTCACGGTGCAGTATCCCTCGTTGCTCTTCCCGGGTAAAACCCAATATGTAACAACCCCTCCACCGGCCGACTTGCATATCGAGCGAGTGCTCAATAATGTCAATCCGCTCAGTTGGATAAATCTTGGTTTGCGTATTCGTCGCGAGGCTCCTGATATCGTGCTGATGAAGTATTGGACACCCTTTATGGCCCCTTCGTTCGGCACGGTGGCCCGTATTGCCCGCTCGAATGGCAAGACGAAGGTGTTGTGCCAGATCGATAATGTCGAGCCGCACGAGCATCATATCATCGACCGTCCCTGCAATCGCTACTATTTAGGTGCCGTTGATGGTTTTGTCTATATGTCCGAGCAGGTACATCGCGAGTTGCGCGAGTATACCTCGGCTCCGGCAATCTTCTCGCCCCACCCGATGTTCGAGAACTTCGGTCAGAGGGTCGAACGAACCGAGGCTTGCGAGAGGCTCAATCTCGACCCTGCGAAGCGATATCTGCTCTTCTTTGGTCTGATTCGTGACTATAAGGGCTTGGATTTGCTGTTGGAGGCGATTGCGAAGGTCGAAAATCCCGACCTGCGACTGCTTGTTGCTGGCGAATTCTATAACGATAAGGAGCAGTACCGTGCTGCCCTCGACCGCTTGGGCGAGAGGGTAGTGATGCACGAGGGCTTCGTGAAGGATGAGGATGTGAAGTTCTATTTCTCGGTGGCTGATGCGCTGGTTCTTCCTTATCGCACGGCAACGCAGAGTGGCGTTACGCAGATAGCCTACAACTTCTCGGTGCCGATGGTTGTGACCAATGTCGGCGGTCTGCCCGAGATTGTGCCCGACGGCAAGGTGGGCTTTGTGTGTGTGCCTACGGCCGAATCTATTGCCGATGCACTCTCGCATCTTTACGACGAGGGTCAGCTCGACAATTTTGCCGCAAACTTTCCCGAAGAGCGTAAGCGTTTCTCGTGGGAGGAGATGTGTGGTAAACTGTTAGAAGTCTACCGAGAAGTCGTCTAATAAGGCTAATTTCTCGTTATACAATCTTCTCTGCAAGTCGAGTGCTATTGCAATGACGAACACGCCGAAAGTAGATAATTCCAAACAAAAATAGAGGTTACCAACTTTGGTAACCTCTATCTCTCTTATCGAAAGTAAGACCTACTCCTCGTCACGATACATGTGCTCAACGTAGATAGCGTGCTGCATACGCTCACGCTTCTCGATCGAAGGCTTAGTGAAATACTGGCGACGACGCAACTCTTTGAGAACGCCGGTGCGCTCGTACTTACGCTTAAACTTTTTGAGGGCTCTTTCGATGTTTTCTCCCTCCTTAACGGGCATGATAATCATAATTATTCGTGTTTTTAGTTGTTTCTAAAATAAGTTAATTGAAAATGTGGTTTTGTGTTAAAAGTATTATATCTACTCTCCGGTACGTGTAAATCGAAGATACGGACGCAATCTCTCCGCCTCATCACGAGTGAATATTTTGTCATCAATCATCTCTTCGATCGTACTCCAACCTCCTTTCAATTGTCTTGTTTTAAGTAATTTGCGCAAAGATGCGTCACTTATATAGGGGTGAGCCGCCAATCTTTGCGGGCGTGCAAAGTTAATATCTATTTTTGAAATATTGCAACTATCGCAATAAATTTGTTGCAAAATTTTCTCAAAATTGCTCTCTGTGACCGATTTTACCTCGGAAAGTTGCTCTACGCGGACAAATCCGCCCAACTTTTGGCGATATTTTATGATTTCGACCACACTCTTCTCGCCTATGCCATAGATGCTGCGCAGTGTTGCCGAGTCGGCTCCGTTGAGTTCGATTAGCTGCTCGGTTATCTCTGTTGCGACTTCGGGGAAGATGATGTAGCGTGCAAGGGTATCACACTCGGCCGAGGGGATGACATAGCACTCGCGCACCTCCTCGATGTTGCGCAGACCACCACGCATATCGCGGTAGCGGATAAAGGCTGTGGCTCTGCGGTGCGAGAAACCGATAGTTCGCAGATAGGCTACCGTTACCGTGTCGATGCGGAACGGCTCGTAGCGGATGACCGTATCACGCGCTTCGCCCTCTTCTCGCTCGAATGGTTTGACCTCAAATTCGGACGCGATAGCGATATATGGCCTCAATGCACGATAAGCCGAGTCGCTCACTCCATAACAAGCTGCAAAATCTTCGGGTATCGAGAATACCTTGCCTCGCTTGCGGTACTTTATGATGCCTGCTGCGGTCGATTTAGGAAGACCGAGCGCAACAAACTCCTCGAAGGTGGCGGTGTTCGGGTCGAACGCAAAGGGTTTTACTGTGGCGGCTTCGGATGTGTCGCTCGCAACGCACTCTGCCTTCTCCTCTTTGACCGTAGGTACGCTCTTCGGTTCTGCCAATGCTGCCAAGAGTGCAACTATTGCCAGGAGTGGCAACAGATAGAGCAGAGCTCTGCGATTTCCCTTCGTGAACAACTCCATAATCTGCGTGATATTACCACTGCTCGTTATCCGAGAGCAAGAGCTGACGATAGCGCAGTGACGGCGAGGGGATAAACTCTCCGCATCCGTACTCTGCCCAACGCTTATCGACCAATGCTATGGTTTCGGGCGAAGCAGTTACGACATTCGGGAAACGTGAGGGGTTGCCCTCTGCGCCCGGTTGCTTACTGCGTGCATCGATAATGAGAGCCTTGCCTACGGTGCGCACATCTCTGCGCGGGTCGGTATTGGCCGCTCCGAGCCATACGAGGTCGCCTGCGGGCAGCCCCTTGGCTTGTGAGTCGAATAGGGCAATGTAATTGACCTTGTCGAGTCCGTTCTTGCGGACAAAAGCCTCGATATCTGCTCCCTGCTCGGCAAAGAGTGCTACTGCACCCCAACTCTCGGCATAGTCGCTCAAAACGGCTGTAACACCCTCTGACGGCTCGATATTGTCGGGTAGATTATAGGGCTCGATGGCTGATGTGGGGTCTACGGAGGTTGTGTCGATAGCGAGCTTACCGCCATAGCCGTTAGTTGCCGTAGCGTGGTCGAGAACGTCGTAAATTCCCTCGCTGCGGATAATGTTGCGCGAGGTGTCGATGCGACGGAGTAGTGCTGCAAGAGTAGCGTTATCGCGCACATCCAAGCCTTGTGCCACCGCAATCATATACTTATTAAACATCATCTGCCCTGCACCCCATAGCGAGAGTGCAACCTTTGCTACCTGACCTGCATAGCGTGTGCGTAGCGAGAGAACGACCAGGTTGTGTGCCGTACCCTCGAAGGGCATAGTCATATCCTCGATTTCGGGCTGAATGGCCAGACGTATCGGGGCAAGAAATATCTTCTCGCTCGCCTTGCCGATGTAGGCATCCTCCTGGGGCGGAATGCCGACAAGTGTTGCAGGGTAGATAGCATCCTCACGATGAGTGATAGCCGTGATGTGGAATCGCGGATAGAGGTCTGTGAGCGAATAGAATCCCGTATGGTCGCCAAAGGGACCCTCGACAACCTTATCCTCCGAGGGATCGACGTAGCCCTCAATCACGAAGTCGCAATCTTCGGGTACCCAGATGTCGTTAGTCAAGCACTTGACCAGGCGTACGGGGCTCTTGCGCAGAAATCCTGCCAGCAAGTACTCGTCCATATTGTCGGGCATCGGAGCTGTTGCGCTGAATGTGTAGGCGGGGTCGCCACCGAGCGTTACAGTAACGGGCATCTTACGGCCCTGAGCCTTGTATCCGTCGTAGTGGCGAGCTCCGGTCTTGTGGATATGCCAATGCATACCCGTTGTCTGCGAGTCAAAAATCTGCATACGATACATTCCGACGTTACGCATACCTGTTTCGGGGTCGAGCGTATTGACCATAGGCAACGTGACGAATCGTCCGCCGTCCGAGGGCCAACACTTCAAGACCGGCAGGCGGTTGATGTCGGCATCTGCGCCCGTGAGGACCACTTGCTGACACGCTCCGCGACCCTTGATGCGCTTGGGGAACCACTTGGCTACATCCGTAAGCATCGGCAACATACGCATCTTCTCTATCAAAGAGCCTTTGGGTGATAGAGCCTCTTTGAGTAGCGAATCTATGCGCTGGGGGAGTTCGTCGAGCGACTCGACACCCAATGCCAACGCTATGCGTCGCTCCGAGCCCATCATATTCGTAAGCACCGGAAAGCCACTTGCGGTATTCTCGAAGAGCAGAGCCTTGCCTCCGCCCTCCGCCTTCGAAAAGCGGTCGGTAATCTCGGCAATCTCGCCATCCGTAGAAACGGGAGTGCCGATGCGAACCAACTCACCGACACTCTCCAATCGCTCTATGTAATCTTTTAGCGATTTATACATATTAATATATATTACTTATCCTCTGCCTTAGCTGCTGCCAAACGCTCGGCAAACATCTTCTTCTCTTTACCCATTGCAAAGAGGCAAATCACGGCTGCGATGACGCTTGCGAGGAAGAAACCTGTGAAGGTAAGCTCCCAACCGTTTGCGCCACTCTCGACGATACGACCAAAGGCAATCTTCGAGAGGAATGCATCGCCAATCAGGTAGCCCAACAGACCCATAAAGCCTGCGGCCGTACCCGCTGCATTCTTCGGAACTATGGCGATAGCCTGAATCGAAATCATCGCCACAGGTCCATAAACCGCAAATCCGGTGATGACGAGTGCCGCCTTGACGATAGTGATATAATCGACGCCGAGGGCTGTGGACATTGCCGCTGCTTTCCAATAGATGAAGGCTCCGATAGCGGTAACTGCCATACAGATAACATTTACCGGAGCGCAACGTCCCTGGAAGAACTTCGATGAGAGCCATCCTGCAACTAACGTACCCGGAATTGCTGCAAGCATATGATATGCGTACAGGTCCTTGCTTACACTCTTTGCGATGCCGTGGACATTCTGCAAGTAGATAGGCAACCAATCCGAGATACCGTTACGTACCAGATAGACCAGGATGTTGGCGATGCCGATAAGCCACAGAATCTTATTTTTGAGGATATAGTCCACAAAGAGGGTCTTGAACGGAATCTTAGTCTCCTCGCCCTTCTTGGCCTTCGCACCCGAATAGTCGTTGCGGTACTTGTCGATAGGGGGCAGACCGCACGATTCGGGAGTGTCGCGGATAAACCACCAGCACAATCCGGCTACGCCAAGAGCTACAATCGACGGAACGATGAACGCCTCGCGCCAGCCTTCGCTTGCGTTAAATCCGAGAGCTACGAGCAGCGAGCCGCCACCGATAGTTGCCAACCAGGCCAATCCCGAACTACCGATATTGTGTGCCGTATTCCAGATAGACATCTTGAACGAACGCTCGTTGGTCGAGAACCACTGCGACATCACACGACCACACGGAGGCCAACCCATACCCGAAAACCAACCGGTCAAGCAGGTCAAGCCAAAGAGAATGGCTGTCGTAACGCCACCGTTCTGGGGATAGGGGATGATGCCGGCAACAATCATCACGAGAGCCGAGATGATAAGGCCGATAGTCATAAACTTACGTGCATCCGAGCGGTCCGAGAGGCTACCCATCAGGAACTTACTCACGGCATAGGCGATAGGCATACCTGCCATTGCGTCGCCCAAGCCGCTCTTGTCGATATATCCGAGCTCGATCATATCGGCACCGGCGAACGAGAGATTCTTGCGAACCAGATAGTAGGCCGCATATCCTAAATAGATGCCCAAGAAGACTTTAAGGCGCATAGCCTTGTACTCCTTGTCGATTTTTTCAGCAGGCAGCGCGGGCTTGTGTGCCGGCGGAGCCATAAAGTTCCAAAAAGCCATTTTAGTATAGTAGGTTTGTTCGTGTTGTTACTTCTGCTGCTTCGGACACTTGGGGTTCTTGCCGAAGATTGTTTTCAGACGAGCTGCGTCATACTTAGACTTACGGTCGTAGTAGAAGATGCCGTTCTCCTCCTGCTCAACATCGGTGAGCTGGGTGTAGCAGTAGCCCCACACCTGCCCGCTAATCGAGAGAAGTGCGTCTATCTGACCCTCCAAACGCTTGTAGAAGTCTTCGCGTGTAACTGCCGAGTCGCCATAGCCCCACGAGGTTGTGCGCTCCTTGCCGGCAACGTCCTTGGTCGGAGTAACCTCCAAGCACTTGATGCCACCAAACTCGTCGAGCAGATAGGGCTTGCCGCCGGTGTACTTCTCGACTACGAGGGGATATTTGGTCCAAGCCTCGCCTACGGCTACGTTTGCACTGCGGTGTTTAAGCGGCAATGCGCGATCTTTCTGGTTGTAGAATTCACCTGTCTCGGCGTTATAGACCTTGTTTTTGAGTTTTTCGGGATCTTGCTCGTAGCAGTGCATACAGCAGATATCGTAGTGCTGGGTGAGCGTTCCTCCACTCGTTGTATTCACGGGACGAGTCGGGTCGAGAGCGTGGGTCAGCTTGTAAGCATCCTCCATAAGGCGTGGATACTGTACGTTATCGGGATACCAAGTCTCGTTGAACGGAGTCCAAGTTACGATTGCAGGGTGGTTGCGGTCGCGAATGATGATGTTCTCCCACTCAGGCAGGAAGTTGCGAGCTGCGAGGGCCAAATACTCGCCCATACCCCAGCTTGCGTACTCGCCCCAAACCAGGTAGCCGAGTTTGTCTGCCCAATAGAGGAAGCGCTCCTCGAAGACCTTTTGGTGCAAACGAGCACCATTGAAACCTACCTCCATCGACAACTCGATATCGCGGCGCAGAGCCTCGTCGCTCGGTGCAGTCCAAAGACCCTCAGGATAGAATCCCTGGTCGAGAACAAGACGCTGATAGTAGGGCTGGTTGTTGAGGTAAACCTTATTGCCGTCGGTGTGTACCTTGCGCATACCGAGGTACGACTTAATCTGGTCGAGGACCTTACCATCCTTGTCGCTGATGATATACTCTACGTCATAGAGCTTCGGGTTTTCGGGCGACCAGGTCTGGTACTTCTTCATCGGAACTACGATAGGCATACCTTCAACCTGCGGAAGGCTCTTGGTTGCAACTACCTTGCCGTTATCCTTGATGTTGATTGTAAGGGTGTTGCTTGCCGTTGTATTGTAGTAGCGGGGGGTGAAGATTACGTGGTGCTGGTCGATGTCGGTGATTACCTGGATGTAGTCGAGCGAGTAGTTGTCGGTAGCCTCCATCCAGACGGTCTGCCAGATGCCTGTGGTGCGGGTGTAAAGACAGCCGAACGAATCGTAGCGCAACGACTGCTTGCCGGCACCCTGAGTCTTGCTGCGAAGGTCGCTGTTAGCGCGAACAACCAGGTTGTGGCTCTTGCCGTCAGCGAGGTACTTGGTAACGTCGAATGCGAACGACGACGAACCGCCGAAGTGGCGACCTACGAAGTTGCCATCGACATAGATCTCCGACTCGTAATAGACTGCGCCAAAGTGGAGCATAATCTTCTTGTTTGCCCAATCTGCCGGAGCCTGGATTGTGCGGTGGTACCAGATGCCGGTGATGAAGTCCTTGTGCTCTACGCCCGACAACTTACTTTCGGGGCAGAAGGGGACGAGAATCTTGTCGCCAAATCCCTGGCTCTTGTTGAGACCACGTTCAAGACCTGTATCAACGAGGTCGAGTTCGTAGGTCCATTCTCCGTTGAGGTTTACCCACTGGCTACGCTCGAACTGAGGGCGCGGGTACTCCGGACGTGGCTGTGCAGCGAATGCGCCTACGCCAATCAGAGTAGCGATTGCAAGAATGAAAAATCTCTTCATAAATGTTGGTAGTTTATTGTTAAAAAATTTTGTTTAGACTTCAAAGATAGTGATTTTTTTCTATTAAATAGAAAAAGAGCGACTAAAATCGTCGCTCTTTTTACTTAGTTCTATCTTTTTTTGCTCTATTTTGTCGCTGCCAACTTCTCGGCAACCTCGTTCAGAGTCTTGTTTGCTGTGGTGAGGAACTCTGCCCAGGGTTGTGCGGGGTCATTGACGTTCGAGTTGCGAATATGCTCTAAAACGGCCTCTATGGGTGCCAGAGCCTCGTTATCTGCGCCATAAAGTCTGCGGAGCTTGCGGACCTTCTCGGCAACCTCGATACCGTCCACCAGACGCTCGAAACGCATAGTTGTACGTGCGTGCGGATAGACGAAGAATGTATCGCCCGAAGCCCAGAGTCGGAAGCGCGAGTCGATGTGCGGAGCCGCAGGCCACGAGTTGTAGGCCCAGCGCAACATACCGTCGTAGTCGTGTGCTACGCCATACCAACCGAGCAACTCAGCCTCATAGGGGTCCGAGTAGGTGAAGGCGTTGGGGTAGTGGGTACTGCAACAGATGTAGAATGTCGTGTAGAAACCCTTGGCACGACGGTCGAGGATATCCTGATGGCAGGCGATGGTGTGCTTCTGACCAACGCAGACGTCACGCATATTCGCAAAGAGTTTGTACGAGTCGTGGTTGTCGGCAATCGCGAAACTGAGGGCAGGTGCATACTGCGCGATAAGGCGGGCAGCAGCCTGCATATCTTCGGGTGAACGCTCGTCGATAGCGATATTGGTCTTGTGGAGCCAGCCCTTCTGTTCGAGGTGCTTAGAGAAGTCGGCCAAGAACGGAGCCCACATCTTCTCGAAGGCGGGAGTGCCGGGAATGGCCTTCACGGTGCGGTTACGCTCGTGCTTGGCGTCGAAGTAGTCGAGTTCGCAGTCGCCCCACGGCAACATCGAGTAGCAGTTTATCGAGCGTGTGATACCGAGCGAGTGCATAAACTCTACCCAGCGGTCGAAGAGGGTGTAGTCGTAGCTCCACGAGCTATCCGCATTGAGCGTCCAGATAATCATCGGCTCATAGTCGTCGAAGCACTGATAACGCCACGGGTCGCGGTTGAGGGTGGCGGTGATGACCTTCTGACCTGCTGCTACGAGCGGAGCAAACTCCTTGCGCATAAGCTCGAAGTGCTCGTCGCTCCAACAGGGCACTCCGTGCATACGTGCCACAGCCGCAGGGTGCTGCCAGAGGTCGAGGTGGTATTGCCACTGCGAGGGCTCATCGACTACCTGGTCGATAACCTTCAACTCGAAGGGGAGGACGATGCGTCCGAATCCCTGGTGGCTGACTACAACCTTCGATTGGTAGGTGCCGGCCGTAGCATCCGCTGGGATGTCGATAGTGACCCATACGGGACGTGTGGTGCGGGCAGGGATGTCGTAACGGTCGAGCGTGTCGAGCATATCGGCTTCGAGAGCAGGCTCGTGGCGTACCGAGCGAGCGCACAAACAGTTGGGGTGACGCTTATCGCCGAGGGTGTAGCGCACAAATCGTGTCTGGGCAATCTCTGCGGGGAGTGATGCCTCCGCCGAGTTGAATCCTTTGACGTGGCACTCTACGCCATTCTCGCCCTCTGCGCTCCAAAGGAGCAGTTGGGCCGAGACCTTCTCGCCTCGCCATCCGCAAAGTGAGAGTGACTGCGTCTGGTCGAGTGCGGGCACTTCGCTACGTGAGTATTGGAGGTCGGCACTGCCCCAGGCTGCGTGGAGTCCCTTGGCGGTGTTCTCCCACGCTGCGAGGCTCTGCTCCGAGAGTGGTGCGGGGTCAGCCGACTCGGTGTAGGTCTTAACGGGTTGATAGAAGCAATCGCAACCGACTAACGTAGCCATTGCAACAGCAAAAATTGCTCTTTTCATAGGTTTTATTGTGGTTTTAGGTTTGTCGTGAGGTGGTTGGGTTGCGCGTGGGCTACTCCTGATTATAGCCGTAATCTTCGAGCAGATTGCCACTATTGGCTGCTGCCACGGCAAGCTCGTCGCAACGGTTGTTCTCGACCGTCGAGGCGTGGCCCTTGACCCAGATAAAGCGTACATTGTGGCGACGATAGATGCGCAGAAAACGCATCCAGAGGTCGGGATTCTTCTTGCCCGAGAATCTCTTCTTCTCCCAGCCGAATACCCAACGCTGATTTACGGCCTCGACAACATATTTCGAGTCGGAATAGACGGTCACGTCGTTGCCCTCCTGTTTGAGTGCTTCGAGTGCAACGCAGACCGCCATAAGCTCCATACGGTTGTTGGTCGTGAGGCGGTAGCCCTGCGAGAGTTCCTTGCGGTAGGGGCCCGAAAGCAAGACAACACCATAACCGCCGGCACCCGGATTGCCGAGTGCCGAGCCGTCGGTGTATATGGTTATCTGAGCCAAATTTCTTGGGTTTTGAGTCTGCTCTTTGCCTAACCGATTGGTTATTGCAGCCTAAGCCTTCAATGCTGCGAGTTGCTCCTTGATAGCGGAAATCTTCGCCTCGGCATCAGCCTGCTTTGCGCGCTCGTTGGCTACGACCTTCTCAGGTGCCGAGCTTACGAAACGCTCGTTCGAGAGCTTCTTCATAACGCTTGCGAGGAAGCCTTCGTAGTACTCCAAATCCTTGGTCAGCGTCGCGATTTCGGCCTCGACGTCAATCTTGTCGCCCATCGGCACGAAGTACTGCGTGGTCTTCACGATAAAGCCTACGGCTGTGCTATCCTTCTCTGTGACCTTCTCGACTGACGATGCGTTAGCCAACTTCGAGAGTATGGGCTCGAACTCTGCGGGGTAGTTCTCGTCGGCGATGACCTTCACTTCGAGAGCCTCCTTCTGTGCGAGGTTCTTCTGCTTGCGGATGTTGCGGATTGCCGACACTGCCTCCTGCATAAGCTCGAAACGCGCCAATACGGCCTCGTCGAACGCCTCGGCACGGGGCATCGGGCTGACCATAATCGATTCGCCGGCCTTGCGGGGTGCGAGTGCCTGCCAAATCTCCTCGGTAACGAAGGGCATAAAGGGGTGCAGGATGAGCATCAACTGCTCGAAGAATGAGCGTGTAGCCTCGATTGTCGCCTGGTCGATAGGTGCGCCGAATGCGGGCTTCACGATTTCGAGGTAGCGACCGCTGAAATCATCCCAGAAGAGCTTGTAAGCCACCATAAGCGACTCCGAAAGACGGTACGAATCGAAGTTCGACTCTATCTCGGTGAGAGCCTGGTTGAGCTTGTTGCGGAACCACTCGACTGCCAGACGGTTGTTCTCGCTCTGGGCGAGTGACTCATCGACGCTCCAACCGTTGATAAGGCGGTAGGCGTTCCAAATCTTGTTGCCGAAGTTACGGCCGTTCTCGCAGAGCGACTCGTCGAACATAATATCGTTACCTGCGCTGGTGCAGAGCATCATAGCCATACGGATACCGTCGGCACCATACTTGGCAATCAGGTCGAGCGGGTCGGGCGAGTTGCCGAGTTGCTTCGACATCTTACGGCCAATCTTGTCGCGAACGATACCTGTGAAATAGACGTTGCCAAAGGGCTTTTCGCCACGGTACTCATAGCCCGCCATAATCATACGTGCCACCCAGAAGAAGATGATATCCGGACCGGTTACCAGGTCGTTGGTGGGGTAGTAGTACGAAATCTCCTTGTTGTCGGGATTGCGGATGCCGTCGAATACCGAGATGGGCCACAACCACGACGAGAACCAGGTGTCCAGAACATCCTCGTCCTGGCGAAGGTCTGCCATAGTGAGCGACGCATCCTTCTGCTGAGCCAATGCGAGTGCCTTCTCGGCAGTCTCGGCTACGACATAGCCTCCCTTCGGCAGATAGTATGCCGGAATGCGCTGACCCCACCACAACTGACGCGAGATACACCAATCCTTGATGTTCTCCATCCAGTGGCGGTAGGTGTTCTTATACTTTTCGGGGACGAACTTGATGACATCCTCCATAACTGCTGCGGTTGCGGGCTTGGCAATCTCCTCCATCGAGAGGAACCACTGCATCGAGAGCTTCGGCTCGATAGCTACGCCCGTACGTTCCGAGTAGCCCACGTTGTTGGTGTAGGCCTCGGTCTTCTCCAAAAGACCCGCCTCTGCCAGGTCGCCCTCGATAACGCGACGGCACTCGAAACGCTCCATACCGACGTACATACCCACCTTATCGTTGATTGTACCGTCGTCGTTGAAGATGTCGATAGCCTCCAAGCCGAACTTCTCGCCCAGCATATAGTCGTTTACGTCGTGTGCAGGGGTAACCTTCAAAGCACCCGTGCCGAACTCGATATCGACATACTCGTCACGGATTACCGGAATCGAACGGCCCACGAGGGGGACAATCACACGTGCATCCTCGGCGAGCCACTTATAGCGCTCGTCATTGGGGTTGATGCAGAGAGCCGTATCGCCTAAGATAGTTTCGGGGCGTGTCGTAGCGACGATGAGCGCCTTGTCCGAGCCCTCGACCTGATAACGCAGGTAGTAGAGCTTGCCCTGCGACTCCTTGTAGATTACCTCCTCGTCCGAGAGTGCAGTCTTAGCCGAGGGGTCCCAATTGACCATACGGACACCGCGATAGATTTTGCCCTTCTCGTAGAGGTCGCAGAAGACCTTGATAACGCCCTCGGTGCGGGGGTCGTCCATCGTGAAGCAGGTACGCTCCCAATCGCACGATGCACCCAGGGTGCGGAGCTGGCGGAGGATGATGCCTCCGTGCTTCTCTTTCCACTCCCAAGCGTGTTTGAGGAACTCCTCGCGAGTGAGCGACGACTTCTCGATACCCTCGGCTTTGAGCTTAGCCACGACCTTCGCCTCGGTGGCGATAGATGCGTGGTCGGTACCCGGCACCCAGCAGGCATTCTTGCCCATCATACGAGCGCGACGTACCAGCACGTCCTGCAATGTGTTGTTGAGGATGTGGCCCATATGGAGCATACCCGTCACGTTGGGGGGCGGGATTACGATTGTATATGGCTCACGTTCATCGGGTTCCGAGTGGAAAAGATTGTTCTTCTCCCAATAGTCATACCACTTCGCTTCGATATCCTGCGGAGTGTATTTGTCAGCAATCTGCATAGTTTATACCTTGATTTAATTGTATTCTGCGCACAAATATAAGAAAAATAAATTCAAAATTCAAAATTCAAAATTCAAAATTGAGGTGTCTGCGACGCGTGTTTGATTAGGTTTTCTGGGTGAGATGGGTTAGATGGGTTAGATGGGTGAGATGGGTTAGATGAGTTAGATGAGTTAGATGGGTATTAATCCCGCTGCGCGGTCTTTTCCTCCTCCTTGCAGACTATCCCTTGCAAGGAGGAAATCAAGACGCCAGAGGCGGATTAATTAGTCTGTGACGCTTTTTTTTGGATGGGGCGGTGGGTTGGATGAGAATTTATGGGGATTATGGGGATTAT
>JAZRHV010000014.1:0-64498 GCA_045644925.1 Alistipes sp.
TATGAATTTTCAATAAATAAAAGGATAATAGTTATCATACGACTTATTGCCTGTATAACAAATCGCATTTAATTTAGACTACATAGAAGACTACACTCAATAAGTAATATTACGGTTTAAGCGATTATTGCACGAAAAGTCGTTTCACAATCTAACAACCTAACAGATTGTAAATAAACAAAATCGGCGGTGAATTAAATTTCACCGCCGAAAAAGGACAACCCTTCGGAGGAACATCTTATTTTTGTCACTCTCTATAATTATCATTAAATAAAATTACAATATCGGTATCAACTCTACTGTAAGAGTTCTCAATTTATCATTCGGAATTGTGGTGTGGAAGCCTACGCGCACCGAGCCCTTGTTTGGGGCATCGTAGCTGTGCGGTGGCGTATTAGGTAGCACAAAGGCTTTCACTTTACCTTTGGATGATTTGGCACGCAGCAACATTTTGCGACCTTTGCTCTCTAATAAAATCTCGTTGTGGCTTTGGATGGTCGGTGTGGTGGGTGTGCACATTGTCCAACGTACCAGACACTTCTCATCGCCGGCAGTCATCTCATCCGTGATGGTTAGTTTTCCGACGCTATCAACACAGAGGGTGCGAACGGCATTCTCCAAATCGAAATAGAGCGACGTGAGGTCGAACTGCGCTCCACTGCGGTCGGGGTCGGTGTAGGTCTCGGTCATCAGAGCCTGACCTGCAACATTTTGACGCTTGTTATTGACCATTAGTGTATTATGCGAATCGAGCGCAATGCGGAAAACGTCCCAACGCTGTGCGTTCTGTTTCTTATTCCACAAATCTACACCCACTTTTTCGAGCGAGTAGTAATTCTGCATTCCGAGATCGGTGGCCCAGCGAACACCTCCCCACTCATAGACGAATGAGCCTCCGTCCATATGGGCGTGAGAGATTCTTGTGGAGCCACCCTTTGCACCGAGATAGAAGTTACGGTCTCGGCAGATGAAAATGGGCTGCTTGCCCTGTCCCGACCAGCAACGATTATCACTTGGCTCAACCTTCGTGAGGTCGCAACGCAGCATAAAAAGCATAGCAATCGGCAACAGTCGTGGGCTTCCTATTCTTGGGTGTTTTACCGAAGAGTAGATTCTTCGCTCATTCCACAATAGCGACATATCGCCCGACTCGGCAGCAAACCAATAAAGCAGAGGTTGGCTGCTTTTGCTTATTGCAGGGGAGTCCGAGAAGTTATATACTCTATTGTCGTAAGACTGCATATAGTCCATAAATCGGGCAGATTCGATAAATCCGGGATATCTCTCCAATCCCTCGGTATCAATCTCTGCTGAACGCAACGATTCTATCATCAACACCTGGTACCACGTGCCATATCCCCAATAACTATAACCTTCGGGATAGACTCCATCGGGACCATAGGCCGGCATTGCGAGATGATTACTTTTGAGCGATTTGGCAATATGCGCCTTCGCAAGTTCGGGATAACGATCTGCCACAGCAACTGCTCCCATCGTAAGGCCGGCATTGCACACCGAATTCCAATTATTTGTCGAACGGTAGAAATGTTTTTTGCTATCAGCTGCACCTAAACCCTTCTCGGCTATCGCCTCGGCAATAGCAGTGCGGCTCGATTCGGGCAATACGTTGTAGAGCCAATCGTAGCCTATGGCGAGGGCAGTGGTCATCTCGCCGACATCCAAAAAATGCTTTGGCCCCCAGTCAGAAAATTTTGTTACAGCGATCATCTCCTGTTCGGCACGCTTGGCATAGCGCACATCGCCCGTGTAGTGGTACATATACGAGAGCATTGATACGCGCTCCAAAACTTTACGCGAAACACTCAACAATCGTTTTCCTTCCAAAATACGTTCGCTAACAGGCTCTGTCAAATACCTTTCTGCTCGTTTAGCAATGACATTATGCAGATGCTCTGCCACTGAATCTGTACTGACAAGTGTTTGCAAAGCGTTAAAATCGCCCGATTTCATAAAAAGTCGAGGATGGGGTTTCTCAACAGGTGTAAATCCGTTTGCAAAAGATATCGTAGCAAAGAGCAGAGCAACTACAAGAGTAGAGAGACGTTTCATAGGTTAAAGCGATATTTATTCTTTTACAAATTTATCATTTTTCTGCCAAAATGACAAAAAAAATGTCATAGATAGGGGCTATTTGTCAGAGTTTTCATAATTTCGCCCTTTGGCACAGCGATTGCTCAAACCAAATGCAAACAGAAAAATTATTAAACAAACAATAAAAACAGAAAAGCTATGAACGTAAAACCCCTTTCGGACCGTGTATTGGTAAAACCCAATCCGGCAGAAGAGATGACCGCTTCGGGTCTGATTATTCCCGATACAGCAAAAGAGAAACCCCTTGCAGGTAAGGTTGTGGCTGTGGGCCCCGGCACTGCCGAGATTAAGATGGAGGTTGCCGTTGGCGACGAGGTGCTCTATGGTAAATATGCCGGCACCGAGCTCCATATCGACGGTGAGGACTACCTGATGATGAAACAGCAGGATATTATGGCTGTGGTAACGAAGTAATCAACGACTAAAAAAGCAAAACAATGGCAAAGGATATTAAATATAACGTAGAGGCGCGTGACCTTCTGAAAGAGGGTGTTGATGCGCTGGCAAATGCAGTGAAGGTAACTCTCGGCCCGAAGGGTCGCAATGTGATTATCGACAAGAAGTTCGGAGCTCCGCAGGTGACCAAGGACGGTGTGTCGGTAGCCAAGGAGGTTGAGTTGGAGGATCCCTTCGCAAATATGGGCGCGCAGATGGTCAAGGAGGTGGCTTCGAAGACCAACGACGATGCAGGTGACGGAACAACGACCGCAACCGTGCTGGCTCAGTCACTCATCAGCGTAGGCTTGAAGAACGTGACCGCAGGTGCCAACCCGATGGATTTGAAGCGCGGTATGGATAAGGCTGTGGCAGAGGTTGTGGCTTCGCTCCGCAAGCAGAGCCAGGTCGTAGGTAACGACTTCGCGAAGATTGAGCAGGTAGCAACTATCTCGGCTAATAACGACAACAATATCGGTAAACTTATCGCTGAGGCTATGGCGAAGGTCAATAACGAGGGTGTAATCACTGTCGAGGAGGCCAAGGGTACCGAGACTCACGTTGAGGTTGTCGAGGGTATGCAGTTCGACCGCGGTTATATTTCGGCTTACTTTATGACCGATACCGAGAAGATGGAGGCACAGCTCGAAAATCCCTTCATCCTTATCACCGACAAGAAGATTTCGACAATGAAGGAGCTTATGAATGTTCTCGAACCGGTGGCAAAGAGTGGTCGTGCGCTTCTGATTATTGCCGAGGATGTCGATGGCGAGGCTCTCTCTGCGTTGGTTGTTAATAAGTTGCGTGGTACGCTCAAAATCGCGGCTTGCAAGGCTCCGGGATTCGGCGACCGCCGCAAGGAGATGCTCGAAGATATCGCAATTCTGACGGGTGCGACAGTAATCTCGACCGACAAGGGTATGAAGATGGAGGATGCAACACTCGACGTTCTCGGAACTGCCGAGAAGGTTACTCTCACCAAGGAGAATACAACCATCGTTGATGGTGCCGGCAATAAGGATGCTATCAAGGCTCGCGTGGCACAGATTCGCGCAGCTATCGAGATTTCGAAGTCTGACTACGACCGCGAGAAGTTACAGGAGCGTCTGGCGAAGTTGGCAGGTGGCGTGGCAGTTCTCTATGTAGGTGCTGCTACCGAGGTTGAGATGAAGGAGAAGAAGGATCGCGTGGATGACGCTCTGGCAGCAACACGTGCAGCCGTTGAGGAGGGTATCGTTCCCGGTGGTGGTGTGGCATACATCCGCGCTGTGGAGTGCCTCGAAAACCTCAAAGGCGACAACGAGGACCAGACCACAGGTATTCAGATTGTTAAGCGTGCTATCGAGGAGCCGCTGCGCCAGATTGTGGCTAACGCAGGTGGCGAGGGCTCGGTAGTGGTAAATAAGGTCAAGGAGGGCGAGGGAACCTTCGGTTACAACGCTCGTGACGACCGCTACGAGGATATGCTCGAAGCAGGTATCATCGACCCGACTAAGGTGTCGCGTGTGGCTCTCGAAAATGCCGCATCTATCGCCTCGATGTTCCTCACGACCGAGTGCGTCTTGGCCGAGAAGAAGAGCGAGCAGCCCGCAATGCCTGCAATGCCCGCAGGCGGTATGGGTATGATGTAGTATATCAATATCGGCAACCGAAAACGAGAATGTCGCGAAAAACGGCATTCTCGTTTTGTTTTTAGCCTCCAAATCGCTATATTTGTCCAATTAAAGAGATTCTACGATGTTGAAGATTGCAAAATTGACCTTTAACCCCATTCAGGAGAATACCTACATCCTTTGGGACGAGAGCAACGAGTGTATCGTTGTCGATGCGGGAAACCTCTCTGCACGCGAGGATAACCGCCTTGTAGATTATATTGCCGAGCAGGGTCTGAAACCTGTTATGGCTGTCAATACACACGGACACTTCGACCACGTTGCAGGTGTCGAGCACGTGAAGCGTACGTTCGATGTTCCCTTTGCAATGTCGAGCAAAGATAACTATCTGCTCGAATCGGCTCCGTCGAGTGCCAAGATGTTCGGTATGAATGACTGCACCTTCCCCTCGAAGGTGGATATCGACCTCGATGGTATGGAGGAGTTGCGCTTCGGTAATACGGTATTGAAGATTATCCCGACCCCCGGACATACGCCCGGTTGCGTGTCGCTCTATAACGAGGCGGCCGGTATCGTGCTGACGGGCGATACTCTCTTCCGCGAGAGCATCGGCCGTACCGACCTGCCCGGTGGCGACTACTCGTGCATTATGCACTCGATTATCGAAAAACTGATAGTTCTGGGCGACGAGGTTGCGGTATATCCCGGCCACGGCGAGCAGACAACTATCGGTCACGAGTCGCTCTATAATCCCTTTATTGTAGAGGTTATCAACCAGGAGGTAAACTATAAATAAACCGACGAGATTATGCGTATAGATATTATTTCGGTAGTTCCCGAACTTTTGGAGTCGCCACTCAATCAGTCGATACTCAAACGTGCGCAGGAGAAGGGTATGGTCGAGATTGTGGTCCACAATCTGCACGATTACGCTCACGATAAGCGCAAGACCACCGATGACTATCCTTTTGGTGGCGAGGCTGGTATGGTTATGAAGTGCGAACCCGTGTTCGAGCTTATCGAGAAGTTGCAGTCCGAGCGCGAGTATGACGAGATTATCTTCACCTCGCCCGACGGAATTACATACGACCAGCACGAGGCTAATCGACTCTCGACCCTGGGAAATATTATCATCCTCTGCGGGCACTACAAGGGTATCGACTTCCGTATCCGCGAGCATCTGATTACGCGCGAAATCTCGATTGGCGACTATGTGCTGACGGGAGGAGAGTTGGCTGCGGCAATTATTACGGATTCGGTTGTGCGACTTATTCCTGGCGCGATTGGCGACGAGGAGTCTGCATTGACGGATTGTTTCCAGGACGATCTGTTGGCTCCGCCCGTATATACTCGTCCCGCAGATTTCCGTGGCTGGAAGGTGCCAGAGGTGCTCCTTTCGGGCAACTTTGCCGAAATCGAGAAGTGGAAAGAGAACCAAGCCTACGAACGAACGAAACAGCTTCGCCCCGATCTCTTGGAGAAAATAGAATAAGGTATGAAGTATTACATTATCGCAGGAGAACCTTCGGGTGATTTGCACGGCTCGAATTTGATGAAGGGCATCTTGAAGGCAGACTCGGAGGCGCAGTTCCGCTTCTGGGGTGGCGACAAGATGGCCGAGGTCGGAGGGGTCGAGAATCTAGTCAAGCACTACAAGCAGACCTCGTTTTTTGGCTTTATGCAGGTGCTACGTAATCTGCGCACCATCTTCTCGCAGATAGAGGAGTGCAAGCGTGACATCGAGCAGTTTGAGCCCGATGTGGTGGTGCTTATCGACTATCCCGGATTCAATATGAAGATTGCCAAATGGGCGCACCAGGTGGGCTTGCAAGTGCATTACTATATCGCACCCAAAGCGTGGGCGTGGAAGGAGCATCGCGTGAAGGCTCTGCGTCGCTATGTCGATAAACTCTTTATTATCTTTCCCTTTGAGCAGCAGTGGTTTGCGGAGCGAGGTGTGCAGAATATTACCTTCTGCGGTAATCCGCTGATGGATGCCATTGCCGAGCGTAAGGCAACTCTCCCCTCGGGCGAGGAGTTCCGCGAGCGTAATGGCTTGGATTCTCGACCGATTGTTGCGCTGGTTTCAGGCAGCAGGGTAAGCGAAATCAAGGATAATCTGCCCGAAATGGTGGCTCTATCACGTCGATTCCCTGACCGACAGTTTGTGGTTACGGGCGTGGAGTGGATTGCCCGTGAGGTTTACGATAAGATATTGAGTGGCAGCGATGTAAAGGTGGTTTACAACCAGACTTACGACACGCTGAATGTGGCTGAGGCTGCGGTAGTTACGTCAGGTACGGCTACGCTCGAAACGGCTCTGATGGGTATTCCCGAGATGGTGTTATATCACATCCCGAAGCTTTATGAGGTGTTGCGTCCGCTGGTGTTGAAGATTCCCTTTGTGTCGCTTGTGAATATCAACTTGGGGCGTGAGGCTGTGCGAGAGATTGTTGTTGCAAAGGTTAATCAAGACGAGGCAGAGCGCGAGTTGCGTTCGATACTCGCAGGTGGTTCGAAACGCGCAAAGATGCTTGCGGATTTTGACGAACTGCGCACGATAATCGGCAACGAAGGTGCGAGCGAGAGATTTGCCGAGTGTATCGTCAAATCAATTCAAAATTCAAAATTCAAAATTCAAAATTGTTAACCCCTCACTCCTGCGGACAGCTCTCCTACGACAGGGGAGCAGTTTAGAGAAAACCCCAAAACTCCTCCCCTATGGCAGGGGAGGTGGTCAAAGACCAGAGGGGTCGGAGAATAGATTAAAACTCACAATTGATGATTGTTGTTTCGGTTATATTTGGTGTTGTTTGGCTTGCGATAGCACTATTTATTCGCAAATACCCTGAAACAATGGCGGGGTATAACACGATGCCGAAGGCCGAGCGCGAGAAGATCGATATCGAGAAGATTGGTCGCCTGATATCGAATGCGATGTTCGTAGGGGTAGTTACTGCCATGATTGCGCCCCTTATGCCGACTCGAATATTGTGGGTGATAATGTTTGTGGGAATACCTGCGGGGTCGCTTATTGCCACGGCGATATATGTTAATGTGAGAAAAAAGAAATTTTTGCGATAATGAAGATAATCTGTATAGGTCGTAACTATGCCGACCACGCAACCGAACTCAATGACGGTGCTGCATTGCCGAAGGAGCCTCTCTTCTTCTTGAAGCCCGACACGGCATTGCTGCGCAACAACGATCCGTTCTATATCCCAAGCTTCTCGGAGCGAGTGGATTACGAGTGCGAGCTTGTGGTGAAGATTAACCGCGTGGGCAAGTGTATCGACCGCCGCTTTGCGCACCGCTACTACGATGAGGTGGGTCTGGGTATCGACTTTACGGCTCGTGACCTGCAACGCAAGGCTATCGAGGAGGGTCTGCCGTGGGAGATGTCGAAGTGCTTTGACCACTCGGCTGCACTCTCGCCCGAGTTTGTGCCGTTGGCGGAGTTGGGGGCGATTGATAACCTACACTTTGACCTGAAAATCAATGGCGAGGTGCGCCAGACGGGTGTTACTTCCGAGATGCTATTCTCGGTGGATGAGATTATCAGCCACGTCTCGAAATATATGACACTCAAAATTGGCGACCTGATATATACGGGTACTCCGTGTGGTGTGGGGCCTGTGGCGGTAGGCGACAACCTCGTTGCTACGCTCGAAGGTCGCGAACTGCTCAATTTCGATATACGCTAATAAAATCAGACTATAAATCCTCGAAAAGTATGCTTCTGCACGAAAAACTTGCCGACCGCCAACTGATTTTGGCATCCGCCTCGCCTCGCCGCCACCAACTTATGGAGGATGCGGGTCTGCAATTTACACTCGCTCCGAAGTTTGATTGTGACGAGAACTATCCCTCCACGCTGCCCGCTGCGGAGGTTGCCCCATTCCTATCCTCGCTTAAAAGCGATGCTTATCCAGAGAAGTTGGGCGAGGGGGATATTCTTATCACTGCCGACACAACGGTTGTTATTGACGAGAGGGTTTTGGGTAAGCCTGCTGACCGTGCAGAGGCAATAGAGATGCTGCGCTCGATGTCGGGTCGCAGCCATAAAGTGTATACGGGCGTTACTCTGCGTTCGTGCGAGAAAAAACGCACTTTTGCGGTCGAAACCTTGGTCTATTTCCGCGAGATGAGCGACGAGGAGATTGCCTACTACGTTGATAACTATCGCCCTTACGATAAGGCAGGAGCCTACGGTATTCAGGAGTGGATTGGCTATGTCGCTATCGAGCGCATCGAGGGCTCGTTCTTCAATGTTATGGGGCTGCCTGTGCAGCGACTCTACACCGAGCTGTCGGATTTTATCGGATAGGGTCAATAAGCTCTAAAAAAATGGGTTGTTCAATTTTGAACAACCCATTCTCTTTTGGTGACGTGTGGTTACTTGGTCTGAACCAAGTGTACCACGCGAAGCTGCTTTGCGAACTCTTCGGCCGAGAGCGAGGTGCGTACGTGTACCGTACGGCTCTGACCCGGACGCAGGTCGAAGTAGTTGTCGGCAAAGAAGTTGTCGATGCCGTCGATAGACATAAAGACCGCACGTGCGAAGTTGTCGGTAGTGAGTGTTACCTCGACACCGCCCTCGGCTGCAACAACCTTCGAAGTGATATTTGCTGCGGGGTAGTTCAGCTCGTTCTGCTTAACGAAGAAGTTGTTGTTGGTGTAGACGCGGTCGCCAACTGTGAGGCGCGAAGCGATATAGACATCACCGGCCTTTGCCTTACCCAGAGCCTTCTCGGTTGCAATATCGAAAATCAGGCTTGATGTGTTGGGTGCAACAGCGAAATTCTTGGTAAACTTATTCACGACATTGCCCTTGAAGTCCATAATCAAGACTTCGAGCTCGGCTTTGGGAGAGGTGTGACGATCCGATACGACGTAGACTTTGAGATGTCCGTCGCGGTTGAAAGCCGAAACGAGCATATCGTCATAAGCGTACTTCGAGAAGTAGTGCTGAGCCTTCCAACGACCATAGTAGTCACGGCTCGACCACGAAGCCACAGGCCAGCAGTCGTTGTGCTGCCAGAAGATTGTACCCCAGCAGTAGGGCATATCGCGACGATGAGCCTCCATAGCGGTCTTGATAGCGTCACCCTGCAAAACGTGGTTGATGTAGACGAATGTCTGGAAATCCTTAGCCGGCCAATACTCGTTTTCGAGATAGATGCGGATGCGGCTATTTGCCTTTGTACCACCGCGCTGGTGTGCACTCATAACCTCTGACTCGACAGCCCAGTCACGCTCCTGGGGAGCATATTTTTTGATAGACTCAAACTCGGGGAACGACTGGAAACCATACTCGCTGAAGAAGCGGCTGCGCATTGTGTTGTAGGTGTCGATAGGCTTCTTGCTGTGCCAAACGCCCCAATAGTGGGTATCGCCCTTCGAGGGATCTGCTGACTCTTTCGAGGGGATTCCCTTGCCGGAGAATGGCGAACAAGGATGATAATCACGCATAGGGTCATACTTGGTCACAACCTCAGGCAGAGTGTTGTAGTAGACATCCGAGTATTGGTGGAACATACGCTCGAAGATTTCGGGGGTGCCGAGCTTATCGTACTTCCTCTTTGCCGAGCGAAGGTTCATATTACACTCGTTATTACCGCACCATACGACGATACTCGGGTGATTACGCAGACGCTTGACATTGTCGATAGCCTCCTCGCGGATATTTGCGAGCAGAGCACCCTCTGCGGGATAGAGCGCACAGGCAAACATAAAGTCCTGCCAAACCATAATGCCGTATTTGTCGCAGAGCTCATAGAAGATGTCGTTCTCGTAGATACCGCCACCCCAAACACGCAACATATTCATATTTGCGTTTACGGCATCGAGCACCGTGCGCTCATAGATTTCGTTGGTTACGCGCGGCAGGAAGTTGTCGCAGGGGATGTAGTTCGCTCCCTTGGCGAATACGGGCTTGCCGTTGAGCTCGAAGTAGAATGTGCGACCCTCTGCATCATCCTCGCGTACAAGACGAACCGAACGCAAACCAATCTTGTGAGAGCGGCTGTCGATAACCTTGCCATCAACAACAACCTCGGTGCGGAAGTTGTAGCGGTGAGCCTCGCCCAATCCGCGTGACCACCAGAGCTGCGGCTTGTTGATGCTGAACGGAACTGCAACGCAGTTATCTCCGACCTTCAATTCTGCATTGATGGTAGCCAAGACCTTGTCTGTGCTCTCGTCCAAGACGCGCACCTTGGCCTTCGAAGCTGTGGTTGCCGAGACTTCAAGTTCGACATTTACGTCTGCACGTTTCTCGGTAACCGATTTCTGGTTGTAGTAGATATCCTTGATGCGGACATTGTTCCACGCTTCGAGATAGACGGGGCGCCAGATGCCGCTGGTCACAAGACGCGGACCCCAATCCCAACCATAGTGATAACCCGCCTTACGTGCATATACGGCAAGTTTGCGATTGAGCAGACCTCCGTTCTCCGATTGGTCGTTCTGGCAGGAGTACTGTGCCGGAAGCATAGCCTCCCACTTGGGCATATCAACCTTGATAGGCGAGTGGAAATAGACCTTCAACAAGTTCGAACCCTCTTTGAGCAGCCCCTTGACATTTACCCGCCACGAGCGGAACATATTGTCGGCTCTGAGAATGGGCTCCTTCTCGTCGTTGAGATAGACATCAGCATAGGTGTCGAGGCCCTCGAATACCAACTCGATGCACTCCTTCGAGAGTATCTCCTTGTCGGCAACGAACTCGCTCTGGTAAATCCAATCCTCCTTATCGACCCACTGCACACCGCGCTCATTGAGGCGATAGAAGGGGTCTTCGATAATCTCGTTGGCCATTAGGTCGGTATGGATGACGCCCGGAACGGTTGCGTCGTACCAGATGCCGATACCACGTTGTTGCTTAAATTTCCAATCGGCTCCGTCGAGCGATTGGCGTACAGGTGCTGCCGAGGCAGTTACCGCCACAAGCAACATTGCTGCGAAAAGTTTAAGAGTTTTCATCTTTGATAGGTTTAGGTTGTGTTGTTATATTTTATTATTTGTATATCTCGTTGAGTAGATGCGCTAAACGTATGCCGCCACGCAAGAGTTGCTCCTCGACGGTGGGCGTGAATCGCGTAACGTAGTCGTACGAGAGCACTGCGCCATCGGGTGTGTGCTTATAGACTTCGACCGCCGTAGCGTGGGTCTGCACAAACCAATCGACAGGCGAGCCGGCAGCGATTTCTTGTTTCTCGGCCTTGTCTGCGCGGTCGATTTCGCGCTGCCACTCGGTGTAACCCCAGCGGTGTGCCGACTCGACGAGTTCGCTGTCCCAAACCGAGTGTAGCTTTTTGATCTTGCCGAAGTATTTGACTTTTACGTTGTTACCTCCGCGGTCTGTCAGACGACCTGCGTGCATCGGGCAGTGCATATCTCCCACTAAATGAATCAACATTCGTAGGTTGATATTCTCCTCTTCGTGCGAGAGTTCTCCCGATTTGAGTTTTTCGACAATATCCTCGACAGCTCCGACTACATCGCCTTTGGCGTTGCGAGGCTGTGTTGCGAAGCTCTGTCCCTCATCGACATTGGCATAGTGCCACGTCTTGGTGTAGGCGTATTCGGGCGTATGGCTCGCTCCGTCCAGCCAATTGGCGTAATAGACGGGCGAATGTCCGTCGAGAGCCGCCACAACCTTGCGATAGACGCGCGGAGAGAGGTTGCACTCGGCGATGTATGCCACGATGTCGTGACCCTTCTGCCCCCAACCGAACGATTCGAGGGTTGCGCAGAGGGCCAGCACTATTATTGCAAATCTCTTCATTGCGACGGGTCGTTATTGATTCATCGTTGCGAGGAATTCGGCATTGGTCTCGGTCAGACCCATCTGCTTTTGGAGGAACTCCATAGCCTCGACGGTGGTCATATCCGAGAGGTGCTTGCGCAGAATCCAGGTGCGGTTCATAACCTCGCGGGCGAGGAGCAAATCCTCGCGGCGTGTGCCCGACGCGATAACATCGACAGCGGGGTAGATACGCTTGTTCGCGAGTTTGCGGTCGAGCTGCAACTCCATATTACCTGTACCCTTGAACTCCTCGAAGATAACCTCATCCATCTTCGAGCCGGTGTCGATAAGAGCTGTTGCGATGATTGTGAGCGAACCCTTCTCTTCGGTGTTACGAGCTGCACCGAAGAAACGCTTGGGCTTGTGCAGAGCGTTGGCATCGACACCACCCGACAAGACCTTACCCGATGCAGGCTGCACCGAGTTGTAGGCGCGAGCCAAACGGGTAATCGAATCGAGGAAGATAACCACGTCGTGTCCGCACTCGACCATACGCTTAGCCTTTTCGAGTACCATCTCGGCAACCTTTACGTGGCGTGATGCCTGCTCGTCGAAGGTCGATGCTACGACCTCGGCCTTTGCGTGGCGAGCCATCTCGGTAACCTCCTCAGGACGCTCGTCGATAAGCAGAACGATGATGTATGCTTCGGGGTGGTTGTCGGCAATAGCATTTACGAGCGACTGCATCAACATCGTCTTACCGGTCTTGGGCTGTGCGACAATCAGCGCACGCTGACCCTTGCCGATGGGCGAGAAGAGGTCTACGACGCGATTCGAGAGCGTGTTGTGTCCGTTGCCCGTGAGGCAGAACTTCTCACTCGGGAAGAGCGGAGTCATAAACTCGAACTGCACGCGGTCGCGCACCAAGTCGGGAGCCAAACCGTTGATTTCGTTTACTTTGACAAGAGGGAAATATTTTTCGCCCTCCTTCGGGGGACGTATTACGCCACTCACGGTATCGCCCGATTTCAGACCAAAGAGCTTAATCTGCGAGGGCGAAACATAGATATCGTCAGGCGAGTTGAGGTAGTTGTAATCTGCCGAGCGTAGGAATCCGTATCCGTCGGGGATGATCTCCAAAACGCCCTCGCCGGTCACCTCGCCCGTGAAGTCATCCTTGGTGATTACCTCCTCTTTCGGCTTCTGCTGCTCGTCGTTGTGATGATTGCGATTGTGCTTGCGATGTCCCGACTCTGTGCCGGCGTTCTCGACAGCCGTATTTTCTGCATTTTCGGGAGCCTTCGCAGTGGGCTCCTCGGTGGCAGATTCCTGCGCAGGAGCTACTGTGGACTCGGTTGCGGGCTGTGCATTCTTGGGTTTGCGACCGCGACGCTTGGGCTGGGGCGCAGGCTCGGCAACAACCTCTGCCACTTCTGCTGCGGGCTTGGTAATGGGGATAACCTCCTCAGCCTCTTTGACTTCGGCATCCTTTGCCGGCTCAGCAGCGACCACCGGCTCGGCAACCTTGACAGCCTTCGGCTCGCTTGCGTTTTCGGTGAGTAGCGATAACTCGCTCTCGACCTTCACACTGCTCATTCTGGGGCGACGGCCACGACGCTTGGGCTCGCCTGTGCTCTCTGCGACAGATGCCGCGACTTTGGGCTCTGTAACCTCGGGAGAGGCAGCCTGCTCGCCACCTGTTGCCACCTCGATAATTTTGTTCATCAGATCTTTTTTACGAAGATTTGTGTCGGTGATACCCAACACCTTTGCGATTTCGCGCAACTCGGCCGTTGATTTGCCTTCGAGCGCATTCAAGTCTTGCATATTTTGATAATTTATGTGTACTCGTGATTTTTCGGGGCGGACGCCACCGATTTTGATTTATTGTGGTACAAAGATAGTGCAATTTTCGGAAAATCCAAATCTCATACACAATATATAATAAAAAAAAGAGCTATCTCGAAAGATAGCTCCACTGTTTAACCTCGAAATAATCTGATTATTTCGCGTTCTTCTTATCGTAGCGCTTTGCGTAACGGCTCATAAACTTATCCACACGACCAGCGGTGTCTACCAACTTCATCTTACCAGTGTAGAACGGGTGCGATGTGTTAGAGATTTCCATCTTATACACGGGATAGGTTTCGCCGTTCACCTCGATGGTCTCTTTTGTCGAAACGGCGGACCTGCACAAAAACACGTGGTCATTCGACATATCCTTGAATGCCACCAAACGATAATTTTCCGGATGAATACCCTGTTTCATTTCGTTCTGTTTTGTTAAATTAAGTACTTAAATCGCCGCGAAGGTACGAAAAAAAAATCAAACTGCAATACTTTGCTTAAAATTTCTCTGAAAACATTGGAATTTGCAATTTCTCTCCTGATTTTTTGCGAAAAAATATGTAAATGTTTGGTAGTTCCGATTTTAATATTTAATTTTGCTCTGATAATATACATTTATTAATTTTTTAACGCCTAACTAAAATTACGACGATGTTAAAGAACATTTTCCGTGGGGTGGAATCGCAAGGCGATTACCTGGCTCCGCAAGTAAGTTTATTTGAGTTCAGCGTCGAACAAGGCTTTGCTCACTCTATTGGTGATACCTGGGGCAAAGAGGAAGAAGATTTTTAACCTTAAATTTGTATCGACTATGAAGAAAATTTTTACTATTTTGGCAAGCGCAGTATTAGCGCTGACAATGTCGAGCTGTGTCAAGGACACAACTGTCGACGGAGGAATGAAGGGTGATGTAGCCCGCACAATCGGTGCAAATATTGAGGCTATGACCCGTACATCTATGAATGACTTTGAACCGGGTGAGACAGGAACAATCGTTTGGTCAGCGGGTGACGTTATCGGTGTTGTTACCGAGGACGGTACTATCCGCAAGGCTACGCTTATTCCGGAGTATGCCGGCCAGGTTGAGGGTGAGTTTGAAGTAGAGAACGCGCTGGAGGGTGAGACCTATATCTACGGTTTCTATCCCTTCCAGGAAAACATTACTTACTCGAATGGTTCTTTCGGCCATTGGAACATGTCGTGCAAGCGTACCTTTATCGCGAATCCTGATGGTAGCGCAGAGCTGCCGAAGAATGGTTTGACATTCGACACTAACCAGATGCCGATGCTCGGTAAGTTGACCGAGAAGGGTACTCTCGCATTCAAGAGCCTTTGCGGTATCATCGAGGTTCAGCTCTTGGGTGATGCTACTCGTGAGTCAATTGATGCGGAGACTGGTGATACTGTCGAGAAGGACTTTACTTACTACAATGTTACTTTGCAGAGTGACGCAGTTAATGTCTCTGGTTACTGTTCTGTTGATGCAACAGCAGAGAATCCTGTGCTTACTCCCTATCCGACAACTAAATACGTTTATGCAACAAGCGAGGCTAAGGAGTATGGTCTTAACGTGGCATATATGCAGGGAGCAGGTAACAACGGTAAGGGTATTCATTTGCATCCCGAGAATCCGGTTTCGTTGTTCTTTGTTGTTCCCGTTGGTACTTATCCCGACTTGAACCTCCAGGTAGCTTGCCCCTACTTGTGTGTTACAAAGAAGTCGAGCAAGGCTCACGAGGTTAAGCGCAACACTATCTTGCGATTCAACCCGATCTATGTAGACAATGTTTCTGATGTTTACGGTGGTAGCGATGTTATCGATTTGAGCGTTGACGCAAATGGTCAGCCCGCATACCACACTACATATCTTGCAAATCCCGGTGCAGGAGGCTTCCCCAAGAAGTTTAAGTTCACTGCCAAGTTGCTCGATGGTACTAAGGTATTCAAGGAGCCCGATGGCACTGTAATCAGCAACTCTACAGGTGACAACTATAATACTACATATGTATACGCAGAGGATTCTGAGGGTTTGGTTACCGACCTCCGTCGTGAGGGTGATATCGTTTACTTGACTGTAAACCGTCCCGGTAACGCGATCATCATGATTGGTGCAACCAACATGTCGGCTATCAACCAGTGGCACATCTGGGCTACCGATGCTAAGGATCAGGTACTCCCCGGTGGTCATGTATTCCTCGATCGTAACCTTGGCGCTACTTACGCGCCGAAGAATGTTACCGAGGCATCAAAGATGACCAAGGAGCAGCAGTGGCGTGCAGGAGGTTGCTTATACCAGTGGGGTAACCCGACTCCGCGTCCGTCGCTCACTCCGAACTTTATTCCTGCGGATTATGCTACTACCGCCTCTACTGCTAATGCATCGTTCGAAACTAATAGCGGTTGGGTTGTTCACAAGTGGATTGGCAGTTTCACTATGGTTAGCTTATTCACTTCGACAACCAGCGCTTCGAACTTCATACGTACCCGTAACTACTTCAACTTCTATCATGTGTCGTCTGGAACTAAATCCGACTATGTTGGTCAGCAGAATGGTAAGGGTCTGTGGTGGATCGGTTCGCGTAATGAAAATAAGGATTACCGCTTCGGCGATAACGCTCTCTGGTCAGACAAGAAGACTATGTTCGACCCGTGTCCGGTTGGCTACCGCGTTCCTACCGTTACCGAGATGAAGGATGCATTCACTAACCAGGGTGTTCACACAGGTAAGTTGTACTTCACCATCAAGAACTCGGCTGGTCAGTATGCCGCTATTGGTGAGGAGTTCGTATTCATTCCCTTCACAGGTTTCCGCCAGGCTAACAATGCAAACATCTTTAACTCTGCGTTCTCGAACTATCCTCGTGTAGGTTTCTGGTTCTGCGATCCCGAGTTGACAAGTATGGACGATATTACTTCGAAGTATAGTTCTACCGGTTATGTTCGTTACTCGTATGGTGGTGGTGGTAACTCTTACACCGAACCCACTATGGGTCTCGACTGCTCGTATCCCGGTATCGAGTCGACAACTGGTGGCAGCAGCTGGTGGGCGACTAATGCTGCGAAGGCAGATCCGGTTTCTGTTAACGTTCCCGGTGTTCAGAACAACTACCGTTACTTCGTAGGCCTCGGTATGAGTCTTCGTTGTGTTCGCGAGACTAATCCCGTTGCTCCCGACACAATGCTCCCCGGCTACGAGGTTGACGCTCCGACCGAGTTCTAATGTTTAATCGTTAAACAGACTTAAAATGAAAAAGACATATATATATAGTATGGTATGTGCAGCCGCTCTTATGTTGATCGGTTGTACAGCTGAGGCTCCGGTTGAGGGTGGCGTAGCTGTCAAAGGAGCTAAGATTAGTCTGAATGCCCGCATCGTCAATGGCGAGTTGGTTCGTACAGGTCTCGACGAGGATTGGGGTGACGGTTATCGTCAGCTCTACTTCGAGGTGGGTGATCAGATTGCACTTATCGACAACAATAATGTAGCTCAGCCGTTGACTGTTGCCGAGGAGTACGCAGGTGTTGATATGGGTGGATGGCACATGTTCTCAGGTGAGGCTGATGCTAACCTGGCTACAAAGAGCTATCCCGTAGTATATCCTCATGCTTGGGTTAAATCGGGTAACAACGAGTCGGTTACTATCAACCTCCCGAAGGTGCAGACTCGTAACGATGGTGGTGGTGTGCTTCTCTATGGTCACACTCTCCTCGACGATGCGAATACCGTGGATTATGCAAACCTCGACTTCTACAACCTTATGGGTATCCTCGAGTTCCAGGTTGTTGGTGAGGGCACAGTTTCGAAGATTACCGTTAAGTCGGCTTCGCAGAAGCTCTCGGGTGCTGCTACTATCACTCCCGACTATGCAGGTCCTGCTACATTGGCAGTTACCGGTTCGAATGTTGTAGAGCTCTTGCTCGCTGAGCCGGTTGTTCTTAGCGCTTCGGATGCTACTTCGTTCTTCGTTGCTATTCCCGCAGGTACTTATCCCGCAGGTGACCTCTCGATCGCTATGTCGCTCGACAACGGTCACGCAGCTCTTACTTCGAAGTCAGAGCACGTATTGGAGGCTTCGCACATCAAGCCCCTTACTTTGACTGCTACTTCGTCGGTTGAGTATATCGACCTTACTGCAGGTGATAAGTTTGCTAACGCATTCGTATTGCCCGAGGCTGGTTGGTACAAGTTCGCTGCTAAGACTCGTGGTGGTTTGACAACTATCAATAACCCCAAGACCGGTGCTGATGCTCTCACTATCGGTGGCGAGGGTGCTCAGGCTTGCAACGCATGGGAGTCGCACGATGGTATGGTTTCGAACGTAATCTACGTTGCTGCTGATAACACTATCCGTTTCTACTATAATGGTCAGGAGGGTAACTCGATGATCTGTATGGTTGCTAACGGTTTGTCGCAGTGGAACTGGCACATTTGGGGTGTTAACGATCTCAAGGATCAGGTGATTGGCGAGAATACCTATATGGACCGTAACCTCGGTGCATGGGGTGCTCCTGCAAACGTGGAAGAGACTCACGCGTACCTCGCTCGCGAGTACAATGTAGGCAATGGTGAGGCTTACTCGTCGATGGGTCTTATGTGGCAGTGGGGTCGTCCCAATCCCTTCCCCTGCTTGGGTCGCTACCACCTCCGTGCAGGTACACTCAACTGGTATCAGCGCGAGACCGATGGTGCTGTAACATTCGCTGACCTCTATGTAGAGAATGGTGCAACCAATGTCGGTAAGCCCGGTGAGCAGGAGGCTAAGTTGGGTTTTACTCCGACTTACTACTTCCCCAGCCCCGAGATTATGGGTGCACTCTATGTAGACAAGAGTACTGCTGGTGACTCATACATCAATCCCGACGGTACAGCAACCTATACTCATTGGTACAACAAGTGGAATATGACCAACAGTACAACCAATATCACAATGGCTGTAGCTTTGGCTAACCCGATGCGTGCTTATGGTACAGGTGCTGGTACAACTTCGCCTACTTGTAACATCAAATATTGGTGTAACGACCTCTTTACCGGTAGCTTCGACTTCGACTCGGACTATGCAGTATGGAACTACGGTGGTGCGGCTAATACTTTGAAGGCATTTGATGTGTGTCCTTATGGTTACCACATTCCCGATGGTGCTCAGGCTGTTAAGGACTACTCGACTCTGACATTCACTTGGAGAACTCGTTACAACAATGGAGCAACTTCTGCAGATGGTCCCGGAACATCGACAACTCGTACAACAGCTGCTTATGCAACTGCAACCGATGGCTCGTTTGTTTGGATTCCTTGCTCGGGCGCTCGTGTTCACTACGGTGCTGCTGCTGACTGCCACAACATCAACTGGTGGTGTGCAGCAAACAACAATAAGGACGTTGTTCTTCAGTGGAACTACGTTAAGGATGACGCAGGTGATTTGACAAGCACTCCGTCTGTGGTTCAGGGCTTCTACGACGTGAACGGTGAGAGCGGCGGTGCAACCAACGAGACTGTAGCTTCGTGTATGCTCGCAATCCGTTGCGTGAAGGATAAATAATCCTTAACAATATTTTCGAAAGTCCTGTGGCTCTGCCACGGGACTTTTTTTTCTCAATTAGTTTTGCTATCTTTGCTCTCAAAGATTGCAAAACAATGACTCCAAATCTGCAACAACAAATTATCGCCCTTATCAAGCGCGAAGTGGTACCGGCTGTCGGCTGTACCGAGCCTATCGCTGTTGCGCTGTGTGCTGCCGTCGTGGCCGAGACCCTCGGTGGGCGACCTGCACTGCGTCCCGAACGTGTTGAGGTGCGACTGAGTGCCAATATCCTGAAAAATGCGATGGGCGTCGGCATCCCAGGTACGGGTATGATTGGTCTGCCCATAGCCATAGCCCTCGGTGCGCTCGTTGGCGACCCTGCGCGTGAACTCGAACTGCTCGGAGATGTAACTCCCGACCAGGTGGCCGAGGCCAAGCGTTTCCTTGCCGAGAATCACGTGGATATATCGCTGGCCGAGGGTAGCGTGCCGAAACTATATATCGAAATCGAAATGTGGCGTGGCGAGGAGTCGGCACGTGCCGTGATTGCGGGTACGCACTCGTCGGTAGTGCTTGTCGAGCGTAATGGCGAACTGCTCAAAGGTGGCACAACCACGGCCGAGACGGTCGAGACTGCCGAGCCGGAGGTCGAGCTGTCGCTGCGCAAGGTCTATGATTTTGCGATGGAGACTCCGCTCAGTGAGTTGGAGTTTATTATGGAGGCCGCACGGCTCAATATGGCCGCTGCCGAGACCTCGTTTAACGGAAACTACGGCCACGGCCTTGGTGTGATGTTGCGCGGTAGTGCCAATATGCTGGGCGATACACTCTTCTCGCGTATCTTGGCCTATACGTCGGGTGCTTGCGATGCTCGAATGAGCGGTGCGCTGGTGCCTGTGATGAGTAATTCGGGTAGCGGAAATCAGGGAATCGCGGCTACGGTACCCGTGGTGGTCTATGGTCGCGAGTGCGGAGTGTCGCACGAGGCGTTGGTGCGCGCGCTGGTGTTGAGCCACCTGACCGTTATCTACATCAAGCAGGGTTTGGGCCGTCTGTCGGCTCTGTGTGGCTGCGTGGTGGCGGCAACGGGTTCGAGTTGCGGTATCACATACCTTATGGGTGGCGGATATGACGAGGTGGCTATCGCCGTCAAGAATATGGTTGCCAACCTTACCGGTATGATCTGCGACGGAGCAAAGCCGAGCTGTTCGCTCAAACTGTCGAGTGGCGTATCGACGGCTGTGCTCTCGGCAATGATGGCTATGGAGCATCGCTGCACAACCTCAGCCGAGGGTATCGTGGATGATGATGTCGATAAGACAATTCGCAACCTTACGGATATCGGCCGTGATGCTATGGACGAGACCGATGAGATGATTCTCGATATTATGACAAATAAATGCTAATGAAATATGAAGATGCTGAAAATTAAATTTTTACTGCTGGCTCTTGCGCTGAGTGTCTATTCGCTTTCGGCACAGAGTGCGCGTGAGGCTATCGATCGCGACCCCAATTTCGCGGGTGCGAATATGGTTGGCTATATCTATGAGGCGACGCCACATTCGGCAGCCCCAAAGGGATATAAACCTTTCTATCTGAGCCACTATGGCCGTCACGGCAGTCGTTGGATTACGCGACAGGCAGGTTATGACACACCGAAGGCTTTTTACGATAAGGCTGCTGCCGAGGATGCACTGACCGAGTACGGTAAGGATGTATATAAGCGCGTGAAGATTATTTGCGAGCAGGCGAATGGAATGGCCGGTCAGTTGTCGCCCAAGGGTGTTGCCGAGCATCGTGGCATTGCCGAGCGTATGGTGGAGCGATATCCCGAAATCTTCTCGACAAAAGGTGGTCGCGAGTGTCGTATCGATTGTGCTTCGACACTATATCCGCGCTGTATCCTGAGTATGGCTGCCAATAACGAGCGTATCAAGGAACTCAATCCCGAGGTGCAGTTTACCAGAACAACCGGAGAGCGTTACCTCAAATTTATGTCCCACCACAAATATCTGTCGATGATTCGCAACTACCACGATGAAGAGTTGTTGGAGAAGCGTCGTCAGGAGTTTGTCGATGCCGAGCGTTTTGCTCTCTCGATCTTCAAGCCCGAATATGCTGCAAAGATTAATAAGCACTCCGTGATGTTCACGACATTTGCGTTGGCGAATAGTGTGCAGGATGTGGGTGTGGATGTGTCGCTATATGACGTCTTTACTCCCGATGAGATTTTCAACCTCTGGCGTTACGGCAATGCTCGTCACTATATGTTCCTGGGTAACTCGCAGGAGTATGGCGATCTTATCGCTGCCGATGCTATCAATTTGATGCGTCAGATTATCGCCGATGCAGATGACGCTATCGCTAACGGTGGCCGTTCGGGATACTTCCGCTTTGGTCACGATGTGATTGTCATTCCGCTGATATGTATGCTCGAATTGGAGGGTTGCTGCCCCCGTTTGTCGGTTGATGATATCGATAGCCTGCACAACCATTGGCAGGATTTCAATATTACCTCGATGGCGGTGAATGTGCAGATGGTCTTCTATCGCAACAAGCAGGGCGATGTGCTGGTTAAGTTGCTGCACAACGAGAAGGAGGTGCTCCTACCCTTCGAGAGCGACTTGGCTCCGTACTATCGTTGGGAGGATTTCCGACGCTACTATCTCGACCGCATCGAGAAACTGTCGAAGGTCAAAGTTCCGGAGTATCTGTTGAAATATGCTAATCATAAATTGGTGGTTTAGTTCGATGGGGAGTTTGGATATAAAACGATAGAGAGTGCTTTCGGGCACTCTCTATTTTTGCATCATTATCGGTCTATATCCTTACTGATTTTGTACGACAAAGGTCTTTCCCTCTTCGGCAATTTGTGTGCGGGGGAAGATGCTCTGCGCCTCACTCAACAACACCGATGTATCCTTATATCGCGACGAGAAGTGGCCGATAAGCAACTCTCCGGCCTCTGCTTTGAGAGCGGTCTTGGCCGCTTGTGCAGCTGTGGCGTGTCCGCGCTCCTTGGCTACCGATTTCTCGCTGTCGGCATAGGTCGCCTCGTGGTAGAGGGTCGTTACACCTCGCACAATCTCGGCAATGCGGGCCGAATAGTTCGTGTCCGAGCAGTAGGCGTATGATGCCGGCTCGTAGGGACGGTAGGTTAGCATCGAATTGGGTAGGATTTCGCCCGTGTCGAGCGTTATATCCTCGCCACGCTTGGCTGCGACAATCTGAGCAATCGAAAGCCCATAGCGTTCAATCTTGAACTTATCGACATTGAGTTCGGGAGCCTTCTCGCGGAAGAGAAATCCCGATGCCGGTAGCGAGTGGCGCAGGGGGATGCTCCACACTTCGAGCGAACGATTTTCAAAGAGCAGCTCGTGCTTGGTGGTGTCTACCTCGTGCCAGAGAACTTCGTAGGTCGCGTGCTGTTCGAAGTAGCGTTTGAATCCCTCTAAAATATCGCCAAAGGGGCTTGGTGCATAGACCGTAAGCGGAGTCTGGCGGCCATAGAGCGAGAGGGTCGAAAGTAGCGGAAAAAGACCGTAAACGTGGTCGCCGTGCAGGTGAGAGATGAAGACCGCACGGAGTTTGAGCGGATTTATTCCGTTGCGGAACATCTGCTGCTGGACACCCTCGCCCGCATCGACCAGATAGTATTGCTCATTGGAGTTTACTATCTGGGCCGACGGGTGGGTATTAACGGTCGGTTTTGCCGATGCCGCACCGAGTATGGTTACTTTCAGCGGCATAGGGACTATTGCGAGAGTAAGAATCGCTCGCAGTCGAGAGCAGCGATGCAGCCCGAACCTGCGGCAGTGATAGCTTGACGATAGTGGGGATCCTTCACGTCACCTGCGGCAAATACGCCCTCGATGTTGGTCTTCGATGTACCGGGAACAACCTTGATGTAACCCTCGGCATCGAGTTCGAGCTGACCTGCGAAGAGCTCGGTGTTGGGGTGATGACCGATAGCAAGGAAGAAGCCTGCGATGTCGATAGTTATCTCACTGCCGTCTGTGTGACGCAGCAGAGCACCCGTTACGCCATCCTCATCGCCCAAAACCTCGACGGTGTTGTACTCGAAAAGTACCTTGATGTTCGGGGTGTTGAATACTCGCTCCTGCATAGCTTTCGATGCGCGAAGGAAGGGCTTGCGAACGATAAGATAGACCTGACGGCAGAGGGTTGCCAGATAGGTAGCCTCCTCACAAGCGGTATCTCCACCACCGACAACGGCTACATCCTTCTTGCGGTAGAAGAATCCGTCGCACGTAGCGCACGCGCTCACGCCCATACCGCGATACTTAGTCTCCGAAGGAAGACCGAGGTAGCGAGCCGTAGCTCCCGTAGCGACGATGATTGACTCGGCAGAAATCTCCTTGTCGCCATCAACTACAACCTTGAAGGGACGCGACGAGAGGTCGCACGAGGTGATTACGCCAAAGCGAATGTCGGTGCCAAAACGCTCTGCCTGCTTGCGCAGGTCGGCCATCATCTCGGTACCACCGATACCTTCGGGGTAGCCGGGGAAGTTCTCGATCTCGGTTGTGGTTGTGAGCTGACCTCCGGGCTCGATACCCTCGTAGAGGACGGGCGAGAGGTTTGCTCGCGATGTGTAGATAGCAGCTGTATATCCCGCAGGACCGCTACCGATGATTAAACATTTTACTTGCTCCATAGTCTTGTTAATTTATTGATTATTTGATTGTTTTGCCTGAATAGTCTATTTTGACCCACTCTTTGCCAAGGCGGGCATCGAAGAGACCATCCTCGAAGCCGACCATATCGTATATGGGTTCGATAATCCAATGCTGTTTGTGGTCGATTACTCCCATTTTGCCGTCGGGATTCTGGACTACGGCTCTATCTTCGAAGAAGTTTTCGGCATAGATATATTGCGGCTCGATGACCTCTGCATCGTTGCTATCGAGATAGCCATAGAGCGAGCCTTTGCGTACGCGACGCATTCTGTCCTGCATCGGGAATACCTCGTCATAGGGCAGTAGCGACTCGTATGCTGTGGGCATTACCTCCTCTCCGACTTCGGGAATCGAGGGGTGCGCTGCGATGAACTCGCGAATCTTACCAATCTCGGCTGATATATCCTCGTTCGAGGCTCCTACCTGAGCGTAGTGATAACGTACGGGATAAAGACGGCCATCTTCGCCATAAATCAGATTCGAAGGTTTGAGGTTGCCGTGCAGGAATCCGGCTTTCAGCATCTCACCCTCCAAAAGGTCGAGGGCCGCTACGAGCCGAGATGTGGGAATATGCGAAACAGCCTTGTCGAGGCTCTCGCCTGCGGGAATAGCGTGTAGTACAAGGTCGCAGGTGCTAACCTCGCCCGTAGAGTTGGGTATCGACACCTCGCCAGGGAGTACCGAATATTCGGTGAGAGCTGCCGACTTGATGCGTTGGAGCGCAGCGGCAGTACGGGCTACCGATGCCGAGATTGTGCCGTCCAACGGCAAGCAGAGTAGATATTTCTGCTGCTCGATAGTGATGCCGAACTCGGCAAAGTAGGTGGTTCGGATAACCTGCGGAAATCCGTCGATAATAATGGGTTTAACTCCCTTTAATGTCTTGAACGTAGATTCGCCAGACGTAAGTAATTGCGAGAATGAAGTTATTGATGGTGCCATAATTCGTACGTTATAAAAGGTTTGTAATACTGCGAGAACCGATATTGAGCATTGTGACCAATTCGGTGAGAGACGCATTGTAACTTATGGCACGGAATGGCGGAATAGCCAATGTTCCGCGTTGTGAGCGAATCATCTCGTTGAAGGCTGCGGGCATCACGCTCGAACAGTCGGCCAAGATGCGCAGCAGATGGTTGTCGGGGTCAATCTCGTTATCCGAGGGGAAGATTACGGCTTGCGACATCGGGTCGGATGCCAAGTGGATATTAATCAGCAGGGCGTTGCCGTCAGCTGTTGATATGCTCTTAATCTGCTCGGTAATGTTGCGTATTTCGCTGTCGTTGCAATCCGAGAACTCTCCGTCCGTAATGTTGAAGATTATGGGCGGAAAACTCTCTGCATTTTGGGGATTGCGGCACCACTCTGCGACGATATCGCGTATGTAGAGCATTGCCTCATACATCGGAGTATCGCCCTCGGCACGGGGCGCAATCCATTGGTAAACTCGCTCGGTGTGTAGGCTCTTGCTGCCGTCGGGTAATACTCGTTCGACAGATATGCTCTGCTCGGTCGGTTTGTACTTTGCAAGCTCCGAAATGGGAATGAATACTCTCGCAGGATCGAGCAGAGGATAGACCTCCTCGCCTGCATAGCCCAGCAGTGCGACATCGTAATAGTCGCGGATACCGTCATCGCGCTTCGAGCGCAAAATAAGTTCGTTGATAAGATTTCCGGTAACCTCTGCTACGGCAGCAGCTTTCGAAATGATACGGCCGTTGAGAAGTACATCACCGAGCATAGACTGCGATTGGTCTATGGCGATGACAAAAGCGGTGCGGTGCTTGCGCGTAATCTCTTGTGTGTACATAATCTCTTGTTTAGGAGAAATTTAGAAACCAATACAAAGATACCTATAACATTTCGAAATAACAATTATAACACGTTGCCTTTGAGGTTTATCCGCTTTTTCTCGCCATTTTCGATTACCACAGCCTCGCCGCTGCGGAAAGGTTTGACAGCCTCGTAGTTCGGACAGCGCAAAACTACACGGCCGTGAATGTCGATGTAGTGCCAGCACTTCTCGATGCAGACCGCGGCAACTCCGTCGCTGAACTCAAATCCGCAATTATAGAGTGGCGGAATGACAAACTCCTCGCCACGACGATAGCCCCATAATCCGTTATGAGCATCGAGTGTTGGCACTTCGCTTGTCGTGTCGTTGTGGTCGGGTGTAGCTATGGTAAATGATATAAGTTCGCGCAGGGCGTGCAACTTGGGCGTTGTCGAACGCAAAAGTTGCGCTATGCGATAGTGAACGGCATCGCCCTGCGTTGCAAAGAGGTGTAGAATCTCGTCGAAAGCCTCGCTATTGCCCGAAAGAATCTCTTTGGGATGCATCAGTAACGTATCGTCGATGTCGAAACGCTCGGCAAGACTTTGGTCGATTGCCAATGCGTGTAGAGCCGTCGAAATCAAGGCAATGGGGTAGTCGTCTATCGACTTGTCGAAATAGTCGCTGGTGCGTGACGGATGTTGGAACGCTGCCGTGCCTATCTCATCGCTACTCTCGCCCGCAAATTCGGGGCGGAACATTGCATCGAAATCTATGAGTTGCAGCTCGCCTGTGGGCGTGACCACGATATTTTCGGGTTTGAGGTCACCGTGAGCCCAATCCTCGGCGAGAAGTTGGTGTGCCAGCAGGTCGAACTTCTCGGCCAGCGAGCTAAGCGTGTCGGGATTGTCGAGATTTTCGATGATGGCTCGGTGGAGTGTAATGCCCTCGACCCAACGGTCGCAAATCACATCAACCCACTCCCCATTCTTGTTGTCGGAGTGGATAAAGAGCTCCTCGCGCAGACACTTTTCGCCATAGATGCGTCGCAGATTGCGCTTATCGCGAGTGTAGCATTTGAGCATCTTGTGCTCGCCCTGATGACGGATATGGAAGATTATCGAGTTATTGCCGATGTGAATTATCGGCTCTCCGTTTGCGTCGGTGCAAATATCAATGACACCTAAGGTCTTTGTCAGACCATAGGTGTCACTCATAGCTGAAAGATATTGCGGAATTGTTTTTAGCACTGCCGCAAATTTTTAGAGATTTTAATCTTTTACTTTTCGGATTGAACGATTAATGGCAGTGACCGCAGTCGCAACCCTCGTGGTGCTCACCGCACTCCTCGCCACAGCCCTCTTCGCCGCAGTGGCAATCGCCACAGCCGCAGCCGCCCTTCGACATCAAATCTTCGGGGGTTACGTCGCGTACCGATACAACCTCGACCTCGAAGTTGAGGGTCTTACCGGCCATCGGGTGGTTGAAGTCCATCATTACACTCTCCTCCTTAACCTCGCTGATTACGCCAATCATACGGTTGCCGTTAGCGTCGCTCATCGGCACCTGCGAGCCTACGAAGAGAATCTCCTCGGCAACCTTGCCCTCAATCATAAACACGCTCTTCGGGAGTTCGACGATAGCCTCAGGCATAATCTCGCCATAGCCATCCTTCGGTTCGAGGGTAAAGGCAACCTTATCGCCGGCAACTTTGCCCATAATAGCCTCCTCGAACTTGGGGAGCAGCATACCTGCACCGCAAACGAATTCGAGTGGCTGTCCCTCCGGATTCTTATCTGCTACCTGACCATCAACGGTAAGAGTGTAGTTTACCGCTACGAATTTTGTATTTTCTACCTTCATAATTTTATAATGTTAAAGTTAATTCCTATTGTTTTTTATTTCCGACAAAGATAGTGAAATTTTGGGCAAAATAACTAAATTTTTAGGAACGCAATTAAAAGTTGGCCAAAACGGTATAAATATCCGTATCCTACCTATTCCCCACCGACTCCATATCGGGCAATTAGAGCGTCAATTTTTTTCTCGTGCTTGATGAACGCCTTATCGGCCTTACGGTTGAATTTATCGATGTTCTTGGGCATCACTTCGGGGAATGGCAGTTTGGTTTTGACCTTCAAAGCTGCGCGTACAAGCGGTTTGTTGAGGTAGTAGCGTCCCTTTTTCTTGCCCTTGCTCTTGTAGGTGCCTTGCTTTATGTAGGCAGCCTTGGTAAAGCGGTGACCAAGGTCGTGCGCTGCCTTACCACTCAGACACTCAGGAATACAATCCTTAGCCTCTACCCATACCGGAATTGCAGGGCTGGCCACAGGGTGCCCCATCGAAACAAGTATGCGAGGGTGCTTGCCACAAACAATCATAAAGGAGCCTACGGTAGAGCTATGAGGGACGGTCTCGAAACGGTAATCCCACAACTTATCGTCATTCTCCAAGGCGTTACCCTTACCTACAACATGGTAGGTGCGAGCAAAGTCGTAGAAATCGTGTGCCGAGAAACTTGTTTTACCCTCGGTAAGCTCCAACATTGCGTCGTAGCGACGCTTTGACCTGCTGATTTTCTCCATATCGCCGGCGAACGAGAAATTTGAGCGGAATGCATAGCCCTTTTCTGTTTTGTCGATATCGTAGCGACGATATCCGTCTCCCCAAATTTCGAAGAAAGCGGCCGCTCCGTTAGCATCGCCTACGCCTACATTTGTGGTGAAGGTACCGCCTCGCTTGTATTGCTTGACAAACTCTTCGAACTCATCTACCGTGGAACAGTTAATAAGGGCATCGCGCAAAAATGGAGCGCGGGAACCTGTGCCTTTAAGTTCTTTGTTCGCTGGGAGGTTACTTGAAGCGGTGTTGATAATGCCAAATCCTACCTCATTCACGCCGCAAAAGACCCCGGCATCGGGTTTAGATGTCGTTACAATGCCCGTGTAGGCGTACTTTTTGCTTGTGAAGTAATGAACGCTTGTGCGGTGGTGGCTACTGTCGCGGTTTTTCCAAAGGATTGTGCCGCCCTCTTTCGAAATCTTTGCCGCCACAACAGCTGCGGTGCACGCCTCTGCCTCAGCATAGCCAAGTAGCAATGCCGCAAGCAGAAGCAGAGATATAAGATTTCGTCTCATTTCAGTCTCTAATAGTCCTCAACGCCCAACTATTCCTCGTTCTTGCAAACCAAATTGCGGTCGCCGTATCCGTTGTCGATTTTGGTTACGTAGGGGAAGAACTTCGACTCGCGAATCCACTCCAACGGGAAGGCAGCCTCGTTACGGGTGTAGGGGTGTGACCACTCGCCTGCAATCTCGGATGCGGTGTGGGGTGCATTTACAACCACGTTGTCAGCCTCACCATTGATAGCCTCGCACTCACGCTTGATAGCGACCAAAGCCTCGATAAAGCGGTCCATTTCGGCCTTCGGTTCCGACTCGGTAGGCTCGACCATCAGCGTCTCGTGTACGGGGAACGAGAGGGTCGGGGCGTGGAAGCCGTAGTCCATCAATCGGTGAGCGATATCGCCACAATCGACGCCATACTCCTTCTTGAACATCGTGAGGTCGAGAATCATCTCGTGACCTACGCGACCATTCTCACCCATGTAGAGTGTGCGGTACTCGCTCGCAAGTTTCGACGACATATAGTTAGCATTGACGATAGCCATCTCCGTAGCGTGACGCAGACCACTCTCGCCGAGCATCTTGATATATCCGTAGGTAATAGGCAACAGCATTGCCGAGCCCCAGGGAGCCGACGAAACGGCTGTGATACCCTCCTCGCCACCGGTCGAAACAACGGGGTGGGTGGGCAGGAACTTGCGCAGGTGCTCTGCAACGCAGATAGGACCAACACCCGGACCACCGCCACCGTGAGGCATTGCGAAGGTTTTGTGGAGGTTGAGGTGGCAGACGTCGGCACCGATATATCCCGGATTGGTAAGGCCGACCTGAGCGTTCATATTTGCACCGTCCATATAGACCTGACCGCCTGCATCGTGTACGGCATCGACGATATCGCGGATGCGCGACTCGAAGATTCCGTGAGTCGAGGGGTATGTAATCATCACACCGCACAACTCCGAGCTGTATTCCTCGGACTTCTTGATGAGGTCATCAACGTCGATATTACCCTCCGAATCGCAAGCTACGGTTACAATCTTCATACCTGCCATAGCTGCCGATGCGGGGTTGGTGCCGTGAGCCGATGCGGGGATAAGCATAATATTGCGGTAGCCCTGGCCGCGCGATTGGTGGTAGGCGCGGATAACCATCAGACCTGTGTATTCGCCTGCTGCACCCGAATTGGGCTGCAATGAGCAGGCTGCAAAGCCCGTAATCTTCGCGAGGTCGCTCTCCAACTCCTTAATCATCTCGGTATAGCCCTCTCTCTGGTCTTCGGGAGCGAAGGGGTGGATATTCTGGAATCCGTCGAGCGAAAGAGGCTGCATCGTTACGGCCGGGTTGAGCTTCATCGTGCACGAGCCGAGTGAAATCATCGAGTTTGCGAGCGAGATGTCGCGCAACTCCAAACGCTTGATGTAGCGCATCAGGTCGCTCTCCGAACGGTAACGGTTGAATATAGGCTCGGTGAGAATTGCCGATGTACGGCGCAGTGCTGCGGCAATCGACGCCTCGGTAGCCATCTTGACACTCTTGGGCTTGCGACCCATAGCCTCGGCAAAAATCTCGATAACGGCCTCGACCTCTTCGGGTGTTGTTACCTCGTCGAACGAGATGCGTACGCGCTCGTCGGTGGGGTAGTAGAAGTTAATCTCGCGTTCGAGAGCGATAGACTGCACGACCGAAGCCTCGGCCTCGACTTCGAGCGTGTCGAAGAAACTCTTGTGACGGAGTGTGTAGCCCATAGCTTCGAGAGCCTTGCCAACGGTTACTGCTGCCAAGTGAGCCGTCATCGCTGCACGTTGAAGACCCTCTGCTCCGTTATAGATACAGTAGAAACCGACCATCGACGCCATAAGAGCCGATGCGGTACAGATATTCGAAGTTGCACGTTCGCGCTTGATATGCTGCTCGCGCATTTGGAGCGACATACGCAGTGCTCTGTTGCCGAGGCGGTCAATCGAAACACCGATGATACGACCGGGCATATTACGCTTGAAGGCGTCCTTCGTAGCCAGGTAACCTGCGCTCGGACCTCCGAATCCCATCGGGCAACCCAGACGCTGTGTGCCACCTGCTGCGATGTCGGCGCCCCACTCTGCGGGCGACTTCAACAGCGCAAGTGAGAGAAGGTCTGCAACAGCCGTGACCATAACTCCGTGGGCGTGAGCCGCAGCCGTGAAATCCTCATAGTCGTTTACGGCTCCGTCAGCCGAGGGGTACTGTACGATTGCTCCGAACTCCTGACCAGAGAAGGTGTACTCTGCAAAGTCATCGACGATAAGCTCGATGCCGAAGGGCTCGTTACGTGTGAGCAGCAGGTCGAGAGTCTGGGGGAAGAGTGCGCTATCTACGAAGAGCTGGTTGCGACCAGCCTTGACAGCCTCGCGCGAGCGCAGCGCAAACATCATCAGCATAGCCTCGGCAACGGCTGTCGATTCGTCGAGCAGCGAGCAGTTGCTAATCTCCATACCCGTAAGCGATGTGATAGCAGTCTGGAAGTTGAGCAGAGCCTCCAAACGGCCCTGTGAAATCTCAGCCTGATAGGGCGTGTACGAGGTGTACCACGCAGGGTTTTCGAAGACGTTGCGTGTTACGGCCGCAGGAACGGCATTGGGGTAGAAGCCCATACCGATAAACGAGCGGAAACGACGGTTGCGTTCGGCGAGCGAGCGGATATGTGTCGCAAACTCATACTCGCTCATACCCTCGGTGGGGAGTGCAATGGGCTTTTTGAGGCGGATAGATGCAGGAATTACCTGCGCAATAAGTTCTTCTACCGACTTTACGCCGATGGTTTCGAGCATCGAACCGAGCTCTGTGGGGTTGGTTGTGCCGATATGTCTTTCGGCAAATTTGTCAAACATATATCTTAGTTTTTAATTAGTTGCTTAATACTTGAACGAGCTGCCACCGATGAACTCTCGCAAAATCGATGTGGGCGGTATCTCGTCGGGCTTGATTATCGCAAAGTTGTCGAGGAATTTGAGCATTCTTACGGCCTCGGCATATTCGGGTGCGGTGTCAGGTACCTCGCGCAGAATCGGCTCGACAAAGGGTCGGATAACCGAGATTTCGTAGAAGAGCGAGGTGTTGAACATCACATCGGCATTCTCCTGGTAGGGGAAGATGTGTTTCTCCTCGCCACGACGTACGCTGCCCCAGCGCGAGAGCGTTGCAAGAGCATTGTTTCCACGGGTTGCATAGTCGCGAGTGATGCGACGCAACATACGGTTGTCGCTTGTCGAGATGCGCGAGAGGTTGTCCATAGCAACCGACGTGAAGCACGAGATGTAGATCTTGAACTTGGCATCTTCGGGTATGCTGGGCGTAAGATTGGGATTTAGCGCGTGAATACCCTCCATAATCAGTACCGAGCGTTCGTCGAGTTGCAACGGATTTTCGTGCCACTGGCGTTTGCCTGTGATGAAATCATAGCGCGGAATTTCGACACTCTCGCCCGCAGCCAAACGACGCAGGTGGTCATTCAACTGAGCGAGGTCGATAGCCTCCAATGCCTCGTAGTCATACTCGCCATTCTCGTCGCGAGGGGTCTTTTCGCGCTCGACAAAGTAGTCGTCTAACGAGATAAGCACGGGGTTAAGACCCAGGAGGTGTAGGTGTACACCCAGACGCTTGGCAGTAGTGGTCTTGCCACTCGATGAAGGGCCCGAAATCAGCGCGAGTCGCACTCCGCGAGTGGCGTTGGCCTCGTATATAGCATCGGCAATCTGCGAGAGCTTGCGTTCGTGGAAAGCCTCGGCAAGCTTTATCATTTCGCCGGCATCGCCTGCGAGAATCTTTCTGTTGAGTGAGCCGACAGTCGGCACTCCCATAATGCGTACCCACTCCTGATACTCGTGGAATACGTCGAACATCTTGTCGCGGTTGAACTCGGTCTGAACGCAGTCGGGATTCGAGCGTTGAGGCAGAGCGAGGTAGAATCCGTTGTAATAGGGGACAATCTTAAACTTGTCGGCATAGCCACTCGACGGAGCCAATGCACCGTAGAAGTATCCGACCATATCGTCCATACGGCAGATATTGCTGTAAAGACGTGGGCGTGTGGTGAGGAGTTCGGCCTTGTCGGTATAGCCCTCCTGCTCGTAGATGCGTAGCACGTCGCTCGTGAGCTCGCGTGTGCGAATGATGGTGTGGTCTGCATCGACCACTTTGCGCATAGCGGCTGTAATCTTGTCGCAGTCGGCCTGCGAGAACTCGCTCTCGCCCTCAATCTCGCAGTAGAAGCCGTCCGCAAGCGAGTGGCGAATGTAAAATTTGCGGTCGGGGTAGAGTTCGCTTATGGCCTTGTGCGCAACGAATGATGCGGTGCGCTGATAGACTCGATAGCCGACAAAATGGGTAATATCGACAAATCGGATGGTTACGGGCGTATAGATTTTGTACCACAACTCCTTGATGCGGTTATTGACATACGCGGCCAAGACGGGGTATTTACTCTTGACACCCAACTCAGCGCAGATGTCGAGCAGCGATGTGCCCAACGCGACTTCGACCTGTGTTTTCGTATTCTCGCAAACGACCTTAATCTTCTCCACCTTCGAAAATTTTAATTTGATTTGTAAAGATAAAGATAATTTCTGTAATTTTGACACATCAAAAAGAGATTATTGATATGAAAAGAACACTTTATGCACTTTGTCTGATATTGCTGCTTACGCCTGCGGGCTTCGCACTCTATAATCGCTGTTTTGCACATCGCGAAATAGTGATTCTATCGACCAATGATATTCACGCGAATATCAAGAATTTTGCACGTTTTGCAACAGCCGTCAAGGAGTGTCGCGATACGGTGACAACCCTTTTGGTTGATGCCGGCGACCGCTGGACGGGTAATGCCTTTGTCGATTTGGCACCCGAACCGCGCAAGCCGATTATCGACCTGATGAACGAGGTTGGTTACGATGTGGTGACTTTCGGTAATCACGAGTTTGACGGAGGTAGCGATTTCTTGCGCGATATGCTCCCGAAGCAGAGCTTCCAGACAGTGTGCGCCAATATTGAGGTTTTGGAGGGTGACTTCCCCAAGATTGCTCCCTATACGATTGTCGAGGCTGATGGCGCACGTATCGGCTTTGTGGGTGTTGTGTCTAACTACGCAAATGGCTATCCCGACGGCAAGGCCGAGAGCTTTGTGGGGTTGAGATTCCCCGACCCGCAGATTCGAGCTGCCGAGGTGGCTGCCGAATTGAGAGAGCGATGCGATGTGTTGGTGCTGCTCTCGCATATGGGATATGCAATGGATATCGAACTGACCGGCAAGACGAGCGATTACGACCTGATTGTCAGTGGACATACACACGTGCTGACCGATACGCTGATTAACCGCACGGTGATAGGTCAGACTCGCAAGAATCTGATTGCTGTGGGTGCTACGACAATCCGTATGAAGGGTCGTAAAATCGAGAGTATTGCCTACAAAAACCATATGCTTACCGAGTTTGAGCCCGATTCGCTTTTCGCTTCACGTGTAGCCGAGATAATGTCGGATCCCCACCTGAACGAGGCCGTTGGCGAGAATGCCGAGACGCTCACTCACGTTGGTTTGGGCAAGATGCAGGCTTCGATTGTACGAGATGCTGTGGGTGCCGAGATTGGTTTCTACCACTTTGGCGGAGTGCGCCTTGCCGAGCTGCCTGCGGGTGCTGTGAGCCGTGCTACGCTCTTCGACTTGGAACCCTTCTTCTCGACCGTAGCGTCGATGACGATGACACCGGCACAAATGCGTAAGATGATAATCTCGAAGTTTAACGATACGGGAAATGTGAAGGAGTCACACCGCGTGGACCTCTACTCGACTACGCCCTACTCGATTGTGACCGATAGCCGTGGAGAGGCTGTGAATGTGCTCTTCCCGTCGTTGCGCGAGGGCCGTCGCTATAAGGTGGCGATGTGCAACTACATAGCCGAGACCTACAAGGATATTGATGCCGAGGAGCGTGTGATGCACGATAATATCCTCGTTCTGGATAAGTGTATCGAGTTTTTTGAGAAGAATTCGCCCGTAAAGTTGTCAAGCGCACCTTTGCAGAAGATCGTACGCAAGTAGGCTTTGCCTTCGAGGATAGAAAATGGGCTGTCGCACCTTTTGGTCGGACAGCCCATTTATTTGTGTGTGGCGATTTGCTGTTAGAATGGATAGCCTACGCCAAAGTTGAGTGCCGTATTCTTCCACTTGAAGTTGTGAATCCATCGCTCGCCCGCCGGATTGTTGGGGTTGTGGAGCTGAATACCCCAATCAAGGCGCAGGATAGCAAACTCGATGTCGAGGCGCAAACCAAGACCTGTGTTGAATGCCAACTGCTTATAGAAGGTGTCGAAAGCAAATGCAGCACCTTCGGGAATCTCCTGCGAGCCGGCTCCGGTGTACCATATATTACCGAGGTCGAGGAAGGTTGCACCGTGGAATATTCCCCAAATCGGGAATCTAAATTCGAGGTTAGCCTCCAACTTCATATTTGCTAACTGGCTGGGGTAGACCACCTCGGTAGGCTTTGCCGATGAGCCCGGACCGAGAGTTCTGGGTGACCAACCACGCATACTGTTGCTACCTCCGGCATAGAAGAGTCGGTCAAAGGGTATCGAAACCGAGTTGCCATAGGGTAGTCCATAACCACCGAAAATGCGGCCGACCAGAGCTGTAACCTTGCCAAACTGTAATTTGTGGCTCACGCTCACGTCGAAACGAAGGTATTGCGAGTAGCGGATGCCGAAAATCTCGTAGTAGTCTTTACCTGCCGCAGGCTTTGAGAAGAGATGTGACAATCCGTTTACCAAGTTGCCGGCCAACTCGTAATTGATACGTACAACGGTACTGTTGAGCTTGCTCTCGTTGAGCGGGTTGTTATAGACGTACGAACCCGACAATCCGCAGATAAGTTGCGAGGTAAAGCTGTTTTTCAGATACTCGTTTTTCAAACTCTGCTTATAGCCCTCGTCAAGGTATCCAACCTCGATGAGATTGATGTCTATCGGGTTGAGCGAGAGTGACGAGTGTCGCTTATACTTCCAGGTGTAACCCCACGACAAACTCGACAGATTACGACGATAGTAGGGTCGATTCTGGTAGTTGTACGAGAGCTCCAACTTGGTGCGTGGCTGGTAAATCGAACTCAATGTCGATACACGGAACGGCAGCAGTCGCGGGAACCACAAACCTGCGGTTACGCCAATCTCCATCGCGTTGCGACGTTTGGCATCAGGAGCCTTCATATACTCGTATCCGACGGTTGTCGAGATGTCGAGAGCCTCGACTCCGCGGAAGATGTTGCGATTCTGATAACCGACGGTCGCACTCACTCCATAAAAACTCGACGTGGTGCTGGCCTCCAACTCGACGTTAAAGTTCTGTTTGAGTGCCGGCGTACAGAGGATATTGCAGCGCAGATAGCCCTCTTGCGTGTAGTTTACGTGTAGCGAATCCTGCTTATCTCGATTGCCGACGTATGAGATATAGTTCGTGCGATCAATGATGCGCGGCATCTCCTCGAAGACAATCTTGGCACTCTTGAAATATCCGAGCGACATAATATCATCGTACGTGCGTCGCACCTGACGGACATCATAGATGTAGTTCGGGTAGAGCGGTACCGAGTATCGCAACGCCTTGGGGCGAACATTCGGGCGACCATTGCCGTTATAGACCACATTCAGACCTCGCATATTAACCGTGTCGAGCCTGCTAACGTAGAGCGGGTCGGTCTTGGCTGCCGAGGGGTCGTAGTCGGGCATAATATTAATCTCGCGGATGCGGTAGACCACATTGTTATTGCGTACAGGATTGCCCTGCTCGTCGTAACCGGTGATATTCTGCTTGATTACAACCTTTACGCCTACCTTGCGATTGCCGCCGAGTGTGTCGGCGAGATATTCGATGTTGTTTACCGTAAAGTTGTAGTAACCTCTTTCGCGCAGGTAGGTGGCGATGCGCTCGCGCTCACGATCGAGAACCGTGATGTCGAAGATGTTGCCTACGTGCAGCAGAGTATTGACCGTGTCGGGTAGGATGACATCTTCGAGGAACTTGTCGCGGAAATCGTACGAAATCGAACTGATGCGGTAGGGAGCATTCTGCGTGGTGCGATAGATAACCTTTGCGCGACGCTTACGGTAGGTGGTATCGACCTCGCAGGCGACCTTCGATGAGAAGAAACCGCGTGAGTTCATATATATTTGCAGATTCTCGGCCGACTTTGCCGTGAGGCCGAGGTCGAGAATTACGGGAGCCTCGCCAATCTTGCGCTTAAAGTTGTTCCACCAATTATCCTTCTTGGGATTTGCAAGGTTGTAGAACCAAACATAAAAGTCGGTGCCGAGGAAGTGCTTGTTGGGATTTTGGCGGATATACTTCTCCAAATCTTCACGAGGTATGCGCTCCTTGCGTGGGGCTTCGCGATCGTCCTCGACTTTGACCCTTTGCAGCAGGTATTCGCCCGACGCGAGGTTGCGTGTGACGTTACACGCCGAGCCGAAAATGCTCGTCGCGAAGATAACCAACAGATATGTTACTACTCTGCGCAAATCTCTCTCTTTACCTCTGCGGCAAACTCCTCGTAGGCGTTTATCTCTGCCGCAAAAATGTTTTCAATATCAAATTTTATGCGTCCGTCGGACTCGTCGTTGAGTGTGCCGGCATATTCGTATGTGGCATTTCCTGACAGGCGTGTCGAGAGTTTCTCCTCTCGTTTGTGTACCTCGCAAACCACCTTGCCACCGCGATTGCAAACCTCGATAGGACGGTCGTAGGGGATGTACCCAGCCAGAGCCGCTGCTGTGGTGCTGGCCGTCATTGCCGTACCGCACGAGAGGGTAATGCCCGCTCCTCGCTCGTAGGTCGCAACAAAGATTTGCTCCTCGCTCAATACCTCGAAAAGGCTGACATTCACTCCATTGGGGAAGAGCGTAGGCAGATGCTTGACCTTCTCGCCAAGTGATTCGAGCTGTGCAAGGTCAATCTTTTCGCATCGAGCAACGATATGCGGATTGCCGAGGTTAAGGGCTGTGAATCGCAACTCTGCATCCAATTCGGGGAGTATCTGCTCGCGCAGCGTCTGTCCCTCGCTGAGCATTGCGAAGTCCGGGCCGTCGAGCGTTATCGGAATCTCGACACCATAGGCTTCGACATCCTTGCGCAACTCGCCATCAGCACTAATCTCGAAGAGTCGTCCGCCCGAAAAGAGCGTGAAGTTGCGTTCGGCAATATACTTTTGAGCTAAACGCGCCACGCAGCGGATGCCGTTACCGCACATCTCGGCCTCCGAACCGTCGGGATTGAACATACGCATACCGAACATATCGCCCTGCTTGACCAGCAGCAGCAGGCCGTCGGCCCCGATGCCCTTCTCGCGGTCGCACACGTCGCGCGAGAGCGAGGCGATATCTCGGCCTTGCAAATCCTGCTCCACGGCATCAATCATTACGAAATCGTTGCCCGAACCGTGACACTTTATAAATCTCAAATTAGTGCTCATAGGTATAATTTGTTCAAAAATACAAATATTTTTGCAATAGTTCGATATTATCTCTAATTTTACACAACAAAATTGCATTTTATGGTAGAAAAATTCATTATGGCGGGCGAAACGCCCCTTCATATATGCGATTCGCAGGAGGGCGAACAGTGCGTTGTGTTATTGCACGGATATCTCGAATCGATGTATGTGTGGGAGGATTTTGTCCCTCTGCTCTACAAGAGAGTGCGTGTTGTAACTCTCGATATCCCCGGACACGGTATCTCGAAGGTCGAGGGCGAGTGCCACTCGATGGAGTTCCTTGCCGATACCCTGAAAGGTATGCTCGACGCACTCGGCATCGAGCGTTGTACGTTGGTCGGCCACTCGATGGGCGGATATATGGCATTGGCCTTCTGCGAGAAGTATCCCGAACGTCTGGATGGCGTAGTGCTGTTATCATCAACACCCAATGCCGACAGCGACGAGAAACGCGCTAATCGCGAACGTGAGATTGCATTGGTAAAGGCAGGCAAGAAGGATCTCCTGGCAAACACCGCTCCTCAGGCCGGATTTGCTGCCGATAATCGTCGTGCGATGCAGAGCTATATCGAGGATTTGGCCGAGATGATTTACCTCGCCGACGACGAGGGCGTGGTGGCCCTGCTCAATGGAATGATTGGTCGTAAAGATCAGAATGATATGCTGCGCAAATCGGCTGTGCGTCAGATGTTTATTCTTGGTAAAAAGGATGAATATATCGTTCCGTTAGTGGCCGATGCTATGGTCGAAGCTCATCCGCAGGCGAAGGTCGTATGGCTCGAAAATTCGGGACATATGGGATTTATCGAAGAGCCCGCAAAGTGTGCCGAGGCTCTGCTCGATTTTGTCGGGGTCTAACTCCGATACCAATACAAATAAAAAAGAAAAGCCTGCTCGCGCAGGCTTTTCTTGTAAACATCAGAGAGGACTACTCCTCGCTGAGAATTTCGAGCATCTTGATCGCTGCATCAGCAATCGGAGTACCGGGGCCGAAGATAGCCGCAGCACCGTCCTGATACAACTCCTCGTAGTCCTGTGCAGGGATTACACCACCGACGATAACGATGATATCCTCGCGGCCGAGCTTTTTGAGCTCTGCGATAATCTGCGGAACCAGAGTGAGGTGACCTGCTGCCAACGACGATACGCCCACGATGTGAACGTCGTTCTCTACGGCCTGCTTTGCAGCCTCCTCAGGAGTCTGGAACAAGGGACCCATATCGACGTCGAAACCAACGTCTGCATAACCTGTTGCAACAACCTTAGCACCACGGTCGTGACCGTCCTGACCAAGCTTTGCAATCATAATACGCGGCTGGCGACCCTCCTTCTTTGCGAACTCGGCGCACATAGCCTTTGCCTTTTCGAACTTGCTATCTGCTTTCACTTCTGAACTATATACTCCTGAAATTGAACGAATAACTGCCTTGTAGCGACCTACAACAACCTCGCAAGCATCTGAGATCTCGCCCAGAGTAGCGCGAACCTTTGCAGCCTCGACAGCCAACTCCAACAAGTTGCCCTCGCCGGTCTTTACGCACTCGGTGATAGCCTCCAAAGCCTTCTTTACAGCCTCGTTGTCACGAGTTGCACGCAACTCCTGCAAACGCTTAACCTGGCTCTCGCGTACAGCGGTGTTGTCCACTGCGAGGATATCGATCGGAGCCTCCTTTTCGAGACGGTACTCGTTGAGACCGATAATCTTCTCGATGCCCGAGTCGATGCGAGCCTGCTTGCGAGCAGCTGCCTCCTCGATACGCATCTTCGGAATACCTGTCTCGATAGCCTTAGCCATACCACCGAGCTGCCCAACCTCGTGGATGTGCTCCCAAGCCTTGTGAGCAATCTCGTTGGTGAGCGACTCTACGTAGTACGAACCTGCCCACGGGTCAACCTCGCGGCATACGTTAGTCTCCTCCTGGATGTAAATCTGGGTGTTACGAGCAATACGAGCCGAGAAGTCGGTCGGCAGAGCGATTGCCTCGTCCAAAGCGTTGGTGTGCAACGACTGAGTGTGACCCAGAGCTGCGCCCATAGCCTCGATAGCCGTACGAGCGACGTTGTTGAACGGATCCTGCTCGGTGAGCGACCAACCCGAAGTCTGCGAGTGAGTACGCAGTGCCAACGACTTAGGATTCTTAGGCTCGAACTGCTTAACGATCTTAGCCCACAACATACGAGCTGCACGCATCTTCGCAATCTCCATAAAGTGGTTCATACCGATAGCCCAGAAGAACGACAGACGGGGTGCAAATGCATCTACCGACATACCTGCGTTGATACCTGCGCGCAAGTACTCCAAACCGTCAGCCAAAGTGTAAGCCAACTCGATATCAGCGGTCGCACCTGCCTCCTGCATATGGTAACCCGAAATCGAAATCGAGTTGAACTTGGGCATATTCTTCGAAGTGTACTCGAAGATATCAGCGATAATCTTCATCGAGAACTTCGGAGGATAGATATAGGTGTTACGCACCATAAACTCTTTGAGGATATCGTTCTGGATTGTACCTGACAACTGCTCCAAGGTGCAGCCCTGCTCCAAACCGGTAACGATGTAGAATGCCAAGACGGGAAGAACGGCACCGTTCATTGTCATCGACACCGACATCTTGTCCAACGGAATACCGTTGAAGAGGACCTTCATATCCTCTACCGAGCAGATCCACACACCTGCCTTACCTACGTCACCGACTACGCGCGGGTGGTCAGCATCGTAACCACGGTGAGTTGCAAGGTCGAATGCCACCGACAGACCCTTCTGACCTGCGGCAAGGTTACGACGATAGAATGCGTTAGACTCCTCGGCAGTCGAGAAACCTGCGTACTGACGAATAGTCCAAGGACGCATAACGTACATTGTCGAGTAGGGACCACGCAAGAAGGGAGCGATACCTGCTGCATAGTTCAGGTGCTCCATACCTTCGAGGTCTGCTGCCGTATAATCACCTTTGACGGGTATTCTCTCGGCAGTGAGCCACGGCTCCTTGGCAGTGGCATTGGCGCAGCAGCCATTGGCTGCTCCACCGGTATATGCTAAATTTTCAAATTTTGCTCTCATAGTAATTCTGCTTTTTAGATACCCAACTCTTTGAGGTAGAATTTAAGAGTTTCGAGCACGTTGCTCTTGACGTTGATGAAGTTGGTGATGCCCTGAGCCTCCAATTCGGGAGTGCAAGCCGGAGCACCTGCAACCACGAGGATTGCCTTGTCACCGAGCAACTCCTTAACCTTCGGAGCAACCTCTGCGTAATCGTCATCCGATGCGCAAACAACTACGATGTCTGCATTTGCAGCCTTCGCAGCCTCGACACCCTCCTCAACGCTCTTGAAGAATGTGTTGTCCTGAACCTTGATACCTGCGCAAGCGAAGAAGTTGCACGAGAACTGTGCGCGAGCGCGAGCCATAGCCAGGTTGCCGCAAGTGAGCATAAATGCCTTGGGCTCCTTACCGCTGCGATCTACACCCAGACGCATAGCCTCGAATGCCATAGCACCACGGTAGGGAACGAGTACGTTACCCTCGCCCTCAGCGCGGTTTACAGCGCACGAGCAGAGAGCCTCGCCTGCAACCTCTGTGAAGTTGGGGTACTGGTTAGCACCGAGCAATACCTGACGACGTGTAGCGATGTTCTTATCCTTCTGTGCTGCCGAAGCCTTCACCTTCTCAACTACGAAGCCAGCCTCGTAAGCTGCGGTGTAGCCACCCTTATCCTCGATTTCGAGGAAGAGCTTCCAAGCCTCCTCAGCGATGCTCTTTGTGAGATTCTCGATGTAGTACGAACCACCTGCGGGGTCAACTACCTGGTCGAAGTGCGACTCGTGCTTGAGCAGAAGCTCTACGTTACGAGCGATACGCTTCGAGAACTCGTCGCCAGCCTCGTACGAGTGGTTGAAGGGCAATACCTCCAACGAGTGAACGCCTGCGATAGTTGCCGACATAGCCTCGGTAGTACCACGGAGCATATTTACATAGGGGTCATAAACGGTCTGATTCCACGACGAAGTTACTGCGTGTGCGAACATCTTCTCCGAGCAGTGGCACTCGTGAGCGTAGCCGTTCACGATGTTAGCCCACAACATACGAGCTGCGCGGAACTTAGCCATCTCCATAAAGTAGTTCGATGTAACAGCCATCGAGAAGCGGATGTTGCAAGCAGCCTCATCTACCGAGATACCGGCCTCTGTAAGGCGTACCAGGTAGTCGTGACCTGCTGCCAAGGTGAATGCCAACTCCTCAACGATAGTCGAGCCGGCATTGCTGAAGATGTGACCGCTAACGCTTACGCAACGAACGTACTCGTAAGTCGAGCAACGCTTGATGAGCGCAACGATCTTCTCGAAGCAACCCTCAGCGTTGGGAGTGCAGAAGCAGCCCTTCGACGAGAGGTTCTTCACGAGCGGGTCGAGTACGAAGTTTACGTGAACGTCGTTCTTCTCTACGCCCTCAGCCTCGAACTTGTCGAGCAAGAGATTTGCAGCAACAGCAACTTTCTTACCGCTGAAAGTGAGCTCCACAGCGGGAAGAACGATGCCTGCGAGCAGCGTGTTAAGAGCCTCGGCGGTGAGCTCCTCGGCGAGAACGAACTCTACCGAATCAACACCTGCGTTGAGGATTGCCAGAGCCTCTGCGTTAGCCTTTGCAGGGCACTCTACGTTTACGCTCTGGTGGATACGCCAGCAGTTGTCTTTCTTGACACCTCTGACATAGGGGAACTCTCCTGCGGCTGAGCCGAGGAACTGCAAACCTTCAAGGTTTTCGGCGCGATAGTACGGGCGGACATTGAAGCCCTCGCCTGTACGCCATACGAGTTTGCGCTCGTAATCCGCACCTTTAAGGTCGGCTGTGATTACCTCTTCCCACTTCTCGGTCGAAACCGCGGGGAACTCGGCAAACAGCTTGTTTTCATTAGTTTGTGCCATAATGTTTTATTATAGATTTGTGTTGTGTGTTTGCTAAATCGTACAAAGATACAAAATAATTCGTAATTAAGAGAATTTTTTATAAAAAATCTCTTTTCCTGCTTGGAACTTGGTGGTGTTGGAGATGGGTTAGGCGGGTTAGATGGGTTAGATGGGAGTTTTTTTTGAACTAACGGCTGACGCGACCCGCAAGCTTTGTAGAGGAGTTTAAGGAGGAGCCCATCTAACCCATCTAACTCATCTAACTCAAAAAAAACAAAATCCTCTAAATTCGCCACGCGCAATATCGAAAAACGATAAAATGTACAACAAATATTCGAAAATATGCTCAAAAAATTGTGATTTTGCGGAAAATAACACTAATTTTGCGGTGTAAACAGAAAAATCAACAAATACGAAATATGGAACTTTTGAGATTTAAGATGGTCGATGCTGCGCTCAATCACCGCGCGGTCGATGTGAAAGCACCCGAAGGCCGCCCCTCGGATTATTTTGGCGAGAAGGTTTTTGGTCACAAGGCGATGCGCAAGTATCTTACGAAAAGCACTTACGAGGCTCTGATGGAGACTATCGAGAATGGTACGCCCTTCTCGCGTGAGGTGGCCGACAGTATTGCTGCCGGTATGCGCCAATGGGCTATGGAGAATGGTGCCGACCACTATACTCACTGGTTTCAGCCACTGACAGGTGGTACTGCCGAGAAACACGACGCTTTTGCCGAGCCTGACCGTAAGGGGGGTGTTTTGGAGGAGTTTTCGGGTAAGTTGCTTATTCAGCAGGAGCCTGATGCTTCGTCATTCCCCAATGGTGGTATTCGCAACACTTTCGAGGCGCGAGGTTATTCGGCTTGGGACCCGACATCCCCTGCATTTATCGTCGATACAACGCTGTGTATTCCGACGGTATTTATCGCCTATACGGGCGAGGCTCTCGACTATAAGACTCCGTTGCTGCGTTCGATTTCGGCCGTTGATAAGGCTGCAACCGAGGTATGTCACTACTTCGATAAGGGTGTGAATCGTGTGTTCTCGTACCTTGGTTGGGAGCAGGAGTATTTCTTGGTTGATGAGTCGTTGTGGGCCGCACGTCCCGACTTGGTAATGACCGGTCGTACGCTTATGGGCCACGAGTCGGCAAAGAATCAGCAGTTGGAAGACCACTACTTTGGTGCAATTCCGATGCGTGTACTCTCGTTTATGCGCGATTTGGAGTATGAGTGTCTGAAACTCGGTATTCCCGTGAAGACCCGCCATAACGAGGTGGCTCCCAATCAGTTTGAGTTGGCTCCCGTCTATGAGGAGGCGAATCTTGCCAACGACCACAACCAGCTGTTGATGACTGTGATGGATAAGGTGGCTCGTCGCCATAATTTCCGTGTATTGCTGCACGAAAAACCCTTCAAGGGCGTTAATGGTTCGGGTAAACATAATAACTGGTCGCTCGGTACCGACACAGGAGTCAATCTTCTCGGTCCGGGTCGTACGGCTATGGAGAATTTGCAGTTTATCACCTTCCTTGTGAATGTAATTTCGGCTGTGTATAAGCATAACGGTCTGCTCAAAGCCTCGGTGATGAGTGCTACCAATGCCCACCGCCTGGGTGCAGGCGAGGCTCCTCCGGCAATTATCTCGACATTCCTCGGAGCGCAGATTTCGGCAGTGCTCGATAAGTTGGAGGCGAGTTCGAGCAGTGAGGCTATTCGCTTCGATGCCAAGAGCGTGTTCCGTATGAGCGGTATCTCGCGCATACCGAGCCTCTTCCTCGATAATACCGACCGCAACCGAACCTCGCCCTTTGCCTTCACGGGTAACCGATTTGAGTTCCGTGCTGTGGGTGCGTCGGATAACTGTGCTGAGGCGATGATTGTGCTGAACTCGGCTGTGGCTGACTCTCTGATGCAGTTCAAGAGCGAGGTGGATGCCTTGATTGAGGGCGGTGTAAAGAAAGAGAAGGCTATCTACGAGGTGCTCAAACGTATGATTCGCGACTGCAAGGCTGTGCATTTTGACGGTAACGGCTACTCTGATGAGTGGCGTGAGGAGGCGAAGAAACGCGGTTTGGATTGCGAGACTTCGACTCCGGTGGTGTTGGGTCGCTACCTTGATGCCTCGACTGTCGAGATGTTCGAGCGTCAGGGTGTCTATACGGCAGTCGAGCTCGAAGCCCGCACCGAGGTTAAGTGGGAGATGTATGTCAAGAAGATTCAGATTGAGGCTCGTGTATTGGGTGATTTGGCGATGAATAATATTGTTCCTCTCGCGTCGAAATATGAGGCAATTCTGCTTGATAAGGCTTGGAAGATGAAGGAGCTGGGTCTGGATGCAAGGGCCGATATCGAGCTTATTCGCACCATTCAGGAGCATACCGCTGCAATTCAGCAGCTGACGACCGAGATGGTTGAGGCGCGTAAGGTGGCTAACCGCATAGAGTCGGCTTACGAGCGAGCTATGGCATATCACGACAACGTGCTAAACTACCTCGACCCGATTCGCAAACACATCGACACGTTGGAGGAGGTTGTGGACGATCAACTCTGGACTCTGCCCAAGTATCGCGAATTGCTATTTATAAAATAGGTATTTGGATTAACGGGAAATTTGTGCTATATTTACGCTCTGAAAAAAATATTTACATAAATTCACAATACTAACTTAATACAAATTAAAAATGAAAAGAATCATTCTTTCGCTTGTTGCAATCGCAATTTCGCTGCCTATGATGGCGCAGAAGTATGTGGTTACACAGGAGCACAAAGACCGTGCTGCCGAGATCGTTAAGCAGATGACTCTCGAAGAGAAGATCGATTACGTCGGTGGTTACAAGGCTTGGTACGTTCGCGAGATTCCTCGCTTGGGTCTGCCTGCTGTTCGTATGGCTGACGGTCCGCAGGGTGTGCGTAACAACACCAAGAGTACTCTCTATCCGAGTGGTGTAGCAGCTGCTGCAACCTGGGATACCGACCTCATTGAGCAGATGGGTGTATCGCTCGGTAAGGATTCACGCGCTCGTGGTGTGCATATCTTGCTCGGTCCCGGTGCAAATATCTATCGTTCGCCCCTTTGTGGTCGTAACTTCGAGTACTTCGGAGAGGATCCCTACCTTGCAGGTGAGATCGCTACCGCTTATATTAAGGGTGTTCAGAGCCAGGGCGTAATGGCTTGTATCAAGCACTTCGCAGGTAACAACCAGGAGTGGGATCGCCACAGCATCTCTTCGGATATTGATGAGCGTACTTTGAATGAGATCTACTTCCCCGCATTCGAGAAGGCGGTCAAGGAGGGTAAGGTTGCTACGATTATGACCTCATACAACCTTCTTAACGGTGTTCACGCATCGGAGAGCAAGTATCTCAACCAGGAGGTTTTGCGTGGTCAGTGGGATTTCAGCGGTTTCGTTATGTCGGACTGGACATCGTGCTACTCGCCGCTGAACGTAATCCGTTGGGGTGTCGATTTGGAGATGCCTTTTGCAAAGTGCGTTAAGCCCGAAATTATCAAAGCGTTGGTAGAGCAGGGCGTTCTTGATGAGCGCGCACTCGATATCAAGTGCCAGAACATTATCCAGACCATCTTCGCTTTCGAGTTCGACAAGCGCGAGCAACTCGACAAGTCGTTGCCTGAGAATAACCCTGAGTGCGACGCTGTTGCTCACAAACTCTCGCAGTCGGCTATCGTAATGCTCAAAAACGACAACTTCCTCCCCTTCAAGAAGGGCAAGGTTGTAGTTTGTGGTCCTAATTCAGACAAGATCGTTACCGGTGGTGGTAGTGGTTTCGTTACCCCGTTGATGGCTTGCTCGGTAGCAGAGGGTATGCAGAATATCGACAAGAAGATTAAGAGCTCGCACCTCTCTGTTGCAGTATATGATCTTCCGGGCGTTGTTTACACCGATAAGACGTTGGCAAACAAGGGTATCACTGCCGAGTATTATACTAACGTAGATCTCTCAGGCACTCCTGCTCACAAGTTTGTTTCGGACAAAGTGTCAATCAATGAGAATGTATTTGGTGCTCACAACGATTTGATTGGCGTATCAACTCGCCACACATTCTACTACAAGGCTGAGGAGACCAAAGCATACGGATTTACCCTCAATAGCAACGACGGTCACCGTATGTACTTCAATGGTAAGAAGATTTTTGATCGTTGGCATCGTGACAGCAACCAGCAGAGCTATACACTCTTGGAGTTCAAGGCTGGCGAGGTTTATGAGTTTGTAATCGAGCACGTTAATCGTGGCGGTAATATCGATTTGAACACTATTTTCCAGCCTGCAGTTGTTGAGGACGCTGCAACCGTTAAGGCTTTGACAGAGGCTGAGTGTGTCGTTGCATGTCTTGGTCACAACAACTTCACTGAGAAGGAGAACTCGGATCGTACATTCGAACTTCCGAAGGGTCAGCTCGACTACCTGAATATGGTTCTCAAATACAACAAGAATGTTGTTGTTGTTCTCAATGGCGGTGGTGCTATCGAGATGGCTCCCTGGATGTCGAATGTTAAGGCAGTGTTGATGGCTTGGTACCCCGGTCAGCAGGGCGGTCTTGCTATCTCGGAGATTATCACAGGTAAGATTTCGCCTTCGGGTAAGTTGCCTATCTCGATTGAAGAGAAGCTCGAGGATAATCCTTGCTCGGCAAACTACCACGAGAACGTAGATCGTGTCCGCTCGAAGAAGATTAACCCGCACGGTCGTGTAGAGTACCGCGAGGGCTTGTTTGTGGGCTACCGTGGTTACGAGAAGAATGGCGTTAAGCCGTTGTTCCCCTTCGGCTTTGGTTTGAGCTACACTACATTCGAATACTCGAATATCAACATCGTCGAGGATGGTAAGGAGTTCGTCGTAAACTTCGACGTGAAGAATACAGGTAAGGTTGCCGGTGCTGAGGTCGCTCAGGTATATGTTGGCGACGACGAGTGCAGCCTGATTCGTCCTGCTAAGGAGCTCAAAGGCTTCGATAAGGTGTTCTTGCAGCCGGGCGAGACCAAGACTGTAAGCGTACGTCTGGATGACGAGGCATTCCGCTTCTTCGATCCGATCTTGCGTAAGTGGGTTATTGAGCCGGGTGCATTCACCGTACACGTTGGTGCTTCGTCGGCTGATATCCGCCTGACAGGTAAGCTTACAGTTAAGTAGGCTCGGATTACCGATTGTGAAATAGGCTGCGTAATTGCGCAGCCTATTTTTTTGTGGGGAAGGTTGTTGGGATGGCGGTGATTAAAGGCGTTAAGGGCGTTAAGGGCGTTAAGGTTGCCCGACGCTAAAAAACAAAAAGCCGGTCCATTGATTTGGACCGGCTTGTCGTTAATCGAGGGTTACTCCGCGAGAGCTCTGTCGCTCTGCATTTACGAATCCCTGCGATAAGTGTGTGCGCTATACCAGATTAGTTTGCTGCGGGAGTAGCGGGAGCTGCTGTGATGCCGAGCTCTTCGCGTACTGCGGGCTCGATATCGGTGATTGCAGCCTCATCGTAGTAAGCCAAAGCGTTCAACGAAGTGTCAAATACTGCTGTGTAACCACCTGCCGAAGCAACCTTCTTTACAGCCTCGTTAGCCTTTTGGAGAATGGGCTGCAAGAGCTCGTTCTGCTTCTTCTCGATATCCTGCTGCGCAATCTGCTGGAACTCGCCAATGCGCTGCTGCAAATCCATCAACTCCTTCTCTTTGAGGTTGCGTACCGACTCATTGAGGGTTGCGCTGTTCTTCTGGAAATCTGCATATTTGTTGTTGAATTCTACCTGCATAACCTCCAACTGCTCGCCGAGCTCTTTGGCGAAAGCCTCGATGTCGGTCTGCATCTTTGCGATTTCGGGCATCTCTGCAATCACGGTCTGCAAGCTTACACGAGCGAATTTCTGTGCGTAGAGCGACGTTGCGCACATAGCGCAGATAAGCACAAGGGCTAATTTGATAACTTTTTTCATCTTTAATTTAAGTGTGTTATTGGTTTTCTAAATGATTTATCTCAGCTTGTTGATAATCGCTTCGGTGTGGTCGGCCTTGGGCGAGTAGTAGAGCACCTCGGCATTCTGGGCGATGTCGAGCACCAGCTCGTAACCCTTCTCCTGAGAGTACTCCTCGATAGCCTTGAAGACACGCTGCTGAATCGGCTGAATCAGCTCGATGCGCTTCTTCATCAGCGTTCCGTCGGTGCCGAAAATCGACTCCTGGAACTTCGTAACCTCCTGCTCCTTGGCGAGAATCTGATTCTCGGCCACAGTCTGGCTCGATACCGACAACGATGCCTTGCGAGCCATATAGTTGTTGTAGAGGCTCTCGACCTCCTTGAACTTGGCATCCACCTGCGACTGATAGCTCTCGGCAAGGCGGTCGAGCTCGGCAATGGCCGCATTGTACGCCTCGATTGACTTAAAAATCTTTTCGCTGTTTACCACGATGTAGTTTTGTGCAAGGGTAGTTGTTGCCACTGCAACCATCGCTATCAAGGTCAAAATCAGTCGTTTCATAATAACTCTTTTTGGTCTGTTAAACATTCTCGAACTCCTTTATCAAATATATTGCCACTTCGTTAGAACTGCTGTCCGAGGACGAAGTGGAATTGGCTTCCGCTGCGCTTGGTTGAGCCTGCCGGTGGATCGAATCCCCAACCCCAATCGATACCGAGCATTCCGACGATAGGCAGATACAGTCTGACACCGACACCGGCCGAACGCTTAATCTTGAACGGCGAGAAATCCTTCCACGACGAGAATCCGTTGCCACCCTCCAAGAATCCGAGCACGTAAATCTGTGATGAAGGTTTCAGGATGATAGGATAACGTAATTCGAGTGTATATTTATTGTATGCCACCGAGTAGGACTCGCCCACGGGGTCGAGAGCTCCGTCCTCGTAACCGCGCATAGCGATAACATCGACACCATATATATTATAGCCCGTCATACCGTCGCCACCGACATTAAATCGTTCGAAAGGCGACACCTTATTCTTGTTGTAGTGGCCGAGGTAACCCATCTCTGCCTTCGCCATAAGGACAAGGTTGTTATTCGATGTGAGCGGATAGAACCACTGAGCCTTTAAGTTCCACTTGTGGTACTCAATCCAGCGGTAGCGGTCCTGGTCGCTCATATTGCTGTCGCTGTAATCTTTGCCGTCCCAAAGCGAGAAGGGCGGGGTAATCTGTACCGATGCCGAGAAGTCCGAACCACGGCGAGGATAGATAGGCTGGTCTACCGAGTTACGACCGAAGACAAATTTCAGCGATACGGTATTAGCCACACCATTAGCCATTACGAACGACGACCAACCCTTCAATCCATAACGCTGATATGATGCCTCGGCATACATCGTGAAGTAGGGGTCGGGCCAATTCAGACGCTTACCCAAGCCTGCTGCCACACCCACCGAGCGGAAGTACTGCGTCGGGGTCTGCCATACGTAGTATGCGTCGTTTGACTCCGAGATGTGAGCCGAGAGGGTAAACGAGTTGGGCTTACGTCCACCGAGCCAGGGGTCGGTAAAGCTCATAGCCAAAGCCTTGTAGTATGTACCGTTGGTCTGTCCCGAAATCGAAAGACGCTGGTTTTGACCGGCAGGGTAGGGTCTCCACGCACCCTTCTTGAAGAAGTTGCGCATCGAGAGGTTGTTGAGCGTGATGCCGACCGAGCCGACAAACGAGCCTGAACCCCAACCTCCGGCAATGTTGAATTGGTCAGAAGCCTGCTCCTCCAACGGCCAGTTGATATTGACCAAATCGTTCGATACGGGCTGGATATCGGGCATAATCTGCTCAGCGTTGAAGTGTCCGAACGACATCAGCGTACGGATAGTCTGCATCAGCAGAGCTCGGTTATACAGCTCTCCGGGGCGTGTGTAGAGCTCACGACGGATAACTTCGTCATTGACGCGCATATTACCCGAAATATCGACATTGTTGATGGTAAATTGCTTGCCTTCGAAAATCTTGATTTCGAGGTCGATAGAGTCCTGACCGATGATAATCTCCGAGGGCTCGACCTGCGACATCAGATAACCGTCGTTCTGGTAGAGCGACGAAACAGACATCTCTTCGGGGTTCATCTCTTTGCCGATACCAAGACGCTTGTGCATCGACTTCTTGTCGTAGGTATCGCCCTTTGCGACGTTGAACATTCGCGACAACTGCTCGGTGGGGAATACCGAGTTGCCGACCCACGAGACGTTGCGGATGTAGTATTTGTTACCCTCAGCAAGTTTGATGTTGATGCCGAGACGGTTGTCCTCCATACGATAAATCGAATCCGAGAGAATCATCGCGTTGCGGAAACCTCGTGAGTTGTAGAAATCGAGCAGGAGCTCCTTGTCCTCGGCATAGTCCGCATCTTTGAGTTTGGTATTTTGCCAGAAGAGGACGCTACGCTGGTGGGTCTTCTTGAAGGTGCGACGCAGACGCTTGTCGGGGAAGTTGTCGTTGCCCTCGAAGTCGATTTTTCCAATCTTGACCTTCTCTTTCTTATCGATTACGAAGGTGACCTTCACAGCATCGCGAATGGCGGTGTCGTTCTCGACCTTCAACTCAACACCCGTGTCGAGAAATCCTTTCTCGGCGAAGTGCTCCTTGATGAGTTTCTTGTTCTTGTCGATTACGTAGTCCGAGAGCTCGGTGCCCTTTTTGAGTTTGAGCTGTTCGAGCAGGTCCTTCTGCTTACCCTGTGGTACACCTGCAAAGTTCCACTCCGAAACGCGCGGACGCTGTTTGAGGAATACCTCCAACTCGACATTGTCGCCGTCAATCGTCGCTCCGATGCGGATATCGGCGAAGTATCTCTGTGTCCAAAGACGATGCATTGCGCTCTGGATGAACGAACCCTGCAAATAGATTGAGTCGCCTGCGATAAGGCCCGAAGCTCGCTCCAAGACTGCCGGGTCGAAGATGCGACTGCCGTGGAAATTGACCTTGCGAAGATAGTAAAGACGGTTGTCGTTTGCGTTGAGCATCGGAGCATCGGTCGGGAAGTTGATAACCTCCTCCTTGTTCTCGATTAAGGTCACTCTCTTCACGGAGTCTGCCGCCTTGGTGTTCTTGTCGAAATCCTTTGGGGGATTGGGTGCAGAACCTCCGTGAGGGGGCTGTGCATAAGAGATTACACTCGCCAAGAGGGCGAATGTCGCAGTGAATAATATCTTCGAAAACCTCATCATTTGGTTGTAAACTCAATATTTATACGATGCCGTAGCGTCTTTCGCGCGAAGCGTAAACATCCAACGCATCCTGAAAATCTTTCTCCGTGAAGTCGGGCCACAACGTCTGCGGGAAGTAGAACTCTGCATACGAAGCTTGCCACAACAAAAAGTTGCTCAATCGACACTCTCCGCTTGTGCGAATCACAAGGTCAGGGTCGGGGATGCCTGCGGTGTAGAGATTCTCGCAGATTGTCTGCTCCGAAATCTCCGCAGGAGCGAGCGTTCCGTCGGCAACCTTCGTTGCTATTTGGCGCACAGCCTCCGCAATCTCCGAACGTGACGAGTAGTCGAGAGCCAAAATCAAATTCAGCACCTTGCCCTCGGCGGTACGGCTCTCAATCTCGTTCAGACGGGCATTTACCTCATCCGAAAAACGTGAACGACGGCCGATGATTGTAACCTTGACACCCTGCTCGATAAGTTCGGGGGTCTCATTGATTACGCAGCTGCAAAAGAGCGTCATCAGAGCCTCGACCTCCTCGGCCGGTCGGCCCCAATTTTCGGTCGAAAAAGCATAGAGCGTAAGATACTCCACACCCGCATTCGCAGCGGCACGGACCACCTTGCGTACGGATGCAACACCCTGAATATGACCCTCGTAACGCTCCTTGCCGCGCAACTTTGCCCAGCGACCGTTACCGTCCATAATTATAGCGACGTGCTTCGGAAGTATACTCTTACTACTCATACAATCGACAAATATAGCTATTTTTCTGTAAATACATCGAAAAACGCGCTCGGAAATCCGCTAATTATACGATTTTTTCGAATTAGCGTACATCTACGCCCCACATCATTTTATTCCGTAACGTATCGTAGAACGATATATTGTGCGGAACGGCCAAAAAAACAACCCTCTCGGCACGGCGAATTGTGAGTGTCGCGTGACCCTCGATTTCGTAGGTGCGATTATCGAGCGAAACACTTGCCGGACGGGTGCGTGTATCGACCTCGAAACGGACGGTCGAAGAGTCGGGAATGACTATCGGACGCATCGTGAGATTGTGGGGTGTAAGTGGTGAGAGAATCAGACAGTTGCAGGCGGGAGTGACGATAGGACCTCCTGCGCTGAGCGAGTATGCTGTCGAGCCCGTAGGGGTCGAGAGAATCACTCCGTTTCCGAAGTACGAGGCGGTCATCTGTTCGTCAATATGAGCCTTGATATTAATCATTGTTGCATCCAGACGCTGTACCGCCACCTCGTTGAGGGCATAGCGGGTCTTGCCGTCGGCGAGTCCGTCGAGGGCGAGCATCGTGCGTTGCTCGATTTTCAGGTCGTCGTTCTTGATAGCCTCGAATACGTTGTCGATACTCTCTTTGGGAGCTGTGGCGAGGAATCCGAGGTGTCCCGAATTGATGCCCACGACAGGTATCGGAGCTCCGTCCAGGCGGTGGATGCCTTCGAGCAGTGTGCCGTCGCCTCCATAGCAGACCATTACGCAATTGGCAGGCTGTTTGCCGATAGTTCTGCCATAGCGATTTTCGCACTCGATGTTGCGACCGAGTGTCTGCTCGATAATCTCTGCAAACTCCTCATTTACGGCGAAATCGAAGCCGTGATGGTCGATTGCATCAACGAGTTTTTGTAGCTCTTCGGCCGAGCGCAGAGGCTGCGGACGTGAAAAAAGTATGATTTTCATCTTCGGAGTATCGAATTTATATTATCTTTGTGGGTACAAATATAAGAATTTTATGACAAAGTTGAGTGTAAATATTAACAAGATAGCAGTTATTCGCAATTCGCGTGGCGGAAATATGCCCGATGTGGTGCGTGCCGCTCTCGATATCGAACGCTTCGGAGGTGAGGGAATCACCGTTCATCCGCGTCCCGACGAGCGACATATCCGCTATGCCGATGTTCGTAATCTGCGACCTCTGCTCTCGACCGAATTTAACATCGAGGGTAATCCGATACCGTCGTTTGTGGAGTTGGTCTGCGAGGTGCGACCTGCACAAGTTACGCTTGTGCCTGATGCAGTCGATGCAATTACCTCGAATGCAGGCTGGGATACACTCACAAATCGCGACTTCTTGACCGAAATCTGTGCCAAGTTCCGCTCGATGGGAATACGCACCTCGATATTCGTAGATCCCGTGCCCGAAATGGTGCGCGGAGCGAAGGAGTGTGGTGCCGACCGCGTAGAGCTCTACACCGAGGCATACGCTGCGGGCTATCACGCTGACCGTGAGAAGGCTGTCGCTCCGTATGTCGCAGCTGCCGAGGCGGCTCGCGAGTGTGGTTTGGGCCTTAATGCGGGTCACGACCTTAATCTCGACAACCTGCGCTACTTTATCGAGCGTATACCGTGGTGCGACGAGGTGTCGATAGGTCACGCTCTCATCAGTGATGCACTCTACTACGGACTCGAAAATACGGTCCAGCTCTATAAGCGCGAAATCGCTCTCGCGCAGAGAGATTAATTGATAATTGATAATTTTGGTGTCTGCGACGCGTGTTTATAAGCCAAACTCAAAGTAAATAATTTTGAATTTTGAATTTTGAATTCTGAAATGATATCAGCACTTTCGTTACCGGTCTTCCGCCGCATCTCGCGCATCGTCGATGAGATGGGTGTAAGGGCCTTTGTTGTTGGCGGTTATGTGCGCGACTACTACCTGCATCGTCCCTGTACCGACATCGACGTTGTGGTCGTTGGTAGTGGTATTGCGGTTGCTGAGGCGTTGGGTCGCGAGTTGAAGGCGAAGGTGTCGGTATTCAAGACCTTCGGAACGGCTATGTTGCGAGCCGATGGCGTAGAGGTTGAGTTTGTCGGAGCACGCAAGGAGTCCTACTCGCCCGATTCGCGCAAGCCACACGTCGAGGATGGAACTATCGAGGATGACCAGCGTCGTCGCGACTTTACGATTAATGCTATGGCGTGGTCGCTCAATGGTGACTCGTTTGGCGAGTTGGTCGATCCGTTCGAGGGTATGTACGACCTGGAAGATTGTATTATCCGCACTCCGTGCGACCCCGATATCACCTTCTCGGATGACCCGTTGCGAATGATGCGCGGAGTGAGATTTGCTACACAACTCGGATTCGAGATTGATGACGAGACTTTCGAGGCTATCAAGCGCAATGCCGAGCGCATCCATATCGTCTCGAAGGAGCGTATCGCCACCGAGCTTAATAAGATTATCTGCTCGCCACGACCCTCGATAGGCTTCGAACTGCTCGATTTGACGGGCTTGCTGCCGCTGATTTTCCCCGAAATGGCGAAACTGAAAGGTGTCGAGCGTCGCAATGGTCACGCCCATAAGGATAACTTCCAGCATACACTCAAAGTGCTTGATAATGTGGCTCGTCGCAGTGACGATATGTGGCTGCGCTGGGCGGCTGTGCTGCACGATATAGCCAAGCCTGCGACCAAGGCCTACGATCCGAAGATTGGTTGGACCTTCCACTCGCACGAGATGGTCGGCTCGAAGATGGTGCCTGCGATTTTCCGTGCGCTGAAACTTCCGATGAACGAGCATATGAAGTTTGTACAGAAGATGGTCTTCCTCCACCTGCGACCGATAATTTTGTCTGAGGATATGGTTACAGACTCGGCTGTGCGCCGTCTGTTGTTCGAGGCAGGCGATGACGTGGAGGCTCTGATGACCCTCTGCGAGGCTGACATTACGTCGGGCATTGATGCGAAGGTTAAACGCTACCTGGCGAACTTCGAGCTTGTGCGTCGCAAGATGAAGGATTTAGAGGAGCGCGACCGCATCCGCAACTTCCAGCCCCCGATTACGGGCGACCTGATTATGCAGACCTATGGCATACCCCCTTGCAGTGCTATTGGCGAGATTAAGGAGGCTATCAAAAATGCCATTCTTGATGGCGAGATACGCAACGACTACGACGAAGCCTATGAGATGATGGAGCGTCTGGCTGCCGAACGAGGATTCTCGAAACAATGCAAATAATTGAATAACAGAGATAATAGTTGAAAAAATCTCGATTATTTTATATATTTGTCCCCCATAAACTATAACCCTGATAGCTATGTATGACCTATTTATAAGCTACTCGCACGAGGATATCGCCTTTGCAGATAAGGTGTGCGAAGTGCTGGATGAGTATGCTAAACATTACAAAATATCCTATTTTATCGACCGAACAGAGTTGAAGGTCGGACAATCCTATTTTGATAGAATTTCGGAGGCGATAGTCCAAAGTAAGGCAGTGCTCTTCTTGGCGAGCAAGAGCTCTTTTAAGTCGAAGTTCTGTTTCGATGAACTGAGCCTTGCCAAGGAGGAGAATATCGCTATTTACAGATATAATTTAGATAGTGCCAAGGTGCCTGTCGGAATGAAACTGTTTTTTGTGAATCTGCAATATCTGGATAGGACCAACTGCCCGATTGAGGAGATGATTTGCAAGGTGCTCTCTAATGTCCTGAATCACGAGGTTAAACCCGTGTCGGAATTGGTGCCGAAAGAGAAGAAATCTTCGCATCTGTTCAAGCACGGAGCCAAGTGGTTGGGATGGATTGTCGGTGTGGTTGCCGTTGTGGCACTACTCTTTGGCTTGCGTGAGAGATTTGGATACGAGGTGGGTGACTATTATGATGACGGTGTGAAACGAGGCGTAGTCTTCGATGTGGATATAACGGGTCTGCACGGCAAGATTGTAAGCTTTGACCAGGCAGAGCAACCTTGGTGTACCGAGGCTCAACTCTCGAAGGAGGTTGTCACCGAAGCATCGAGCGAAACTGACGGAATGGATAATAGTGCGAAGGTCTTGGCTCGCTCGGATGCAGAGCAATATCCTGCATTTGTCTGGTGCCGAAATAAGGGCGAGAGCTGGTATCTGCCGGCTATCGAGGAGTTGGAACTGCTGTTGCTGAATGATGAGGTACGAACAAAGGTGAACCGGGCTCTCGGCGATAAGGGCGCGACCCCTATGGCCGATAAAAAATCGTGGACGTGCTATTGGTCGTCAACGGAGTGTTGGGAGAAGCAGCCCGAATATTATAGTTGGCACGTCGATATGTATAACGCCAACAGTAACTACGGCAATAAGAACAACTTTTATTACTACGTACGTGCTGTGGCGGAGTTTTAGGAGGCTTGTTTAGAGTCTTGTGACCGCTTGCAAGAGCATATACCCCAAAAGTTCGAAGGAGCTTTTGGGGTCTGTTTTTATTGCATAGTCGTCGCAGAGTTTGCGGACGATTGTGAAAAATTGGAACGCGGTTTGCCGTAGGCTGTCGTGATGGGAAAAATCCAATATAATTGGGATCTGATTTGTGCCAATCTGCTCTTTGGCGCGAACTTCTCGTTTTTTGTCTCGCTGACGCGATATTATCTCGACTTTCGGCAGATTTTTATGTTGCAGATAGTCGCCTCGGCGATGTTTTTTGTGCCGTTTGCCATCTTCTCGAAGCGTTCGTATCGAATCACTTGGCAGGACTTCGGGCATATTCTCATAGTGTCGCTGCTGATAGTCTACGGTTGGATGTTTATGTTGTTGTGGGGTGCATCCTACACCAACCCCATAGACGCATCGACAATCTCGACCCTCGGACCTGTATTGACGCTCGTATTCGCGCGCGTGCTGACAAAAACGCCCATAGTTCCGGCTCGATTGGCGGGTATTGTATGCGCATTTGTCGGTGCGGGTATTCTGCTGTTCGATAACGGATTTGTATTTACGCACGGCAGTAGCAACTACGGCAATGCCTTGGTTCTTGTTGCGGTGGTGGCATCGGGAATCAATACCGTGATTATCAAGCCCCAGCTCGAACGCCTCGGAACATTGGTGGTTATGGGGTGGTACTATATTATAGGTCTGGGTATTACGGCCCCGTTCTTCTGGAAATATGTGGACCATACGGACTTCCTGCGACTGCCTATGCCGGCATTGGCCGAGCTGTTGTCGATACTTCTGCTCGGTACTGTGCTGCCGATGTTTCTGCTCTATCGCGGAGCCGAGAAGCTGACCTCGGTGCATACTGCGCTCTACCGCTATCTGCAACCCGTGATGGCGACGACGCTCGCTCTGGTGCGACACCAAGAAAAAATAGACCGCGCCAACATCGTTGCCGCGGCCTTTATATTTATCGGAATTATCTTTGTGGTGTTCGGCTCGAAAGGTGAGAGTTTGCCACCTGCAAAAAATAACCCGTCGTAACCTCCGAAGTCTGTTACTCATTAACAGCCTCTGCCGGAGCGGGGGTCTCTGCCGGTGCAGTAACCTCCTCGATCTCGACTGTGGGGTCGATGTGCTTCTTGCTCTCCATGCTAATCGACGACCAGAGCAGAGCGACGCTCAGGAAGAGAGTTGCGACAACGAGTACAATCGAACGATAGGGGACGTTCATAAGGAACTTGCTGAATGCAAAAAGTACCACGCATACACCAATCAGCAACAACGAGAGTGCGAATGGAAGTACCACGCCAAACAACGCTACGATGCACATAAGCGGGTAGTAGATGATGCAGGCATATACGAGCGGCTCGATAACGAAGTGTCCCAAAATAGGCATCAGGATCTGAGCAAAGAGATTCTCTACCATGTCTTCGTTGCGAACAGCCTTCTTGTTGCCGTACTCATCCTCGTAAACATCGTAGGGTGTTGCGCCCCAATGACCGAATGCGCCCCACTTTACGATGGCCATAATCAAACCGAAAATGTAGAGCGGACCACAGAGCCACGAGGTAAAGATGTTCCAGTTGGCCGAGATGCCGAAGTTCTCGTAGGTAAACATCTCGAAGATGAAGAAGAGCGAGCACGCAGCGATGATACCACCGCAGATTTTGCAAGCCAAAGGCATTGCTGCATCAGAGATTTGCGGGAATTTCTCCAACTTGTTCTTAATCCAGTTGAGGATTTTTGCAAATTTTTCTTTCATAGTAGTTAAGTAGGATTAGTGGTTAATAGATGAAATGTGCTTGATTGAAAGTTTGTGGAGCGTTCTCTCTTAGTCGCGAATAATGCGTACCTCACCTCCCTCGCCAAAGGCGATAATCGAGCTCGGCTTCTTGGTCGGCTTGCCCTCACAACGGGGATTGACCACAAAATCGACCCCGTCGATAATCTCGCGCGAAACCTCTGCGAGGTTCTTGGGTGTAGCCTCGCCCGAAATATTTGCCGAGGTCGAGACGATAGGCTTGCCAAAGCGATGCAACACCTTCTGGCAGAAATCGTGGTCGGGAACACGCACACCGAGAGTGCCCTCGTCGGGGATAAGATTGGCAGCCACTCCGACAGCACCCGGCAGGATGAGAGTCAGGGGCTTGGTGGACATCTCCATAACCTCGAAGGCGATGCCCGGAGCCTTATTTACGTAGCGAACAACCATATCTGCCGACGCACACAGTACGAGCATCGACTTCTTATCCTCGCTCTGTTTTAGTGCGTATATCTTGGCTACTGCCTCGGCATTCGTGGCGTCGCAACCGATGCCCCAAACCGTATCGGTGGGGTAGAGTATCAATCCTCCGTTGCGCAGTACCTCGACTGCTTGCTCAATGTTTTTCTGCATAGGTTGTTTTTTTTAGGGAGGTTAAGGAAGTTAGGGAATTTAAGGAGGTTAAGGTTAGTCCGAAGCTGTTTGAGGGTCGGTTGTGCGGAGTGGGGGAGGTCGTGCCGTGCGATTGATAATGGCATTAGGGCTTTCAGTCCTGAATGGCAGGCGTTCGCCTGAAGGCTCACTGAATGGTATTCGCACTCCAAGGAGTGCTTAATGGCATAGCAGGAAAGTTTTTTGCCATTAGAGCCCTTCTAATCGTCGGCTAAGGAATTTAGAGAATTTAAGGAGATTAAGGAAAGAGAATATCCCTAAATTCCTTAATCTCTCTAATCTCCCTAAACTCTCAACTATCAATCCTCAATTTTGAATTTTGAATTGTGAATTGTGAATTTTGAATTTTGAATCGGACTACTCCTCGCCCTCGTCCTCCTTCATTGCGTGGTATACGTTCACAACGTCGTCGTCCTCTTCGAGCTTCTCGACGAGTTTCTCGACAGCCTCGCGCTCCTCAGCCGAGAGCTCCTTCTGGTCGGTCGGGATGCGTACAGACTCACCCGATACGATCTCGTAGCCCTGGTCTTCGAGCCACTTCTGGATTGCGCCAAACGACTCGTAGGGAGCGTAAACGGTGATGCCGTCCTCCTCTGCGTAGAACTCATCAACGCCGAGGTCAATCATTTCGAGTTCGAGCTCCTCAGGGTCTACGCCTGCGGCTGCAACGAACTTGAAGGTACATTTGTGCTCGAACATAAATGCCACGCTACCGCTGTTGCCCAACGTACCGCCACACTTGTTGAAGTACATACGCACGTTTGCTACCGTACGGTTGGTGTTGTCGGTTGCAGTCTCGACGAGGAATGCCACACCGTGAGGTCCATATCCTTCGTAAACCATCTCCTTGTAATCCGAAGCGTCCTTATCTGTTGCACGCTTGATTGCACGCTCGACGTTCTCTTTCGGCATATTCTCGGCCTTGGCGTTCTGCATCAGGATTCGGAGGCGGGTGTTGCTCGACGGATCCGATCCGCCTGCCTTAACTGCCATCTCAATCTCCTTACCGAGTTTGGTGAATACACGAGCCATATGGCCCCAACGCTTCATCTTACGCGCTTTGCGATATTCGAATGCTCTTCCCATTGTTAGAAATCTTTTTGTTTTATTATTTTATGATTTTATCGTCAAATTTCAATTCCGAACGCAAAAGTAGTAAAATTTTCGGGAAAAACGAGCAAAAAATATTATCTTTGTTCGCATTATTGCGTTGAATGTATGGATAATTCGGATAAGGTCGCTGTAAATGTGCAGCAAAAATATTGCTTTATGAAGCATCGTGTCCACCGTATCTTGCTGGTTTGTTGCAGTTACGATGGCTATATTCTCGAAGAGGACGGTCATATCGAGACCCAAATCAACCAGGAGTATATCGATCTGAATATGAGTAATCCCCCCTCGCTGACCAGGGTAAGCTCGACGACCGAAGCTCTCGACCTGCTGGCCGAGGATAATCGCTTTGACTTTATCCTGACGATGTATAATGTGGGCGAGCCTGATGCTTTCGACTTTGCGCGTATCGTGAAGGAGCGTTATCCCCAGATTCCTGTGGCCCTGCTGACGAGCTTCTCGAAGGATATATACCGTCGCATCGAGGACCGCGACCGTTCGGGTATCGACTATATCTTCTGCTGGCACGGAAACCCCGACCTGATTATCGCCATCATCAAACTTTTGGAGGATAGACTCAATGCCGATGCCGACATCTTGGAGGGTGGTGTGCAGGCGATTTTGCTTGTCGAGGACTCGATACGTTTCTACTCGACCTACCTGCCCGAACTCTATAAGATGCTGCTGTTGCAGAATAGCGAGTTCTTGAAGGATGCCTTCAACGAACAGCAGCAGATTATCCGCAAACGCGCCCGTCCGAAGGTGCTACTGGCGACAAACTATGAGGAGGCAGTCGAGCTCTACGAACGCTATAAGAGCAACCTGCTCGGAGTTATTTCGGATGTGGGCTTTGTGCTGCATAAGGGCGATAAATCTTCGGAGGAGAAGCCCGATGCGGGTATCGATTTGTGTCGTCTGATTAAGGAGGATATCCCCCTGATGCCCATACTCTTGCAGTCGTCGCAGGTGGAGTATCGCAAGACGGCCGAGGAGTTGGGTGTGGGCTTTTTAGCCAAGAACTCGAAGACCCTGCTCTCGGAGCTGAACGACTTTATCACTCGCGAGTTCGGATTCGGAGATTTTATCTTCAAGGATGTCCGCACGGGAGCCGTTATCGGCCGAGCAAAGGACCTGATGCAGATGCAGGAGCAGATTGCAACGATTCCCGACGAGGTCTTTATCTACCACACCTCGCAAAACCACCTCTCGAAGTGGCTCTATTCGCGCGGTCTGTTCCCATTGGCACGACATATTCGTAAGTTCAACCACAGCCACTTCTCGTCTATCGGAGAGCATCGTGCTGCGCTGGTGAATGCTATCAAGGATTACCGTACGCTGCTCGGTCAGGGTGTGGTGGCGAGATTCGATGCCGAGAGTTATAGCGATGCCATCGGCTTTGCCCGAATGGGTGACGGCTCGCTCGGTGGTAAGGCCCGAGGTCTGGCCTTTATGAACAGTATGCTCATCAAGTACCACCTCTACGACAAGTACCCCGATGTGCGTATTATGATTCCGCGTACGTTGGTGGTCGCTACCGACTATTTCGATGAATTTATCCGTCAGAACGGCCTGAAATATGTTATCTCGAACGAACTGACCGATGACGAGATTCTCTCGGAGTTTGTCGGCTCGACCCTGCCCCAGGGGCTTATCGAGAATTTGAGAGCTTATGTTCGTACGGTGCGCTCGCCACTTGCGGTGCGCAGCTCGTCGAAGTTGGAGGATTCGCACTTCCAACCCTTTGCGGGTATCTATTCGACCTATATGATTCCCTACGTCGATAACGAGGACCGTATGCTGCGTATGCTCTTCAAAGCTATCAAGAGCGTCTATGCCTCGGTCTACTTTGCCGAGTCGAGAGCCTACATCCAATCGTCGCAAAACCTTATCTCCGAGGAGAAGATGGCTGTCGTGGTGCAGGAGGTGTGCGGTACCGAGCAGGAGGGATGTTTTATGCCGACCTTCTCGGGTGTGGCACGTTCGATAAACTACTATCCCATAGGCGATGAGGCTGCCGAGGATGGCGTATGCAATGTAGCTATGGGCTTGGGTAAATTGGTTGTGGACGGTGGACGTTCGCTGCGCTTCTCGCCCAAATATCCCCAGAAGGTGTTGCAGACCTCGACCACCGAGCTGGCTCTGCGCGATACGCAGAACGAGGTGCTGGCCCTCGACCTCAATCCTGAGGCGTTCCGCACATCGACCGACGATGCGGTCAATATCCGCCATTTCGACCTCTCGCAGGTGGCAAAGTTGCGCAACTCGAAGTATATAACCTCGACCTGGGACCGCGAGAATGAGCGTATCAGCGACAGTCCCTTTGTCGAGGGTCATAAGATTATCACTTTCAACAGCATACTCAAATACAACACCTTCCCGTTGGCCGAGATTGTGGATGATATCCTGAAACTCGGTGCCGAGGAGATGCGCTGCCCTGTCGAGGTGGAGTTTGCGGTCAATATGGATGTGCCGAATGGCGAGAGCCGAATCTTCAATCTGTTGCAGATACGCCCGATTATCAACAATAGCGAGAATCGCGCCTTCGACTGGTCGTCGGTCGAGTTGGACGATGCCTACATCTATGCCGAGAGTGCGCTCGGTATCGGCTCGATGAGCGATATCTGCGATATTGTCTATATCAAGCCCGAAAAGTTCTCGTCGCTGGTCACCGAGCAGATTGCCGAGGAGTTGCTCGCACTGAATACGGCTATGCGCAACGAGGGACGCAGTTATGTGCTTGTCGGTATGGGCCGTTGGGGCTCGTCGGACCCCTTCCTCGGTGTGCCCGTGAAGTGGACCCACATCTCGGAGGCGAAGGTTATCGTCGAGTGTAACCTGCCCAACTTCAATGTCGAGCCGAGCCAGGGTACCCACTTCTTCCAGAATGTTACCTCGCTCGGAATCGGCTATATGACTATCGACCCTGCCAGCGATAGCGGATTCTTCCGCTCGGAGGCGTTGGATGCGCTCGAAGCGACCTACGATGGCGAGTATCTGCGCTGTGTGCGCTTCGATGAGCCCCTCACGGTCTGCGTGGACGGTAAGTCCAACAAGGGCGTGGTGAAGTAGAACGGTGGGTAATTGACTTTTTGTTGTGAGCATATTACGGCGTTGCAGATTACTGTAGCGCCGTAATGCTTTTGTGGGGGGGTAGATGGGTTAGATGGGGATGCAGTCGCAGACTGCGCCTGTCATCTCTAATCGCACGGCACGACCGCCCTGCTCCGCACTGCCGACTTTAAGGGCATTAATGGCATTAAGGGATTTTAAGGGCGTCGGCTTTTTTTTAGCATCGGGTCACCTTAACGCCCTTAATAACCTTTAACGCCTTTAATCTCTCCCCTCCCGACGACCTCCCCACTCCGCACCACCCGTTA
>JAZRHV010000015.1:0-20550 GCA_045644925.1 Alistipes sp.
TCCGACTCGAAGACATAGCGATAGCCGTGGGCAAAATCAATCGGCTTGAAGGTGTAGCCGCGCTCGAAGAATACCTCCCGCTTTTTCGAGCTGGCGACCCAGCCCTTGCTCGTCTTTTCGAGCTCCTTACACTCGGCACCCGCACCACCCCACGGGTCGATGACCAACTCCACCTCGCGCTCGCGGAGCGTTTTGTGAATCAAGGTCGTTCGTTCCTCATCCGTGAGGGGTTTCTTCTCCTCGGTCGTTTCCTCCTTCGCCATGGCAGTCATGCCGATCAGAAGCGCGATAGACAATAAAAGCAGTCGTTTCATAGAATATGCTGTTTGGATTTTATAGTAGTACAAAATTAAAAGAGACCCCCTTGGATCGCCTTTCATTGCTACAATTTTGAGTGCTCAACGGGTAAAAAGAGCCGTTTTACGCTATTTTTTCTGCCCCACGAGCTCGCGGTATCGGGCAAACGAGCACCCCTGCACACGCACAAACACCCGACGGAAGGTCGAGAGCGAATTGAAGCCACACGCCTCGGCGACTTCGGCCATAGTCGGCATCGTGGCAGCCGACTCGGCCTCGTGCAGCTGCTGCAAGACGGCCTCTAAACGAAAGCCGTTGATGTAGTCGTAGAAGGTGGTATGCAGCGTATTGTTGAGATAAGTCGAGAGGTAGGTGCGGTTCGTACCGACCAGCATCGCCAACTCCGAGAGGGTCAGGTGCGGGTTGAGCCACACGCGCTCCTCCTGCATCAGATGGTCGAGTCGCTGTCCCAGCAGCGTACCCGACAAGAGATCCTCCGTTACATTCGGCGCATTGACATCCGTCGGTTGCACATCCTCGTCCTCCAACTGCGGAGTCTGCTGCCGGTCGGCATAATAAAGAGCAACCATCCACATCGACACGAGGGTCACCTGATAGATACTATCCGCCACCCATGACGAGAAGTAGGTGGAGATGGTCCACACCACCAAACAGATAACCAACATCACCGTCACCCCTTTCAGCCAACGCACATGGACTCGCTCGACATTCGAGTAATTTTCGGCCAGCAGGCGATTGTAGCGACGCACGGCATAGACAATATAGATACAAAAGAGTGCCGTATAACACCCCACGAAGATAAAGAAGGCATTGACAAGCCACACCGCATCCGTCACCGCATAGCACAACACTGCCAAGAGAAAAGGAGCAGCCAGCCACAAGGCACGGCGCAGTGTACACCAACCGCTGTTGAGCAACTCGATGATAAAACAGCCACCTGCGGGCACAACGGTCATATCAATCAGAATCAAGAGATTCGACAGATAGTTGTCACGAAAAATGGGCTCGGCATAGAAGAACAGATCTTTGATCTCCAAGAAGGCCCAATAGAGCAGAATATAGCCACACAACCGCTCCAAACGCGAAGCCTCCTGCCGTCGATAACGATGCAGACCGGCCATCACGAAGTACATCGTAGCCAAACCATGAATAAAATAAAAGAGGCGTTCGTCGAGCATGCTGCGATTCCATTGACTGATTCTACTACAAAAGTAGTCGTTTTTTACCATTGTGCAATGGGAGCGATGAAGGAATTTAGGGAATTTAAGGAGTTTAGGGAATTTAGGGAAGCAATCCCTAATCTCCCTACTATCTCCTGTCAGTCATCTGCCAAAATGTCAGTCAAGCACCCTCGTTTGGCATAAAAACGGGTTTGGTACAAGGTTTGTTCGGTATAAGGGCGTAACCGGCCACCAAAGTGGCACGGCAACCGCAAACAACGAAACAAACAAATTAAACACATAGAGATTATGGCAAAGATTATTGGTATCGACTTAGGTACAACGAACTCCTGCGTAGCAGTGATAGAGGGCAACGAGCCCGTAGTGATTCCCAACTCGGAGGGTCACCGCACGACCCCTTCGGTCGTAGCATTTACCGAGAACGGCGAGCGCAAGGTGGGTGATCCCGCCAAGCGTCAGGCCATCACCAACCCCAAGCGTACGGTCTTCTCGATCAAGCGTTATATGGGTGAGACTTACGATAAGGTTACAGGCGACATCGCACGCTCGCCCTACTCAATCGTTAAGGGCGACAACAACACTCCGCGTGTAGATATCGACGGCCGTCTTTACACTCCGCAGGAGATCTCGGCTATCACTCTCCAGAAGATGAAGAAGACTGCTGAGGATTACCTCGGCACAGAGGTTACCGAGGCGGTTATTACCGTTCCGGCATACTTCTCGGATTCGCAGCGTCAGGCAACCAAGGAGGCCGGCGAGATTGCAGGTCTGAAAGTTCGTCGTATCATCAACGAGCCTACGGCAGCTGCTTTGGCTTACGGTATGGACAAGAAGAACAAGGATATGAAGATTGCCGTATACGACCTCGGTGGTGGTACCTTCGATATCTCGATTCTCGAACTTGGTGACGGTGTCTTCGAGGTTAAGTCTACCAATGGCGATACTCACCTCGGCGGTGATGACTTTGACCACGTACTTATCGACTATATGGCCGAGGCATTCAAGGCTGAGCACGGTGTAGATTTGCGTCACGATCCGATGGCTCTCCAGCGTTTGAAGGAGGCTGCCGAGAAGGCAAAGATCGAGCTCTCGTCGTCGCAGTCTACCGAGATCAACCTGCCCTACATTATGCCTATCAACGGCATTCCGCAGCACCTCGTGATGACACTCACTCGTGCTAAGTTCGAGCAGTTGTGTGATCACCTCGTGCAGAAGACCATCGAGCCTTGTAAGATCGCTTTGCGTGATGCAGGCTTGCAGGCTTCGCAGATCGATGAGGTTATCCTCGTGGGTGGTTCGACCCGTATCCCCGCAATCCAGCAGGTCGTAGAGCAGTTCTTCGGCAAGACCCCCAATAAGTCGGTTAATCCCGACGAGGTTGTAGCTATCGGCGCTGCAATCCAGGGTGGTGTCCTCACCGGTGAGGTTAAGGATGTACTCCTTCTGGACGTTACTCCGCTCTCACTCGGTATCGAGACTCTCGGTGGTGTATTTACCAAGCTTATCGATGCTAATACTACCATCCCGACCCGCAAGAGCGAGGTGTTCTCGACCGCTGCTGACAATCAACCTTCGGTAGAGATTAACGTATGCCAGGGCGAGCGTCCTATGGCTCGTGACAATAAGTCGATTGGCCGCTTCCACCTCGACGGCATCCCCGCAGCTCCGCGTGGTGTTCCGCAGATTGAGGTTACATTCGATATCGATGCTAACGGTATCTTGAACGTATCGGCAAAGGATAAGGGTACAGGCAAGGAGCAGAAGATTCGCATCGAGGCTTCATCGGGTCTTACCGAGCAGGAGATTCAGCGTATGCGCGATGAGGCTAAGGCTAACGAGGAGAAGGACCGCATCGAGAAGGAGCGTATCGAGAAGATTAACGCTGCCGATTCTAATATCTTCGCTACCGAGAAACAGCTCAAAGAGTATGGCGACAAGCTCCCCGCAGACAAGAAGTCGGCAATCGAGGGTGCTCTCGCAAAGCTCAAAGAGGCTCACAAGAACGCAGATATCGCTGCTATCGATACAGCAATCGCAGAGCTCAATACTGCTTGGCAGGCTGCATCGCAGGATATCTACGCTCAGCAGCAGGCACAGCAGGCTCAGGGTGGTGCGCAGGGTGCACAGCAGAATGCCGGAGCTCAAAACGGTACTCAGCAGCAACCTGAGGATGTAGAGTTCGAGGAAGTAAAGTAAAGAAAACCATTTTAAGCAGCGCTTGCTGCGTTACGCTCATCGGGCGAAACAGGAAAATACGTTGAGTATTACCCTGCTTCGCCCGATTTTTGCAAGTATTGCAATCATATGCTTAAAATGATTTTGCGGAGGTGGGATGAGAAGGCGTTAGATCAATTCCCAATTACGATTTGTGCTTATCCAAAAAATGTTTACATTTGCAGAAATAATATGGCGAATTATGGAGTCTTTACGCGAATTATACAAGGTGGGAAGTGGCCCGTCAAGCAGTCATACAATGGGTCCGAAACGTGCAGCCGAACAGTTTGCCGAGCGAACAAAAGGTGCTGATGCTTATCGAGTTACCCTCTATGGCTCGTTGGCTGCAACGGGTAAGGGCCACCTTACCGACGTAGCGATTCTCTCGGTGCTCGAACCTCTGGCTCCGACCGAGATAGTTTGGAAATCGGATGTCGTACTCGATTTTCACCCCAACGGAATGTTGTTCGAGGCCTTCAAAGGTGGCTTGATTGTTGATAGCTGGACGATTTTTAGCGTAGGCGGTGGTACGTTGGCAAATGAGCAGACCATCCAGGAGACTCCGAAAAGCATCTATCCGCTTACGACTATTCAGCAGATTAAGGAGTGGTGCTACAATGAGGGTAAAACCTATTGGGAGTATGTCGAGGAGTGCGAAGGCAAGGAGATTTGGGACTTCTTGGACTACATCTGGACGGTAATGACCGAGTCGGTCGAGCGTGGACTCAATAATGACGGTGTGTTGCCCGGAGGCTTGAAGGTGGCGCGTAAGGCGAGTACCTACTACGTCAAGAGTAAGGGCTATGCCGGCTCGTTGAGCTCTCGTTCGCGCATCTATTCATACGCCTTGGCCGTTGCTGAGGAGAATGCTTCGGGAGGTACTGTTGTGACCGCTCCGACTTGTGGCTCGTCGGGAGTGCTGCCCGGTGTGCTCTATCATCTGACAACCTCGCGTGAATTCCTGCGAATCAGAGTTTTGCGAGCGTTGGCAACAGCAGGTCTCTTCGGAAATATCGTTAAGACCAACTCTTCGATTTCGGGTGCCGAAGTGGGATGTCAGGGTGAGATTGGTGTGGCTTGTGCTATGGCCGCAGCGGCTGCTTGTCAGCTCTTTGGCGGTACCCCTGCGCAGATTGAATATGCTGCCGAGATGGGTCTGGAACACCACTTGGGCCTTACTTGTGACCCCGTGTGCGGACTTGTGCAGGTGCCTTGTATCGAGCGTAATGCCATTGCAGCGGCACGTGCATTCGATGCCAATACCTACGCAATCCTTTCGGATGGCTCACATTTGGTGTCGTTCGATAAGGTTGTCGAGGTTATGCACGAAACCGGCCATAATCTGCCGAGCCTCTACCGCGAAACCTCGACGGGCGGTCTGGCGACAAAACTCTCGCGAAAGGGCGAATAATCTTACGGTTTTCGATACAAACTGACACTTTCTTTGTCGTCAAAAGACGATAAAGACGATTTTTTGTGCCCTAAAAACAGCCAAAAAAGTGCTAAAACAGCGATAAACTTTAACTTTGAGGTAATAATAATGCTTCTGAATGATTTAATTCAGATAATTTTATTATCTTTGTACGCTTATTGGCATATGGTATCGGCTCGATTTGACCGACCTCAGCCGAAAAGTATAATGGCTGTCGGAAAACCACGCGCAAGGAGACCGATGGAGAGAACAAACAATTAAACTAAACAATAACAAAAATTTTAACTCAAATGCAAAGTAAAGGCGCAATTAAATTACTCGCAGTCCTCTTGGGACTTGCTTGTATTTTCCAGCTCTCGTTTACTCTGAAAACCGCTAACGTAGAGAAGAAGGCGGCAGAGTATGCACAGGCATTTGCCGAGGAGGAGCAGGAGGCAATGGAGCAGTACTATTTGGACTCTGTTGCAAACAAACCGGTTTACAACATTTTGTTACGCAAGTACACTTACAAGGAGTGTAAGGAGCGTGAGATCAACCTTGGTCTTGACCTTAAAGGTGGTATGAACGTGATGCTCGAAATCCAGGTTGAGGACGTAGTGAAGGCTTTGGCAGGCGACAGCCAGAACGAGCCCGCATTCGTAGCCGCTATGGAGGTAGCTAACGAGGCTGTAAAGCAGGGTACTGATGACTTTATCGGTGCTTTCGCAAAGGCTTACTCGACTTCGACTAACGGTGCGCCGTTGGCAGCTATCTTCGTAAGCCCCGACCGTAAGGATATCACTCCGAGCAGCACTGACGATGAGGTTGTGAAGATTCTTCGCAAGGAGACTGACGACGCTATTGCAGCATCGTTCAACATCATCCGTAGCCGTATCGACCACTTCGGCGTTACGCAGCCCAACATCCAGCGTCTGCCCAATTCGAACCGTATCTTGGTTGAGTTGCCGGGCGTTAAGGAGCCGGAGCGTGTACGTAAGCTTCTCCAGGGTACTGCATCGTTGGAGTTCTGGACTACTTACGACGCAAGCCAGCTGATGTCGTCATTGGCTCAGGCTGATCGCGCATTGAAGAGCGTTCTTGGCGAGGAGGTAGTTGCTGAGGAGGCAGCTCCCGCAAAGGCTGATGGCCTTCTCGGTGAGGTTGCAGAGGCTGAAACAGAGAATGTAGAGCCTTCGACTCATCACTACAACCGTGCTCAGAATCCGCTCTTGGCTGTTCTCGATCCCTACTACGCAGGTGGTGCAGTTATCGGTGTCGCTACAACTGCTGATGTTGCAACTGTGAACAAGTACTTAGCTATGGACGTTGTGAAGGATGCGTTCCCCGCAGACGTGATGTTCAAGTGGGGTATCAAGCCTGATGCAATGTACGACAACAAGGTTGCTCTCTATGCAATCAAGGTTGAGCGTCCCGATGGTAAGGCTCCCCTCGATGGTAGCGTAATCTCGGATGCTCGCGAGGCATACGCACAGAAGGGTGCTGACGCAGAGGTTTCGATGTCGATGAACTCGAACGGTGTTGCAGAGTGGGCTCGCCTGACTGCTGACAACGTAGGCAAGTGCATCGCAATCGTTCTCGATGGTTATGTATATTCGGCTCCGGTAGTTCGCCAGAAGATTGAGGGTGGTAACTCGTCGATTTCGGGTAACTTCACTATCCAGGAGGCTCAGGACTTGGCAAACGTGCTCAAATCGGGTAAGGTTCCTGCTCCCGCTCGTATCATTCAGGACGAGGTGGTAGGTCCTTCGCTCGGTCAGGAGTCGATTGACGCAGGTCTTATCTCGTTCGTTATCGCATTTATCCTCGTGCTGCTCTATATGGGTCTCTTCTACCGCACAGCAGGTTGGTTGGCCGATATCGCTTTGGTTACCAACGTATTCCTGTTGATGGGTATCCTCGTATCGTTCGGTGCAGTTCTGACTTTGCCGGGTATCGCAGGTATCGTCCTTACGATGGGTATGGCAGTGGATGCTAACGTGATTATCTACGAGCGTATCAAGGAGGAGTTGCGTGCAGGTAAGGGTCTTGGCTCGGCTATCAAGGATGGTTTCTCGAATGCATATTCGGCAATTATCGACGGTCAGCTCACTACAATCATCACCGGTATCGTTCTCTTCGTATTCGGTAACGGTCCTGTTCAGGGCTTCGCTACTACCTTGATTATCGGTATCGTAACTTCGCTCTTCTGCTCGATCTTCATCACTCGTCTCTTGCTTGAGTGGGTTGCAGGCAAGTGGGGCAAACTCTCGTTCTCGCGTAAGTTCTCGGAGAACTTCTTGGCAAATGTGAAGTTCGACTTCGTTGGTAAGCGTAAGTTCTCGTATATTATTATTGGTGTAGTTGCAGTTCTCTCGGTTGCATCGTTCGCAATCCGTGGCCTCAATATGGGTGTAGACTTCACCGGTGGTCGTATCTATGTTGTACGCTTCGACCAGCCCGTTTCGGATGACGCTGTTCGTGAGGCTATCAACGAGAAGTTCTCGACTATCGAGGGCGTTGATGCTTCGAACATCAGCTGCGAGGTTAAGCAGTTCGGTGACGAGAACCAGATGCGTATCTTCACTCAGTACAAGTATGACGATACTTCGGAGGAGACTACCGCAGAGGTAGATAAGCTCATCTACGACGCAGTTAAGGGTCTTTACTCTTACGATATTACCCTCGATCAGTTCAAGGATACCGTAAGTGATGAGAATGGTATCATCTCGTCGAACAAGATCGGTCCTGCTATCGCTCGCGATATGATCTTCAACGCATTCTACGCAGTTATCTTCTCGCTCATCGCAATCGGTCTGTACATCGTTCTGCGATTCAAGAAGTGGCAGTGGGCACTCGGTGCAACTTCGGCACTTGCTCTGAACGCATTTATGGTTATCGGTGTATTCTCGTTGCTCTATGGTTTGATGCCATTCTCGATGGAGGTTGACCAGGCATTCATTGCAGCAATCCTGACAATCATCGGTTACTCGATCAACGATACTGTGGTTATCTTCGACCGTATCCGTGAGTTCTTGTCGCTCTATCCGAAGCGCAACTTCCGCGAGAATATCAATAATGCAATTGGCTCGACTTTGTCGCGTACAATCAATACCTCGGCTACTACCTTGGTTACTTTGATTGCAATCTTCGCATTCGGTGGTGAGACTATCCGTGGCTTCATCTTCGCGTTGTTGCTCGGTATTACTATCGGTACTCTCTCGTCAATCTTCGTTGCAACTCCGATTGCATACGACTTGATGAAGAAGAACGCTGACAAGCAGTAATTCTCATAAATAGATAATGGTGGGTGTCTAATCGTAAGGTTGGACACCTGCTTTTTTGTGGCGATAGAGCCGAAGTGTTGATAACTATGGTAAAAAAAGAGTGCAGTTAGGACTCTCTCGACAAAAAAAATAGTAATTTTGTACTCTGTAAGATTTTATTTGGTACAAATAACAAACTAAAATATAAAACTATGCAAGCAATTGTTAAGACAAATTTCCAACTTCCCGGACAGACCGGTCACTATGTTGGTAAGGTGCGCGATGTATATAGCATCGAGGGCGACTACTTGGTAATGGTCGTATCGGACCGTATCTCGGCATTTGATGTTGTGCTTCCGGAGGGTGTGCCCTTCAAGGGTCAGGTGTTGAATCAAATCGCAGCGAAGTTCCTCGATGCGACCACCGATATCCTTCCCAACTGGAAGATTGCTACTCCCGACCCTATGGTTACCGTAGGTCACAAGTGCGAGCCCTTCAAGGTTGAGATGGTTATCCGCGGATACCTTTCGGGTCACGCTTGGCGTGAGTATAAGGCAGGTAAGCGCACTATCTGCGGTGTTGAGATGCCGGAGGGTATGGTAGAGAACCAGCGTTTCCCCGAACCCATTATCACTCCGACCACCAAGGCTGATGAGGGTCACGATGAGGATATCTCGAAGGAGGAGATTATCGCTCGCGGAATCGTAAGTCGCGAGGACTACGAGCAGTTGGAAGCTTATACACGCGCAATCTTCCAGCGCGGTACCGAGATTGCTGCAAAGATGGGCCTTATTCTCGTTGATACCAAGTATGAGTTTGGTAAGAAGAATGGCCAAATCTACCTTATGGACGAGATCCACACTCCCGACTCGTCGCGCTACTTCTATGCCGAGGGTTACGAGGAGCGTCTGGCTGCCGGCGTGAAGCAGAAGCAGCTCTCGAAGGAGTTTGTTCGTGAGTGGTTGATGGCTAACGGCTTCCAGGGTCAGGAGGGTCAGCAGGTTCCTGAGATGACTCCCGAAATCGTATCGAGCATCACCGAGCGTTACATCGAGCTCTACGAGAATATCGTGGGCGAGAAGTTCGTGAAGGCTGAGGATGGCGATGTTCTTGCTCGTATCGAGAAGAATGTAACAGAGTGCCTATCGACCTTGTAATAACGCTCTTGTTATACAACTTTCGTAAAATAGTAAGGGTGTCCTGTTTTGGACACCCTTATTGTTTGATATGCAGTAGGGATGTTACTCCTTTACGCAGCGTACCTGCATTCCGTTTCCGCGCTTCTGGTCCGACACGGCCTTGTAGGCATTTACGGTAGCACGGCTTGTATTAAGTTCGAAGAACATTGCCGATGATGTGCCCTCGCTGTTGCCTGTGCCTGCGGTCCAATAGTAGCCTACCCACGGCTTGGGAGTGTAGGGATAATCCTCGCTATAATTGATGTTCGAGATTACACCGTTGTAGTAGCTGCGATAGCCATTGGCAGTAAAGAAGAAACTCTTGCCATTGCCGCTATCCGCGAGATTCCAACCAAACATCTTCTCGGCCTGCTCCAAAGGCATCGAGTCGTCTGCCGTAGCGATATCCAAGACCGCGAAAGCATCCTTTGAGGGAACTCTCCATCCGTGCGGACACGGGTCGTAGAGAGTTTTCGCTCCCGACTCGCTCCACAAATTGTTGCGATTGTTGCCATAGAGCCAATTGCCATCGTTCGAGTCGGGCGAAGTGATAAAGGTCTTCGGATGCTTCACGGCATAATCGATGGTGCCGATGCTCGCGCTTGTCTCCTTGATAGTGAGGTAAACGTAGCCGCCGTTGGCACTATATAGCGTCTCATCGAGATTCATCGCACAGTCGTAGTATTCGGGACGCGGGAATGGATCCTTGCGGCCCCATTGGTAGTAGAGACCATATCCCTCCCAGATTGTTGCGGTATCTTCCGATCCTGCGGGGTTTGTGATAGCTCCGAGGTTGTAGTTCATAATGGTCGTGCCATTCGAGAGGGTATTCTCTCCGCGCGGGTCGTTATCTCCCACAAACCAAATATGCCAGCTCCATAGAATTGTGCCGTTAGAGTCGTATGCCGCAACCACAGCGTTGCCTCGCGGTGCTGTGGTGAGAGGGTTGTTATTCTCGTCCTTGGCGTAATTTACGTAGAAGTTCGCATAACCCTCGCTGTCGAGATGCAGGTGCTGCATCATATCGTTCTCCTCGGTCCAGACGATAGCAACCTTTGCCGTCGGGATACTCTCTGTCGAGTTTCCTTTGACCGAAGCGTTGAAGCTGTACTTGACGTTGGGCTGGTTGATGATATAACAGTTGGCCTGCGTGTTGCTTATGCTCAGGTCGCGGATATCATCGACGATGTAGGTCGAGATGGTGACCGTCTTGTTCTCGCCACTCTTCGATACTGCCGATACCGATATTGTGCCTTGCGAGGCAGCATTAGCTGTGCTCTCGTTCGGAGCTGTGATAGTTAGCGTACGGGTGGCCTTATCGACCACGCCTTCCCAACCACCGGTGGTCGAGCTAATATCGACAAGCTTGGCGTTTTTGTAGGTGAATTTCAGCGTTGTGCTCTCTCCCCAGTTGCTGACAAATGCTGCCGAGCTCTCGAAATTGAGCGAACATTCCTCCTTGCCCTCGCAAGAGGCAAAGATTGTCGCCATCGCCATAAGAGCAATGGCCAAGATATTTTTCGTATAACCTATCATAGTCACAATAGTTTTCGGATACAAATTCTCTGCAAAGATATAAAAACCACGATAAAAAGCGACTTGTCGGAGTAAATATTTCAACTTCGTGTGCGCCCCATCTCGAAAAAAACGAAAATAGCACCCGAATATTGCCGATGCTCGAAAAATGTAAAATAATTATCGTGAGGTGTGGTGTAAATATTGGTTTATATAGATTTTTTGCTACCTTTATATCGTGAAGGGGTGCATTTTCGAATTTAGAGGCTCGTGAGCCGCTGCGAAAAGCACACCTACAATAGTGAAAGTAAAGAAAATTAGAGATGAAAAAAGTTTTGTCGTTTTCGGCCGTCCTGATGCTGGGACTTGTGGCATCGCAGATTCTGCCCTCGGTTTTCGGGGATAGCTATGCGTCGTTCCGTGAGGTGGTCAATACCTTATTATATATATCGCTGTCGTTTATTATGATCAATGTCGGCCGCGAGTTCGAGCTCGACAAGAGCCGCTGGCGTTCCTATGCGGGTGACTACTTTATCGCTATGGCAACGGCTGCGATGCCGTGGCTGCTTATTGCGCTGTACTATGTTTTTGTGCTGTTGCCGCCGGGATTGTGGGGTAGTGGCGAAGCGTGGAAAGAGAATCTGCTGCTGAGCCGATTTGCGGCTCCGACCTCGGCCGGTATCCTCTTTACGATGCTTGCCGCGCTGAAACTCAACAATACGTGGATGTATCGCAAGATTCAGGTGTTGGCAATCTTCGATGACCTCGATACGATTCTGCTGATGATACCCTTGCAGATTATGATGATTGGTATGCGTTGGCAGCTCTTTGCCGTTGTGGCGGTTGTCTTTATTCTTCTGTGGCTCGGCTGGAAAAAGCTCGACACCTACGAGATGCCGCAGGGTTGGTATTCGATACTCTTCTATGCAATCGTTATCTATGGCATTACACACGGTATCTATGTCGGCACGAAGGAGTTGTTTGGCGTAGACGGCGGTATTCATATCGAGGTGCTGCTGCCGGCCTTTGTGTGGGGTATGATTCTCAAAACGAAGCATAGCGAATCCAAGCACGAACACCGCGCAGCCGATGCAATTTCGATTCTCTTTATGTTCCTCGTGGGTCTGAGTATGCCGATGTTTGTGGGCTTGGGCGATGGTGTGGCTGCTGATGCAGGCTCGATTACCGCCTCGCAGCCGATGATGCCGTGGGGCGAGATAGCGCTGCACGTCCTTGCGGTATCGTTCCTCTCGAATCTCGGAAAGCTCTTCCCGATGTTCTTCTATCGCGACCGAAAACTCACCGAACGATTAGCTCTTTCGATAGGTATGTTTACCCGTGGCGAAGTGGGAGCCGGAGTAATCTTCATAGCCCTCGGTTACAGCCTTGGCGGCCCGGCACTGATTATATCGGTATTGACGTTGGTACTGAACTTGGTACTTACGGGTGTCTTTGTGCTATGGGTCAAGAAGCTGGCGCTGAAAGTCTATGGACAAATATAAAATATTGGGGTTGCTCAACAAGTGCGTTGGACAACCCCAATTCTTTTTTGCTATTTGTTTGCGAACGTCAGACCGTTGCTGTCGGCACTGATGCGAATCGGATGTTCGCGGTCAATTTTGCCTGCTAAAATCTCCTTCGAGAGCAGATTGACAACCTCGCGCTGGACTACGCGCTTCACGGGGCGGGCTCCGAACATCGGGTCATAGCCGGCCGTAGCTATCCACTCGCGTGCCGAATCGTCATATTCGAGACGAATGCCGTTCTCGGCCAACATTCGGGCGACGACTCCCATCTGAATATCGACAATCTTCTCGATATCCTTGCGTGTGAGTGGCTCGAACATCACAATCTCGTCGATGCGGTTCAGAAATTCGGGTTTGAGTTGCTGTTTGAGCATCTCGATCACATCACGACGTGTGCGCTCGACAATTTCGGGATCGAGTTTTTCGCCATTGAATGCCGCAGCGAAGTTCTCTTGGATAAGGTGCGAACCCATATTCGATGTCATAATGATAATCGTGTTGCGGAAATCGACCGTGCGACCCTTATTGTCGGTCAGACGACCATCATCCAGGACCTGCAACAGAATGTTGAAGACGTCGGGGTGAGCCTTCTCAATCTCGTCGAGCAGTACAACCGAGTAGGGCTTGCGACGCACAGCCTCGGTAAGCTGACCGCCCTCGTCGTAACCGACATATCCCGGAGGCGCTCCGACAAGGCGCGAGACGCTGTGACGTTCCTGATACTCCGACATATCTATACGTGTGAGCATATTATCGTCGTTGAAGAGGAACTCTGCGAGAGCCTTCGCAAGCTCGGTCTTGCCGACACCGGTCGTGCCGAGGAAGATGAACGAACCTATCGGGCGACGCGAATCATTGAGGCCTGCACGTGAGCGACGCACGGCATCCGAAATGGCTGCGATAGCCTCGTGCTGACCTACCACGCGACGGTGAAGCTCCGTTTCCATATTTAGCAACTTCTCACGCTCCGAAGCGAGCATACGTTGTACGGGGATTCCGGTCCAGCGCGACACCACCTCGGCAATATCCTGTGCATCGACCTCCTCTTTAATCATCGAGCCGTTTGCCGATGCGAGTGAGAACTCCTCTTGCAGAGCCTCGATGCGCTTCTCGGCCTCGACAATCTTGCCGTAGCGAATTTCGGCCACGCGACCGTAGTCGCCCTGACGTTCGGCCTGCTGAGCCTCGACTTTGAGTTGCTCGATAAGGCTCTTGTCATCCTGAATCTTGCGTAGCAGGTCGCGCTCGCCCTCCCACTTGGCACGCAGGCCCGACTCGCGTGAGCGCAGGTCGTCGATATCCTTCGAGAGGGCCTCGATGCGGAGTTTGTCGCCCTCGCGACGGATGGCCTCACGCTCGATTTCGAGCTGACGGATACGACGGTCGAGGGTGTCAATCTCCTCGGGCACGGAGTTCATCTCCAAGCGCAGGCGAGATGCAGCCTCATCGACAAGGTCGATAGCCTTGTCGGGCAGAAAACGTGATGTGATGTAGCGGTGTGAGAGCTCGACGGCTGCGATGATAGCCTCATCCTTGATACGGACGCGGTGGTGTGTTTCGTAACGCTCCTTCAATCCTCGCAGAATCGATACCGAATCCTCGGTCGAGGGCTCATCGACCATAACCTTCTGGAAACGGCGTTCGAGAGCCTTATCCTGCTCAAAATATTTCTGAAACTCGTCGAGTGTCGTGGCTCCGATAGTGCGCAGGTCGCCACGAGCAAGTGCCGGTTTTAGGATGTTGGCAGCATCCATCGCTCCGCCACTTTTGCCGGCTCCTACGAGGGTGTGAATCTCGTCGATAAAGAGCAAAATCTCGCCCTCGGCAGCTACGACCTCCTTGACTACGGCTTTCAGTCGCTCCTCGAACTCTCCCTGATACTTCGCGCCTGCGATGAGTGCGCCCATATCGAGCGAGAATATAATCTTCGATTTGAGATTTTCGGGAACATCGCCATCGACGATGCGGTGGGCTATGCCCTCGGCTATGGCGGTCTTGCCGACACCTGCTTCGCCGACCAAAATCGGATTATTCTTGGTACGACGCGAGAGAATCTGTAAGACGCGACGAATCTCCTCATCGCGGCCAATGACGGGGTCAAGGCGGCCATTTCGAGCCAATTCGTTGAGGTTTATGGCGTATTTGCCTAATGCGTCGAACTCCTGATTCGAGGTTTGAGAATCGACCGTTGCACCTTTGCGGAACTCGCGGATAGCCGCAATAAGCTCCTTCTCGGTGGCTCCTTGCTGTTTTAGGAGGTCGGCTGATGTTCCGCGCTCGGCAATCAGAGCCAAGAGCAGATGCTCGACCGATGCGTAGCGGTCGTTGAACTTCTTGGTAAAATCGACGGCTCGCTGGATAACTTGCGAGGTCGCGGGGGCGAAGTATTGCTCACCGTTACCTCCCGAAACCTTCGGCAGGGCAGCTATGGCTGTGGATATATTGCCACGCAGTGTGCGGATGTTTACTCCGACCCTGCCCAAAAGGAACGATGCGAGCGAGTCGTCTTCGGCAACGAGTACGCTCAAAAGGTGTAGCGGCTCGACGGCTTGCTGACTACTCTCGCGAGCAAGCGTAAAGGCACTCTGCAACGCCTCCTGAGCCTTGATGGTTAAAGAATTGATATTCATATCTCTGTCGTTTAGTTATTATTGTCTGTTTTGACAGAGGTGCAGCAAATCTTTTGCCATACGGTGCAACGTGCCATCGTGTCGTCTGCGGGCGACATCGTGACATTTAGCTATGAAAATTTGGCAATCGAAATCTGCCAAGACGGCAGACGAGGTGACTATTTGACTATAACGCTCTTGACGATAGGTACGCGCGAGCGGCTATTTATCGCCTGACAGAGTGCAAGGCGACGCATCATCAACTCCGAGCGGACGATGCTCGACTGAACGTGAACGTAGAGCGTTCCGCGCACAAGACGTATTTGTGAGGTCTGGTTGGCTATGGCATCGCCCACAACCTCACGCCACGTATCGGGCAGACATCCCTCGGAAATCTTGGCGGCAATATGCGGAGAGTTGAAGAGCTCATCGAATAGAGCCCCGACGGTTTTGGGTTCGGTACGTCTCATCGCTTGATTGCTCCCTCGGCTACGTTAAAGATTGTATATTGACTACCTGCACGGTCGAGTAGTGAGCGCAGGCGTTGCTCGTTGCAGTCGGTAATGATAATCTGCCCGAACTCCTCGCCCGATACCGAGCGCATAAGTTGTTCGACGCGCTGCTCGTCGAGCTTGTCGCAAACATCATCCAAGAGCAGCAGCGGACGCTCGCCACACTCTGCGGAGATGATGGCATACTGAGCCAATTTGAGGGCTATGAGGAAAGATTTTTGTTGTCCCTGCGAGCCGAATTTGCGTAACGGCATACCGCCAATCGTGAAGACTATGTCGTCGCGGTGGATGCCCGATGTGGTAAATTCGTTTACGATATCTTTCTGGCGTGAACGCTCCAAAATCTCGGCAAAGGGAGTCTCGTTCAACTCCGAGCGGTAACTCAATTTTACCTCCTCGCGGTCGAGTGAGAGAGCCTTGTAGTACTCAGCTACGACGGGTTGCAGACGCTCGATAATCTCGGCACGTTTGGCGTGTACCGCCTCGCCGTGAGCCACGAGCTGTGCATCGTAAATCTGCAACATAGCCTCGTCCGACGAACTTTTCAGGAACTTGTTGCGCTCGGCCAAAACCGCATTATAGCGCATTAGCGCGCGCAGATATGCGGGGTCTATTTGCGAGAGAAAGCTATTGATATATCGACGACGCTCATCCGCAGCATCGCTGATAAGCATCGTGTCGGCAGGTGCAACGATAACTACTGGTGCAAATCCCACGTGGTCGGCAATGCGCTCGTAGGCCTTGCCGTTGCGTTTGAGGGTCTTGCCCGACCCCTTGGCAAAGGTACAGGCTATCTGCTCGTGCTTGCCCTCGTCGGTCAGGTATTCGCCCTCGACAACAAAGAACGACTCGCCGTGGCGGATGCTCTGTCCGTCGGTCATACCGACAGCCGACTTTCCGAGCGAGAGATAGTGCAGAGCATCGACAAAGTTGGTCTTGCCTGCGCCATTGTCGCCCACGAAGCAGTTGATGCCCTCACCGAGCGTGATATCCTCCTGCGCGATGTTCTTGAAATTGATAAGCGATAACTTTCTAACCTGCATAATTGTTACTTATTCAGCCCAAAGGTACGAATTTTCGGGAAACATCCTGCGCTTTTGAAAAAAAAGAGGTCTAATTATTTTATATTGTGCAAAAAATTGTATCTTTGCGTTTCAAACTATGTAAACAAATTAAAACACAAATAAGATTATGGTAAAAGATGAATTGAAGCAGCAAGAGGCTGCAATCGGCGAGGCAGTTAGCAAGACCGAGACTTTCTTCGAGAATCACAGCAAGGCATTCGTTTGGGGCATCGTAGCTCTCTTCGTAGTGGTTGGTGGTGTTTATGGTTTCCGTAAACTCGTTATCGAGCCCCGCGCAGAGAAGGCTTCGGAGCTTATCGCAGAGGCTCAGTACCGTTTCGAGCAGGAGAATCCCGACTACGAACTCGCGCTCAATGGCGACGAGAACGGTGCAGGTTTCCTCGATGTTGTTGAGCAGTATGGCTCGACTCCCGCAGGTAACCTCGCAAACCACTATGCCGGAATCTGCTACTTGAAGAGTGGCGATTTGGAGAATGCAGCTGCATACTTGGCTAAGTACGTGCCTGTAAAGGGTCTTCCCGGTGAGGTCGTAAACGCACAGAATCTCGGCTTGCAGGGTGATATCGCGGTTGAGAATGGCGACTACGAGGCTGCTGTAAAGTTGTTCGCTAAGGCTGTGAAGGCTTCGGAGAACCTCTACACTGCACCCCTCTATCTTCGCAAGCAGGGCTTGGCTCTCAAAGCTCTCGGTCGTAACGAGGAGGCTGTTGCTCTCTTCGAGCAGATCTTGGCAGAGTATCCTGCATCTATGGATGCTCGCGAGGCTGAAAAGCTCATTGGCGAATAATCTCGCTCAAACCGAGTTTAGAGGCTATGCTGTCCGCAACCGAAATACGCATAGGTGTAGTTATTGCCGGCGATTCGATTAGTGACGAGGTTGTTGTCGGTAATCTCGTAAAGTTTGCGGGCCTTAGTAGTTCGAATATCTCTATAAAGCACGTTCCTAACGACTCTCAGGTCGTTATGGGCGTGCTTTTCTTTGCGGAATATACAGATGTTGATGGCGTGGTTGTGATAACCAATAATGCCGGTCACGATTGGTTACTCTGCATCCAAAAGTCGCTCTATGATTTGCAGATTCAGTGGAATATGCCTATCGAAATTGGTAGTGGCTATGGCGTAGCAGCGGCTGAGTCGGTGGCGCGTATGGTGCAGATGCAGTACGATATGGCGGGCGAACTTCCCGTTGAACGTAGCACTCCGATATCCGCTTCGCGTAAGGATAACGTGAATTAACCGATATAAGAAAAACAGATAGAGCCTGTCGTTTTGCGACAGGCTCTATCTGTTTTGGCGAGCATCGGCTCTACTTCAATTTTACATAGATAGACGGATGGAGGTCGTTGCCGTACCACATATTCAGGACGGTAACCTTAACCTCGTGCTCTTTATTCGGGCGCTTGATATGGAGCGAGCCCAAAGCATTGATGATATAGTTATTCTTGCCGATCTGGATGTAGTAGGGTAATGACGAGCGGTTGAGAATGGTTACGTGGTGCTGCTTCGAGCCGGTGCGTTGGAGCTCGATCTCGATACTCTCCTCGAAGAGTGCCTGCAACAGCTCGCGCTTGCCTGCGAGGTTGTTGTTGCTGTAAGCGATGGTGTTACCCTCTTTGAGAGCCTTGTGCAGATCCTTCTCGGTGCAGTGCTTCGCAAAAATAAGGGTCATATTTCGATAGCGAGGAATGTTGCTCTCTTTGGCTGTGCCGTATTTCCAACAAGCATAGTCGTGAGCATCGCTATTTCCAAACGGAGTAAATCCGCCACCGATGCAGTGCGAGAAGAGGTGATAGTAGATTTTTTTACCATTCATAATCTCCACACCATCAATCAGACCTTTGGCGTAGAGGTCATTGGTGAAGGGAGTGATGGTGTTCTCGGTCTGTTTGGAGTACATGGGGTGGTTGTGGACGATAAATGCACCCTGCGCACGTGCGTTGCGTATTGTCTGCTCCAAATCAGGATCGTAGAGCTTGTTGTTGTCGGTGGTGAAGAGTGCGTTGTAGTCGCCGAGCTTCGAGCGTGTAATCTCGACGCCCTTGATAACGAAGATGCCGTAATCGCGAGCCTTCTTGATTGCCGATTCACAGGGAACATTGAAATCAACCAACAAGCCCAGCGAGTCGGGAGCATTCTTCAATACATTCGTGTTGACAGCCTTGCCATAGGCGCGCAAATCCTCGCGGATGTAGTCCTTCATATAGTAAAACATCTCGCGCTCGATGCGGCGATACTCCATATGGTCGGTAATGGCGATCACATCCAAGCCGTCACGCCACGCCTCGATAACTCGCATATCGGGTGTTACATCTCCATCCGAGTAGATGGTGTGGATGTGTAGGTCTGCCTTGTAGGCATTCATCCCTTTGATTTTGGGAATGATGATTTCGGTGCGCTCATCCTGGCTTGCATAGGGATGCTCGAGGGGATTGTAAGGCGGAGTTGTCTGGGCCAAAGCCGTTGCCGATAGCATCGCGAGTGCCATCAATGGCATAATTTTTCTGAAAATGTTCATAAAATACAATTTGTTTAGGTTTGTCTTGCATCACAAAGATAGTAAAACTTCTCTATTATATATAATATAGGTATAGAAAAATAACCGAAAATATCATTGAAAAAAAATAGGCGACATAAAAAACCTATTGTCAGCGGGTTAGCTCTTTCTGTTTTCAAAAATACTAAAAATATTATTAAAAAATTTGCATATATCGAAAAAATGCCGTTACTTTGCACCCGCTTTCGAGGATAAAACGAATCGAAAAGTTGGTTAGAGGTCTTTGAGAAGTTTTTTTGAAAAAAAGTTTATCAGAAATTTGGTAGATTCAAAAAAGCGCCTTACCTTTGCACCACTTTCGCGTCTACGAAATCGCGAAACGGTCAAAAAAGGTCTTTGGAAAGTTTTTTGAAAAAAGTTTATCAAAAATTTGGTAGATTCAGAAAAACACCTTACCTTTGCACCACTTTCGCGTCTACGAAATCGCAAGACGAGAGATGCGAAGAAAATTTGAAAATTACAGAGGGCGCAAGCCCGAAAGTATAGACGTTCTTTGAGGATATTGAGCAGCAAAGTTTTTATCCTCTCTCGCAAGAGAGAGTTTCAAAGCAATACCTTTGAGATTAGAGCTAAGATTTATTCAAAACTATTTTTTACAATGGAGAGTTTGATCCTGGCTCAGGATGAACGCTAGCGGCAGGCTTAACACATGCAAGTCGAGGGGCAGCATAAGACATTGCTTGCAATGTCTGGTGGCGACCGGCGCACGGGTGCGTAACGCGTATGCAACCTACCTGTAACAGGGGGATAACACTGAGAAATTGGTACTAATACCCCATAACATCACTGAAGGCATCTTTGGTGGTTGAAAGTTCCGGCGGTTACAGATGGGCATGCGTTGTATTAGCTAGTTGGAGAGGTAACGGCTCACCAAGGCTACGATACATAGGGGGACTGAGAGGTTAACCCCCCACATTGGTACTGAGACACGGACCAAACTCCTACGGGAGGCAGCAGTGAGGAATATTGGTCAATGGACGCAAGTCTGAACCAGCCATGCCGCGTGCAGGATGACGGCTCTATGAGTTGTAAACTGCTTTTGTACAAGGGTAAACCTCGGTACGTGTACCGAGCTGAAAGTACTGTACGAATAAGGATCGGCTAACTCCGTGCCAGCAGCCGCGGTAATACGGAGGATCCAAGCGTTATCCGGATTTATTGGGTTTAAAGGGTGCGTAGGCGGA
>JAZRHV010000016.1:0-29689 GCA_045644925.1 Alistipes sp.
CAAATCGGCACGCTGTGCAATCTCCTCAACAGAGAGCTCCAACACGCTCTTAGCGGTATCGCAACCAGCCACTTTCAGGGCCTCGATAATCCATGAGTCGATCTCGTCAGCGAACTCGGTGAGTGCTACGTCCTCCTCCTCGATTTCGCGGTAAACATCCACGTCATATCCTGTGAGCATCTTCGAAAGGCGGATGTTCAAACCACCCTTACCGATAGCCAACGAAACCTGGTCGGGTTTGAGGTAGACCGAAGCGGTCTTCTTCTCCTCGTCGATAACGATGCTCGAAACCTTTGCAGGGTTGAGCGTGCGCTGAATCATCAACTGAGGATTGGTAGTATAGTTGATAACGTCAATATTCTCATTGTGCAACTCCTTGACGATGGTGTAGATGCGCGAGCCCTTCATTCCGACGCAAGCACCTACGGGGTCGATACGGTCATCGTAAGACTCGACAGCAACCTTTGCACGCTCACCGGGGATGCGGGCGATAGCCTTGATGGTGATAAGACCATCGAAGATTTCGGGAACCTCCTGCTCGAACAGACGTTCAAGGAACTCGTTAGCCGTACGCGAGAGGATGATGCGGGGATTGTTGTTGTTCATCTCGACGCTCTTAACGATAGCCTTGATGGTGTCGCCCTTGCGGTAGAAATCACCGGGGATCTGCTCTGCTTTGGGCAGCAACAACTCGTTATCCTCATCGTCGAGGATGAGTACCTCCTTTTTCCATACCTGATAAATCTCGCCCGAAATAATCTCGCCAACCTTCTCTGAGTACTTCTCGTAGATGTTTGCCTTTTCGAGGTCGATGATGCGAGATGCGAGGTTCTGACGCAGCGAGAGAACGGCACGACGGCCAAACTGCTCGAAACCGATAGCGTCGGTGTACTCGTCACCTACCTCGTACGACGAGTCGATCTTCTGAACCTCCGAGAGCGAAATCTGCGATACTGCATCGCTGAAATCCTCGTCAGCTACAACCTCGCGGTTGCGCCAGATTTCGAGGTCGCCCTTTTCGGGGTTGATAATCACGTCGAAGTTCTCGTCCGTGCCGTACTGCTTCTGGATTGCGTGACGGAATACATCCTCCAACACGCCAATCATTGTGCTCTTGTCGATGTTTTTCAGTTCTTTGAACTCTGCAAAGTTGCTGATAAGATTAAGATTGTTCATTGTTTTGCTATATTATTTTGATTTTGTTGTTCCTATTTGTAGTCGAGGTACTCCTTTGTGTATTTCACCTCCTCCATTGTGTAGCGCTTTACGACGTGCTGCAACTCCTTCTTCTTTTTGCCCTCGACGGCAACCTTCTCGTCATACGAGAGAGTGATTGACTCCTCGTCCGCAGCATCGAGCGTGGCGAGCAACTTTACACCGTTGCGCAGGAGTACTTCGACGGGCTTGCCCGTGAGTTTGTGATACTGGCGCAATACGCGCAACTCCGAGCCGATACCTGCCGATGCAACCATCAGCGAGAAATCCTCCACATCGCGGTCAAATTCTGCATCAATGGCGCGGTTGAGTGCTACGCACGTATCAATCGACACCGACGTATCGCTGTCAATAAGCAGTTCTACCTCGTTCGCGGGCGAGCAGGTACACTCGACAACGAACATATCCGTACCTGCGAGGTGAGCCTCTGCAATCTCGGTAATCTTCTTACAATCAATCATTTTGCTCTCTTTTCGTGGATTAGTTTCTCTAAATATATCTACGAAATAAGGGGACTCATTTGTCCCCTTACTTCATTCACGTTGCAAATATAGTGAAAAAATGTGAATATACAAATATATAATGTAAAAAAGTGCTATCTGCGACTCTGGTAGGGTTTGATTACGCCTCGTTTCGAGTTGCGGATAAACTCAACGAGATAGTCACGTTCGGGCGATGCGGGCAGCTCTTCCATGGCCTTGTCGCAAGCCGACATATAGTTCAGATCGCTCTGGAAGAGAATGCGGCAGGCACTGTGGATAGTGTTGATCTGCTCGGGAGTAAAGCCGCGACGGCTCAATCCGACCTTGTTGATGCCGGCATAACGCTGGCCCTCGTTAGTTACGACGATATAGGGCGGAACATCCTGGCCGAGGAGTGTGCCTCCCTGAATCATAGCGTGGTCGGCAATGTGAACCCACTGGTGTACGGCAGCGTGGCCACCGATAACTACCCAGTCGCCCACCTCGACCTCGCCTGCGAGTGATACGCGGTTGGCGATTACGCAGTGGTTGCCGACAACGTCGTCGTGAGCCACGTGAACGTAGGCCATAAGCAGGTTATGACTACCTACGACGGTTGTTCCGCGCGAAGCTGTACCACGTGAGATTGTTACGCACTCGCGGATGTCGTTGTAGTCGCCGATCTCGGCCGTGGTCACCTCGCCTGCAAACTTCAAATCCTGCGGCAGACAAGCGATAGATGCTCCTGTGTGAATCTTGTTACCCTTACCGATGCGGGCACCGTCGTTGATGATAGCTCCGGGGCCAATCCAACAATCATCACCGATAACGACATCTCCGGCGATGTAGGCAAACGGCTCGACGGTTACGTTATTACCCAACTTTGCGTCGGGGTGAATATATGCCAAATTGCTAATCATAATACAAATTCAAAATTTAGAATTAATATTTTTTATTTACTCTTCGTTCTTGATAATCTGTGCCATCATCGAGGCCTCGCAGACGAGCTTGTTGCCGACGAAAGCCTTGCCCTGCATCATGGCTACGCCACGACGTAAAGGCTCGACGAGCTGGACTTCGAGTTGGAGCGTATCGCCCGGAACAACCTTCTGCTTGAAACGCACGTCATCAATGCGCAGGAAGTAGGTTGAGTATTTCTGGGGATCGCTGACGCTCGACAATGCGAGGATGCCTCCGCACTGAGCCAATGCCTCGACGATAAGCACCCCCGGCATAATGGGCTCCTGGGGGAAGTGGCCCTCAAAGAAGGGCTCGTTCATCGAGATATTCTTGATGCCGGCAATCGAATCCTCCTCGATGTGGAAGACACGATCGACGAGCAGGAATGGTGCGCGGTGGGGCAGCATCTCCTGAATCTGGTTGATGTCGTAGATAGGCTTCTTGTTGGGGCTGTATTTGAAGCGTGGTTTCTCGCCCTCGCTGCGTACGGTTACGCGCAACTGCTTCATAAATTCGGTGTTGGCGTAGTGGCCGGGACGTGTAGCCCAAACGCTGCCCTTGATACGGCGGCCGAGCAGTGCGAAGTCGCCCAGAAGGTCGAGCAACTTGTGGCGAGCCAGCTCGTTTGTAGCGCGTAATTCGAGGTTGTTGAGGTAGCCGTCCGTAACGCGGATATCATCCTTGTTGAAGATTGTTTTCAGGTGCGCAATCTGCTCGTCCGAAACGGGGTTCTCGACCACGACGATAGCGTTGTCGAGGTCGCCACCCTTGATGAGATTCATCTTGAAGAGAGGTTCCAACTCGTGCAGGAAGACGAAGGTGCGGCACGGAGCGATCTTACTCTCGTAATCGTCGTTCGGCTCGAAGGTAGCGAATTGATTGCCGATAACCTTCGAGTTGTAGTCGATGTGTACCGAAGCGTTATACTCGTCGTTGGGGTAGAGGACCAGAACGACACCCTTTTCGGGAATCGAGTAGACCATCTTCTCGGTTACCTGGTAATATTCGCGCTCGGCATCCTGCTCGACGGTGCCCACCTCCTTGATCTTGGCTGCGTACTCGCGAGCCGATCCATCCATAATCGGGGTTTCGGGGGCGTTGATGTCGATGACTGCATTATCGACTCCGAGAGTCCACAATGCCGACATAATATGCTCGATTGTGCTGACTCTGGCTTGCTCCTTGGCGATGGTCGTACCACGCGAGGTGTCTACAACGAAGTCGGCGAGTGCCGGTATCGAGGGCGCACCTTCGAGGTCAATACGGCGGAACGAGATTCCGCTGTTTGCCGGAGCGGGATTGACGGTCATAGTTACCGATAATCCTGTGTGAAGGCCCTTACCCGAAAAGGTTATCGAGCCGTTGAGAGTCTGTTGTTTTGATGACATATTTCTCTAATTTTTGTTAAATTGCAGGTAAAGATATAAAAAATAAGTTAAAAATCGCTATTTTTGCTGAAATTTCAGCGCAATGGTAAATATGCCCGAAAATAGAGATACGAAAATCAGCGAGCAGCAACCCCGCAAACAGCCGCGCAAACCGCGTCTGCGTCTGCCGTTCGATAACCGCAAGGAGGATATCGGCGAGTGGGCGTATGATCACCGTGTAGGCTTGGCAGTGACGCTTATTGTCTATCTGGTGGTGGGTATCGTCTTTGTGGCGGGCAAGATTGCCGTGGGCGAGCGTCAGGGGACTTCGACTATCCTGGTGGATTTGGAGACTCTCGACGAGCTGCAACAGGAACGTGACCGTCTGCGAGCCGAGGTTGAGGCTCGTCTGCGCGACGAGGATTGGCGCAATATTCGCAATACGGCATCCAATGAGAATGCGCTGAACGAGAACTTGAAGGACGACCGCGGAACAAAGACGGCACAGCTTAATCAGTCTGCGCAAGATGTGCAGAAACGAATGAAGGCCAACCGTGAAGCCTACGAAAAGGGTCTTGCCGAAGCCGAGGCGATAGGTAAGGATGAGGCCGAAAAGAACGAGGAGAAGAGCGAGTCACGCAAAGTGAAGGGTATGGTTACGGTGTCGTATTCGCTGACCAACCCGTTGCGTCATCATCGCTACCTCGATAAACCCTCCTACAAATGTGAGGGCGGTGGCGAGGTTGTGGTGGCTATCACGGTCAATCGTAGCGGAGAGGTTATCGGTGCTTATGTCAAGTCGGGCGGAGATGAGTGTATGCGTCGCACGGCTCTTACGTCGGCACGTCGCTCGACATTCGATATCAATCAGTCTGCCCCCGCAAAGCAGACCGGAACGATAACATATATATTCATACCGCAATAAGTTATACGGACCTGAATTGAGCATGAAAAAAGTGTTGATGATAGTGGTAGCCCTGGTTTGGGGCCTTGTTCTCGACGGTGCATTTGATGTACTAGTTGAGACCGAGCATCTATCGTGCAATTCGTCGTATAACTCGGAGTTGTCTGCCGATATGGTGGTGCAGATTGATTGTGCTCGCACGTATAACTCCGATTTGAAACTCCCCTCTGTGCCGAGTGTTACTGCTCCGCAACACGTTGAGCAGGTCTCTCGTAATGACTACGGTGGCGAACGCCGTGCGTTCTGCTTCTCGGTTGTTCGTGCGGCAGGAGCGGGGCGTGTTTATGTATCTACAAAACCTCTTTCACGACTATTTGTCGGTGGCGCACCATCGGATTATGCTATCTGTATGCTCTGCCGGCTGATTATTTAGCCATAGACAATATTTTAAGCTTCAAACAGTCAATATTCTATATTTTGGAATGTTGGGTGCTGCAAAATTTATTGTCAAATAACTAAATAATTAAGAAAGAGATGGATAAAACAATTTTTTGCGAGGCGTTGTATGCCTTGCCCGATAATATTATTGTAAAGCGTCGTAAAAGCGTTGTAAAGCCTGTTGTGGCGATAGCCTTGGGTGCACTTGTGGTTGTTTCAGGGTACTCTATACCTGAAGGGTCGGCTGTGGCTGATTGGCATTCGTCATTGCTGCTTGCCGGTGCGGTGATTGCGATTGTGGGTTTTGTGATGTTGCTTGGTCGCGTTTTTGGTGGCGAGGGCCGTCCTTGCCTTGGCGAGATTGGCGAGCCGTTGAAGATTACCGAATTGTCGTTTGCTCGCAATCAGATGCACGACATTATGGCGGCAATCGATAATGGCGATATCGAGGCTCTGCTCTCAATACCCGAATCGCGAGTAGCGACAGTGACGGTGGCTTTATGTCGAACTTCAGATGGCCACTTTGCGGTGTGTCAGCCTTTTGAGTATGTCGAGTTGGAGTATCGACCGCTGCGCGAAGTGAAGATTTTGAGACGATAGTCGAGAGTTATGATAGGAAGCGAAAATTATCTGTTGGTAGGAGCTCTGTTGCTCATAATTGCCGTTTTTGCCGGCAAGATGGCTTATCGTTTTGGTGCGCCGGCGTTGTTGCTGTTCCTGGGTGTCGGAATGTTCTTCGGCTACAACTTTATCTCTTTCGATTCAGCTGAATTGGCTCAGGTTGTGGGTATGATTGCACTCTGTATTATCCTCTTTTCGGGTGGTATGGATACGCGATTCTCGGAGATACGGCCCGTTATGGGTGCAGGAGTGATGCTCGCCACTGTCGGTGTAATGCTGACGGCCTTTATCGTGGCGAGTTTTGTGTGGCTGGTGGCACCGCTGCTCGATATTTCGCTTACCTTCCCGTTTGCGCTGCTGTTGGCAGCGACAATGTCTTCGACCGACTCGGCTTCGGTCTTCTCGATTTTGCGTACCAAGAAGCAGGGTTTGCGCGAAAATCTGCGCCCGATGCTTGAGTTGGAGAGCGGTAGTAACGACCCGATGGCATATATCCTTACTGTGCTGTTAGTCAGTATCTTGTCGGGAAGTATGCGCGAGGGTATGTCGGCCGGATCGAGCGTCTTTATGTTCTTTGTGCAGATGTTTGTCGGCGTGTTGCTCGGATATGGTCTGGGCCGTGGTACGGTGTGGGTCATTAATCACATAAATATCGCCAATCCGGCACTCTATTCGGTGCTGCTGCTCGCCTCGGTATTTCTGACCTTCTCGTTCACCTCGATTTTGCAGGGTAACGGCTACCTGGCGGTCTATATCGCGGGTTTGGTGGTCGGAAATAACAAACTCGTACACAAACGGACATTGACAACCTTCTTCGATAGTTTTACGTGGTTGTGCCAGGTGATTATGTTCTTGACATTGGGACTGTTAGTGAATGTCGAGGAGCTGTTGCAGTTCGATGTTATCGTGCTGGGATGCTTAGTCGGTGCCTTTATGATTTTCGTGGCGCGACCGTTGGCCGTCTTTGCCTGTCTGGCTCCGTTCCGTCAATTCTCGACCAAGGCACGAATATATATATCGTGGGTCGGACTGCGTGGTGCAGTGCCGATTATCTTTGCGACCTATCCCGTGGTTGAGCATATCGACGGTGCCGAGATGTTGTTCAATATCGTCTTCTTCGTGACACTGATTTCGATGGCGGTGCAGGGTACAACCGTGAGCGGTATGGCCAATGCCCTCGGCTTGGCGTACGAGGAGCGTGAATCCTCGTTTGGCGAGGAGATGCGCGAGTATATGCACGCGGTATTCTCGGAGGTTGAGGTCAATCCGATGATGCTCAGCGGAGGTAATAAGTTGAGCGATATGGTTCTGCCTGACAATACGTTAGTCGTGATGATTTGTCGAGATGGGGATTACTTCGTTCCGCGCGGAAATACCGAGTTAATCGAGGGCGATAAACTACTGATTCTCTCGGATCGAGGCGATGAACTCGATACGCAGTACAAAGAGTTGGGTATCGATGAGGTGTTGAAATTTTAGAGAAGAAGATGTCTAACAAGGCTAATTTGGCGTTACGCTTGCCCTCGAAATGCTCATTTACTATCAGTAAACTCCGCTTTCTCGGACTTCGCAAGCCTAAAATTAGCTCTTGTTATACAACTTCTTGGCAAACCACGCTGTCGAACAAGGTTACTTTGTCAATAAAGAAAATAGAGCCGCATATCGCGGCTCTTTTTTTATCTAAAATTTCAGCGTTTATCCGACTACAAAAGCTCCTCGATACGGGCAACAGGTGCGGTGTCGAGTGACGAAAATTCGCCCTTCTGGTAGCGGAAATATCCCGCCAAAGCAATCATTGCTGCATTGTCGGTCGTGAACTTAAATTCGGGTAGGAATGTGCGCCATCCGCGCTTGCGACCCTCGGCCTCGATAGCCTCGCGCAGACCTGAATTTGCCGATACTCCTCCGGCAATGGCAATATCTTTGATTTTTAACTCTTTCGAAGCCTTTACGAGCTTGTCGAGGAGTATCTCGACGATGGTCCTTTGGAGCGATGCGCAGAGGTCCTCTTTGTTCTGCTCGATAAAGTCGGGATTCTCGGCTACGGCATCGCGCAAAGTGTAGAGGAACGAAGTTTTCAGGCCCGAAAACGAGTAGTCGAAACCTGCGACGTGTGGCTTGGCAAAGCGGAAGGCTTCGGGGTTGCCCTGATGAGCGAGTTTGTCGATTACCGGACCACCGGGATAGGGTAGTCCCATCACTTTGGCACACTTATCGAACGCCTCACCTGCGGCATCGTCAATGGTTGTGCCGATAATCTCCATTTCGTAGGGCGATTTCACGCAGACAATCTGCGAGTGGCCACCGCTGACAAGCAGACAGAGGAACGGAAACGAGGGGTGTGGTAACTCCTTGTCGGGCAGGTCGATAAAGTGCGACAAGATATGGCCCTGCAAGTGATTAACCTCGACCATCGGGATATTGCCGGCAATCGAAAGTCCCTTTGTGAACGAAACACCGACGAGCAGCGAGCCGAGCAGACCCGGACCGCGCGTGAATGCTATTGCATCAATCTTGTCGGGAGTGACACCGGCCTCTTTGAGGGCAGTATCGACCACGGGGATAATGTTTTGCTGGTGAGCGCGTGAGGCGAGTTCGGGAATTACTCCTCCGTACTTGACGTGCACAGCCTGCGAGGCGATGACGTTCGAGAGCAGCGTGGTGTTGCGGATGACTGCCGCAGAGGTGTCATCACACGAAGATTCGATGCCTAAAATGGTAATATCCATTGCTAAATTATTTTTGTTGCGTTTTTATCCGTAAATTTTAGGTATTTAATTATAAATCGTTATCTTTGTAAGTTATAATAAATAACTTATTGACCTAATCGTGCGCAAAGTTATAAAAATATCGGGAAAACTCCTATCGGCAATCGTTTTGTTGCTGATAATGTTGCCCGTTGTTATTATGTTGCTGCTGGATATTCCGGCCGTGCAGAACTTTGTTGCACATAAGGCTGCCGAGTTCGCCACACGCAAAATAGATGCGCGAGTGAGTATCGACCGCCTGAATATCAACTTCCCGAACAGAATCAATGTCTACGGCTTCTATGTCGAGGATTATCAACGCGATACGCTCTTGTATGTCGATCATCTGCGAGCAAATCTTGCGGGTGTGCGCGGAGCTTTGCGTTTTAGTTCGGCTTTTGCCGAGAGGGTTAAACTCTACCTTGTCGAGACCTCCGAGGGTGTGATGAATATCAAGGAGGTGGTCGATAGTTTCGCCAAAAAGAAGAAAGATAGTAAGTTCCGCCTTGAAATCGCAGATGCGGAAGTTGATAGCCTTACTCTGAAAATCGAGCAGCTCGAACACTTTAATCCGGAGTATGGCGTTGATTATGGCAATATGCAGCTGCTTGACCTCAATGCCAGGGTTACGGACCTTGTTGTTGCCGAGGCGAGGGTTGGTGGCGATATTCAGCATCTGCATTTCCACGAACGCAGTGGTTTTGTTGTCGAAAATATCACGGGATGCTTTGGCGTGGATGAGGGTCTGGTCGAGTTGGCGAATTTGAATATCCTGACGGCCAAATCCGATATTATGCTCGACCACTTCTCGATTACGGGTGGCGAGTGGACTCAATATACGGATTTTGTCAATAATGTCCGCATTGACGCAGCTGCAAGCAATAGCACTGTGTCGAGTGACGATATCGGCTACTTTGCTCCGGAATTACGTCGTTGGCAGACGCTCTTCACGGATGTCGATTTGCGAATGGAGGGCCCGGTTGCCAACTTCAAGGGCGAGGTGCGTAACCTGCGTACGCAGGGCGGAGCGTCGTTGAGGGCCGATTTGGCTATCAGGGGACTGCCCGACTACCGCAAGACGAACTTCGGAATCAATATCAGATACTTTGCAGCACCCCCTGCGGAGCTTGACCGCTTGGCCGAGAAGATTGCGCATCTGCAAATCCCGAAGTCGGTGGTCGAGATGCTTGACCGAGCCGATGACCTGACACTCGCGGGACGATTCAACGGACGAATCTCGAACTTCAAGACGAAGGGCGTTGTGGGTACGGCTGCGGGAGATGTGGGATTCGAGGTTGCGATGTCGCCCACAGAGCAGAAGAATACAGCTTTGGACGCAAAGGTTGCTACGGCCTCGGTGGATTTGGGTCGTGTGCTCGGAAATAAGGTTTTGGGAACTACTGCACTGCACGTTACTGCAAAGGGCGAGCTGGGTGGTGGCGAATATGGATTTGATGTCGATGGAACTATCGACCGCTTTACGATGTACGACTGCATCTACGACTCGATTACCGCTACGGGACGAGTTGAGAATGGTAATGTTCGCACAGAGATTAAGAGTAACGGTAATATCCTCGACTTTGACCTCTTGGCAGTGTTAGGCCTGGGTGGCGAGAAGCCCTCTTACGATGTTATCGTCGATTTGCGCAAGGCCGATTTGGTGGCTATGAATATCAATAAGCGCGACTCGGTGTCGGTTGTGTCGGCAAATATCGGTGTGGCGGCCAAGGGTTCGATTCCCGATGCCCTCGATGGCGAGGTGAGCATTGCCGATGTGAAGTATCGCTACAACGATAAGGAGGTTACCTCGGAGCATATCTCGTTGGAGATGGATAGCAACGAAGATGCCGGCTCGTTTGTGCTGACCTCGGACTTTGCAGATGCAGTCTTCGAGAGTCGCAGCAGTTACAAAGATATCTTGACCTATTTGAAGGCGATGCTCGGTCGCTACCTGCCGTTGTTGGATGAGGTGCAAGCTTCGGAGGCTACGGTGGCGGCAGTCGAGAGCGAAAGACGTTCGCGTCAGCATAACTTCTCGTTGCTCTCGTTCACGACCAAGAATTTCAACCCTGTGGCCGATGTTATTTCGCGCGGATTGCAGGTTGCCGACGGCTCGACTGTGCAGGTGCTGCTCGACCCTGTGGGTAATCTCTTCCTGATGAGAGCCCATAGCGACTATATCGAGCGCGAGAAGATGTTGGCAACGATGCTCGACCTGAATGTGTCGAATCGACGCGATTCGTTGGTGTTGAAACTCGACTCCGAGGACCTTTATGCGGGTACACTCCATTTCCACGATTTGGATATCCACTGTGGCGTGAAGAATAACCTTATCAATCTGGCGACGACTTTCCGCGATACGGTTAAGCAGACATCCGGTGATGTCGGTTTGGGTTTGCGCCTGAAAAAGGATGCGCAGAGTAATCAGCGAAGCGTAGATATTGCGGTCAAGCCCTCATACCTCGAACGTCGAGGCGAGCGTTGGGATATCGCAGCCAAGGAGATTAATGCCGACTCGACGAGTGTGGTAATTGATAAATTCACGGTGCGCAACGACCGTCAGCTGCTCGTGGTTGATGGTGTGGCTTCGCGCAGTCGCGAGGATTCGCTGACCCTCAAACTTCACGATTTCGAGCTCTCGCCGCTGTTGCAGGTGGCCGAGAAGATTGGCTATAATATCGAGGGCCGCACCAATGGCTACGCCTCGGTAAAATCGGCATTGAAAAGAAGCGAGATTAATGCAGATATCGACCTCGACAGTATCCGTGTGAATAAGATACCGTTGGCAGCGATGAAGCTCAATACGCAGTGGGATTTCGAGCGTAACCGAGCGAGATACTTCGTTACCGATCGCAATAAGTGCGATACGTTGATTCGTGGATTTTATGCCCCCTCGCAGGTGCGCTACTACGCGAAAGTTGATATGGACAGCCTCGATTTGGCTCTGTTGAATCCGCTGCTCAAAGATGTGATGTCCGAGACGCGCGGTGTGGCTGTGGCCGATTTGACCTTCACGGGCGAACGTCGCTCTGCGGAGTTGAGAGGTGGTATCGACGTGAGGGATATGAGCACCAAGATCGACTATACGCAGGTCGAGTACCACGTGCCGACGGCTCGAATTGATGTGCGCAATAACTGCTTCCATATAGATTCCGTGAAGGTTTACGACTCCGAGCGCAACGAGGGTACGCTGTCGTTCGATTTGAGTTTGAATCATCTCTCGAATATCGCCTTCAAGGTCAATGTGCAACCGCGCAAGATGCTGGTGCTGAATACGACCGCGCAGGATAACGACTACTTCTACGGTAAGGTTTATGCCAGCGGTGCTGCGACGATTGCGGGCGATAAGAGCGGTGTGTCGATGGATATCGTGGCTGCGACGGATGACAATAGCGAGTTCTATCTGCCGTTGTCGGGCAAGTCGGATGTGGCAAATGCCGACTTCGTGATCTTCGAGCAGGCCGATAAGCCTGATACGACCAACTACTTGGTGCGCAAGAAACTGATGTTCGAGCGTCGCCAGCGTAATCTCGCGTCGGCCTCGGCAGCTATGGATATCAATATGGCTCTCGATGTGCACCCGAACGCGATATGTCAGCTTGTTATTGACCCGACGGTGGGCGATATTATCAAGGGCCGTGGAGAGGGTGCTCTCAATATGCATATCAACCCGACACAGAATATCTTTGAGATGTATGGCGACTACACCATTACGGAGGGTAGCTATCTGTTTACGTTGCAGAATATCATTAACAAGAAGTTTATCATCGAGGAGGGCTCGACAATCAACTGGACGGGAGAGCCGGTCGATGCGTTGCTCAATATCAATGCCGTCTATAAGGTTAAGGCGTCGTTGCAACCCCTCTTGATGGGTAGTGTGTCGTCCAATACCTCGACACGTGCCGTGCCGGTGGATTGTATCATTCACCTGCGCGACAGGCTGACCAAGCCGACCGTAACCTTCGACGTAGTGGTGCCGAATGCCGACCCCGACGTGCAGGCGGTGGTGGCAAATGCGCTCAGTACGCCCGAAAGCCGCTCGCAGCAGTTCCTCTACCTGCTGGTGGCGAATAGCTTTATCTCGGAGGCGGCATCCGATACCTCGGCCAATATCGGTGTGTCGGCATCTGCGGCTACGGGATTCGAGCTTCTGTCTAATCAGTTGAGTAACTGGCTCTCGGCTGACGATTACAATATCGTGATTCGCTATCGTCCCCGAACGGATGTGACCAGCGATGAGGTCGATTTCGGATTCTCGACCGAGCTTATCAATAACCGTCTGTTGCTCGAAGTCGAGGGTAACTACTTGGTGGATAGGTCTATGGCGGTTAATCAGAACGCCTCGAACCTGATGGGTGAGGCCTACCTGACGTGGCTTATCGACCGTGCGGGTAACCTCCGATTGAAGGGATTTACCCATACTATCGACCGTTTCGACGAGAACCAGGGTTTGCAGGAGACGGGTATCGGTATCTACTACAAGCAGAGTTTCGATAACTTCAAGGATTTGAAACAGCGCGTGAAGGAGAACTTTGCCATTCGTCGTCGCGTCAAGAAGGCGAAGAAGAATCAAAAGGACGACGGTACGTCAAGTGCGAACTCTTCGGAGCCTGCGGCTGCCGTAGCAAACGAACAAAACCGGAAAAACGATAAAGAATAAACCGAATAAAAACTTAAATAAAAATTACACATTATGATTACACTTTTGCAGGCTACCGAGGTCGTAGCCACCGAAACTGCTAAAATGGGATTGTGGGAGCTCTTCAATAAGGGCGGCTGGCTTATGTGGGTGCTGCTCCTTTTGGGCGGATTTACCATCTTTATCTTTGTCGAGCGATTCCTCGCTATTCGCAAGGCTTCGTTGCTCGATATGCACTTTATGAATCGCATCCGCGACTATATCTCGGAGGGTAAGATTGACTCGGCAGTGAATCTCTGCAAGAAGACCGACACCCCGATTGCACGTATGGTCGAGAAGGGTATCGAGCGTCTGGGTCGCCCGATGAACGATGTGCAGACAGCTATCGAGAACGTGGCTAACCTCGAAGTATCGAAGCTCGAAAACGGTTTGCCGTTCTTGGCTACTATCGCCGGTGGTGCTCCGATGATCGGTTTCCTCGGTACGGTTATGGGTATGGTGCAGACCTTTATGGATATGTCTGCTGCGGGTGGAACGGTCGATATGGCTCTGCTTTCGGGCGGTATGTATATCGCTATGGTAACTACCGTGGGTGGTCTTATCGTCGGTATTCCCGCATACTTCGGCTACAACTACCTGGTAGCTCGTATCGAGAAGGTGGTCTTCCGTATGGAGGCTAACTCGATTGCATTTATGGATATTCTCAATCAACCCGTTCAAAAGTAATCGACTATGGCAATCAAACACGGCTCAAAGGTCGATAAGTCATTCTCCTCATCGGCGATGACCGACCTTATGTTCCTGCTGCTGATATTTATGCTTATCGCTACGACGCTCATCAACCCCAATGCGTTGAAGTTGATGCTACCTAAGAGCTCGAATCAGCTCAAAGATAAGGCGATAACCACCGTATCTATCCAGCAGAACGGCTCGGCTTATAACTACTATGTCGAATTGGAGCAGGTAAAGGGCATCGAGGGTGTTGAGCGTGCATTGCAGGCTCGCCTTGGCGGTCAGGAGGACCCGACCGTATCGCTCCACTGCGACAAGACGGTGGCTATCGACGAGGTGGTCAAGGTTATGAACGTGGCCAAGGATAATAACTACAAACTGATTCTGGCGACACAGCCCTAAAAGTCTGTAAAGAGAGGAACTATGTACTATTACGACCCGAACGACAAGCGACCCAAGCAGTGGGCGGCTCTGGCAGCAGCGGTTTATGCGCTGGTGATTGGAGTGGCGTTTGCTTTTGTGTCGTTTGATTTCGGTAAGAATCAGATATCGGCCGGCAACGAGATTTTGGTCGAGTTTGTCGAGCCTACACCTCCACCCCCGCCACCTCCGGCTCCTCCGAAGGTGCGCGCTCCCGAACCGAAGATGCACGACACCTTCGCTCCGAAGGATAATGAGCAGCAGGTGACAGGCAAGGATGAGCAGACCCGTACCGTCAATCCGAAGGCTCTATTCAAGATGAATAAGGGCGGAGCTGACGAGCCCGACAAGGCCGGCAATCCGAAGGCTCAGGAGGGCGAGAAGGACCAGGCGAAGGGTACGGGCGGAGGTCTGAATCCTGAGGGTAACGACCAACTCGATCAGGGCCTGCAAGGTCGCGGTCTGGTTGGAGATTTGCCGCGCCCGAACTATCCGGGTAACAAGAGCGGTAAGGTGGTCATCCGCGTTACGGTCGATAAGACGGGACGTGTGACCAATGCCGTCTATGAGCCCAATGGCTCGACTTCGTCGGATGATGCATTGGTGCAGGCTGCAATAGATGCTGCCAAGAAGGCTCGCTTTACCGAGAGCCGCAGCTTTATCGAGGGCGGAACGATTACCTACCGATTCAACCTCAAATAGTTTGATATGAAGAGAACTCTACTTTTGTCGGTAGCCGTGCTCGCCTTTGTGGCAGCTGCCACAGCGCAGGAGCATCGTAACTCTCGCCACGAACGTAAGAACGAGGCGTCCGCAGAGAGTGCGACCGAGGGTGTTGTGCAGTCGAAGTGGGACGGTGCGCATATCGCCTTCGCGAAGACGAAGCACGACTTTGGCGAGGTTGGGCGCAAGGGCGGTGATCTGACTGTGCAGTTCGAGTATGTGAACGACGGTTCGGAGCCGTTGGTTATCACCCGCATTGCAACCTCTTGCACCTGCATCCGAGCGACCTATTCGCGTCGTCCGCTTGCGGTGGGAGAGCACGGAGTGGTAGAACTTACCTATGAGCCTCACAAGATGGAGCCCGGCACTTTCCATAAGGTTGTGCAGGTATACTCCAACTCTGCCGACGGTATGCGACTGCTGACCGTCAGTGGCAACTCGGTAGAAAAACAAAAGTAAACGATATGAAACGCAAGCCTATACTTCGATTTGCGAGCCGTGCCGTTGCGGTTCTGTTTGTCGGTTTGGCCACTCTGTCGCCCAATCTCTTGTCTGCCGCACAGCCGCAATCTGCCTTTGACCCTGTACTTGGTACGAAGCGACGACCCGACCCGGCAATGGAGCCGATAGCTCTTGATACCTCGCCTGCCAAGCGTTATAAAGCCGCCAATCTCGACTACGGAATGACTATCGGTATCGAGCAGACACGTGGTGGCCGTATCTGGTGCTGCCGAGTGGGTGGTGGCGACAATTCGAAAGCCTACTTTCTGCTGACGTGGAGTGATGATGGCGGCGATACGTGGAGCGACACGAAGGCTGTGCTCGATCCGCACGATGAGCGTCTGCCCGAAAATCGACGTACGATTGTCGGCAATCTGTGGTGTGACCCAGAGGGCCGTCTATGGCTCTTCTATGATGTGTCGATGACCTACTACGATGGTCGCGCGGTAACGTGGGCTGTGGTGTGCGATAACCCCGATGCTGCACGTCCGCGTTGGAGCAAACCCCGATATATCGGTCTTGGCGTATCGCTTAATAAACCTACGGTGCTCTCGAATGGCGATTGGGTGCTTCCGACGGCATTTTGGCAGCGTCACGTTATCGATGTCCTGCTCGATAAGGGTCGCAAGCAGAATGTCTACCACGACGCTTATCACGAGTACGATTCGATGCGCGGTGCAAATGTCTTTATTTCGTCGGATAAGGGCGCGACCTGGCAGTGGCATAAGGGCGTGATCATCCCCAATACCAACCACGAGGAGAATATGGTTGTTGAGCTCCTGGACGGCACGTTACAGATGACCTCGCGCTCGCGTAAGTGTATCTATCGCTCGTTGTCGTATGATAAGGGACGTACCTGGGGCGAAATCGAGGAGTGGCAGCCACACGTTAATGCCCGCCACTTTATTCGTCGTCTGGCGGATGGTCGCCTGCTGATGGTGCGCCACGGAATGACCGACGAACGTACCCCGAAACGCTCGCATCTGCGCGCCTTTATCTCGGCAGATGACGGCAAGACCTGGCAGGGTGGTCTGCTGCTTGATGAGCGTTTGAAGATATCCTATCCCGACGGTTTCGAGTCGAAGGATGGATATATATACATATCGTATGACCGCTGTCGCAGTACCGAGGGAGAGATTCTGCTGGCTCGCTTTACAGTGGAAGATGTTTTGAAGGGCGAGGTTACCTCCTCGCGCGGAATCCTTCGCAAGATTATCAGCAAGCCCGGCAAGGCGAAGGGTAGCTTGAATAAATAGTCGTTACGTCAAAAGAAAAAAAAGATTGTCCAGCCGCTCGTGGTTGGACAATCCTTTTTATATTATATATGTACACTACTTAAATCCTTTGACTCGCTCGTAGAGCTCGTAGTTGTAGTCGTAGCCGATTCTCAGCAATCCTCGCTCGAAACTCAGGCTGCCCATAAACATATTCATCACAAATAGTGAACTGCCCTTGATGCTGAGGTCGAAGTTGCCCTCGGTCTCGAAGTCGTTGATTGTGCAGCCGTGGAAATATCCATCCTTGAAGGTGTAGCCCTCCTCGTTCTTGCAGTACCAATCCGAAAAACGGTTGCCGTCGAAGCAGATCATATATGTCGGACGGTCGTAATGCTTGACGCCGTCGATGTCATCCTCGACCAGCGCCCAATATCCGGCCAGGTTGCGACCCTTGAATCTTACGCTGTCAAAATCCTTGTTACAGCCGACCAAGGCAAAGCAGCATATCAGTAGATAAAATAACTTTTTCATTGCTCAATTACGTCTTAAAAATAGTTACGATACAAATATACGAATAAGCGAGCGAAAAATATCAAGTTCACTTGAATATTTTTCCCAGCGAGCGAGAGTATGTTCGAGCGAAGCTCAAATATTTGGAATAAGCGAGCGAGAAATATCAAGTTTACTTGATATTGACTATATATCCGTTTCCTCCATTACCTCTACCTACCGTGTATTGGGTTGCACTCTTCGAGAACTGCGTCTTGTGGTAGAAGTGGCAGTGTCCGGTGAGTATAGCTTTCAACTCCTCTTGTCTTTTTAGCCACTTGCAAAACTTTAACGTGGTCTTGTCGGCACGTTGCTGAATGTTACGATTGCGCCACTCCTCGCCTGCGGGTCGCTCTTTGTGTGCGTATGCATCGGTGACTTTGCGAGGAGCCCCTGCCAAGGCTGTCGCTTTGGCCTTGTTGCCTTTCTGTATGCGATTGCACATTTCAGGAGTATAGAGCGGAACATGACACACCATAATTATCGGCAATCCTTTCTTAACCTCAGCCTTCATCTTGGCAAACTGCTCTTTCGAGAATTTGTAGTAGCCATTGTCGAGCGTTACGAAGTTGATGCCATTTACTACACGCGAGTAGAAAGTCAAATTATTCGGAAATGCGGCTTGCACCTTGTCGTAACTCTGCGCACGATAGGCATCATCCTCTTTTGCCTCGCCTACATATTGAGAGTACTCGTGGTTTCCTGCGCAGACAATCCAATCTCCTTTGCTGAAAAATGCTTCGGCACATTCGAGATTGGCTTGGCTGACAAAGTCAATAAAATCTCCGGAATGAACAATAATCATATCGTTCTTCCTGGCATACTCGCGATGTGCCATCAGCGCTGCATAGCGAGATGTGGCTGTCTTGCGACGCTTTGCTGCCAACTTTACTTTGCGGGCTCCGTCGCGGGCGTCTGCATAGGCGAGGTGCGAGTCGGATATGTGCAAGACCGAAAAAGGCTTATCTGCACCGGCATTAATCTCTATGGTGCGGAGGCGTATGGTTGTCCCTTCGTGAGTGTAATTCACGGTTTGTGCCGAAACTCTTGGGACAAAAAGTATTGCAAAAAGCACCCATATCCTATATAATACAAAATTGATGCTCTTCATCTTCAATGTTTTTTTTGATGAACAACACATTCCTGTTGTTTGTGATGAAATTTTCATATCGCGATATTTAGGCTTTCAATATGTTAATTTGTAGGCCTTGAATAGCGAATAGCCTATTACAAATATACGAATTATTTGATTTGCATTAAATGCTTTTTCGAAATATTGCGCATTATTTGTTCTTATCTGTGATATATTTATTATTTTTTTATACCTTTGCCTCGCCTAATGCGGATATGGTGTAATTGGTAGCCACGTCAGACTTAGGATCTGATGCCGAGAGGCGTGGGGGTTCGAGTCCCTTTATCCGCACAAAGTTACCGAAGAGGAATTTCCGAAAGGATTTTCCTCTTTTTTATTTTTGTAACTTTTTGATATTCTTTGAATTATAGATAGTGCCAGATTGCAGTTGATGGTTCGATAATTGCCAATTTCTTTATCCCATAAAATTCCGCTTGGAAACAGCAAATTTTGGATTTTCTGGCATAATTCTAATTCTGAATCACTCCACAAACTGCCTAATTTACAACAAGTTGCAACTACTTCATCAACCGTTGAGGTAAGGTTCGATAAATTTCTTTTCACCTTTGCCATTTCTACCTCGATTTTGGCGAGTTTTTCCTGGATAACCTCCACTGTGGTTGTGTAAATATCTTCGTCAATATCACCCATTCCACGACTGACCTTGCACTTCTTCAACTTATTCTCCAACTCGCTCTTCTGCTTCTTCAAAATAGACAACTGCTCCTTATGCTCGCTGTCCTCTTCGTATATGATACTCGATACCACATCGTTGAACCATTCCAACAGCGTAGCTGGGATAGCATAGGCATCCAACAACTCGGCGTAAAGGCGGTGCACCTTCTTTGCCGATACATTGTTCTTACAACCGACCTGGTTGCACTTATAGTAGTCAATGTTTTTACGCTTGACGGTATATGCCGTTAGGGGCAGACCATCTTCGGCACAACGGATATGACGCTTTAAGGGGAAACAGGGTGTTTCCGCCTTAACTTTGTAAACACCCGTTCTACCGCTTAATATCTCTTGAACCTGCAAAAACTCCACCCATGAAATGATTGCAGGATGCTTGCCGTCGATAATCTCCCCATCGGTGAATTTACTCTGAATTTTGCCCGCATAGAATGGATTGGTGAGTATCTTGTGCAACTTCTGCTTGCTCACATTCAATCCCATTGCTGACAATCTGTCCATAATACGGAAATTATCCACGCCCTGCAATTTCCACTTAAACGCCTTATGAATAAGTTTACCCGTAGCGTTGATGGTGAATTTTGCGTTGATACTCTTACCCTCCTTGTTGTATCCCAAAGGTCGCTTACCAACCCACACACCGCTCTCCATACAGTGCTTGCGACCCGACACAAACTTATTGGTACGATTGGTGTTGTCCCATTGAGCCAGGGACAACTTGACTTGCATCATCATTACACCTTCGGGTGTTGAGGTATCTGTACCCGACAATGCCTCCACGATAATAACTCCCTGAGCATTAAGGTCGTTGATGATATTGATAGCCTGACCTGCATTACGACTGAAACGGTCAGCCTGATTGACGATGATATACTTGACGCTTCTATCCTTCTTGACCGCTGTAATCATCTCCTTGATTAGTTTCCCTGGTGTCTTAGCACTCTCGTGCGTTCCACCAAAATAACCCTTGATAGTATAGCCGTTTTCACGGGCAAACCTTTCGCAGCGGCACTTCTGGTCATCGAGGCTGCCACCATTCTCCTCCTGGTGCTTTGTACTGACTCTACTCCATATATAGCAATTTTTATTCATATTTGTAATCATTTATCTCTTTATTATTATTTAGGTATTCAATACCAATGAGGGCTAATGCCTCGAAATAATTTGTTAAGATTATTCCTTCATCTTCACTAATGTTAAAATTTTCAAATGGTTTATAATCAATCATATACATATATGATTTCAATCCCCCGAAGGGGTTATACTGCTATTCGCCTCCTGCTACGGTTAATTGAGCGGGACTTCTGGTCGGCAAGGCACACAGCAACCTTTGCGCTATGGGCGCAGTTATCCTATGGTTACATAATCTTAAAATTTAATTTGATTTATAGTTTAGACATCTGTTCTCGCGAAAGAACCGAAGTAATGCAAATATACAAACAAAAAACGAGAAATACAAATTTTTAATTAAATGGGCACACATAATTTAACAACAGACCACAACCTATTACAAGTAAGCCTAAACACTACAATTTCTATATATTCATAACATTCAGACTTATTGACGATTATATAATTTTTACCATGTGAATTTACATGGATATTTTTTTTGTAAAATTTAGGGGTTGGGAGGGGGTGTAGTGCGAGTTTTTCAAAAGTGTCCCTCGCCTTAAAAATGAAATTTGTGTCCCCTAACACCCCCGTTCAAGCTGTTGGGTCAAAAAATTTTTTCCGAAAATTTTCACCCCTGAAAAATTAGACATCTTATATGGCAAACTCCTTCTTTACTCGTTGAACTGTCGATACTGACACTCCACAAATCGCCGCTGTATCACGGATTGATTTACCAGCCTTCAATGAGCGAATGACCTTTCCATACTCCTCCTGCTTACGTTCCCTACTCTTTACCGAGCCGACCTTACGACCAAGCTTGCCACCATCAGCAATGTACTTGGCACGACCACTGTTGAGGCGATAATATATGTTCTCACGCTCCATCTGAGCGCATACGCCCAAGACTGATACCATCACTGCTAAATATGGATTCTCTCTACCATCTGCACCAAACAACGACAAACCCTCCTTCTGAAAATAGGCGTTGATACCGTTGTCCTTCAATGTTCGGATAGTGTCCAGCACCTCCCAAACAGCACGACCGCAACGGGAGAGTTCCGAGAATAGCACCACATCGACTTTGTTGCCGACAGCATAGGCGATGCACTCGGTTAATACGGCACGCTCCTCGTTGCGCTTTGCACCGCTGATATGCTCCTCATAAACCTCAACAACATCCAATCCGTTACGGCTGGCATAGTCGGTCAGGTCAGCAACCTGACGAGAGGTCGATTGCCTCTCGCCAGTGCTTGAAACTCTTGCGTAAATAACTGATGTAGCCATAGTTAGAAAATCTTCACCAAAGATTGTAATTGGAAGCATCGAAATTCTCCACGCTCTACATCAAAGTAGGTGCAAACCTTGCGAGCATCGCCACACACACCACAACCGTTAATGTGGTCGCCGACCAAAGCGGGCATCATAGTGCCGTATGCGATGCGAACTTCTCCGCTCTTTTTGAGGTAAGCAAATTTCACAACCTCTCGGCACATACGAGCCTTCAACTCGTTCAACTTTGCCACCTGCAAACCAGTTACGAAATCATTTTGAACTCTCTGCGAGATTACCGCTGCTCGGTACATATCTCGGTTTGTTACTGCTACTACTGTTGTCATATTTGTAATGTTTAATTCGTTTCCTTTTTTGATAACAAAGATATGGAAAATGTTTAATATATCCAAACTTTCGATAACAATTTTATGGATTATTTTGATTATTTTCCATGTTTTCTTAATTTTGGGGCTAAATTTGATTTATTATGGCAACAGAGAAGCAAGAACGCACCGTTATTCACCTCGAACTCGGTGCAGAACACCACTACTTCGGTAGCATCAAAGCTTTGTGCGACCACTTCGGCAAGGAGCAAATCGGCATCACTTACAAGAGCCTTGCGAACATCGGCATCACGCCAGATAAACCCTACCGCAATAAGTTTTGCACCATCCGCAAGGGTACTTTACTGACCGCTCCGAAGGCGGATGCTGGGGTAAAATAGCCGACATGAATTTTTATGGGCTGCAATCGAAAGGTTGCAGCTTTTTATATACAATGTCCCTTTGGGTGTTGTTCGTTTGGAAAATGTTTTCTAATTTTGTCCTTGTAATCACTTGATTACAGACATATAGAAAGTGTTTTCGCAGTCCCTAACGGAAAATCTGACAGTTTTCAATGACTAAGGGATAACGAACAGCACTCATTTCTTGTATAGTTATGTGTGGCTATGCCCCTCTTGGCATATACATCATACTATCCAAGTGTGGGGCATTGTATCGTTTGTTTTAGTCAGGGTTTTGTCAGAGCCTTCCGTTAAATAAACGAAGTCATCTCCACACTTTCTTTTTGTCATAACAGCGCAGACATTATAAACTTAATTTTTATACTTTACTGTTATGAAGAAACTATTTCTTGCACTTGCAGCGATGGCAATGGTATTGTCAGGCTGTTCAGAAATCAACGACCGTCTTGATGGTCTAGAGTCAACTGTGGATGCAATTCAGAACACACAAATCGCATCTATCACAAAACAAATTACATCCATCAACTCTTCCCTCTCCAAGTTGGAGAAGACCGACACTGAACTGAAAGAGTATATTGTGGCTCTTCAAACTCGTGCAGGAGAGCTTGAAGAGGAGATAAAAACAACGAACAATAAAATCACAGAGTTAAAAACCTCTTTGGAGGGTCAGATTAGTGCAGAATCGGCACGAGTAATCGCTCTCCTGAATGCAGCAAAAAGCGACATACAGTCAGAACTCAAATCTATCAATGCGCTGATTGTCAATCTGCAGAATAAGGACAAAGAGCTTGAAGGCAAGATTGACAACCTCAAATCATATGTAGATACCGAATTATCAGGTACCGAAGATTGGGCAACCGCAACTTTTGCCACATTGGAGAAGTTCAATGAACTTGCTGCAGCTGTGGCTGCTATTGGCATTGATGCTCAGACCGTCAATACTCTGCTCAAGGAGCTTGAGGAGCGTGTCGATGCTAAGTTGGCAGAGGCCATCAATGGTGTTAAGGGTGAACTGGCAAATGCTGTGGCAGACATCACCAAAGGCTATACTGATGCTATCGCTGCCGCAAACAAAGATATTACAGATGCATACACCAGCGCAATAAAGAGTGCCGTTGATGCAGCCGAAGCCTCTATCAAGGAGTGGGTAAATACCCAGCTTGCTGGTTACTACACCATCGCCGAGGCTGATGCTAAATTGGAGGCCTTAAAGGTTGCTCTGGAGAGCAAAATTACCGCATCAGAGAACTCTATCAAAGATGGCATTTCAGAGCTTGAAAACGAAATCAATGCCAAAATTGGCGAAAACAGCAAACTTATCTCAGCTCTTGAAAACGACCTCACATCACTTGCTGCTGAGGCCGCAAAAAATGCTAACGACATTATCACTAACGCCAACGCTATTGAGACCAATGCTGAGAGTATCCGCAAAAATGCCCAGGCGATTTTGGACAACGATGCAGACATTGAGGCTAATGCCGAACTGATTGCAGCTAACAAATCGCTTATCGCTGCCAACAATGCTCTTATCAACCAAAACCAGACGGCTATCACCCAGCTTCAAGACCAGGTAAACGCTAACGAACAAGCTATCGTTGCCAACGCAACCACCATCGCCAAGAATGCTGCCGACATTAGTGCCAACGCAGCGCAGATTGCCAACAATGCCGCAGCTATCGCAGACAACCTGGCTGCAATCACTGCCAATACTGCTAACATTACAGCCCTGCAGGAAGAGCTGGTTGAAACCACTAAGGAGATTACCACTGCCTACAAAAATGCTATCTCAAACGCTATCACAACCCTCGATGGTGAGCTTCGTGACCATGTTGCATCAGAGGTTGCAGCTATCAACTCAACTATTGAAGCACTGACCGCTCGTGTAACCGACTTGGAGAAGGAGGTTAAGAACATCAAGGTCGCTATCTACAACATCCAGGGCGACATCTCAACCTTGCAGGAGCAGGTTGCAGCTATCTTGGCACGCATCCAATCTATCAGCTTCGTGCCTAAGTACGCCGATGGCAATGCTACCATGTACTACACCAATAGCAATGGCAAAATCACCGCTGGCACTGCAACCCTCGATTTCGAGTTGCAACCCGCATCGACCGCAGCCGAACTCGTTACCGTTTGGCAGAGCGCACTCAGCGCCAAGGCTGTCTATACGATGACTCGTGCCACTGCTGGCGACTTTGTAAATCTCACTATCGAGAGCGCAACAGCAAAAGACGGCATTTTGACCGTAGTAGTTTCGGGCGCAAATCTCAATGAGGCATTCTTCCGCAGTGAGATTTCGGCAAATGTTCGTTTGCAGGTATCTGACGGCAACAATCAACTAGCTTCGGAGTATGTAAATATGGTGCCTTGGACTACCGACAACATCGCCTTCACCGATGCAAACTTCAAGGCGGTGCTTTTGGAGAAGTATGATGCAAATGGCGATGGTGAGATTTTTGCCGACGAGGCTACTGCCGTCACATCACTCGATATATCTGCAACCATTCCTCAAATCACATCGTTGGAGGGTATCGAGTATTTCACAAACCTCGAATCGCTCGACTGCTCTTACAACAAGATTAAATCGCTCAACCTTGCAAGCAACACGAAATTAACAACCGTTTCGGCTGCTACCAACTCGTTGGAGTCGGTTGCTTTGCCAGCATCGGTTACTACGCTCGACCTCTCGAACAATAAATTCGTAACCGTAGATGTCAGCAAGATGAAGGGCTTGACCTCGCTCAATCTATCTATCAACAAACTCGCTTCGCTCAATGTGTCGCAGAATAAGCAACTCACATCGTTGCTCTGCCTCAAAAACGAGTTGGTATCGCTCGATGTTGCGAACCTCACTCTGCTCACCGAGTTGAACTGCTCGAACAACCATATCGAGAGCCTCAACCTCAGCAAGAGCGCCGCTTTGACCACTCTCGATGTGTCGAAGAATGCACTTACTACTCTCGATGTTACCAAGTGTAACCTTCTCGTTGAGTTTGCTTGTAACGACAACTCGCTTACCAAACTCTATTTGGGTAATCAGCCTTCGCTCTCTGTCCTTAACTGCTCGGCAAACAACCTTGCAGAACTCTCGCTTGCGGGCTGCTCGTCACTCACCGACCTCGATTGCTCTAAGAACGCTCTGACTGCGCTGAATATCGTTCCTGCATCGAAGTTGCAGACACTCAACTGCTCGACCAACGCCCTTGCAATGCTCGACATCAGCAACAACGCCCTTCTTGCCACCCTCGACTGCTCGGAGAATCCAAACCTAGTGAAGCTTTGGGTGAAGAATGAGGAGCAACTCTCGGCTGTGGCTATCACCAAGGATAACACCACCACAACCTATTTCAATAATGGCGGTCTGCATATCCCTGATGCGAACTTGAAGGCATACCTTGTGAATAATTACGACGACAATGGCGATGGCGAAATCTCTATTGTTGAGGCGGACAATATCACTATGGTAAACTGTTCGGGTAAGGGTGTTACCGATTTGACAGGCTTGGAGTCTTGTACCAACCTCGCAACCCTTAACTGCTCGAATAACAGCATCAAGAAGATTGAGTTGCCAAACCTCTTGCAACTCCGCACCCTCACTTGTAACGATAACCCTATCGAGCATTTCAATATCGACAACTGCGTAGCGTTGGAGTATCTCAACTTGCAGGGCGTAACAACCAACGCAATCAGCGGTACGACAATTACGCTTGATAACTACACCCAGGCAACAACTCTCTACTTTACTGCTAAATTCACTCCGTTTACATCGTTTACGGTAAAGAATACTCCTACTCTTACCGACCTTGAACTCTATGGCGAGTTCACTGATGTTACCGTTACCGATAATACCGCACTTACTTCGTTGGTATTCTACTCGCCAGCGGTTAATGCTACCTTGTCAGGCAATAGCGTATTGGAAGGCGTTGATGTGTCTGCATTGGCAAATCTCGAAACACTCGATGTGCAGAAGTGTAATTTGCAGTCGCTCGATGTAACCAAGAACTTGGCATTAACCTCGCTCGTATGTAACAACAACGAACTTACCTCGCTTGATGTATCGAACAACACCTCGCTTGTTAAGTTCTATTGTAACGACAATAAGTTGCCTCGCATCAATGTAACTGCAAATACCGCATTGCAGGAGTTTGATATTTCAAATAACTTGCTCTCAGCACTCAATATCCGTAGTAATACTGCGCTTACCTATCTATGTATAAGCAACAACGCCGAGATTTCGATGGTAGATATACAGTACAATACAGCGTTGGAGAAATTGTATGCAGAGGGGTTATCAATCGGAGAAATCACACTTGTAGCAAATTTAGCATTAACAGAAGTAAGCTTGCTCAACAATGTAAATCTTAAAACAATTACCATAAAGCGAGAGCAAGTTGATAACGGTTTAATGGTAATATATGAAGTAGGTAAGGTTCAAATATTAGACGAAGAAGGACAAATCGTAACAAAGTTTATGGAGATTGGTAGTTATATACCATTGTTGAAAGGTGTTGTGTTTTATAACGATGGTAAAGTTGTCAAATTAGTTTCTGTGGAAGAAACTACTCAGACTTGGTATAATGCGAATGCTTGGTGCGCTGATTATGGCACAGGTTGGTATTTACCTTCACGCTCTGAAATGGAACAGATTGCTAATCAGAAAACAATTATAAACGAAGCTCTCTCTGCTAACGGTTATACAACTATAGGTACTGGCAAATATACAGAATATTGGACTTCTAATGAATCTTCTTCTGGCGATGCATATTCTTTCTATGTAGATAGCTACTGGTCGCCCTCAGTCCAAAAATCTTCTACATATCTTGTGCGAGCAGTTTATACTTTTGATTTTAACGATTAACAATGGTTGGTGGTTTCCGCCACCAACCTTATGTGAAGATTAAATATACAACTATGGAGAAATGTAAATACCAAGTTATAAAAAAAGATAAAGATGGTCTTTTAATATATAAATGCAAACTAAATACTGAACCTAATGAGACTGTATTTAGAATAAAAGAGCATTTTGAAGAGCAGTTCCCTGGAAAGACTTTTTGCATAAATAGTGGAGTATGTTATTATATTGGATATGAAAATGAATGCCCTTGTTGCAAATAATTCATTTTATAAAAAAATTATGACACTAAAAATTTAACAACATTATGACAGAAGAAAAACATAATGAAATTACAAGGCGCATAGAAGAACTAAAAAAGGCAAAAATCAGAGTGCGAAAATATACCTCAGAACCAGCAGTCGAGGTTGAATGCGTCATTGCCAAAACTACGATAACTGAAATAGGAGAAGATATTATTGACCCAAAAACAAATAAGCCTCATCCATTATCTGCACGAACATATTGTTTATTAAAAGAGATAAACAATAACGGTGAACACGATATTGAGTTTGAGAAGTATGCGTTTACTTTGAAAGAAATTGAGATAGCTTGCAAAAACAATGAGGCCGTAATTTATAACCCACAGAAAAAGCGCATTATCAAGAAACGGTAAATAATGTCTTTTGTGTCAAGCAAATCTTTGATATAACAGAATACAGAAATCGTCGATCGCAATTAGCGACCGACGATTTTTCTGAATACACCCGAAGGTTGAATACACTAAATACCTTCTTTAATGATGTGATTAACCAGGCGTGTAAGGTATTTCACTGCATCGTCCTTGCTATCACCATATACATCGCCATAGAAACCCACTGTCCTCCAAAAGAGATTATCATCTTGTGGTAAGTCATTTTTGCGTAAGTAAGCAAGCCTTTTGGCATTCTTTAAGATACATTCCACTAAATACTCGCTCATATCCATTCCTGGCTCTTTCTGCTGGCGGGCGGCGGACCTTGCCTCCTTTTCAGAACAAGGGCTGACGGGAGGATTATTATTACTTTCACTCTTGGAGTTTATATAGGATTTTTTCTCTTCCTCGCTCGCCGCAATAAACTCAAAACCCTTGAAGTCAAAACCAAGATTTCTTTCATTGTTTTCTTCTCTTTCTTCCAATCGTTCACTGTCGTTCTCGATTTCCTCTTCTTGAAAACCTATTGAAGAATTAGAAAAAGAAGATTGAAACGCTGTTGAACCTGATGAAGCATCAGCATCAACCTCAACATCTACTTTTTCATTTTCATTTACTTCTTCATTTTCATCTACTTCAACATCAGCATTAACATCTACATCAAGGGGTTGTTTCGGGGTTGATTGGGGGGTTGTTTTTGCGAGCGTTCTGATTCCCCTTCGGTGCACCACCTAACTTACCATACTCGGCCCCCTTCTTACCATTCTCAACAGACGTCATATACCGCCGCTTGGCACTATCAAGATTGGGTTTCGCCAACGCCATTATTACATTAACCATAGGACTGCTGCTCTCCTCATCAACTCCTTCAAGAGCATAATCCCTTATTTCCAATACACACTCACGAAACTCTGCGTCGTTGAGGTGCTTCATAACCGACAAAAAACTGTCGTAAAAAACAAAACTCTTTTTGTCATTTTTGCTTGTCATTATATATTTATATTTAATAAAATTATTTAGAACCACGCCGACACCATCGGCGCAGTTAGGGGTATCCCTACTAACATTATAAGCTACAAGGTATGTAATGTCAATATATTTGTAGGATAAAATTGCTTTTTATGATAAAAAAAGCATATCTTAAATGATTTTTCAAAAGAAATGCAAAAATTATTTGCATTTAGAATTCTATTGCACTATATTTGTATAGCAAACTAATAACACAAATAAATAACATTAACAAAACCATGAAACTATCTCAAATCACAGTTGGAGGATATGCCAACATAGAGAAGGTAACATTATCATTATCGAATATTTGCGCTTTATTAGCCTATAATAACTTTGGTAAAAGCAACGTTTTATCTGCCATTATTTTTGGCTTAACATACTTAAAGACAGAAGCGGCTGAAAAAACCAAGCGTATGATGAATTGCTTAAGTTGCATCCCAATTAACAACAAAATTGCGGGCCAGGATTTTATCTTTCAAATAGAAGGAGAGATAGATGTTAATGGAAAGAAATCTTTTATTTCATACGGATATAACTTTGCTTGGCCACAAACCAATACATCTCCTTACATAGTTTCAGAATTTCTTAAAGTAAGGAATGTTGAAGACCTAAAGGTTAAAACTTATATAAAGCGAGAGGGTAATCGTTGTTCATATTTGTCTTCTGAGACAGGACGATGCTCAACTTCATTAAAAGTTGACAAT
>JAZRHV010000017.1:0-55164 GCA_045644925.1 Alistipes sp.
GAGTACCTGGAACGGGTCGTTTTTGAGAATACCCTTGTCGAGGTATGTGGGCAAGAACTTAGCGATATCGTCACGCGAGAAACCGAGAGTCATCTGAGTAAGGTCGTTAGTACCGAACGAGAAGAACTCTGCAACCTCAGCAATCTGGTTAGCGGTAACAGCTGCACGAGGAACCTCGATCATTGTACCTACGAGGTAGTCGATCTTGTCGTTACGCTCAGCGAATACCTCGTTCGCAACGCGGTCGATGATGTTCTTCTGGTAGCGCAACTCCTTGTGGTTACCTACGAGCGGAACCATGATCTCAACCTTCACGTCGATACCGGTAGCCTTCACGTTCATTGCAGCCTCGATGATAGCGCGTGCCTGCATCTCGGTAATCTCAGGATAAGTATTACCCAGACGGCAACCACGGTGACCGAGCATCGGGTTAACCTCGTGGAGGTACTCTACCTTAGCAGCAACTGCCTCGAAGCTGATACCCAACTCCTCAGCCATCTCACGCTGCTCCTTCTCGGTGTTGGGAGCGAACTCATGCAAGGGGGGATCGAGAAGACGAACGATTACGGGGTAACCCTTCATAGCCTTGAACAGACCCTCGAAGTCACCACGCTGCATCGGGAGCAACTTGTTGAGTGCTACGCGACGGCCAGCCTCGTCATCCGAAAGAATCATCTCGCGAACGGCCTTGATACGGTCGCCCTCGAAGAACATATGCTCTGTACGGCAAAGACCGATACCCTCAGCACCAAATGCGAATGCCTGCTCTGCATCACGCGGAGTGTCGGCATTTGCACGAACCTTCATACGAGCGTACTTGCCTGCCAACTCCATAAGCTGACCGAAGTCGCCGCTGAGGTCAGCAGCCTGAGTAGCTACCTGACCGAGGTAAACCTCACCGGTCGAACCGTTGAGCGATACCCAGTCACCCTCCTTGATTGTATAGCCATTTACGCTGATAGTGCGAGCCTTATAGTCGATCGAAAGCTCACCTGCACCCGATACACAGCACTTACCCATACCACGAGCAACTACGGCTGCGTGTGAGGTCATACCACCACGTGCAGTGAGGATACCTGCTGCATCGAGCATACCCTTCAAGTCCTCAGGCGAAGTCTCGATACGAACGAGGATAGCCTTCTGGCCGGTTGCTGCGAATACCTTCTCTGCATCCTCTGCGAAGAATACTACCGGACCGGTAGCAGCACCCGGAGATGCGGGAAGACCCTTAGTTACGACCTGTGCGCTCTTGATAGCAGCCTTGTCGAATACGGGGTGGAGCAACTCGTCGAGCTTCGCAGGCTCGCAACGGAGAACTGCGGTCTTCTCGTCGATAAGACCCTCGCGGAGCATATCCATAGCGATCTTAACCATTGCGGCACCTGTACGCTTACCGTTACGGCACTGCAACATCCAAAGCTTACCATCCTGGATGGTGAACTCGATGTCCTGCATATCGGTAAAGTACTCTTCGAGGTGGTGCTGGATCTCATCCAACTCCTTGTAAACAACGGGCATAACCTCCTCAAGCGAAGGATACTTCGATGCACGCTCCTCCTCAGAGATATTCTGAGCCTTAGCCCAACGCTTCGAACCCTCGATAGTAATCTGCTGGGGAGTACGGATACCTGCAACCACGTCCTCACCCTGTGCGTTGATAAGATACTCACCGTTGAAGATGTTCTCACCGGTTGCAGCGTCACGCGAGAAAGCAACACCGGTAGCCGAGTTGTCACCCATGTTACCGAATACCATTGCCTGTACGTTTACTGCGGTACCCCACTCTGCGGGGATGTTGTTGAGCTTACGGTAGAGGATTGCGCGCTCGTTCATCCACGAACCGAATACTGCGCAAACTGCACCCCAGAGCTGATCCCAAGGATTTGTCGGGAACTCGCCACCGGTCTGCTCCTTAATAGCCTTCTTGAAGTTCTGAACGAGCTCTTTGAGGTCCTCGGTAGTGAGGTCGGTATCGTTAGTGATACCCTTCTTCTCCTTCTGCTCGTCGATAAGTACCTCGAACGGATCCTCATCCTCTTTCGATGCGGGCTTCATACCGAGAACTACGTCACCGTACATCTGTACGAAACGACGGTACGAGTCCCAAGCGAAACGGGGATTACCCGAAAGCTTCGAGATAGCCTCTACTGCCTCGTCGTTCATACCGAGGTTGAGGATGGTATCCATCATACCCGGCATCGAAGCGCGTGCGCCCGAACGAACCGAAACCAAAAGGGGAAGCTCCTTGTCGCCGAACTTGCGGCCGGTGAGAGCCTCGATGCCCTTCATTGCCTTCTCCACCTCAGGACGAAGGATCTCGACCATCTTCTCGCGGCCGTTAGTGTAGTACTCCGAACATACGTCGGTAGTGATAGTGAATCCCGGAGGTACGGGAATACCGATGAGGTTCATCTCGGCGAGGTTCGCACCCTTACCACCGAGCAACTCTCTCATTTTGCCATTACCCTCAGCCTCTTTGTTACCGAAGGTGTAAACTCTTTTTACGTTTGCCATAATTGACTAAAATGTTAAGTATTTGATAGTTATAGTGTTTACTTATGCTTTGCAACTTACAAAGATACGAAAAATTTGTTCAAAAACAATAATTTCTACCGCCAATAACAAAATATTGGCAGTTTTCTGCTTGTGCCACCCACGTAACCCTCTCGGTTAAAGGTTGGTTTGGGCTCTCCATTATCGTCCAAAAGCCAGCGTCGGGCGTAGACGTCGCAGTGGGTTTCGAGTCGCTTATCGGCCAATATTCTGTCGAACATTCTCCACGCTCCGCGATAGATCGTATTGCCGTGTCCCGACCTCTCGGCTGCGGCCGTTGCCTCGTTCAGTGCGAGGTCTGAATAGTCGGTGCCATAGAGGTCGCCCGCAATGATGATATGGCTCTTGGGCGACTGTTCACGCAGCTGAGCCACAAGCTCTTTGAGCCCTCGTGGACGACGTGCAAGCAGCAGGGCGAACTCGTGCTCGCCAACCGCAGCTCGGATGAGCATATAGTCCAATCCTACCTCGACGCTTTCAGGGAAGAGAACATCGCCATAGTAAAGCAATGCGAAATCCATACCATCCAGGCGATTGAGTGTGCGGTGGATGTAGGAGTAGTCCCCTTTGCAGCGTGAAGATATGTCGCGGACCACCTGCTCGTTCTCGACTCCGTAGAGTGCGACAATCGGCAGAGCCATCGAGTCGATAACTGCTGCTATACCCTCGATTTTGCGCGTGTAACGCTCTGTGGTCCAGTGGTTGCGCCCTTCGGGAGTATAGTCGCTGTCGTCGTAGAATAACGAAGGTGAGGTGTCGTAGGCTCGGTCCACATCATAATAAGCAAATCCAACCCTCGGTTGTGCCGAGAGTTGGATTGTAAATAGTGTTGTGATTATGAGCAGAACCGTGCGCATAGACTATTTTACGCCATATTTTTTCAGAATCTTGCGGACGTCGGGCAGCCAAGTCTGGATAAATTTGTCGAAGCCGAGATCCGAGGGATGAGCTCCGTCGATGGTGCCGTCATAGTCGTCGCTGGTGATGTTATCGGCATCGAGGAAATAGACGTTCTTGTACTTCTTGACCATCTTGGGCATCAGCTCGCGCACCGTAGCTCGACGCTCGAGGTTGAATTTCAGCCAAGCCTCGTTGAACATCGTATCCTCGCGCATGTGTGTCTGCAAGAAGATGAACGGTTTGTCGGGGTGAGCTGTTGTGACGGTCTTGATGAACTCCTCCAAGCGAGCGCGAATCTCCTTGGGTGTCGGATTCGAGAAGGCGTCGAACATATAGGCATCAGCCTCGATGTTGGCAATAGCATTAGCGAATTCGGGCTGCAACTTACACTCACCGCTGAATCCGAAGTTGATGAAGTCGAATCCCGTGAGACGGCTCATACGTGCCGTATAGGTCATACCCGGACGGCTTGCCGAGGCTCCGTGTGTCACGCTCGAACCGTGGGTCAGAACCTTGAAGGTATATGGAGATTCGATTGCGCCAATCGAGGTGCCCTCGTCGATACCGAGTTGCAGGTCAGTGAGTACGCACCACGTAGGCAGGTAGAGCATACACTTCTTGGTGCCTTCGGGCATATTCTTGGCAATTTTGAAGGTCGATTCACACTTTTCGTAGTTGCCCGACGGACGACCAACACCTGCGAAGTACCACTTGCCGTCCTTCTCGATGTAGAGGTCCAGACCGCGCTGCAAAATGGGGGTCATATTGTTGCCGAGGCCCTTCTTCTCCCACTTCCACTTTGCGGTGATGTTGCGGCTGTCGGTCGAGAACATAACGTAAAGACCTGTCGAATAGCGGCACATGCCCTCGATATGCTTGTTAGGTACGGGCTGGCTGGCGTAGTCGAAACGATAGTAGGGTGATGCGGGCGATTTCAGTGTGTGACCGCAGATATTGAGGGTCGATGCATCAACATAATTTACCTCTTGTGCCGAAATGGCTGTAACGAACGACAATGCGATGATTGTCAGAAAAGCTTTAATTTTCATATAATTATAATTTTGAATTTTGAATTATCTTTCGATTACGCCCGATCCGACAAGTTCCTCGCCGTCGTACCACGCGGCAAACTGACCTGCGGCAATGCCGCGCTGTGGCTCGTCGAAGAGAAGGTATGCACCCTCCTCGCGAACAAAGAGCGTAGCCTGCTGCAAGGGTTGGCGGTAGCGGATGCGAACTGCGAAACGTGCACTTTCTCCCACCTTTAATTCGCGCGTGGGATTAATCCAATGTATATCTTCGCTCTTGATTTTCAGTGCTCTGCGGTGGAGTCCTGGGTGGCTGTCGCCCTCGCCAACATAGATTACGTTCTGCTCGACATCTGTGCCGATGATAAAGAGCGACTCCTTGCGGCCACCGATACCGAGACCTTTGCGCTGGCCGATGGTGTAGAAGTGGGCTCCCTTGTGTTCGCCAATCTTCTTGCCGTCGCGCACCGTGTAGTGCCACGGCTCGGCGAGTGCAGCGAGGTCATCCTCGGCTACCGTGCGGTTATATTTGGGCCATTCGGGCTTGATTTCGTGGATGTTGCCTTTGCGAGATTGGAGCTTCTGCTGCAAGAATACGGGCAGATCGACCTTGCCCACGAAACAGATTCCCTGCGAGTCCTTGCGCTTGGCGGTGGCGAGATGTTGCTCCTCGGCTATGCGACGCACCTCAGGTTTGTCGATATCTCCGATGGGGAACATCGCGTAGCGCAGCTGCTCCTGCGAGAGCTGGCAGAGGAAGTAGCTCTGGTCTTTGTTCTTATCGGCGCCTGCCAACAACTTATATATCGTCGTGCCGTCAGCCGTTACCTCCTCAGCCTTTTGGCAGTAGTGGCCTGTGGCTACGAAGTCGGCGCCCAACTTTTGAGCCTCCTTCAAGAAGACGTCGAACTTTATCTCGCGGTTACAGAGAACATCGGGGTTGGGCGTGCGACCCTGCTCATACTCTGCGAACATATACTCGACCACGCGACGGCGATACTCCTCCGAGAGATCGACAACGTGCAGCGGAATATCCAGACGTCTGGCCACAAGCTCGGCAAAGACGCGATCGTCGTGCCACGGGCAGTCGCCTTCGAGTGTGCCGGTCGTGTCGTGCCAATTAATCATAAAGAGACCGACAACATCGTAGCCCTGCTCTTTGAGCAGATAGGCTGCGACCGACGAATCGACTCCTCCCGAAAGACCTATAACTACACGCTGTGCCATTATGATTGTGTTGCTGTTTTACAAATCGAGCAGACCGTCGGGCAAGACCAACTTAATCGTGTGCTTATCGAAATCGATAGCTGCGATAAACTCCTCGGCCGCAGGAACCAACACCTCGTCACGGCCCTCGAATGTGATGCCGAATAGGGGATTTGCCTCGCTGTCGTAGAAATCGGTGATCTCGCCACGCAACTTACCTGCCTTGACGGCAAAGCCGATAAGGTCCTCCATATAGAACTCGTCATCTTCGCGCTCGGCCTCCTCGACAAAGAGCTCGCGGCCGAGAAACTCGCCGATACGTTTCGGGGTGTCGAGGTCGGCAAAGATAACGAAGGCTCCGCTCGCTCCGTGAGGTTCGAAGTGGTCGCACCAGAGGGGTACGGCCAGATTGTCCACCATTACGAATAGCGGATTCTGTTTGGGGTCGAACTCATCGGGAAAGGTGGTGTAGAGATTGAGTAATACACCTCCCTCGGTGCCGAAAAGTCGGGTTATGCGTGCAACTGCCTGCATAGGTTTTCTCTACTTTTGTAAAAGATTTCCCAAAATTAGCAAAAGTTCTTGAAAGTGCAAAAAAATAGTCCGCACGGTGATAACCATGCGGACTACGCTGTATAAAATATCTTCTAAATTAGTTCTTCGGAATAAAGATGCCGAAGCTTGCACACGCTGTGTCTGCGGTCTCGTCGGTTAGTGCCGAGCCATTGCCGACATTGAAACCTCGGTAGTTCCAGCTGCCCCACCAAGCGTCATCGACAACTATCAAAGTGGTAGATACCTCGCCTGGGCGAGCGGAGGTTGCGTTCTTAGTGTCGAGAGCAGTCCATCCCTCCGGGCGATATCTGTGGCCGTTGATAACCACGATTATCGAGCCTACGGGGATATCATCCTTACCAAAGATTTGTGTTGCAACAAATTTTTGAGCAGTCGTTGAGCTGTATGTGGCGTCTTTCAGCTGTGATGCTCCGTAGCCCTTGTCGTTCTTGGTGCTGTAATAGTATGCGAACTTTGTCCAATTGATTGCAAGGGGTGTGTAGTTCGCAGGGTTGTAGCCATTGCTTACAAGGGCGTCGGTAAGCGGTGTGGACTCATACGCAGGCTTGGGAACGAAGATCGCAAAACACTCGCACACCGCAGCCATCTCCTCCTCCGAGAGTATGGGAGTGCCATCCTTCGCAAGGTTAAATCCTCGGTAGTTCCAGCTGCTCCACCAAGCATCGTCGACAACGGTCAGTGTTGCGGTAACATTTCCGGGACGAGTAGAAGAGGTATTCTTCTTATCAAGAGAAGTCCACGCATCGGGGCGGTACATAAAACCGCTCTTTAAGACGAGCAGTGCGCCATTGGGAAGTTCAGCTTTGCTGAAAATCTTGGTTGCAGCATACTTTTTCGGAGTGTTACCCGATGTATTATCCTTGGTGTATAGATATGAAGCCGAAGAGTTAGCTCCCGTCGAGTTGTAGTACGAGTAAGGCATTACACCCAACTCCAATGCGATATACTCCTCGATGTCGTAGCCATTATCTGCGAGAATCTTTTCGAAACCGTCGACCTCTTCGCCCGCATCGGGGTCGGTTGTGTAAGTCGATTGCGTCACCTCGTAGGGCTTGGCAATAGCGTTATTGACCGACTCCTTCATCGCTGCCATAACACCGTCGGTGTAGGACTGCGACGAGGGGATGTAGGTAATCTTCTCCAAGTCACAACCTGTAATGGTCTTGGCGAAGGTGAGCGCTGCGATGTAGCGACCCTTGTCATACGAGAGGTGATAGCCGTCGCGAGTCAGCGTATCGCCAACGAAGCTTGTACGCATATTCTGGATAGCGGTGCCGTTGGGGACAATCTTCGCAAAGTTGTGGGGCAGAACTTTGTTCTGTACAGCGCTGATGATGGCGTTGTACATAGTCATCTGGTCCGACGAGTAGGTCGGGAATGCCGAGTGGGTCGAATTACCCTGATAAGCCCAGGTCATATGCCATACAAGTTCGGCATCGGGGCACTTGGTCGTTACGACCGAGATGAGGTTTGCCAAGTGGGGGTCGTACGAAGACTCTACGCCCGATACGGAGCTTCCCTGCTGCAACGAGATGTAGTCCCAATCTTCGTTTTCGAGGGCTCTGTATGGGGTGTAGTAGTTGGTCTTGGTCCACTCGCCATCGGTAGTCTCGTAGTATGCGTAGCTTGCGCTGTCGGTCGCAAAGTGCGAAGCGTGAGTTTCGAGAGTACATCCGCTAATGTAGAGATTTCCGAGAGAAACATAGTCGTAGCCCACATCTTTGAGGATGCCGTGCAGATACTCCATTGCATCAGCCGAGAAACTATTGCCGATGGCGAGGATCTTGATCGACTTTTCGGTGGTTACGCTGTTGTCGAGATTGACTGTGAGTGTGTTCAGCTGCTTGGTCGAGAACGAAAGCTCCTTACCTACGGCAGCGATGGTTTTGGTAATGGTAGTGCCGGCGGTGGTTGTTACCGTAAAGACCAACTTGTCGTCAGCAGCCAGCGTTATGGGCGCAGTCACAAGCCAAGCCTTGAAGCCATCCTTCAACGAGGGCTGGTCAGCAAGGATAACCTTTACCTTGTTAGCATCCTCGGCATAGAAGTAATCTTTGTTGTCGGTAATTTCAACGAGGTTGGCATCCACATACTTTGCACCCTCATCGTTGGGCTGAACGTACATCTTGCCGGCAAGGAACTTGTCGTTATTGGTCGAGATAACCTCGAACGAAACCGACTCAACCTTCTCGTCAGATGCTGCGAGGGTCGAGTTGGTAACCTCGTATGTGAACTCGCTGACAGCCACCACGCGGTGGAAGTTGAAGTTGCCCACGCTCTTCTTGCCTGCGGCCACATCCTCGGCCGTGATATTTACGAGAAGATTGTCGGCAACCAGGATGTCGGCCGACTTGTCGAAGGTTGCGGTGGTTGCTCTCTGTGTTGTGGGGAGCGTGAGTGCGAAACGAAGAGCCTCGTTGGTGCCAAGCTCTGCCTCGCCTGCATTTGCCGGAGCAAATCCCTGAATGAGAGCTGCGCCCTCGCCGAGAGTCGATGAGTAGGTGAAAGATGCGATGCGCGAATCGGTGACATCGATTGTGGCTGCGAGAGCCTGTGCCGAGCCGTTTACGAATACCTGAGCCTGGTCGCCTGTCGACCACTTGATATCTTTGAGTGTGGCATCGTACTCGGTACGCGAGAGATTGTCGGTAGTAACCGTAAGTTCGAATTTGTTGCTAACCTTTGTAGGTTCTTCGAAGTTGTTTTCACAACCCGTGAGAGAGATTGCTGCTACTGCAATGCTCATCATCCATTTCATCAGATTTTTCATAGCCTTGCAATAGTTTAGAAGTTACCCAAATCGTTTGTGTTGTCATTCTCGGCAGAGCCGTCTTCCCAGCCTGCGGAGCCGGTGCCGCTAACAGCAAAGCCAGCCTCAATGGCGAACTCTGCCACCGTAATCATAGGCGAGAAATACCCCCCCCCTATGGGTTAAAATGCTGATTTTCTTCATTTTGGAATAATTATGTTTAAGTATGTGAATTTGGGATAAAGGTATGAATAAATTTTGTAAATCAAAAGAATAGACAAAAAAATAATGTCCGGATTGCTCCGGACACTATTTTTTGAAGCCTTAGACCTTTGTTCAGTTCTTGCGAACTACTCCTCTGCGGGAGTCTCAGTAGCCTCAGCAGCCTCTTCTGTTGCCTCTGCGGCAGCAGCCTCAGCCTCAGCAGCAGCCTTCTTCTCAGCGATTGCCTTAGCGCGATCCTCTGCGATCTTAACCTCAGCAGCCAAACGAGCCTTCTCAGCAGCCTTAGCGTCAGTAGCGAGCTTGGTAACCTTAGCGGCAACCTTGCCCTCCTTCTCGCCGAGCCACTTGTTGAACTTAGCCTCAGCGTCGCTCTCCGAGAATGCACCCTTAGCTACACCACCGAGCAGGTGCTTCTTGTACAATACACCCTTGTACGACAAAATCGCACGAGCGGTATCAGTAGGTTGTGCGCCCTTCATTAACCAACCCAATGCTTGCTCGAAGTTCAGGTCGATTGTAGCAGGATTCGTGTTGGGATTGTAGGTACCCAATTTCTCGATAAACTTACCATCACGTGGCGCTCTGCTATCTGCAACAACAATGTGATAGAAAGCATAACCCTTCTTACCATGTCGTGCCAAACGAATTTTAACAGCCATTTTGCTATAAAATTTTAATTAAGTTAATAAAATACGCTAACCCACTTTGGGTTTTTAAGCCTGCAAAGATAACTATTATTTTCAAATCCACAAAAAAAACGAAGTCTGAAAGGCAATTTTGGCGTTAAACTCGGCCTCGAAATCCTCATTTACTCTCGGTAAACTGCGGTTTCTCGTCCTTCGTTTGCCTAAAAATTTCTATTTTATATTCGGTTTTTGGGGAGTGGGTTAGATGGGTTAGATGGGTTAGATGGGGGGGCAAAAGGCTGCTTATGGGGAGCGTGGGGATAGCGAGTCTTGTTAAATGCCTCATAAATCCCATAAGCGACTTGCGGTCGCGTCCCCATAATCCTCATAATCCCCAAAAGCAACTAACCCATCCAACTCACCCCCCCCCAACAAAATATGGGCAACCTTTCGGCTGCCCATACAATATTAAATATCTCGCGTGATTACTTTGCGTAAGATACGGCGCGGGTCTCGCGGATAACGGTAATCTTCACCTGGCCGGGATAGGTCATCTCGTCCTGGATCTTCTTTGCGATATCGTGCGAGAGGCTCTCCGACTCGGCATCCGAGAGTTTGTCGGCACCGACAATCACACGCAACTCGCGACCTGCCTGGATAGCGTAGGTCTTCGCAACACCGGGGTACGAGAGTGCAATCTCCTCCATCTCCTTCAAACGCTTGATGTACGACTCGACAACCTCACGACGAGCACCCGGACGTGCACCCGAAATAGCATCGCAGACCTGAATAATCGGAGCGATAAGCGAGGTCATCTCGGTCTCGTCGTGGTGAGCACCGATAGCATTGCAAACGTCAGCCTTCTCCTTGAACTTCTCGGCGAGCTTCATACCGATAATTGCGTGCGGCAATTCGGGCTCATCATCGGGCACCTTGCCGATATCGTGCAACAGACCTGCGCGACGTGCTGTCTTGGGGTTCAGACCAAGCTCTGCGGCCATAATACCTGCGAGGTTTGCGGTCTCGCGAGCGTGCTGCAAGAGGTTCTGACCATACGACGAACGATATTTCATCTTACCGATAAGACGGATAAGTTCGGGGTGCAAACCGTGGATACCGAGGTCGATAGTTGTGCGCTTGCCGACCTCGACAATCTCCTCCTCGATCTGCTTCTTAACCTTGGCAACGACCTCCTCGATACGTGCGGGGTGGATACGGCCATCGGTTACGAGCTGGTGGAGAGCCAGACGTGCAATCTCACGACGTACGGGGTCGAAACCGCTGAGAATGATAGCCTCCGGGGTATCATCGACGATAATCTCGATGCCCGTAGCAGCCTCCAAGGCGCGGATATTGCGACCCTCGCGGCCGATGATGCGGCCCTTAACCTCGTCGCTGTCGATGTGGAATACGGTTACGGCATTCTCGATAGCCGTCTCGGTAGCTACGCGCTGAATCGATGCTACGATGATGCGCTTAGCCTCTTTTGTGGCAGTCATCTTTGCCTCCTCGATAGTCTCGTTGATGTAGGTGGCAGCGTCAGCCTTAGCCTCAGCCTTCATATTCTCGATAAGAATATTTTTTGCCTCCTCGGAACTCATACCCGAAATCTGTTCGAGACGGACATTCTGCTCCTTCATCTTCTGGGAAATCTCCTCCTTCTTGTGTTCGACAATTTGGAGTTGAGCTTCGAGCTGCTCTTTAAGACGGTCGTTATCACGGCACTTGTTTTCGAGCTCGCGCTGCTGGTGCAGCAGGTTGTTCTCGATCTGCTTTGCGCGCTGCTCAGCCTGAGCTGTGCGCTGGTTGCGCTCGTTAATTTGGCGATCGTGCTCGCTCTTTAACTGGATAAACTTCTCCTTGGCTTGCAGAAGCTTCTCCTTCTTAATCATTTCACCTTCGGCCTCAGCCTCTTTGAGTGCTGCGGCGCGCTGCTTCTTTATCGAGTTCTTGGTGAGAAATGTCGTCGCGAGTGCGTAGACGGCAACGCTCACTATGGCCGATATCGTAGCAGTAACAATTATAAGTGTCATCTGTTGTGTTTAGTGTTAAATGTTAATAATATAATGTTTAAGTTGTTTCGTAAAAATAAAAAAAAACCGCATGGATTCCTTTCCTTGTTTGACGAATCTGCTGATAAGTCAAGTATGAGGGCTTCGAGAGCTCGCAATCGTCCAACGGTGCCCGTAAGCACACCCCTCGCAGGGTTAAGGCCTGATTTTGAAACGCCGAGGTTGCCTCGATATAATAAGTGTTCAGTTTCGCAAAGCTTAAGGAATCTATGCGGGTAGATTTCTTCGTATATGTTCAAAGAACTTTTCTTGGTTGTTTGGGATATCTCGGTAGCGTGATTCTGCGACCATCTTACCCCTCCCACTTCTATTGTTCGAACGCCAAATCGTTCGTTATTATTGTTTCGTGTACGCTGTGTCGTCCTAAATATTCAGCTTGTTCAGATAGTCCGAGATTTCGTCGCTCACGGCATTCAGTGCCTTGACATCTTCGTTGCCCACCTCGCGGCTCTGCGACATCGCCACGTTCGATATGGCGAGTTGGAGTGCCGACAACGCCAGGAAGTCCTGACGCGAACTGCCCTCGATGCCTGCCTGCTCGAACTTAGAGGCGTAGGCATTGACCATACGCTCGGCAAGACGATATACCTCCTCCTTCGACGGGTCGATGGCCATCGAGTAGTCTTTGCCGACAATTTTTAGCGTTATGTTCTGTTTGCCTGTGCTCATCTTATCTTACTCCTGTTGTTTAACGATAGCTATGCAGCGGTCCACCTCCCGCATCAGGCGGTTTACACGTGCACGAGCCTTCGCTTTATTGCGATTGTCGCCCGCAAGGCCCTCTCCGAGTTGCACTGTTGCAAGTTCGGAATCGAGTTGCTTGACACGCTCTTGCAGAGAACGATTCTCCTCTTTGAGACTTTGACACTCGGCAGCGAGTCGGTCGCACTGCTCCGACTTGCGGCGATGCTCCTCGATAAGGAGTTTCACCTGTTCTGCCAATCTGTTTATTGCCTCTTTCTGTGCCATAACTCTTGCGTAAAAACAATACAGCACCCAAAGATAGTTAAAATTTTCAAAAAAAAATACGGTTCCGTTGTTTTTTTTCTTATACAACAAAAATTTATTTACCTTTGTAGCATCGTGTAACAAAAAAAACAAACTTTTGCCTATGATTAAATAGTGTGCAATAAGGACATATAGAGATAAAAAGCGTTTATAACTTATTTTGGGATTCTGAAACTTCCACTTTTAATAGTCCCCATGGAATAAAGTTTGACGCTCACACTGCAATTCGGTGTGGGCTTTATTCCGTTATTTGGGGACAGGTTGTGGAAGACCGCAGAATCCAATAAGTCGAGAATTTAGTCCGCACTCTTTTTATGTTCTGTCCTCAATCTCCCAAACTGCCAGCGGACAAGACAAAAACTCAAACAAATTTTAACGAATTAAAAAGAATTATGAAAAAACTGTTAATCTTAACGATTATGCTCGTTTGCTCTTCTACCATGATATCGGCAAAGAAGATCTCTGTTACAATCATTCCCGAAAATGCAACTATTATGCAGAAAGGAAAGGTTGTTCAACCCATAACTTCCGGTGTATATAGTTTCAATATTGGTTTGATAGAGTCTGTTTTTACAGCGCAAGCCGATGGATATGACTCTCAACAATTTATCGTAAGTCTTAAATCTCCTGCCACAATGCAGATTAAATTGAAGCCGAATCGCAAACAAGTTTCCTTCTCATCAGAGCCGAAAACTGCAACTATATATGTAGATGGCAGAGAGGCAGGAAAAGGTGTTGCCGATTTCACGATTCATAAAAATGAGACTAAAACGGTAAAGGTAGAATTGGATGGCTATCACTCTTATATCAAGCAAGTTGGATTTAATGACCAACGAGATATAAAGATGTCGTACAACGTCTCTTTAACCCCGAATCGCAGAGAGGTAAATCTCTTGGTAGATGCGCCTGCCGCTGAATTTTACTTAAATGGCATTCTCGTTGCAAAGGGCAAAAACACCGCGACGGTTACATTGCACGACGGACAAGATTCTCAATTAGTGATTAAAGCAGAGGGTTTCCTTGAATATAGTAGAATACTGAAATTTTCCGAGAACAGATCTTCCTACAATTTAACCCCAGAGATGACTGTGGATGATGCATACGTATCATCAGAACCAGGAGCGGACTTGGCTAACAAGCGCACCGAATTTACCGCTAAAAGCAGCATGACTCGCGAGGATGCTATCAAAAGATTAAAATATTACATCGGTGAGTTGTTTGAAACGTATGAGGTAAATGACAACTATTCAGGCTGGTATCGTACGATATGGAATGTAGAGTCCTTCCCCGGCGGGCAATATATTCGTACCCGTGTTGAAGTTAAAGAGATTCCGGACAATGGAGACGGTGTTCTGAAATTCAAACTTCTGATACAGAGTCAAATCACTCATAGAGAACATGCAAAAGATGAAGATTTCAAAGATTGGGATCGTATTTTGAAAAAGTATGCAAAATTGGCGAGTGATTTGCGCAATATTGTGGAATAAAACGCGAATTTACGACAATTGAACTTTCAATCTGAAAGTTAATGTGTTACAACAAAATATCGGAAGGTCATTGCAACCTTCCGATATTTTGTTGATGTTATATTTCTTGCACAACTTGGATGCAGGTATTAGTTACCACTTTTGAGATTTATCATCCCGAAACCGCATATCTGCATTTTTGTGCTATAAAAACTATCTACACCACCTCGCCATAGAGGTCATAATTCTCGGCGGCGGTGATGCGGACATTGTAGAATTTGCCGCGGATAAGGCGTTTGGCACCTGCCGGAATGAGTATCTCCTCATCCACCTCCGGAGAGTCGAACTGCGAGCGACCAACATAATAGTCGCCCTGGCGCGAGTCGATAATCACGCGCTCGACAGAGCCCACGCGGGCCTCGTTGAGCTGCAACGATATGTCGCTCTGAATCTGCATAATCTCCTCCATACGACGACCTTTGACCTGTTCGGGGACATTGTCGCTGAGTTTCTCGGCCGAGTAGGTTCCCTCCTCCTCCGAGTAGGGGAATACCCCCAGACGCTCGAAACGGACGGTGCGGACAAACTCTTTGAGCTCCTCGAAATCCTCATCAGTCTCGCCGGGGTAGCCGACAAGCAGGGTGGTGCGCAGTGCCATATCGGGCATCTTGTTGCGCAAACGCTCAATCAGAGCGTAGGCATCAGCCTTGGTGTGGCGACGCTTCATAGCTGAGAGCTGGTTGTCGGATATGTGCTGGAAGGGGATGTCGAGATATTTACAAATCTTCGGCTCGCGAGCCATAACCTCGATAACCTCCTCGGGGAAGGCAGTGGGGTAGGCGTAGTGGAGACGTATCCACTCGATGCCCTCGATGTGGCACAGACGCTCCAAGAGTTCGGCCAAGCAACGCTTGCCATAGAGGTCGATGCCGTAGTATGTCGTGTCTTGTGCGATGACAATCAACTCCTTAACACCTTGTGCTACGAGGTTGCGAGCCTCCTCCTCTAAAACCTCCATCGGTACCGAAACGTGCGGTCCGCGAATTAGCGGAATGGCGCAGTAGCCACACTTCCAATTACATCCTTCGGCAATTTTGAGGTAGGCGTAGTGCTTTGGTGTCGAGAGTTCGCGTCGGGTTTCGACCTCCTTGCAGTGCTCTACTCCGAGTGCTGCAACAACCTCATCGAAGTTCTTGACTCCGAAATATTTATCCACCTCGGGAATCTCCTCGCGCAACTCATCGGCATAACGCTCCGAGAGGCAGCCCATAACAAAGAGGTGGTCGATTTTGCCCGCCTCCTTGGCTGCTACGGCATTGAGAATTGTGTCGATACTCTCGGCCTTGGCGTCGCCAATAAAACCGCAGGTGTTGATTACCACGGTCTTTGCGTCGGTGCGGTCGCTATCGTAGACAACCTCCCAACCGGCAGCTGCCAACTGTGCTGCAACGTGCTCGGAATCTACTCGGTTTTTGGCGCAACCGAGGGTTATGATGTTAATTTTTTTCATTGTCGAAAAGTGCATCTACAAACTCTACACGGTCGAAGCGACGCAGCTGGTCAATACCCTCGCCGATGCCGATATAGCGTACGGGGATGTGGAAACGGTCGCTGATGCCGATAACCACGCCACCCTTGGCCGTGCCGTCCAACTTGGTGATTGTGAGAGATGTTACGGCAGTAGCCTGGGTGAACTGCTTCGCCTGCTCAAAGGCGTTCTGACCGGTCGAGCCGTCGAGTACGAGCATCACTTCGTGCGGAGCGTCGGGGATAACCTTTGCCATTACGTTGCGAATCTTCGTAAGCTCGTTCATCAGTCCGACCTTATTGTGCAAGCGGCCTGCGGTGTCGATAAGCACGACGTCTGCGCCATTTGCCAAGGCCGATTTGAGTGTATCGAAGGCTACCGACGCAGGGTCGCTGCCCATCTCCTGACGAATCATCGTTGCACCGGCTCTCTCGGCCCAAACGGCGAGCTGGTCAATGGCTGCTGCTCGGAAGGTGTCGGCTGCACCTATATATACCTTCTTGCCCGCCTTTGTGAGTTGAGCTGCGAGCTTGCCGATAGTGGTAGTCTTGCCGGCCCCATTGACACCTACGACCATCAGAACGTAGGGAGTGCCCTCCTTGACCTCCAAGCCAAACGACTCGTCCGAGCCCTCGGCCTCCTCCATCAGTCGTGCAATCTCGTCACGCAGGATGCTCTGCAACTCCGAGGCATTCATATACTTGTCGCGAGCCACGCGCTCCTCGATAGCCTCGATGATTTTGACCGTAGTCTCAACGCCTACGTCCGAGGTGATAAGTACCTCCTCCAAATCATCTAAAACATCAGCATCGACAGTCGTGCGGCCGGCCACGGCACGAGCCAACTTCGAGAAGAATCCGCTCTTGGTCTTTTCAAGACCTGCGTTCAGCTCCTCGCGGCTCTGCTGTACCTGCTCCTCGCTCTGCGGTTGCTCTTCGGTTGTTCCTTTTTTCTTGAATAAATCGAAAAATCCCATATAAATTACTTGGTTATACGAACGGATACTTCACGACCTCGGCCTTGATGAGGCGGTCGCGGATGATTACGGCAATCTGTGTGCCTACGGCAGCATACTCGGCCTTGACGTAGCCCAAGCCGATGCCGACCTTCAATGTGGGCGACATTGTGCCCGATGTGACGTGGCCAATCTCCTTGCCTTCGAGGTTTGCAATCTTATACTCGTGGCGCGGAATGCCGCGGTCAATCATCTTGAAGCCTACGAGCTTGCGCTTTGCTCCCTCGGCCTTGATCTGAGCCATAACTTCGCGGTCGATGAAATCCTTACCCTCGGCAAACTTGGTAATCCAGCCAAGACCTGCCTCGATGGGCGAAGTTGTGTCGTCGATATCGTTGCCATAGAGGCAGAAACCCTTCTCCAAGCGGAGAGTGTCGCGAGCACCAAGGCCGATATTCTTCAAGCCATACTCCTCGCCTGCTGCCCAGAGAGCCTCCCAGAGTTTGTCTGCATCCTCGTTAGCAACGTAAATCTCGCAACCGCCAGAGCCTGTGTAGCCCGTAATCGAGAGGATAGCATCGCAACCTGCCACCTTCATCTTGCGGAAGGTGTAGTACTCCATATCCTCAACCTGCTCGTCGCACATCTTCTGCACAATCTTCATCGCCAACGGGCCCTGCACCGCAAGCTGGCAAATCTCGTCCGAAGCGTTGTAGAGTTCCTTGCCGTGACCGGCCTCCATACCGAATGCCTTACCCTCACGCTGAATATGCTCCCAATCCTTGTCGATATTGGCAGCATTGACACAGAGCAGGTATGTGAGTTCGTCGATGCGGTAAACCAGAATATCGTCAACGATACCACCCTTGCCATTGGGCATACACGAGTACTGTACCTTGCCGTCGTAGAGCTTCGATACGTCGTTGGTAGTGATGTGCTGCAAGAAGGGGAGAGCCTTCTCGCCCTTAACCCAGATTTCGCCCATATGGCTCACGTCGAATACACCGGCCTTCTCGCGAACGGTTGCGTGCTCGTCGTTGATGCCCGAGAACTCGATGGGCATATTGTAACCCGCAAACTCTGCCATCTTGGCACCGTTGGCGATGTGGTACTTGGTAAATGCTGTTGTTTTCATGATGTTATGGTTTTGATTTTACTTATCCTGAATTACTTTGATGCAAGAAGAGCGATCTCGCACCTCTCCGTAGATGTAGAGCACACGGCGCTTGCCGGTCTTGTTGGGCTCGGCTGTGATTACGATGGTTTTGGTGTGGCGTGTCGCTACGGCCGAGAGCCAATCGAAATGTACGGTCATTACCGACTCGTTGTCATCCAGTTCGTCATCATCCCACTCCTCGTTGCCGTTGTAGTTGGCAATCGAAAGTTCGTATATCGCCTCTGTACCGGTAACGGTCTTTGTGCCACCCTCGGCTGTGAACTCTACCTGTCTCTCGTAACCGAAATTATCTTTGTTGCAGGATTGTAGCCCCAAAATCGTTAGCAGTGCTACTGCCCACAGTGCAATACGTTTCATACTTCTATTCTTTTTAGGTTTATGTTTCAATTTGTATCTATTGTGTTACTCTTCTCTGCGCTTAAGTCCTAAGCGAGGACAGCGGGTGAATGGTTTGCTACGGTCGAACAGATAGCGATATGTTGTGTGCATCTTATGACGCTTGGCACAGACATACTTCTCAATCATTCGGTTCATCACGGGGTTGAAATCGCCAATCCACGCAAACTCGAAGCTCTTGTAGCGGTTGCGACCCGAACGGATGTATGTTTCGAGAATGTGGGTCATAATTGCCGACTCGACACCCTTGCCGTGGTAGTCGGGTGTGATGCCGAAGATAAGTCCGAATACGCGGTCGCATGAACGGCTGACTTTCAAATTCCAGAGCAGGCGCAGCTGATTGATGATGCCGAACTTGCCGTTGAACTTGCCGATTATGCGGTTGAGGTCGGGTACCATAATGAAGAATCCGATGGGCTCGTCGTCGTGGTAGGCAAAGTAGATGAGGTTGGGGTCGATGATGGGCTTTATCTTCTGCAACATCGCCTGCGCTTCCTCCTTCTCCATAGGCTTTACGCCCGTAAAGAGTGACCACGCCTTATTGTAAATCTGGCGGAAGTTTTCGGCCTCGCCAGCCAGGTCCTGCATATTGATTCGTTCGATGTGGTAGCTCGGATTCGAGAGTAGTCGATGAGCCTTTTCGAGGGCAATCTCGCTGAGCGTATCTTCGTATGCTCGCCAGACGTATGAGTTCTGGTTAAAGTAGTTCTGGAAACCGTAGTTCTCGAACAGAGCTTTGTAGTAGGGTGGGTTGTAGGGGTTGCCATAGAGCGGCTCAAATTCGTATCCCTCGACCAAAAGACCCCACCACGAGTCACGCGAGCCGAAGTTTACGGGACCGTCCATAGCCTCCATACCGCGTGCTGCGAGCCACTCGCGAGCAGCGTCGAAGAGCGTGTTAGCCAACTCCTGGTCGTCGATAGCCTCGAAGAATCCGCAGCCACCGGTCGGCTGCTCGTAACTGAGGGCGTGCTCCTTGTCGTAGAATGCAGCGATGCGTCCTACGACCTTGCCATTTTGGTCGAGAGCCACCCAGCGGATAGCCTCGCCGTCGGCAAAGAGCTCGTTGTGCGATTTGTCGAAGACCTTGCGGATGTCGTCGTCGAGCGGGCAGACCCAATTTGGATACTCTTTGTATATCCGCTTGGGCACGTCGAGCCATTCGCGTTCATCGCGAGCCGTTACCACCTCTTTTAGTCTGTACTTTCCGCTGCTCATAGATGCCTTATCTTAATATCAATATACAAAGGTACGAAAATTAATTTTGAATTTTGAATTTTGCATTTTGAATTTTTACTATTTTTGTCCTTATGAATATGGAAAAATTGATTTTTGTGACCAACGACGATGGTTATCAGTCGAAGGGTTTTGCTGCCGCTATCGAGGTGGCTCGCAAGTTTGGACGTGTAGTTGCTGTGGCTCCCGAACGCGCTCAGAGCGGTATGAGCCAGGCGATAACGATGTATAATCCGCTCTATCTGAAAAAGGTGCGCGAGGAGGAGGGCCTCGAAGTCTATGCACTCTCGGGTACGCCTGTGGATTGCGCCAAGATGGCGTTCGACTATATGTTTGTGGATAGGATTCCCGACCTTGTGATTTCGGGTATCAACCACGGCTCGAATGCGGCTGTCAATGTACTCTATTCGGGTACTATGGGTGCGGCTATCGAGGGTAGCTTCTATGGTTGTCCCTCGATTGGTTTGTCGCTGACAAGCCACGACCCCGATGCCGACTTTACGGCTGCCGTACACTATGCCGAGCAGGTCGTGCGTTCGGTTTTGGAGAGCAATGTGCCGACTCCGCTCTGTCTGAATGTGAATATTCCGGTGGCGACTATCGACGAGATTCAGGGCGTGAAGGTGTGCCGTCAGACACGCGGTTATTGGCGTGAGGAGTTCTTCTGCCGTCAGGACCCGCACAACCGTCAATATTTCTGGCTCACGGGCGGATTCTGTAATGCCGAACCCGATGCCGAGGATACCGACGAGTGGGCATTGGCTCACAACTACGTGTCGGTAGTTCCCGTGCAGGTCGATATGACCGATTATACGAAGATTGATGCGTTGAAAGGTGCTCTGAAATAGTAAATTTTCGAGAACGAGAGTATGAGATTCTGGTTGGAGGCAGTGCTTATTGTGTCGCTGATTGTGCAGGTGGTGGCTATGGTCTTCGCTGCGCGATTGGTGCGCAGGACCAAGTATAACATCACCTGGATTTTGATGATTCTCGGCTCGATAATCATATCGGGTGTAATCTTTCTGCAACTTGAAGTTTATAGCGGAGAGGTTGAGGTGTCGCCATTGGTTTTGGTCGGTATCTGCTCGTTCTCGACGATATGTATCTCGGTGGGTGTAATCTTCGCTCACAGACTCTTTAAGTATATTGACCGCCTCGACCGCCAGCGTGCGCTGATGAACAAGCGTTTGCTGACGGCAGTGCTGCGTGCCGAGGAACAATCTAAATCGCGATTTGCCAAGGAGTTGCACGATGGAATGGGGCCGCTGCTCTCGTCGGCTAAGATGTCGCTGACGGCACTCGGTGCGGCTCAAAATGAGGCTCAGCGTGATCAGATTGTTGCCAATACAACCTACGTTGTGGACGAGGCCATTCGTTCGCTGCGCGAGATTTCGAATAATATGCAGCCCCAGGTGCTCAACGATTTCGGGCTCGCCCGCGGTCTGCAAAATTTTATCGACAAGAGTGTGACGATTCACGGTGTGAAGATGCAGTTTACGACCAATCTGTGCGATGAGCGTTTCGACTCGGATGTCGAGATTGTTGTCTATCGTGTGGTTTGCGAACTAATCAACAACTCACTTAAACATTCGGGCTGCAAGACGATAGATCTTACACTCTCGTTGAAGAATGGTATGTTGTCGCTCGAATATATTGATGACGGCAAGGGATTCGACCCGTCGCGAGTGGTGGATAGCGGTATGGGATTGTCTAATATCTCGTCGCGCATACACTCGATTAATGGCTCGTTGCTGATTTTGAGTGCAAAGAAGAAAGGAATGAGGGCTGTGGCGAACATTGATGTCCGCAGCTCGATACATTAAATTTGAGAATATGAAAGAGATAAAAATCGTGCTTGTGGATGACCACGCGCTGTTTCGTAATGGCTTGAAAGGCCTGCTCTCGATGCGTGAGGGCTATCACGTTGTTGGTGAGGCCGGCGACGGACGTGAGTTTTTGGATATGTTGCCCACGACCGAAGCGGATGTCGTATTTATGGATATTTCGATGCCCGAAGTGGGTGGCGAGGAGGCTACGCGCCAGGCTTTGGCCCTGCGCCCCGATTTGAAGGTTATAACCCTCTCGATGTTTGGCGACGAGAACTACTATACACGTATGGTCGAGGCCGGAGCGAAGGGCTTTCTGTTGAAGGATTCGTCGATTGAGGAGGTCTTCGAGGCGGTGGATGCTGTGGTATCGGGTGGCGACTATTTTAGTCCGCGATTGCTCTCGTCGATGTCGGACAAACTGCGCGGTACCGAGCACTCTTCGGATGAATTATCTGCCCGCGAGATAGAGATTCTGCTCTGCATTTGTCGAGGATTGTCTAACCAGGAGATTGCCGATAAACTCTTCATATCGAAGCGCACTGTCGATGCCCACCGTGCCAATATCCTCGAAAAAACGAAGTGCAAAAACACTGCGAGTTTGGTGGTCTATGCTATCAAGCATGGACTGGTGGCGGTTTAATAAGGTTGTCGGAAGGGTGTAAATTAAGGACGTTAAAGGTGTTAAGGATGCCCGGCGCTGAATATTACAGATCGACTCCCTTAATGCCCTTAATAACCCTTAACTACCCTTAACGCCCTTATCGATCAAAAACAAACCTCGGTCCACACGGACCGAGGTTTGTTTTTGATGTTATCTGATGATTACAAGCGAGCCTTGATAGCCTTCGACTCCTCCTCGTAACCGGGCTTGTCGAGCAGGGCAAACATATTCTTCTTGTAAGCCTCCACACCCGGCTGGTTGAACGGGTTTACACCCAACATATAACCGCTGATACCGCAAGCCTTCTCGAAGAAGTAGAGCAACGCGCCGATGTAGCGAGCCTCGATTGCGGGGAGCGAGATGCGGATATTGGGAACATCGCCGTCTACGTGTGCCAACTGTACGCCGAGCTCGGCCATACGATTAACCTCCGAGATGCGCTTGCCTGCGAGGAAGTTCAGACCGTCGAGGTTGTCCTTGTCGGCCTCGATAACCACCTTGTGAGCGGGATTCTCAACCGAGATGATAGTCTCGAAGAGAGTGCGCTCGCCCTCCTGAATGTACTGACCCATCGAATGGAGGTCGGCAGTGAGAGTTACGCTTGCGGGGAAGATACCCTTGCCATCCTTGCCCTCGCTCTCGCCGTAGAGCTGCTTCCACCACTCGTTGATGTACTGCAACTTGGGCTCGTACGAACCGAGAATCTCAATCTTGCGACCCTCGCCGTAGAGAACATTGCGAACGATAGCGTACTGAGCTGCGAGGTTCTCCTCGATAGCTACGTCGGCTGCGGTAGCCTTCTCCATCTCGGTAGCACCTGTAACGAGAGCCTCGATATCTACACCACCCACTGCGAGCGGGAGAAGACCTACGGGAGTAAGTACCGAGAAACGACCACCTACGTTGTCGGGAATAACGTACGAAGGATAACCCTCGTTGTCGGCCAAAGTTTTCAGTGCGCCACGAGCCTTGTCGGTAACGGCTACGATGCGCTCCTTTGCCTCCTCTTTGCCGTAACGCTTCTCGATCTCCTCCTTGATGATACGGAAAGCGATAGCGGGCTCGGTAGTGGTACCCGACTTCGAGATTACGATTGTTGCAATCGAGTAATCCTTCAATGCGTCGAGCATTTCGTATGTGTAGTCCTCCGAGATATTCTGACCTGCGAAGATTACGGTCGGATTCTCGTGAGTCTTTTTGAGGTATTCGAACGAGTTGCTGAGCGAGTCGAGCACAGCCTTAGCTCCGAGGTACGAGCCACCGATGCCGATGCAGATTACAACCTCGGCCTTTGCGCGAAGCTTCTCTGCCTGAGCCTTGATGGTTGCCAGCTCGTTAGCGTCAATCGACGAAGGGAGGTTTACCCAACCCAAGAAGTCGTTGCCTGCGCCCTCGCCTGTGTGGAGCATTTTGTTAGCCGCAGCTGCCTGTGCATAGAGCTCGGCTGTCGGGGTAACACCCGCCTTGCGGATGTCGAGTTTGATCAATTCCATAGTCAAAGAAATCGTTTATAAATTGTTAAATCGATATAATTTTTCGCTTGTTAATCTCGTTCTCTAAGCCCGTGAAAATCGCGGGCAGAGGGCGGATATAATTTACGGACGCAAAAGTAACGAAAAAATCGTAAAAAAAGCGTAAAAGATTTATATCTTTTTTATACCTTTGCCAAAGATTGCGTGATTGTGCCTCTGAAAATGGTGTTTAGTTGTGCAATTAACTGAAAATTAGCATATTGAACAAAAATTAAAAACAAGATAAATTTATGGGACTTTTTTCATTGACTCAGGAGTTGGGTATCGACCTCGGTACTGCCAATACCCTGATTATTCACAACGACAAAGTTGTTGTCGATGAGCCCTCGATTGTGGCTATTGACGCGCATTCCGAGAAATTGGTGGCTATCGGTCATCAGGCTCGCCAGATGCACGAGAAGACCAACCCCCGCATCCGTACGATTCGTCCGTTGAAGGATGGTGTGATTGCCGACTTTAACGCTACGGAGTTGATGTTGCGCGGAATGATCAAGAAGGTGCGTATGTCGGGTAGCCTCTTCTCGCCCTCGTTGCGTATGGTTATCTGCATTCCGTCGGGTTCGACCAACGTCGAGATTCGTGCGGTGCGTGACTCGGCAGACCGTGCAGGTGCTCGCGAGGTCTATATGATTTTTGAGCCTATGGCTGCTGCACTCGGTGCAGGTTTGGACGTCGAGGCTCCGGAGGGTAATATGATTATCGACATCGGTGGCGGTACCTCGGAGATTGCCTGCATCTCGTTGGGCGGTATCGTATGCTCGGAGTCGATTAACGTGGCGGGTGACGTCTTTACGACCGATATCCAGAACTATGTTCGCCAGCAGCACAATATCCGTATCGGAGAGCGTACTGCCGAGGCTATCAAGTGTTCGATTGGTGCTGCCGTTCCGCAGCTCGACGAGGAGCCTGAGGATTATATCGTAACGGGTCCCAATATGCTGACTGCTCTGCCGCAGACCGTATCGCTCTCGTCGAACGAGATTGCTTACGCACTCGAAAAGTCGCTCGTGAAGCTCGATGCTGCGCTGATGAAGGTGCTCGAAAATATGCCCCCCGAGCTCTATGCCGACATCGTGAAGAATGGTGTCTATCTCGCAGGTGGTGGTGCCTTGATTAAGGGCCTCGATAAGCGTCTTTCGGAGAAGACGGGTCTGCCGTTCCATATTGCCGAGGATCCGTTGCGTGCAATCGCTCGCGGTACGGGTATCGCGTTGAAGAATATTGACCGTTTCTCATTCCTGATGAAGGGATAAAACGCGCCTAAAAAGGAGTTTTTAGCGTTAGACTCCTTCTCGAAATTCTCATTTACGTTTGGTAAACTGCGGTTTTTCGAAAGTCGTCTGCCTAAAACTCTCTCTTTATTCACGTTAAGGGTTGGGGGTTGTGAATCTATATTCGCGCCTCCTTCGGTTTTTGAATCATAGGTCGGTGTTATGTATCGTCTTTTAGAGTTCATACGTCGCAGTTATGTGACACTGCTGTTTGTGCTGTTGGAGGTTATCGCCATAGGAATCTATGCGCGTTCGACCTACTACACACAGGCTACTCTGCTCGCGCGAGCTAATGCGCTGACCGGAGGAGTGGCGGGTGCGCTCACTAACATCAGCGGTTACTTCTCGCTTGCGAAAGAGAATGTCCGACTTACGGAGCGTGTTGCCGAGTTGGAGCAGCGTCTGGCATTCTACGACCGACAACTCGACACGGACCAAGAGATTGATATTGCCGATTTGCACTACGAATTTATGCCGGCACGAGTAGTGTCGAGCAGCATTAACCACACTCGCAACTTTATCACAATCAACAAAGGCTTGCGCGATGGCGTGATGAACGATATGGCGGTGCTCTCGCCTGCGGGTGAGGCCGTGGGTTATATCATCGACTGCTCAGAGCGTTACTCGGTGGCTATATCTATTCTGAATACCTCGTTCCGCACAGGATGTAAAATCAAGGGCGACGGCTATTCGGGCTCGATAGAGTGGAAGGGAGGCTCGCCATACGAAGTGACGATGCGCGAGTTGTCTAAATATGCAAATATAGAGGTTGGTGCCGAGGTGGTAACTTCGGGTGTATCGCACTACTTCCCCTCGGATATGCGTATCGGCTGGGTCGAGAGCTTTGAGCTGGATGAGTCGAAGACTCACTATAACGCCAAAGTTCGTCTGGCGGTGGACTTCTCGAATCTCTACAATGTGGTTTTGGTCAAGAATATCAACCGCGAGGAGGTTGTAGACCTCGAAAAGAGAGCAAAGAAAAAGGTAAATTAGCCATTGGGATTATGTATCGCACAGGATATTACATACTACTCTTTGTCGTAGCGGCGTTGTTGCAAATCTTCTTCTTCAACAACCTGCTGCTGTGGTCGTGCTTTGCTCCTATGGTTTACGTGGCGTTTGTGATTATGTTGCCGCTCAACGCCTCGGCAATAGCTGTGCTGCTGTCGGGATTGGCGATGGGTGTGACGATGGATTTGACGATGGGTACGGCCGGACTCAATACGATTGCAACCCTCGCGGTATCATATCTGCGTCGTCCGATACTTAACCTTACGCTTGGTGCCGATATTGTGCGTGACGGAGGTCTGCCGACAATGTCGCGTATGGGTCGATACCAATTCTGGCAATACATCACGATAGTTATCGTTCTGCACGGAGTGGTATTCTTCGGCTTCGAGGCGTTTACGACCAACTATTTCTGGTATCAGTTCCTGCGCTTTTTGGTCAGCTCTGCGGCCTCGGTAATCTTCGTTAGGCTGATTATCGCCCTGTTCACTCCTAAACACTATGTGCGATGAGCCGTCGTAGCGAGGGTCTTGCGAGGTTGCGTACCTTGCAGTTGATAGTGCTGATAATCTTCGGCACAATCTTGATGCGTTTGGCGTGGATTCAACTCTTCGATTCGAAATATAAGGATATGGCACGTAACAACGTGCTGCGTCACGTCGTACTCTATCCTGCGCGTGGTGAGATTTATGACCGCAATGGCGAGTTTCTGGCGCAGAGCAAGGAGTGCTACGATTTGATGGTTATATATCGCGAGTTGCCGAAGAGTGGATTCGATACAACCCGCCTTTGCAATCTGCTCGATATCTCGCGCAATAAACTCGAACGTGAGCTCGCCTCGGCACGTCAGGCTCCGCGTGCAGCCAGACGTATCGTGAGCTACGTACCGAAGGAGACAAAATTACTGCTCGACGAGCAGCAGATTCCGGGATTCTATATGGTCTACCGCACAGTGCGTCAATATCCGCGTAAGGTGGGAGGTAACCTGCTCGGATATGTGGGCGAGGTTAGCGAACAGATGCTGCGTCGTTACGAGAACTACGAGGTGGGCGACTACGTGGGAATGACGGGCGTAGAGGCTGCCTACGAGAGTGTATTGAAGGGCCGCAAGGGTTTGCGTGTCGAGGAGATTGATGCCTATGGCGCGGTCAAAGGGTCGTATATGGACGGAGCGTTCGACACAATCCCTGAGCACGGTAAGTCGATAGTATGCACCATAGATGCCAAGCTGCAACTCTTTGCCGAGGAGCTTATGGCGGGCAAGGTGGGTGCTGCGGTGGCTATCGAGCCATCGACCGGCGAGATTCTGATGATGGTATCGTCGCCAACCTACGACCCCGATGAGTTGGTGGGCCGTCAGCGCGGTAATAACTATATGCGTATGCTCCACAACAAGCGTCGCCCGCTCTTTAACCGAGCCGTGAAGGCGAAGTATCCTCCGGGCTCGACCTTCAAGTTGGTGCAGGGCCTTATCGGTATGCAGGAGGGAGTTTTGCGTCCGAAGCAGACCTACCCCTGCCACGGAGGCTATAAGGCCGGAAGAGTCTCGATGAAGTGCCACGACCATCGCTCGCCTGCCGACCTATCGTATGCTGTGGCAACATCGTGTAATGCCTACTTCTGCTATGTCTTCCGCAATATTCTCGAAAATCCGAAGTATGGTGGCGTGAAGAATGGCTATGATGTCTGGAAAGAGTATGTCGAGAGCTTTGGTTTCGGTCGCGACCTCAATACCGACTTTTTGGGCGAGGGTAGCGGCTATGTTCCGGGTAAGGAGTTTTATAACAAACGCTATAAGGGGTCGTGGAACGCACTGACGGTGCTTTCGCTCTCGATTGGTCAGGGCGAGTTGGGCTGTACGCCGTTGCAGATGGCCAACCTTGCAGCGATTATCGCCAACCGAGGTTACTACTATCTGCCCCATATCGTGCGCAGTGTCGAGGGTCAGGATTCGCTCGACAGACGATTCTATGAGCGACACTACACGAAGGTCGATGCCAAGTACTTCGAGCCTATCGTGCAGGGTATGTGGCGAAGTGTACACGTAGACGGAACATCGACTTGGGCAAGGTTGGAGGGTCTTGATGTCTGCGGTAAGACCGGTACGGCTCAGAACCCACATGGTAAAGACCACTCGACATTCCTCTCGTTTGCACCGAAGGATAATCCGCGCATCGCAATCTCGGTATATGTCGAGAATGCAGGTTTTGGTGCCTCGATGGCTCTGCCTATTGCCTCGCTGCTCGAAGAGTTTTATCTGACGGGCGAGGTGAAACGACCGCAGGTTGTCGATTATGTAAAGGGAACACATATTTACTACCCACGCTATGATAAATAACGGACGAACACATCGCATTAACATCTTCGACGGAGTCGATTTCAAGACGGTATTTCTCTATATCGCCTTGACCGTTATCGGTGTGCTGTGCATCACATCTGCATCCTATGATGCGGGCGATGCCGAGCCGTTCTCGTTTGCTCATAACCATATGAAGCAGCTTATGTGGGTTGGTGTGGCTTGGGTTACGGCCTTTGTGGTTATGATGCTCGACAGCCGATATTTCCATATGCTCTCCTATCCGGCTTATTTGGGCGGTATATTGATATTGATAGCGGTGCTGTTGTTTGGCCGCGAGGTGAATGGTGCAAAGGCTTGGTTTCAGTTCGGCTCGGTCAGAGTGCAGCCTGTGGAGTTTGCGAAGATTGCCATAGCTTTGGCCGTGGCGCGAATGATGAGCGGCTACTCATTCTCGATAAATCGACCGAGCAACCTCTTTAAGCTCGGCACGATGTTGTTGCTGCCGTTGTCGATTATCGTCTTGCAGAACGATACGGGTTCGGGCATTGTCCTCGGCTCGTTCCTCTTCGTATTCTATCGCGAGGGACTCAATAATTGGCTTTGCATCCCGATTCTGCTCGTTGCACTGCTCTTTATCGTGTCGTTCCTGGTTGCGCCGACGGCTCTGCTGATTGCGCTGATTGTGGTCTTTACTCTCTCGGAGATTATGATGAACCGCATCTGGCGCAGCCGTATTGTGGCATTGGCTGCGGTCTTTCTCGGCTCGATGATACTGCATTGGTTGCTGCGATTGTGCGGAGTTGATTGGGAGTACTACATCTCGTTGATGATTTCGTCGTTTGTGGGCGTAGCTGCGGTGGCGATATATGCCTTCAGGTCGAATCTGCGAAATATCTTTGTGCTGCTGGCTCTCTATATGGCCTCGATGATATTCCTGCCGACGACCGAGCATATTTTCAACAATATCCTGAAACCCCACCAGCAGAACCGAATATTGGTATTCCTCGGTGCTATCGAGGATTTGCGTGGTCAGGGATATAACGTCCACCAATCGAAGATTGCTATCGGATCGGGAGGTTTGGTCGGCAAGGGATTTATGCAGGGTACGCAGATTAAGTACAACTTCGTACCGGAGAAACATACAGACTTTATCTTCTGCACTGTGGGCGAGGAGTGGGGATTCCTCGGTGCGTTGGTTGTTTTGGGTCTGATGTGTGCGCTGATTCTGCGCCTGATGAAGATGGGCGAACGCAGTGGAGAGCCCTTCGCGCGCGTATATTGTTATTGTGTGGCATCCATCCTGCTGTTCCACACTCTTGTAAATGTCGGTATGACCATTGGTTTGATGCCTGTGATGGGTATTCCTCTGCCATTCGTAAGTTACGGAGGCTCTTCGCTGATAGCATTTACCATAATGCTCTTTATCGCTATTAATCTCGATGCCTCGACTCGCACCGAAATCGGACATAGGATTTAAGAATTCAAAATTCAAAATTCAAAATTCAAATTTTGGTTTGACACAACGATTTAATCTCGATTATACTGTCGAAGTAATAAAAAAGGATAATTCCGTAAAAAAATACCTTTAATTATCCATTATCAATTGTCAATTATCAATTAAAGAAAAGGATTATAGCTCGGCTATAATCCTTTTCTTGCTATTATCCACGCGATGCGGTTATAGATATTGAGTGCCGTAGCTCGCCAGCCGACGGGCAGCGCGTTTAGTATGCGTAATTTGCGCAGAGCGCGACGATGAAGGCGTGTGTAGGCGAAAAATTCAGCAACTCTGCGAGCCTCGTCAGAACCTCCCTTTACACTTTGAACCAGAGCTTTACCCAATGCCACGCGGGCGATGTATTCGTTGCTCAGGTCGGTGGCTGCGGGGTCGTACAACTCTTCGAGTGAGTGGTCGCTCTCTTCGGGTTGGTAGATTGACGCCGAACGATTCTCTGCCGAGCGTGAGTAGCAGGCCAAGGGTGCCGGCGAATAGCAAACCTTTGCTACGCGGGCAAGCTTGGTCCAGAGATATTGATCCTCGCCCATACGCATACCTTCGGGAAAGGCTCCGAGTTGGAGTGCAAGTGCGCGATTGAGAGTTGTAGCAGAGGGAATCAGAACATAGTGACGTTGCGCCTCGACGAAGAAATCGACAATACCTTCGACCTTCGGGGTGTCGGCCACGACCTGCTCCTCTCCGTTGATGATATAGAAACTTGTGGCGTAGGCTCCGCAGTCGGGGTAGCTCTCGATAAGTCGGCAAATCTCGGCAAGGTAACCTTCGCACCAAGCATCATCGCCATCGAGCAGAGCAACAAACTCTCCCTCGGCAACCTCGATTGCGCGGTTGCGGGCTGCGCTCACTCCGCGATTTTCTTGGCGGATAAGTTTTATTGAGGGATTATCGGCAGCCAAACGCTCGACAATCTCGCCACTGCCGTCAGTCGAGCCGTCATCCACAACGATAATCTCGTGCGGTGCAGGACTCTGCGCTGTGACCGAGGCGATAGCGCGGGCGATGCTTCCGCACTTGTTGTAGAGCGGAATTATGACCGATATTTTGTTTGCTGTCGTCTGCATATTGCAAATGTAGCGATATTTTATTAGTTTTGCAATGTATGAAACTCTCGGAGAAGATAATTTTGGCTATTCGCCACTCGTTTGATACAGCTCTCTACTTTGCGGTGATGGCCGTGAAGGAGAATTTCCGTAACTATATCTCGCGCGCTGGGCGAGGCTCGGCATCGCACGATAAGGTGGCAATTCTCGGCAATGGCCCCTCGCTCGCAAAGGAGCTGCCTACGCTCTTGGAGCGCAAGGATGAGTATGACTTTATGGCCGTGAACTTCTTTGCAGAGGATGAGCGTTTTGCGGTGCTGAAACCCTCGTACTACGTACTATCGGACCCGATGTTCTTCCGCCAGACCGCTATGCAGTCGCGAGTTGATGCTCTCTATCGACTTTTGGCCGAGCATGTGACGTGGCCGATGACACTCTATGTGCAGTATTACAACCCCGAAAAGTTTGATTATCGTGCTGCTCTACCCAACGAGAATATACGTATTGTGCCATTCCACACAACCCTCTATGAGGGATTTCGCTCGGTGCGCCATTGGCTTTTCCGCCGAGGGTTAGGCAGTGCAAATTATGGTACAGTGGTGCAGGTGGGCGAGTATGTGGCTCTGTTGCTCGGATATAAGCGTCTGGAACTCTATGGCGTAGACCATACGTTGCTGGACGGATTGGTGGTGGACGAAGAGAATAGATTGTGCCGTCGCGACAGCCACTACTACGATACCGAGCCTGCCGAGCCGACGCCTATTATGAAGAAGGTGCCTGCCGAGCCATACTCTATGGCCGAGTATCTTGCCGAGACGGCTCAACTCTTCCGCGGTCACGAGATTCTGCGTGACTATGCCGACTCTCTCGGTGCCGAGATTATCAACTGCACCGAAGCTTCGATGATAGACTCATATCGAAGAATTCAAAATTCAAAATTCAAAATTCAAAATTAAGAAGATTGAAAGGCGTTCCTATAACGGGTGGCAATTGTGCTTTGTAGGCTTTTAGACTATAAGTTATGGGGTGAGAATTTTTTTCTCACCCCATTTTCGTTTATCAAGCCTTTGTTATTTTAGAGGAATAATAAAAGAGAGTAAAAATTCTAATTTTGAATTTTGAATTTTGAATTTTGAATTGATAGTATCAACTCTGCCATCTCAAAATCCTCAGGATAGTCGATATCGAGACCCTCGATATGATCTACGACTGCGATGTGGGGTGTGTCGCCAATGCGACGGCCACGCTCGCACCACAACTCACGTGAGAAGATAAAGAATGCGCTGGTCTCGACATAGACCGGCTCGATGGTCTGTGTGCGTGGGATATTGTCGAGCGAATAGTTGAGCGGCTTGCCCTCGTACCAGGCAAAGGTCTGCACCTTCTCGGCACTAAACGATGAGTCGGCCTCGCCGGTGTGGACCTTGCGCAGAGCCTCCTCGATAGTCGTGCGACGGATAAAGGGCGAGGTGGCGTGTGCCAAGAGATACCAATCGGCCTCGACCTCGCGCGTGAAGGCGTTGTAGATATCCTTGCCGAGCGTGGTGTCGCTGTCGAGCGATGTGTCACGACGCAGGAACTTCACGCCCGCAGGCAGAATCTCGCGTATCGTCTCGTCGCTGCAATAGACATAGACCTCGTCGATACCCTCGACCTTGGTGAGGGTATCCAAGATATGACACATCAGCGGCTTACCGCCTAACAGACGCATATTCTTGCCCGCTACGCGCTGTGAGTTTAGTCTGATGGGTACGAATGCTACGGTTTTCATATTTTTGCTTCTCTGTTATTGAACAAGTAAGTTGCAACCGCGAATCTCGCTGCGGTCGATGCGCCCCTCGATGGCAAATGAACCATCGGTAAAGGTGCGGCCCACATCCTGCGTTTCGATAAATGCACAGGAGTAGATGTTCGCAAGGTCGATGATGTTCACTCCGCCACGCGCCCCCGTGGGCAGCAGGCAGAAGGGGTCGTTGATGTCGCGCACCAAAACCTTCATCCACTGTGGAGCGCGGAAGATGCCCTCGCCTGCGGAGTAGGCCTGCGACGTAAGCTCGGCCATTCCATACTCGGAGTGGATGCGCTCAACGCCAAAACCCTCGCAGAGTATGCGGTGTAGCTCCTCCTTTGGTATCTCCTCGCGGTAGCCCTTCATTCCGCCCGTCTCCATAACGATTGTGTTGTGCAACTTCGGGGCATATCTCTCGGCCAAATCCCAGAGGGCGTAGCTTACGCCCAGGAGAATCTTCGGCTTTGGGTCGGCCTCCATATCAGCAATGAGCTTTTCGTACTCGTCGAGGTAGAATCCTCCGGAACCAGCTTCGGCAATCAGTCGGTCGGCCATGTAGATTAGCGATGAGCCTTTGCGTTGCAGGTAGGAGGGTAGCAGAGCGTAGATGCCATACTGTTCGGGAGCTCCGTAGAATGTGCGGAACGCCTCGGTAAAGGCTCTCTCGTATATCGACAGCTGCGCCATCGGATGACGCGAAGGGGTCTGTCCCGTGGTACTACTCGATGTGAAGACCATTTCGGGTTCGCTCTGGCCGCAATAGATGTTGTGCGACTTGAAGAGCTCTATGGGCAGAAACGGAATCTCCTCGATGCGGCTCACCTCCGAAGGGTTGATGCCAAGCAGTTCGACATAGCGACGATAAGGCTCGCACTGCTCCGCCTGAAAGCGAAAGAGTGCAAGAGCAGCCTGCTCGAACTCGGATTCGTTACGAATCTCTACGATATCGTCGATGTGGACCATCAGAAAACCTGCTTTTTGAAAAAATACAACGACAGCCGTGAGTGGAACCTCCACCGCAGACTGTCGTTGTGATTGATGATTTGGTTGTTATTTCTTACCCTTCGGGGCGAGAATCATATTCATCTTCTTGCCTTCGAGTGCGGGCATAACCTCTACCTTTGCAATCTCCTCCAAGTCGGTAGCAAAACGCAACAGCAGAATCTCTCCCTGCTCCTTGAAGACAATCGAACGACCGCGGAAGAAGACATAAGCCTTAACCTTCGCACCCTCTTTGAGGAAGTTCTCGGCGTGTTTGAGCTTGAAGTTGTAGTCGTGGTCGTCAGTCTGCGGACCGAAACGAATCTCCTTGATTACAACCTTGGTCTGCTTAGCCTTAATCTCCTTTGCCTTCTTCTTCTGCTGATAGAGGAACTTCTGGTAGTCGGCGATGCGACATACGGGAGGCTCCGCCTTGGGCGAAATCTCGATGAGGTCCAACTCCATCTCGTCGGCCAACTTGATAGCCTCGCGAATGGGCAATACGAGATTGGGCTCTACGTTGTCACCCACGACACGCACCTGCGGTGCAGTAATCTCATCGTTGATACGGTGTGGATTCTCTTTCTCCGGACGACGTCCGTTCTGGCGATTTGCCTGATTTTGATTATTCGCCGGGACCATCGGTCTCGGTTTGAATGGTCTTTGTCCTGCCAAAGTACTTAAAATATTGGTTAAAATTCAAAGGTTTTAATTCATCTTGTTTGCCTCGATCTCCTCCTTCACGAGGTTGTTCATATAGTCGCGATACTCTTCGAGAGTCATCTGGCCCTTGTCGCCCTCTCCCTGTGCGCGTACCGAAACCAAACGGTCAGCAGCCTCCTTCTCACCTACGATGAGCAGGTAGGGGATACGTTTGAGCTCGTTGTCGCGAATCTTACGGCCGATCTTCTCGTTACGGTCGTCGATATGAGTGCGGATATCGTGACGGTTGAGGTATGCAACCACCTCCTCGGCATAGTCGTTAAACTTCTCCGAGATGGGCAGCACAACAGCCTGGTCGGGCGAGAGCCACAACGGGAACTTACCTGCGGTGTGCTCCAAAAGCACTGCCACGAAACGCTCCATCGAGCCGAACGGTGCGCGGTGGATCATAATCGGGCGGTGGAGCTTGTCGTCAGCACCCTTATATGTAAGGTCAAAACGCTCCGGAAGGTTGTAGTCTACCTGGATAGTACCGAGCTGCCAGCTGCGACCGAGTGCATCCTTAACCATAAAGTCGAGCTTCGGACCATAGAATGCAGCTTCGCCATACTCGATTACGGTGTTCAGACCCTTCTCCTTGGTAGCCTGGATAATTGCGCTCTCGGCCTTTTCCCAATTCTCGTCCGAGCCGATATACTTCTCGGTGTTGTTGGGGTCACGCAACGAAATCTGCGCAGTATACTTGTCGAACTTCAAAGTCTTGAAGATGTAGAGTACGATGTCGATAACCTTCTCGAACTCCTCCAAAAGCTGGTCGGGGCGTACGAAGAGGTGGGCATCATCCTGGGTAAATCCACGTACACGAGTCAATCCGTGCAACTCGCCTGACTGCTCGTAGCGATATACGGTACCGAACTCCGCCAAACGAACGGGGAGATCCTTGTACGAACGGGGCTTGCTGCGGTAAATCTCGCAGTGGTGGGGACAGTTCATCGGTTTGAGCAGGTACTCCTCGCCCTCGATGGGGGTATGGATAGGTTGGAACGAATCCTTGCCGTACTTTGCGTAGTGACCCGAAGTAACGTAGAGATCCTTATTACCGATATGTGGAGTGATTACCTGCTGGTAACCGTAATCCTTCTGAATCTGGCGGAGGAAACGCTCCAAGCGGTCGCGCAACTCTGCACCCTTGGGCAGCCACAACGGCAGACCCTGACCTACTCGCTGCGAGAAGGTAAAGAGTTCGAGGTCCTTGCCGAGCTTGCGGTGGTCACGCTTCTTAGCCTCCTCCAACATCGCCAGGTGCTCGTCGAGCATCGACTTCTTGGGGAACGAAACGCCATAGATACGAGTGAGCATCTTGTTCTTCTCGTTACCGCGCCAGTAAGCACCGGCAATCGAGGTGAGCTTCAAAGCCTTGATAGCTCCCGTGTTGGGGATGTGCGGACCACGACAGAGGTCGGTGAACGCACCGTTAGTATAGAATGAGATGGTGCCATCTTCGAGATCACTGATAAGCTCGACCTTGTACTGGTCGCCCTTCTCGGTGAAGGTTTTCAGAGCCTCGGCCTTCGAAACCTCCGAACGAACCATCGGCTCCTTGTTGCGAGCGAGCTCTGCCATCTTGTTTTCGATTGTCTGCAAGTCAGCCTCGGTGATAGCTACGGGCGAATCTACGTCGTAGTAGAATCCGTTGTCGATAGCGGGACCGATACCGAACTTAATACCGGGGTAGAGAGCCTCCAAGGCCTCAGCCAACAGGTGTGATGAGGTGTGCCAGAAGGCGTGCTTACCCTCTGCATCTTCCCATTTGTAGAATTTTACCGAGACATCCTCCTCGATGGGGCGCGTCATATCGACAGTTGCGCCATTTACCGAAGCAGCCAGACAGTCGGCAGCTAAACGAGGGCTGATGCTCTCTGCTACTTGGTAAGCAGTTGTTCCCTTTTCGTATTCGCGTACCGAACCGTCGGGGAAAGTTACTTTAATCATAGTGTTTTTAAGTATTAAATTATTGTTTTGCGCCTTCACAGCTCCACAATCACGAGACGGATTACTGCTCAGTTGCGCGTGTTTATTCTTGTTCCGTAAGTTTGAGGTCCTTGATGCTTACATCACGACCCTTGTCGCGCTCGAAGTGTTGCAACGGATTTGCTGTCCACTCGCTCCACTCTCTGCGACGACCAACGATATCGATAGCCTCGTAAATAGCGTTGCGCATCGACTGAGCATCGGCCTTGTCCTTGCCTGCAATATCGTAAGCCACACCGTGGTCGGGCGAGGTGCGTACAATCGACAGGCCTGCCGTGAAGTTTACACCGTCGGGCGAGATGGTCTTGAACGGAGTGAGTCCCTGGTCGTGGTACATAGCCAAAACAGCGTCGTACTTTGCGTAACCGCCATTTGCGAACAATCCGTCCGCAGGGAAGGGTCCAAAGGCCAATGTGCCACCCTCGAAAGCCTCGACAATCGCAGGCTTGATAATCTCCTGCTCCTCCTTGCCGAGCAGGCCTCCGTCGCCGGCGTGGGGGTTGAGTGCGAGAACTGCGATGCGCGGCTCCACAACGCCAAAGTCCTGTTTGAGCGTCTGGCGCAGGGTTGTGAGACTCGCCACAATCTTCTCCTTGGTGATGTTCGCGCTAACCTCTGCTACGGGGATGTGGATTGTGACCAAACCTACTCGCAAGCGGTCGCTGCACATAATCATCATCGGCTCGGCTTCGGCCATTGCTGCGAAGAACTCGGTGTGACCGGTGTAGTTCCAATCGTCGCTCTGGACGCTCTCCTTGTTAATCGGAGCAGTAATCACTGCATCTAACGCACCGTTATCGAGGTCGATAGCCGCAGCTTTGAGTGCTGCAACGGCGGCTCTGCCTGCCTCGACCGTAGCCTTGCCCGGCTCGACGGGAATATTGCTACCTCCGCACGGCACTAAGTTTACACGTCCGCGCTTGGCCTCGCGTGCCGAGTGGCAGATATTGAACTGAATGGGCTCGATCTCGGCTATGGTCTTGTGATAAAAGTTCGCCACGGCCTCCGAACCGTAGATTATCGGGGTGCAGAGTTCGACCATACGCGAATCGGCAAAGGTCTTCAAAATAACCTCCCAGCCGATACCGTTGGTATCGCCCTGCGTAATTCCTATTTTAAGTTTGTATTCGGACATAAATCTAATTCATCTCTCTCAACCTGCAAATTTAGGAATAATTTTTTGATATGCAGGAACTTTTTAGCGATTTATGTGCCGTAATTTGTGGTTTTGGAGCTATTTTTTCGCTCTGCGACGAAATTCTGCGCAGGTAACGGCTGTAGCAATAGCTACATTTAGCGATTCCGAGCTTGCACAGTCGGCCGGATAGGGCGGTATGTAGAGGCGGTCGGTGACGCTCTTAGCGCAAGCTTCCGATACGCCCTTGCCCTCATTGCCCATAACGATTATACCCCTCTGTTCAAGCTTGCAATCGTAGATATTTTTGCCATCGAGGAAGGTGCCGTAGATGGGCGTTCCCTGCGCTGCTGCCGAGCGCAAAACTGTGGGCAGGTCGAGGTAGTGAACCCTGACGCGAAGGATAGCTCCCATCGTTGCCTGCACAACCTTCGGATTGAAGCAGTCGGCCGTTGCGGGCGAGCAGATGATATCCTTGATTCCGAACCAATCAGCCAGGCGGATGATGGTGCCGAGATTGCCCGGATTCTGCACGTCGTCGAGTGCCAAAACGAGGTTCTTGTCGAGGGTCGCAGGGTCGAATTTGTGACGCGGCTGCTCGACTACGGCAAGCGAATTATTGGCTGTTTTGAGCATCGACAGACGCTCCATTTCTTTGGGCGTAACTATCTCTACATCACTGCCTTCGAATACGCCTTCGAGTGCATAGATATTGCGTATGCGCAGATGCGAACGACGCAGCTCGTCGATGAACTTTTCGCCCTCGGCAACGAAGAGCCCAAGTTCATCGCGGTTGCGTTTATCCGCTAACGAGCGGACGAGTTGTATCTCAGCCTTTGTAATCATCAACGCAAAGATACAAAATAATTCAAAATTCAAGATTCAAAATTCAAAATTAAGGGTGATATTTTTTAGGGAATTTAGAGAAGTTAGGGAGATTAGGGAATTTAGGGGATTTAGGCAATTTCTTTTCCTTAAAACTCCTTAATTTCCCTAAACTCATTATTCTCCTTAACCGACAATTTTTTAATGGCTACAATGCCCTTAGCAACCCTTAACGCACCCCCCCCCTCCGACAACCTTCCCCACTCCGCACCACCGACCACAAAACCGTCGGGTTATCCATAGCTATCTTTGGTGGCTCTGCGGGTGCGCAGGGATATAAAAAAAGTCTCGACCGAAATCGAGACTTTGCATTTTGTGGACCCAGAGGGGCATGATCCCACGACCTTCGGATTATGAGTCCGCTGCTCTAACCGACTGAGCTATGGGTCCGACAACTGAGCTTTTTAGGGCTTTCAGCGGTGCAAAGATATATAAAAATTCAAAATTCAAAATTCAAAATTCAAAATTATTTGTTGCATTTGCATAATATGCCGTAGATATGATGTTTTGTGATGCAATCTTTGGACGCAAATTTAATCTTATTACGAAATGAAAAAAGCTTTGATTGTTTTAATGATTTTGCTTGCGACTGCAGTGGCGGTCGCTTTTTTTGGGAGGGTAGGGAGTTTAGTGAGTTTGGAGAGATTAAGGAGGTTAGAGAGTTTGACGATTGTGGATAAAAACCGTTCCTTAAATTCCCTAATCTCCTTAAACTCCTTAGTATCCCTAACCTATATGGCCTCCTTGCCCATACCTTATATATATAATGTAGAAAGAAATTTACGCTTGGAACTAAAAAAAATGCCCTTCCTATTTTGTGAATTGGTATTTATTACTATCTTTGCACCCGATTTCGGTTTGCTCCGTATGGGAAATCCTCGAAATCGCAGGTTCTTTGAACGCACGAAGTGAATTATGAAATTTTTTATCGAAAAATTTGGTAGATAAAAATAATGTTCATATATTTGCAGCCCAAACCGGTAGTAATGCCGATGTAGCTCAGTTGGCCAGAGCAGCTGATTTGTAATCAGCTGGTCGGGGGTTCGAATCCCTCCATCGGCTCGAAAGGGTCATAGACGAGGGTAACACCGAGTCGATTGACTGCCGGAGAGAAAAATATGGGAAGATACCAGAGTGGCCAAATGGGGCAGACTGTAAATCTGCTGGCGTACGCCTTCGGTGGTTCGAATCCATCTCTTCCCACACTTAAAAGCCGATTGGAGTTGCAACCGTCAATGACGGGAAGAATGCTTCGATGCGGTTTATTTTTGCGGAAGTAGCTCAGTTGATAGAGCATCAGCCTTCCAAGCTGAGGGTCGCGAGTTTGAGCCTCGTCTTCCGCTCAACGAAGATGACGTGCGATACGCCTTGATCCAAATCCGAAAGGGTGAGGTGAAGTGGCGGATTGCCCGTTTATCTGCGAATAAAAATGAAACTTAAAACTAAGGACGAAAGTACTTTTATAATTTAATTAACTAATATCACTATGGCAAAAGAAAAATTTGACCGTTCGAAACCGCACGTAAACATCGGTACTATCGGTCACGTAGACCACGGTAAGACTACTCTTACTGCTGCAATCACCACTGTACTTGCTAAGGCAGGTCTTTCGGAGCTCCGTTCGTTCGACTCGATCGACAACGCACCTGAGGAGAAGGAGCGTGGTATCACCATCAACACCGCTCACGTTGAGTATCAGACTGCAAACCGTCACTACGCTCACGTAGACTGTCCGGGTCACGCCGACTATGTAAAGAACATGGTTACCGGTGCTGCTCAGATGGACGGTGCTATCCTCGTAGTTGCTGCTACTGATGGTCCGATGCCCCAGACTAACGAGCACGTTCTTCTTGCAAAGCAGGTTAACGTTCCCCGTATCGTTGTATTCTTGAACAAGTGCGATATGGTTGACGATCCCGAGATGCTCGACCTCGTTGAGATGGAGGTTCGTGACCTCTTGGCTAAGTATGACTTCGATGAGAACTGCCCGATCGTTCGCGGTTCTGCACTCGGTGGTCTTAACGGCGAGCCTACTTGGGAGGCAAAGATTATGGAGCTTATGAACCACGTAGACGAGTACGTACCCATTCCGCCGCGTGTGAACGAGAAGCCGTTCTTGATGCCGGTTGAGGACGTATTCTCGATCACTGGTCGTGGTACTGTAGTAACTGGCCGTATCGAGACTGGTATCATCCACGTTGGTGATCCCGTTGAGATCATTGGTCTTGGTGAGAAGTCGATCTCGTCGACTTGTACAGGTGTCGAGATGTTCCGCAAGCTCCTCGATGAGGGTGAGGCTGGTGACAACGTAGGTCTCTTGATGCGTGGTGTTGATAAGAAGGAGGTTAAGCGCGGTATGGTCGTTGCTAAGCCGGGTTCGATCAAGCCCCACACCAAGTTCACTGCTGAGGTTTACGTATTGAAGAAGGAAGAGGGTGGTCGTCACACTCCGTTCCACAACAAGTACCGTCCTCAGTTCTACCTCCGTACAATGGACGTAACCGGTGAGGTTACTCTTCCCGAGGGCGTAGATATGGTTATGCCGGGTGACCACGTAACCATCACTGTAACCTTGATCTATCCTGTTGCTATCAACGAGGGTCTGCGTTTCGCAATCCGCGAGGGTGGTCGTACAGTAGGTGCAGGTCAGGTATTGGCAATCGTTGAGTAATTCCAACACCAAATAACCCAAGGGGCGGTTCGCCGCCCCTGATTTAGGAGCATAGTTCAAGGGTAGAATAGCGGTCTCCAAAACCGTTGATGGGAGTTCGAATCTCTCTGCTCCTGCAAGATTAAAAACGTAAAGAATATGTTTAATTACATTAAAGAGTCCTATAACGAGCTTGTTAACAAAGTTTCGTGGCCCTCGTTCAGCCAGTTGCAAAGTTCGACCATCGTAGTTATGGTTGCTTCCCTTCTTTTCGCAATCGTGGTGTTGGCGATGGATCTCGGCTTTGAGAACATTATGGCTGCAATATACAAGACATTGGCTAATTTGGGTCGTTAATCAAATCCGTTAAAAGAGATGAGTGAGATTCAAAAAGAGTGGTATGTCGTCCGTGCAATAGGTGGTAAGGAGAATAAGGTCAAAGAGTATATCGAGGCCGAAATTCGTCATAACCACCTTGAAGACTATATATCACAGGTACTTATTCCGACCGAGAAGGTCTATACCATTCGCAATGGTAAGAAGGTCTCGAAGGAGAAGGTGTCGTATCCGGGCTATGTTTTGGTAGAGGCTGCTCTGGTAGGACAAATTCCGATTATCATTCGCAATACTCCGAACGTTCTGGGCTTCTTGGGTGATACCAAGGAGGACAGCCGACAGATGAAGGCAACTCCGCTTCGTCCACAAGAAGTGAGCCGCATTCTCGGTCGTGTCGATGAGATGAACGAGATGGAGGAGGAGAGCGAGGTAATGTTCATTGTTGGCGAGGCTGTCAAGGTTACAGACGGTCCTTTCTCAAGCTTCCAAGGTACTATTGAGAGTGTCGATAATGAGCGCAAGAAGCTTACGGTTTCCGTGAAGATTTTCGGACGCAAGACTCCGATGGAGTTGAGCTTTACACAAGTAGAAAAAGAATAATTAACCAAGGAAAACTATGGCAAAAGAGGTTGCTGCATTTATTAAGTTGCAGATTAAAGGTGGTGCTGCCAATCCTTCACCCCCGGTAGGTCCGGCGTTGGGTTCAAAGGGAGTCAATATTATGGACTTCTGCAAGCAGTTCAACGCACGTACTCAGGATAAGGCGGGTAAGGTTCTTCCAGTCATCATCACAGTTTATAGCGATAAGTCGTTTGATTTTATCGTTAAACAGCCGCCCGTAGCCATTCAGCTCAAAGAGGCAGCGAAGGTTCAGACCGGTTCCGCACAGCCTAACCGTAATAAGGTAGGTCAGGTGACTTGGGATCAGGTACGTGAGATCGCTCAGGACAAGATGCCTGATATGAACTGCTTCACTATTGAGGCTGCAATGCGTATGGTTGCCGGTACTGCACGCAGTATGGGTATCAACGTAGTCGGTGAATTTCCTAATATGTAATTTGAATTACGAAGATGAGTAAGTTGACAAAAAATCAAAAGATTGCCTACGCAAAGGTTGAGCCTAACAAGGCTTACAAGCTCGCTGAGGCTGCCGCTCTTCTGAAGGAAATAACCTTTACGAAATTTGATGCTTCGGTAGATATCGACGTGCGTTTGGGCGTAGATCCTCGCAAGGCTAACCAGATGGTTCGTGGCGTTGTGACGCTTCCTCACGGAACGGGTAAGACTGTACGAGTTCTCGTATTGTGTACTCCCGAGAAGGAGGCAGAGGCAAAAGAGGCGGGTGCTGATTACGTAGGTTTGGACGAGTACGTAGAGAAGATCAAGTCGGGTTGGACTGACGTTGATGTAATCATCTGTACTCCCAACGTAATGGGTAAGGTAGGTGCGCTTGGTCGTATCCTCGGTCCCCGTGGTCTTATGCCGAACCCCAAGACCGGTACGGTTACTATGGAGGTAGGTAAGGCTGTGAAGGATGTGAAGGCCGGAAAGATCGACTTCAAGGTTGATAAGTTCGGTATCGTTCACACTTCGATCGGTAAGGTGTCGTTCTCGGCAGATCAGATCGTGGACAACGCGAATGAGGTGCTCGGAATGATCATCAAACTCAAGCCGTCTGCTGCAAAGGGTACATACGTTAAGAGTGTATATCTCTCGACTACTATGAGCCCGGGTGTACAGGTGGATCCCAAATCAATTGACACTAAATAAGAAGGAGGGTATAAGAGATGACAAGAGAAGAAAAAGCAGTTGTAATCAACAACCTCGTTGAGCAGCTCAACGCGTATCCTCACTTCTACATTACCAACATTGAGGCTTTGAACGCTGAGCAGACCGCTACATTGCGTCGCAAGTGTTTCGAGAGCAACATCAAGTTGGTAGTAGTGAAGAACACGCTTCTGGGCAAGGCTCTCGAGAGCGTTGACAAGGCAGATGCTGATTTGGTAAAAGTATTGGAGGGCTCGACCTCGGTAATGTTCGCTGAGACAGGCAAGGCTCCCGCCGTATTGATCAAGGAGTTCCGTAAGAAGAACGACAAGCCTATTTTGAAGGCTGCATACGTCGAGGGTTGCGTTTATGTTGGTGACGACCAGCTCGATGCACTTTCGAACATCAAGAGCAGAGAGGAGCTTATCGGCGATATCGTTGCATTGCTCCAGTCGCCTGCGAAGAATGTTATTTCTGCATTGCAGGGTAGTGCAGGTCAGAAGGTTGCCGGTATCGTAAAGGCACTGGAAGAAAGAAACAATTAAACTAAAAACAAACAAAACTTAAAAATTATACAACTATGGCAGATGTAAAAGTATTGGCAGAGGAGTTGGTAAACTTGACTGTTAAGGAGGTAAATGAATTGGCTACCATCCTCAAGGAGGAGTATGGTATTGAGCCGGCTGCTGCAGCTGTTGCAGTTGCTGCTGCTCCTGCTGCTGCAGGTGAGGCTGCTGCTGCTGAGAAGACTTCGTTCGACGTAGTTCTCAAGAGCGCAGGTCAGGCTAAGTTGCAGGTAATCAAGGTTGTTAAGGACCTCGCAGGTCTTTCGCTTGGTGACGCAAAGGCACTGGTTGACGGTGCGCCCAAGGCTGTTAAGGAGGGTGTATCGAAGGAAGAGGCTGAGTCGATCAAGGCTCAACTCGAAGAGGCTGGTGCAGAGGTTGAGCTCAAGTAGTTCGCTTCACGCAACATCAGACTATTCAGGTGTAGAGCCTACCACAAAACGGTGGTGGCTCTATGCCTTTTCTGGTCTAAGGATTAAGAGTGCCATATAGAGCTGTGCTTAGTCCTATAAGACAAGGGGTGCTCTCGGGGTGTAATGTGCTTACATCGAGGGCATTGCGTGGATAACAAAGTGAGTGCCCGAATGAGGCCTGTATGGCAGAGAAATTTTGAGGGCGAAAGACTCATTTTGTTCCGCAAGACGGTGCGGAGTCGAGAGGTATCCGTATCGACAACGAAAGTTTTTCTAGGCAATTAAGAAAACTACATATAATTGGATTCAAGAATGTCCACAACTAAACAACAACAGAGAATTAGCTTCTCCACAGTCAAGAACAGAGTGCCTTACCCTGACTTGTTGGAGATACAGCTCAAATCATTCAGGGATTTCTTCCAGATGGACACCACGGCCGAGAATCGTAAGAACGAAGGCCTCTACAAGGTGTTCCAGGAGAACTTCCCTATCACCGACACAAGAAACAATTTCGTTCTTGAGTTTATCGACTATTACATCGACCCGCCCCGTTACTCGATCGAGGAGTGCCTTGAGCGTGGTTTGACTTATAGTGTGCCTTTGAAGGCGAAGCTCAAGCTCTACTGCACCGACGACGAGCACGAGGATTTCGGCGTTGTGGTTCAGGACGTTTACTTCGGTACCATTCCCTATATGACCGAGCGTGGTACGTTCGTCATCAATGGTGCTGAGCGTGTTATTGTTTCGCAGTTGCATCGTTCGCCCGGCGTATTCTTTGGCCAGTCGATGCACACTAACGGCACAAAACTCTACTCGGCGCGTATCATTCCCTTCAAGGGTTCGTGGATTGAGTTCGCTACCGACATCAACAACGTGATGTATGCCTACATCGACCGTAAGAAGAAGTTGCCCGTAACTACCTTGTTGCGTGCTATCGGCTTCGAGGATGACCGTCACATCTTGGAGATCTTTGACCTTGCAGACGAGGTTAAGGTTACCAAGACCAACTTGAAGAAGGCGGTAGGTCGCAAGTTGGCTGCACGTGTTCTCTCGGCTCGTGTCGAGGACTTCGTGGATGAGGATACCGGTGAGGTTGTACCCATCGACCGCTACGATGAGATTGTCGATCGCGAGACCGTGCTGACTGAGGAGCATATCGAGATGATTATTGAGAGTGGTGCTAAGACAATTCTTCTGCACAAGGAGAATCCGTCGGGTATCGACTTCTCGATTATATACAACACATTGCAGAAAGACCCGTGTAACTCCGAGAAAGAGGCTGTCGTACACATTTACAGACAGCTGCGCGCTTCGGAGCCACCCGATGAAGCTACTGCACGCGATGTGATTGACAAGTTGTTCTTCTCGGACAAGCGTTATGACTTGGGCGATGTAGGTCGTTTCCGTATCAACAAGAAACTCGACCTCGATATCGACCCGGCTATTCGTACGCTTACCCGCGAGGACATCATCGCTATTATCAAGTATCTGATCCAGCTTATCAACTCGAAGGCTGACGTGGACGATATCGACCACCTCTCGAACCGTCGTGTACGCACCGTGGGCGAGCAGTTGTCGAACCAGTTCTCGGTAGGTTTCGTACGTATGGCTCGTACTATCCGCGAGCGTATGAACGTACGTGACAATGAGGTATTTACACCGGTAGATTTGATTAATGCCAAGACTTTGTCGGGCGTTATCAACTCGTTCTTCGGTACCTCGCAGCTGTCGCAGTTTATGGACCAGATCAACCCGCTGGCCGAGATTACTCACAAGCGTCGTTTGTCGGCACTCGGTCCCGGTGGTCTTTCGCGTGACCGCGCAGGTTTCGAGGTTCGAGACGTACACTACACTCACTACGGTCGTTTGTGTCCTATCGAGTCGCCTGAGGGTCCGAACATCGGTCTTATCTCGTCGCTTTGCGTCTATGCAAAGATTTCGGATATGGGATTCATCGAGACTCCCTATCGTTCGGTTATCGACGGTAAGATTGATATGGATAACTCGCACATCCGCTACTACTCGGCCGAAGAGGAGGAGGGTAAGGTTGTTGCGCAGTCGAATATGCCTATTGACGAGGAGGGTAACTTCTTGCAGCCCGACCGTATCAAGGCACGTGAGGGTGCTGACTTCCCCGTGATTTCGGCACAGCAGGTAGACCTTATGGACGTTGCACCGAACCAGATTGCGTCGATTGCAGCGAGCTTGATTCCGTTCCTTGAACACGACGATGCTAACCGTGCGTTGATGGGATCGAACATGATGCGTCAGGCAGTACCTTTGGTAACCTGTGAGTCGCCTATTGTCGGTACAGGTATCGAGAAGGAGATGATCTCGGATAGCCGTATCCAGATTGTTGCCGAGGGCGATGGCGATGTTGTATTTGCTGATGCTACCAAGATTCAGGTTAAATATGAGCGCACCGAGGAGGAGAGAATCTGCTCGTTCGAGCCGGAGATTACCACCTACGAGTTGCCTCGCTACCGCAAGACCAACCAGAATACTTCGATTACGTTGAAGCCTACGGTTTTGACGGGCGACAAGGTAACCAAGGGCCAGATTTTGACCGAGGGTTACTCGACGCAGAACGGAGAGTTGGCTCTGGGTCGCAACTTGAAGGTTGCGTTTATGCCCTGGAAGGGTTACAACTTCGAGGATGCTATCGTGATTTCGGAGCGTATCCAGCGTGAGGATATCTTTACTTCGGTACACGTGGACGAGTATATTATGGAGGTACGCGATACCAAGCGTGGTGTCGAGGAGCTTACTTCGGACATTCCGAACGTCAGCGAGGATGCAACCAAGGATTTGGATGCAAACGGTATCATCCGTATCGGTGCAAACGTACACCCGGGCGATATTCTTATCGGTAAGATTACTCCGAAGGGCGAGAGCGATCCTTCGCCTGAGGAGAAGCTTCTCCGCGCAATCTTCGGTGATAAGGCCGGTGATGTGAAGGATGCTTCGTTGAAGGCTCAGCCTTCGTTGCACGGTGTGGTTATCGATACCAAGCTTTACAGCCGCGCAGCTAAGGAGTCGAAGAAGAATCGCAATAGCGAGAAGCAGGCTCTCGAAAACCTCAATGCGAAGTTCGCAGATCAGGTTGCAGCATTGACCAAGCAGTTGGTTTCGAAGTTGTGGGCTCTGGTTCAGGGCAAGACCACTACCGGTGTTACCGACTACTTCGGCGCAGAGCTCTATGCTGCCGGCACGAAGTTTACTCAGAAGATGCTCGACGAGATTTCTCGTCAGACTATCGATGAGAAGACAGGCGTTGCTACGGGTTATCTCAACCTCGGTACTTGCAACTGGACTTCGGATGAGCACCTCAATTCGTTGATCGAGACTACTATCAACAACTATACAATCGAGTGGAAGAAGGCTGATGCAGCTATCAAGCGTGAGGGTTATAACCTCACCAACGGTGATGACATCCCGACTAACGGCGTTATCCAGATGGCTAAGGTCTACATTGCTAAGAAGCGTAAGCTCAAGGTTGGTGATAAGATGGCGGGTCGCCACGGTAACAAGGGTATCGTTGCAAAGGTTGTTCGCGATGAGGATATGCCGTTCTTGGAGGATGGTACAATCGTGGATATCTGCTTGAACCCGCTGGGTGTGCCTTCGCGAATGAACCTTGGACAGATCTACGAGACTGTACTCGGTTGGGCAGGTAAGGAGCTCGGCTTGAAGTTCGCAACACCTATCTTCGACGGTGCTTCGCTTGATCAGATCAACGACTACACAGCACAGGCAGGCGTACCTCGCAGCGGTCGTACATACCTCTACGATGGAGGTACCGGTGAGCGTTTCGACCAGCCGGCAACAGTGGGTGTGATCTATATGCTTAAGCTCGGTCACATGATCGACGATAAGATGCACGCACGTTCGATCGGTCCCTACTCGCTCATTACGCAGCAGCCGCTTGGTGGTAAGGCACAGTTTGGTGGTCAGCGTTTTGGTGAGATGGAGGTTTGGGCACTCGAGGGCTTCGGTGCAGCAAATATCCTTCAGGAGATTCTGACTATTAAGTCTGACGACGTTATGGGCCGTGCTAAGGCATACGAGGCTATCGTTAAGGGCGATAACCTTCCGAAGCCGGGTATTCCCGAGGCAATGAACGTGCTGTTGCACGAGTTGCGCGGTCTGGCTCTGTCGGTGAAGTTAGAGTAATAAACGGTAGGTGTAAGAAACAGAAAAAAGAGATAAAATATGTCAATCAATAAAGACAACAAATCGCATAGCGGTGGTTATAACAGCATCACCATCGGTCTGGCCTCTCCCGAGGAGATCTTGGCACAGTCGAGCGGTGAGGTCCTCAAACCCGAGACCATCAACTATCGTACCTACAAGCCCGAACGTGACGGCTTGTTCTGCGAGCGTATTTTCGGTCCGGTAAAGGATTATGAGTGCCACTGCGGTAAGTACAAGCGCATTCGCTATAAGGGTATCGTCTGCGACCGATGCGGTGTGGAGGTTACCGAGAAGAAGGTGCGTCGTGAGCGTATGGGTCACATCTCGCTGGTTGTGCCCGTAGTTCACATCTGGTACTTCAAGTCGTTGCCCTCGAAGATCGGTTACCTGTTGGGTATCCCCTCTAAGAAGCTGGAGACTATCATCTACTACGAGCGCTACGTGGTTATCAATGCAGGTGCAGCTGCCGAGCACGGCATCGAGCGTCTGCAGACCCTCTCGGAGAAGGAGTATCTCGATACGTTGGCTCTTCTGCCGAAGGGCAACCAGGCGTTGGCAGATGACGATCCGGAGAAGTTCGTAGCACAGATGGGTGCAGAGGCGATCTATACCCTTCTGCAGCAGGTAGACCTCGATTCGATGTCGTACGCCCTGCGCGACCGCGCTTCGCGTGAGACTTCGCAGCAGCGTAAGACTGAGGCACTCAAGCAGTTGAACGTAATCGAGTCGTTCCGTGCATCGCAGGGCAAGAATCGCCCCGAGTGGATGGTTCTGAAGGTTATCCCCGTGATTCCGCCCGAGTTGCGTCCGTTGGTACCGCTGGATGGTGGTCGTTTCGCAACATCGGATTTGAACGATCTGTATCGTCGCGTAATTATCCGTAACAACCGTCTGAAGCGTCTTATCGAGATCAAGGCTCCGGAGGTGATTCTCCGTAACGAGAAGCGTATGTTGCAGGAGGCTGTCGATTCGCTGTTCGACAACTCACGCAAGAGCAACGCTGTGAAGAACGAGTCGAATCGTCCTCTGAAGTCGTTGTCGGATTCACTCAAGGGTAAGCAGGGTCGTTTCCGTCAGAACTTGCTCGGTAAGCGTGTTGACTACTCGGCACGTTCGGTTATCGTCGTAGGTCCCGAGCTCAAGATGCACGAGATGGGTATTCCGAAGGATATGGCGGCAGAGTTGTACAAGCCGTTCGTTATCCGTAAGCTCATCGAGCGCGGAATCGTTAAGACCGTTAAGTCGGCAAAGAAGATTATCGATCGCAAGGATCCCGTAATTTGGGGCATTCTTGAGAACGTCATAAAGGGTCACCCCGTGTTGATGAACCGTGCTCCGACCCTTCACCGTTTGGGTATCCAGGCATTCCAGCCTAAGCTTATCGAGGGTAAGGCAATGCAGTTGCACCCGCTCGCTTGTACGGCGTTCAACGCCGACTTCGACGGTGACCAGATGGCGGTGCACTTGCCGCTGGGCAATGCCGCAATCTTGGAGGCTCAGTTGCTGATGCTGGGTTCGCACAACGTCCTCAATCCCGCGAATGGTGCACCTATCACCGTACCTTCGCAGGATATGGTCCTGGGTCTTTACTACATCACCAAGCCTCGCAAGGGCGTTAAGGGTGAGGGCCTTGTATTCTACGGTCCGGAGGAGGCTATCATCGCTTACAACGAGGGTCGTGCGGCACTGCACGCTACCGTTAAGTGTATGGTATACGACTTCAACGAGCAGGGCGAGAGAGTTGAGATGCTCAAGGAGACTACCATCGGTCGTATCCTCTTCAACCAGGTTGTACCTGAGGAGGTAGGTTACATCAATGAGGTGCTCACCAAGCGTTCGTTGCGTGATATCATTGCTGTCGTACTGAAGAAGGCTGGTGCCGATAAGGTTGCTGCGTTCCTCGACGATATCAAGAATATGGGTTACCAGATGGCATTCCGTGGCGGTCTGTCGTTTAACCTCGAGGCGGTTATCGTTCCCGAGGAGAAGCGCCAGCTCGTTCAGGAGGGTTACGACCGTTCAGACGCCATTATGGAGGACTATAATATGGGTCTTATCACCAACAATGAGCGTTATAACCAGATCATCGACGTTTGGACCAATATCAACTCGAAGCTTACAAAGGTTGTAATCGATACTCTTATTAAGGATAACGATGGATTCAACCCTGTATATATGATGCTTGATTCTGGAGCGCGTGGTTCGAAGGAGCAGATTCGTCAGCTCTCGGGTATGCGTGGTCTTATGGCTAAGCCCCAGAAGTCTGGTGTTGAGGGAGGTCAGCAGGTTATCGAGAACCCGATCTTGTCGAACTTTAAGGAGGGTCTTTCGGTGCTTGAGTACTTTATCTCTACGCACGGTGCGCGTAAGGGTCTTGCGGATACCGCACTTAAGACTGCGGATGCAGGTTACCTAACTCGTCGTTTGGTTGATGTTGCACAGGATGTAATCATCAACGAGGAGGATTGCGGTACATTGCGTGGTTTGACAGCTACGGCTATCAAGCGTAACGATGACGTTGTACAGACTCTCTACGATCGCATCTTGGGTCGTACGGCTCTTAACGATGTTATCCACCCGATTACCGGAGAGCTTCTCTGCGGTGCAGGCGAGGAGATTACCGAGGCTATTGCCGAGGCTATCGACAAGTCACCGCTCGAATCGGTAGAGATTCGTTCGGTACTCACTTGTGAGGCTCGTCGCGGTGTCTGCGCGAAGTGCTACGGTCGCAACCTGGCAACTGCGCGTATGGTTCAGAAGGGTGAGGTTGTCGGCGTTATCGCTGCACAGTCTATCGGTGAGCCGGGTACACAGCTGACACTCCGTACGTTCCACGTCGGTGGTGTTGCAGGTGGTACATCTGTTGAGACTAATGTTATTTCGAAATACGAGGGTCGCCTCGAAATCGACGAGTTGCGCACTATTAAGAGCAAGAACTCGCAGGGCGAGGCTATCGATTTGGTAATTTCGCGTCAGTCGGAGTTCCGCATCGTTGACCCGAAGACCGATATCGTTCTTTACACTCACAACTTGCCTTATGGTTCGACCCTCTTTATGCAGGATGGTGCCGAGGTTAAGAAGGGCGATTTGATCTGCGAGTGGGATCCCTACAACGCAGTAGTTATCGCCGAGCACGACGGTAAGGCTGTTTACGAGAGCGTTATCGAGGGCGTTACCTACCGTGATGAGCGTGATGAGCAGACCGGTCTTTCGGAGAAGGTCATCATCGAGAGCAAGGACCGTACGAAGAACCCTGTCATCAAGATTATGAGCAAGGAGGGCGAGGAGATTAAGGCTTACAACCTTCCTGTTACGGCTCACGTTGTGGTTAAGGACCACGCGAAGATCAAGGCAGGCGATATCCTTATCAAGATTCCTCGTGCTGTTGGTAAGTCGGGAGGCGATATCACCGGAGGTCTTCCGCGTGTTACCGAGCTCTTCGAGGCTCGTAACCCGTCGAACCCCGCAATCGTTTCGGAGATCGATGGTGAGGTAACATTCGGTAAGATCAAGCGTGGTAACCGCGAGATCGTCATTACCTCGAAGCAGGGTGACATCAAGCGTTATCTCGTGCCCCTGTCGCGTCAGATTATCGTTCAGGAGAACGACTACGTGAAGGCCGGTATGCCGTTGTCGGATGGTGCAACTACACCGAGCGACATCTTGCGTATCCTCGGTCCTACGAAGGTTCAGGAGTACATCGTGAACGAGGTACAGGAGGTTTACCGTATGCAGGGTGTAAAGATCAACGACAAGCACTTCGAGATTATCGTTCGTCAGATGATGAACAAGGTTCAGATCGAGGATCCGGGAGATACTCGTTTCTTCGAGGACCAGATCGTCGACAAGTGGGAGTTTATGGACGTGAACGACGAGTTGTACGACAAGGTAGTTGTTACCGATGCGGGCGATTCGACCAATGTTCAGGCAGGTCAGATTATCTCGGTGCGCAAGTTGCGTGATGAGAATTCGAGCCTCAAACGTCGCGATATGAAACTCGTACAGGTACGCGATATCGTGCCCGCAACTTCGAATCAGGTACTCCAAGGTATTACCCGTGCAGCATTGCAGACTTCGAGCTTCATCTCGGCTGCATCGTTCCAGGAGACTACCAAGGTGCTCAACGAGGCAGCAATTCAGGCTAAGAGCGACCCATTGGCAAACTTGAAGGAGAATGTTATCTGTGGTCACCTTATCCCGGGTGGTACAGGTCTCCGCGAGTATGACAACTTGGTTGTTGGCTTGAAGTCAGATTTGGAGTTTTTGATTTCAAATCAAAAATAGTTTTTAAGCAGCGATAGTTGCGTTAAACATCGATAATCCGCTTGCTCATTTACGCTTAGTAAACTGCGCAAGCGGATTTCTTGTTTGCCTTACTCTCATCTGCTTAAAATTCTATTTTTGCGGATAGAAGATGATACTATCCCGAAGTTGTAGGAGGTTTATCCCTAATTTCTTTATACTCCCTAAATTCTTTATAATAAAAAAGCTAATGGCTAATGGCTAACTGTTAAAAGCCATAAAAAATTACTATCTTTGTGGTCGTAGAATAGAGAAAACGGGCTATGGCAGATAATAGCGAAAAGTGGAATAAGGCAGCCAAGGGCTTCAAGCAGTACATTAAGTTGGAGAAGGGCTTGTCGGAGAATACTGTTGAGGCGTATATGCGGGATTATACCTCGTTTGCCCACTTTATACTTCGACAATACAATGTTGCACCAACGCAGGTGGAGCAGTATATGGTGGAGCGATATCTGGCACATCTCTTCGATGAGTGTAACCACGCTAAATCTTCACAGGCGAGGGAACTTAGTGGGGTAAAGAGTTTCTACAACTACCTGCTTCTGCACGATAGAATCGAACAGTCGCCTACCGAGTTGATTACCACCCCCAAGCGCACACGCCACCTTCCGGAGGTGCTGACCATCGAGGAGGTGGAGCAGATTATCGACTCGATACCTCTCGACACTACAAAGGGTAAGCGTGATAGGGCGATGTTGGAGTTGCTCTATTCGTGCGGATTGCGAGTATCGGAACTTATAACACTGCGCCTCTCGGACCTCTTCTTTGGCGAGGGGTATATCCGTGTTATGGGCAAGGGTGGTAAGCAACGCCTTGTACCTATCGGTAATGTCGCCCGTGAGCGCATAATGATATATATGGACGAGCGCAAGGTGAAGGATAGCAAGAACAAAGATATCCTCTTTCTGAATAATCGTGGCGATAAACTAACTCGTATTATGGTCTTTACGATTATTCGTCAAGCGGTGGAGCGTGTGGGTATTCAAAAGAGCGTCAGTCCTCACACCTTCCGCCACTCCTTTGCAACCCACTTGTTGGCAGGCGGAGCAAGCATTCGCCAAGTGCAGGAGATGCTTGGACACGAGAGTATCGAAACAACCGAGATTTATACTCACCTCGATACCTCACGCTTGCGTGAAACGGTCGAGAAAATCTCGATATAGTTAGTGGGTGGATAGTGATTAGTGGTTAGAGTTGAGAATTAAAAAAAAGCTGACAGCCGAGTGCTGATTGCTGGCAGCTAAAAACACTTATGAAAGGATACAAAGCTCGTGGTATAGTGCTTTCGACTGTGAAGTATGGCGATAGCGGAATGGTGGTGCAGATGCTTACCGACCGCTATGGTCGCCAAAGTTATATGGTGCAGGGGGTGCGTTCTTCGCGTGGTCGAGGCTCGAAGATGGCGCTCTTTCAACCACTTTTTGTCCTTTCGTTTGAGGGTTTGGAATCTCCTCATAGCGACCTGCACAAGATGCGCGAGGTGCAGAACGATATTGTCTTTAAGTCGATGCCTTACGATATTCGCAAATCGACTATGGCGCTCTTTATGGCGGAGGTGCTCTATCGCTTGGTGGGGGAGAGTGAGGCAAATGAGCCGATGTTTGACTTCGTCTATAACTCTGTTAAGGCTCTCGATGAGATAGAGGAGGGTGTGGCCAACTTCCACCTCTGGTTTTTGGCAAATCTGAGCCGTTATCTTGGCTACTTCCCCGGCAATGAATACCGTAAAGGGTGGTGGTTTGATATGCGTGAAGGGTTGTATGTGGCGACAATGCCACTGCACGACTATACTATGACTCCTGCCGAGGCGGAGCTGTTGCGCGATTTGACCGAGTGCGACTTGGAGTGCCTCGGTGAGATTCCCCTCAATCGCGAACAGCGTGTAACAATGCTTTCGCGCCTTGTTGAATACTACTCCATACATCTCGAAGCAATTCGCTCGGTGCGTTCAATTGCAATTTTGCAAGAGGTATTCTAAAAATCGTTATGATTGGTAAATTTCGCACGAGCCTACGGACTCCAAATTCCTCACATACCTTTTAGTATGCTGCGGATTTGTCGCCTTGCCTTGCACGAAATTTCCTCAATCATTTACGATTTTTGGCGGTTAGCGGTTAGCTTTCTATTGAGTCGTGAAAGCTTTTCGCGCACCCTATTGCCACTATTGCCCCTATCATTGTTGCGCCGTGATAACTTTCGGAGTCCCCAAAACCAAAAGCTGACCGCTGATTGCTGAAAATTGCGTAATTGTTTGGTAGTGTGAGAAATAATATTTATCTTTGCAGGCTCGAAAATGAGTTTTTGTCGCATTGCGACTGACATTTTAACAACCGCCAATAGTGCTAACAAGTTGGTGCTTATGGGGTTACGGCTTCGCAGAAGAAGGGTTTCGTAGGGGTTGCAAGTGCTTATATGGGGCTTGCGGATAGAACGAAAAACCGTTTTCAGGGTCGGAAAGCGAGGGGGATACTTGGATACGAAAGGTCGAAGTTTCTGCCTTTCGGTTGTGAGATTAGGTCGAAATGCGAGAAAAATCAGGGCAAAAACAAATTTTATTAACTAATTTTAATTTTTAACTTTTAATTCTTTACA
>JAZRHV010000018.1:0-103582 GCA_045644925.1 Alistipes sp.
CAGGAATGAGATTAGGTGTTCCGGCCGAGTACCAAGCTATATCGGATCACTATTTTGGTTATTGCGTACTTTTTCAAGAGTTGTAAGGAATAATTATGAAACGACTACTATTAATACTTTTTGCTATTGCGGCGTTGGCGGTTCAATCCGCCAACGCCCAAGAGTTGTATCAATATGCAAAAGATTCCACAATAACGACAAGCGTGGGGAGTATATATATCATAAACAAGTACAGCACGAGTATTCGTTATGCAAAGGCTTCACCTGCTTATGAGCCTTATGAGCCATCAACTTGCTCTGACCCAACTATTAAACGCGATGAATACGGAAGATGGATTGTGGATAAAACCAGATACACAAAACCATCTCAAACCACAATACATAATAGTATAAAATCGTGCTTTACAGGATATATAGACCTACTAAAAACCGCATTTAACGGCAAGGGGCAACTGCGAATAACTTTTCGTACTAATTCAGCCGGAATATTTAGAAATGCAGAGGTTGAACTGTGGGCAGAGCCGTCGATTTATCGCCAGATTCCACCAGAGGTGTTATGTGGATTATTGAATGCTTTGGATGATTTGCAATTTACCATTCCGCCTGAATATCAATGTATCTCGGACCACTATTTCCACTACTACATACTATTTAGAGATTTGTAACAGCATCTTATAGCAAAAACGGGCTACCCGACAAAATCGTGGTAGCCCGTTTTAATCTAATCTAATATAAAAAACCTACAACACCGGCTTAATAATCGGAGCATTGATTACCACGGACTCCGTAGAGTTACGGTTGTGGGTCGAGATTATGCGCACAGCCTTAATCGGAGCAGCGGGCTGCACAATCTTGGCACGGCCATCGACCAACGTCGCCACGCGGACGAACTTCTCGCCATCGGCACTCACCTCGACATATCCCGAGGGGAAGATGCGGTGTGCGATATGCGAGTATCCCGTGAGCAGCTCCATTTCGCGGCACTCGACAGCCTCGGCAAAATCAAAGCGGAACCAATCGCCCTCGTGGCAGGTGCGAGCAGTCGAGACTCTGCCACGGTACTCCTCGACACGCAGATATCCATCCTTACGACCTGACTCGATAGACGAGGTGAGCGTAAATGCAGGCTTTATGGTCTTGTGGTGGTCGGGATGCGCCACCTCGGGGCTATGCAGGTTATTGCGCTCGCACCAGAAGAGATACTCGCCAGGGTTTTCACACTTCACGGGTCGAGTATAGCGCACAGCACGGTCGGAATACTCGGTACGATAGTAAATCGTCGAGCCGTCATCGACCGAGGCACAAAGAGCCCCTTCCTTGAACTCCACCTTGGGCGGCATCAGGCGAGCATTTATATCCATAGCCGACATACGGTCGTAGTGTCGGCACAGACGAGCATAGAAGTTCTCCCAATCGCTACCATTCTTACCCCAGCCGAGCTCTGCCACGGCACACATACGCGGGAAGGTCATATACTCCACAAAATCGGTCGAGCGGTCACCACCCTGCGAGAGGGCAATCTCGCTCCAATAGGCACCCTCGAAGCCCTCGACCAACGCAATCTGCTCGGCCGAGAAGCCCTGCTCGGCAAGGTCGAACGAGTAGGTGTGTTTCACATCGAAGATATTACTCCAATTCGAGCCCGCCTCGTGCTTGCTCTGACGCATATCGAAGTAGAAGTATTCGGCCGGCATAAAGACCGTAGGATAGCCCGCAGCGAGCACCTTGCGGCACTCCTTCATATTGCTCCAACCGTGTACACGGGTCGATTTATCGAGGCCACCACCATTGATTCCCTCGTTCCAGACTGCGGGACGTTTGCCATACTTTTTCAAGATTTTGTCGATGCGCTCGATAAACAGATCTTCGAGCTTGTGGGCATCGGTGTAGCCGTGCTTTTTGAGATATGCCGAGCAGTCGGGGCACTTCTTCCACTGCGAAAGCGACACCTCATCGCCTCCGATATGTATATACTCCGAGGGGAAGAGGGCGCACACCTCGGCAAGCACATTGTTGAGCATCTCGTAGTTACTCTCCTTGGTTGCGCAGAAGACATTGCGCTTATCGAGTCCTCCTGTTGCGTGAGCCTTATCAAACTCGTAACCACATAAAATTTCGGGATAGAGGCTGGCAAACGCCCAACTATGACCCGGAAGATCGATTTCGGGGATAATCTCGATATTTCGCACGCGAGCATACTCTACGATATCACGAATCTCGCTCTGCGTATAATAGCCGCCATAGCGTTCATTCCACTTGCCATACATTGGCGGCACGGGCGACGGCCCTCCGCGGAAACCTCCCACCTCGGTAAGTTCGGGATAGGCCTTAATCTCGACACGCCAACCCTGGTCATCGCTCAGATGCCAATGCAGACGGTTGATTTTATGGTACGCAAGCCAATCGACATAGCGTTTCACATCGGCCATAGCGACCCACGTACGCGCCACATCGAGCATAAAACCTCGATAAGCAAACTGCGGAGCATCCTCGACCTCGCAAGCGGCTATACGCACCGGAAGTTTCATCTTTTTGGTATAGACCTCGCTTGGCATCATCTGGAAGAGCGTCTGCACGCCATTGAACGCACCGGCATAGTCACTCGCCACGATACGGACACCTCCCTTCGCAACCGTAAGGCAGTAGGCCTCTGAGGCGAGACCCTGCTGCAACTCCAAAGCTATCGACGGTGTGGTCACAGCCTTGTTTGTCACGCACTTGACATCGAGATAATCGAGCATATATGCAGCCAACGGGCGCAACTCTTCGGCATTGAAGGTTATGGCAGTTGCCGAGGTCAGAGCGAACTCGCCGTCGCTGCTTTTGAGTGATTTCGGTTGGGGGATAACAGCATAAGCGACAGCCGAGATGAAAAGAGCCACGCTCAACATCGCAGATTTAAGATTGATTTTCATACACTCGTCGGTAAATAGTTTTGTCAAAGATACGTTTTTTATCCCAAAAACACTAACTTTGTAAAACAAATCGTTAGTAACTATATGAGCAATAGACACACCGACGCTACGCTGCGTCTTTTAGAGGTTATGGACACACTGCGCGAGCAGTGCCCCTGGGACCGCGAGCAGACCTTCGAGTCGCTCCGCAACAATACAATCGAGGAGACCTACGAACTCGTTGATGCCATTACCGACCACAATCTGGACGGCATCAAGGAGGAGCTGGGCGACCTGCTGCTGCACGTAGTCTTCTACTCGAAGCTCGGCCAGGAGGAGGGGGCTTTCGATTACGCAGATGTAGCAAACGGAGTCTGCGACAAGCTCATCTACCGCCACCCCCACGTCTATGGCGACATCCACGCCGACACCCCCGAAGAGGTCAAGCATAATTGGGAGGCACTGAAATTGCGCAAGAAGAATCGCAAGAGCGGCACCTTGGGTGGTGTTCCTCGCTCGCTGCCTGCACTCGTAAAGGCCTTCCGTATCGGTGAAAAGGCTGCATCCGTAGGCTTCGATTGGGAGAAGAAAGAGGATATCTGGGCAAAGGTCCGCGAAGAGTGTGCCGAGATTGATGTCGAGATTGCCGACAAGAACCACGACCTCTTGGAGGGCGAGTTTGGCGACCTGCTCTTCGCGTTGGTTAATGCTTGTCGTCTTTATGGCGTAGACCCCGAAGCGGCACTCGAACGCACCAACAAGAAGTTTATAGCGCGTTTCAGCGGTATGGAAGAGGCAGCTGCACAGTCGGGCCACACGTTAGGCGAGCTCTCACTCGACGAAATGGAGGCTTTGTGGCAGGCTCAAAAGAAGCACTAACGGCCAAACCCCAAAAAGAAATAACCCAATAAAAATCCTATAAAAATATGGCATATATCAAATCTGTAAGAAATCATACCCCAGAGGTTGGCGAAGGCACTTTCGTAGCCGAGACAGCCGTGCTTATCGGCGATGTTACGGTCGGCAAGGATTCGTCGCTCTGGTACAATGTAGTTTTGCGTGGCGATGTGAATAAAATCACTATCGGTGACCGCACCAACATCCAGGACGGAACGGTAATCCATACCCTCTATGACGGTTCGCCCCACCCCTCGCAGACCCATATCGGCAACGATGTGTCGGTCGGTCACAACGCGACAATTCACGGTGCAATCATCGAGGATAACTGCCTTATCGGTATGGGTGCAACTATCTTGGACAACGCGGTGGTTGCGTCGGGATGTATCATCGCAGCAAATGCGCTGGTTCTCTCGAACTCGAAGTTGGAGCCCAATTCGGTCTATGCAGGCGTTCCGGCAAAGAAGGTCAAGGATGTAACCCCCGAACAGCGCGAGCAGATTATCCAGCGCATAGCTAACGACTATCGTATGTATGCTTCGTGGTACGACGAGGAGTAGAACAAACACAACCCGATTATGCAACCTCACAAAACAAGAAATTCGGCCTTTATCTCGCTGATTTTAGTCGCATTGGCGATAAGTTTGATTGTAAACTTCTCGCAGATGTTGCTGCTGGCCGTCAATGAGTTTGGCACCTGGGCACCCCAAAACAGCGAGGAGCTTGCCAAGAGCGTAAACGTCAAAGGTAAGCTCGACCTCAGCGTCGATGGTTACGGCTATCTACTCTGCGAGGAGGAGGCTCCGGTCGATAGCGTCTACATTTCGCATTGGAGCATCCGCAACATCAAATTGCAGAACGGCGACCTTCTGACAATCAAGGCTGTACCGCCCTATCAGGATGGCGCAAGATTCCGTCTTGCCGAGATTCTCGAAATCAACGGCAAGCCCTTCGACTATGCCGCAGCATTTGCACAGCAGAATACGGGTCTTGACCTCTCGGTGCAGATTCTCTTCTACTTCGCGATGTCGATATTTATCCTGCTGCTGCTCACGCGCAGAGTTAATCATAACGCCCCGTCGTTCGCTCTCTTTACGCGCCGCAGTTTGTGGAGCCTGCTGGTTGTCATAGGCCTCTATTTCTTGGCTCCGGTATCGAATCGCTACACGGGCGAGATTGCCCCCGTATTCGCCACCAAGAGCCGTTGGATGGTCGATTATCTGGTTTTGCTTAAATGCACCTTCACGCTGGCCGTATCGTTTCTTTACTCGTATATCTACACGCTTATCTTCCAGCGTCAGAGCATCTTACTCGAAAACGAGCAGCTCAAAAGCGAGAATCTCACCACACGCTACGATATGCTCGTGAGCCAGATTAACCCGCACTTCTTCTTCAACTCGCTCAACTCGCTCTCGACCCTCGTGCGCGAAAACGACACGAAGAAGGCTCTGACATACATCGACCAGCTCTCGTATACGTTCCGCTACGTTCTGCAAAACAGTCAGAATATGGAGGTGCCGCTCAAAGATGAGTTGCAGTTTATCGAGGCGTATGGCTATCAGTTCAAGATTCGCTATGCCGACAAGCTCTTCTTCGATATCGCTATCGACGACAAATACCTCGACTATACCCTGCCGTCATTGTCGCTGCAACCGCTCATCGACAACGCCGTGAAGCATAATGCCATAACCAGCCGCCACCCGATGCGCGTTTCGATTCGCACCGAGGGGGGTATGCTCGTCGTGTCGAATCCCAAGCTGCCACTCGTCGAGCCAGCACAGGGCACAGGCATCGGACTGAAAAACCTCAACAGCCGCTGGGAGCTTATTATGGGTAAAAATATCGAGATTATCGACACCGAGGAGATGTTCGTGGTCAAGCTGCCGCTGCAACAACCTCAACACAAATAAAACCGCAGAGAATGAGAGTGCTTATTATCGAGGATGAGACCGCAGCGGCTCGTAATCTTCAAAGTATGTTAGAGGCCGTCGAGCCGGGTATCGAGATTGTCGGCATCACCGAGAGTATTGTCGATACGGTCGAGTGGTTTGCCGAAAACGAGGCTCCGGATATGGTATTTATGGATATCCACATCGCTGATGGCGAGTCGTTCCGCATCTTCGACTCGGTAGATATAACTTCGCCCATAATCTTCACCACTGCATACGACCAATACGCACTCGAAGCCTTCAAGGTAAATAGTATTGACTACCTGCTAAAACCTCTGAAAGAGGAGGATTTACAGCGAGCCCTCGACAAGTGGCGACGCATTACCAACGTCGAGCGTAGCGAGTACCGAAATCGTGTAGGCTCGATGATTTCGGAGCAGCAACGCACAAACGAGATGTTTCTGGTCCACGTCAAGGATAAGATTGTCCCGTTGCAGGCATCGGACATCGCCTACTTCTACACCTCGAACGAGCGCGTAACGGCTCATCTGTTAGACGGAGCCAGCTACCCTATCGACAAGACATTGGAGGCGTTGCAGTCCTCGCTCTCGGAGCACGACTTTTTCCGTGCCAACCGTCAATTTATCATCTCGCGCAAAGCTGTCAAGGACATCTCTATATGGTTTGGCAGCCGACTCTCACTCAACCTTACGGTCGAAATTCCCGAACGCATAGTCATCTCGAAGGCTCGCGTTCCCGAATTTAAGCGTTGGCTCACAGCCGTTCAATCATAGATTCGGGCGATTCACCCCTCTATTTGGGCGATTGACAGCACAGGCATAATGTCTGTGCTTTTTTGTTTTTATATTTGCATCCGTAAACGGAATCACAAGGCTCTATGCAGAGCCACAAATAATACAAGACAAATCGCCAAAGGGCGATAGAGAAGGTTTTGGACACCGTTGCGCGGGTCGTTTTAGGGGAAGGTATTTGAGGCTTGCGCGGCGGTGTCACTTTATGGAATAAAGTGGATGGAGAAAAATGCTCGTTATTTCGGAGATATTTTGTATCTTCGCGGGCGAAATAAGACAAGCAGATTAAAATTACTAAAATAGATCTTAATGAAACGATTACTCATTCTCTTGATGCTGGCTATGTGCGTTGCTCCTGCAATGGCACAGCAGCGTGGTAAAATCTCGGCTACGGTCGTAGATGCAAAGAGCGGAGCCGGTGTTCCCGGAGCCGTAGTGGAGATTGCTCCCACCTCGAAACCCGACAGCAAGAAGTACTACACCACCGGTTATGGCGGTAAGGTAGAGATTCCGAGTGTCTCCTATGGCAACTACACTCTGACCGTTACCTTCCTCGGCTATGAAGATTTGGTAAAGGAGGTAAAGGTCGCTACGGCAAACCTCAACCTTGGCAAGTTGCAGCTCGCGGAGGGTTCGACCCGCATCGACACCGTCGTAAAGGAGGCAAAGGCTCTGCGCACATCGCAGGACGGTGATACGCTCTCGTACAACGCAGGTGCATTTAAGGTAACAAACGATGCTGATGTCGAGGGTCTTTTGAAGAAGATGCCGGGTATTACAATCAACAATGGCGAGGTTTCGGCTCAGGGCGAGACTATCAAGAAGGTCTATGTTGATGGCAAGGAGTTCTTTGGCGAGGACGTAAACACGGCTATCAAATCGCTGCCCGCACAGGCTGTGGACCGCATCGAGGTTTACAATAAACTCAGCGACCAGGCAGAGTTTTCGGGTATGGACGATGGCGAGGGCTTCAAGGCTCTGAATATCGTTACCCACCGCCATATGCGTCAGGGTCAGTTTGGTAAGATGTATGCAGGTTATGGCTACCAGCCCGATACGGACGACATAACCTCGCATCACAAGTACACCGTGGGCGGTAACGTCAATATCTTCAACAAAGATTGCCGTATCTCGGTACTCGGTCTGTTCAACAACATCAACCAGCAGAACTTCTCGTTCGAGGATATTCTCGGTGTGAGTGGCTCGCAGGGCGGTGGCGGTCGTCGTCGCGGTGTTGGTCAGTATATGGTACGTCCACAGGATGGTATCGCATTGGTTAATTCGGTAGGTTTGAACTTCTCGGACCAGTGGGGCAAGAAGGACCAGGTAAAGTTCCAGGGTAGCTACTTCTTCAACAACACCGACACCAAGAACCTCTCGGATCAGGAGACTTGGTACGAGGTTCCCTCGCCTATCGACACATTGTTGAAGCACAGCACAACCCGCTCGCTGAACCAGAACCACCGTCTTAATGCACGTCTGGATTGGAAGATTTCGGACCGTCAGTCGTTGATGTCGCGAACATACCTGAGTTATCAGGGCAATGTCAATCCCGACGAAGGCAATATCTCGGAGGGTTACAAGTATGGCCAGAGCGGTCTTACCTATATCAATGATATCACCAAGCGTAACTCGTACGGTATCTACTTCAACGAGTTCTTGCAGTATCGTCTGCGCATTGGCGAGAAGAAGGGCCGCACACTCTCGATTAGCGGTCGCTTCAATATGCGCGACAACCACAATCTGCGTCGCGTAAGCTCGAATAATGCAGATGCTATCGAGTACGGCTCGGATGACTACAACAACTATATGAACGAGTTGCGTGCCAATGGTTCGATTGCGGACATTTCGAATATCTCGGCACTCTACAATCCGCTGAATCAGTGGATCGAGGCTCCCTCGCGCACCTATAACGTGGGTGGTACTCTCGAATACAACGAGCCGCTCGGCAAGGTTACGGCTATGAGTTTCCAATATCGTTTCTCGTATGAGGACGAGACCAAGAATCAGAAGACTTGGAATACACTCGACAAGAGCGAGCTTACTGATGCCAACCTCAACAAGGAGATGACTCAGGATTACCGCAGTGGCTATTGGACACACCGCGTAGGTCCGGGCTTCCGCTACTCGAAAAAGAAGAATACAATCGTTGCGAATGTCTACTATCAGTACTCGGCTCTCGATGGTAACATCGTCGGTGCTGCACAGTCGGACAAGATTAAGAAGGGCTACCACAACGTCCTCTACTTCGCGATGCTGAACTATATGTTCAATAAGGAGAACTCGATCCGTCTCTTCTTCCGCTCGTACACCGATAATCCCTCGGTTACTCAGTTGCAGAGCATCTATGACGTATCGACTCCGCAGTATCTGAGCATCGGTAACAAGGATTTGAACCCCTCGTTCACTCACCGCATCAACTTCCACTACATCAACTCGAACGTCGAGAAGGGTCGTACCTTTATGTGGATGTTTATGATGCAGAATCAGCAGAACTACCACGCTCAATCGACCTTCTACAACCGTAACGGAGTCACCGCGATTGACGTAAACGGCACAACTTACCGTCCGCAGCAGGTAACCTCGTACGAGAATATGGATGGCTATTGGAACTTACGTACGCACCTAAGCCTCGGTCTGCCACTCTCGTTTATGAAGTGTAACCTTAACCTTATGGCAGGTGTAAACTACATCGTAAATCCGTCGGCAGTGTACGAGACCTGGGATGACGTGTTGAACCACACGTTTACTAACAACTACGCCAACAACATCGGCTACGATGCACAGGTAACTTTGGGTAGTAACATCTCGGAGAAGATAGACTTCACAATTTCGTGGAACGGAGCTTTCAACCAGTCGTGGAACACCGCAGCGGGCAAGGTCGATGGCAAGTACCAGATGAACAACTACTTCAACCACTCGGTAAACGGATCGCTCAAATGGGTATTCTGGAAAGGCTTTACCTTCACCGCAGCTTGCTCGTACATCCAGTACCTCGGCTTCACGAACAAGTACAACGAGAACTACGTTCTCTGTAACCTCTACCTCGGAAAGAAGCTCTTCCGCAACCAGCTGGGCGAGATTCAGGTCGGTGTGAACGACGTAGCTAACCAGAATACGGCATTCGTACGCAGCACCGGTTCGGGCTACACGCAGAACCTCACGAACAGCGTTATCGGTCGCTATTTCAGCGTTCAGTTTGTCTATAACCTCCGCAAGTTCGGCAAAAAGGGTTCGACAAATATGAAGGACTACGACTATAACGAGTCGAAGAGCGGTGTAGGCGTAAACGGCTACACAGGCGGTATGCGCCGTCCGATGGGTCCCCCGCCGGGAATGATGAGAAGATAATCAGCCTAAACAGCTATATTCAAGACCGCTCGACACGTTTCGGGCGGTCTTTTATTTCGTGAGCGAGAAGGAACATCGCCACCGCACCATAGACCACCACCTGCACCCACAGCCGAACGAGCAAGGGTTCAATCTCCGAGGCCGAGGCTCCCATATCCCTCACGCGAATAAAGGCCTCGATGGCCTGACTGCTTGGCAGTAGTGAGCCGAGGAGAGCCAAGGCCTTGGGCATCGCACTCGTCGGGTACGACACACCCGAAAGCATCAGTATCGGCAGTGACGACCACAGTAGCCACAAAATTGCACTCTCACGCTTACGAAATAGGGTCGAGAGGGCTATACCGAGCATCGTGCAGGCGAGGATATATGGCGCAACCACAGAGATAACCGTCACTACCGAGCCGAGCATCGGATAGCCAAGCAGATAATATGGAATCGACAGAGCCAACGCTGCTACCACACCACCAACAGTTGAGTAGGTCAGCGTCTTGCCCACAACGAGTGCCACGAGCGAAGGGCGACTGCCATCGGGCATAAGTTCGCCGTAGAGATTACGCTCGCGCCACGTTCCGCCAATGATGCCGATACCCATAAGCAGCGTCTGCTGGATGATAAGGATAATTATCGCCGGCATCACAAAGATTCCGTAGCCGAGCGAGGGGTTAAACAGCGTGTGCGACTCATAGATTACGGGCTCGACCACAGCCATAGCTTGTGTAGGTGCAAAACCCTCGGCCACCACCCTCTGTAACGAAATCTCTGCTCCCGTATAGGTCACAGCTGTCGCCAACTGCTCGAAGAGCACGCGGTAAATCAGGAAGTAACTCGCATCGCAATAGATAGCCACATTTGCCTGCTCGCCACCGAGGATTTTACGCTCATAATCCGAGGGTATATATGTCACACCATAGACCTTTCGCTCGTAGAGCAGACGACGAGCCTCCTCGATATCCTGCACAACGTACGCAACACTGGCATCCGCACCATCGTCCATAGTGCGCACAAGTTCGCGGCTCGACGTAGTTCCACTCTCATCGACCACCGCTATCGGCACCTCACGCAGCACCTCGCTACCATAGGCCGCACCATATAGCGAGGAGTAGATAAATATGGCAAAGACCATAATCAGCAATACGCCTCCATCGGTTGCAATCTCGCGCAGTTCGATACGCATAACCGAGGCTATCTGCCGCAGTCGTGAGATATGTTTTTTGGCATCAGTCATAACGGTTACGATTTACCCCAGTAGCGTTCATCCGAGCAGATTCTTTTAAGTCGAGGCAGCACCAAGGGCGGTAGCAACCAAAAAAGCAGCATCACCGCTAAATCTCGCAGAGCATATCCACACGGTACGCCACGCACCACCACATCGACATAGAGATTCATATAGTAGGTAAATGGGAAGATATAGCCCACAACCCTTATCGGAGCATACATCGCTATCGCTGGGAATGTAACGCCCGAAAACGAGAACGAGAGCACCGAATATCCCCCACCAAACGATAGCGCAAGGCGCATATTATCGAACAGCGCGACAAAGAGCAGTGCTACCGACTCGTAACTTACGATAAAGATTGCTGTCGCGAGAGCCAACACCCAAAAACTACCACCCATCGGCACACCTATCAGCACGAAGAGTATAAAGAACATCACACCGCCCCAGAAGAGCATCACGGCTGTCGGCAATGCAAGCTTTCCGACCACAGCAGCCGTAATCGAGCCGCCTGCTCTGTCGAGCCACTCGCGGGCTGTGCGTTCTTTGAGTTCGGAGCCCACGGCATAGATTGTCGCCAACACCGCAAAAATAAGCACCGTCATCGCCATAAACGACGGTGCAAGGTAGGCCGCATAGTCAAGCGTCGGGTTGAAGAGCACGTGTCGCTCTATCACCACGGGCATAGCCACCGCCAAAGCCTCGGTCGGGGCAAGCCCTCGTGCCTCGAAAAGTTGCAGTTGGACACCCACACCGAAACTTCGCACAGTGGTCTGCACATCGCGCTCGATGATGCCGTTGGCGGTCATATTCACACCCGAATTGAAGAGAGCGACCTTCGCCGGACGACCTGCAAGGATTGCTCGCTCGAATCCACAGGGGATACAGAGCATCGCTCGCACCTCTCCGCTACGCATCAGGCGTTCGCCCTCGGCCGTAATCTCGATATTACCGGAGATTTTCACCCCTGCCGTGGCATCGACCATCATCGCAAGTTGGCGCGAAGTGGTAGTCTGGTCTTCATCGAGCAGAGCCACCGGAAGCTCCGTTACGGGCCGAACAAAGAGCACTGCAAAAATCATAAAGGCAACGGCAGGCAGAAGCGTCAGCAGAGCAAGATAACTCCGTCGCTCGGCAATACGCCCCACCTCACGATGCAGGACAGTGCAACATTTCGACACAAAACCCATATCAACTCTCCGACTCGAAGGCTCGCCAATCGACCAATACGCTCATTCCGGGTCGCAGAGCATCGCCACCCTCGACAGGATATGCCTTGATGGCAAAGGTGCGGATATCGAAACCTCCACGAGTACGTGTAGCACTCCACGTTGCAAACTCCGCTTGGGGCGAGATGTAGGTCACCTCGAAGAGCATAGCGCGGTCAAGTGCAGGCACATAACCTACAAATCGCACCCCCTGCGCCACATTGGGCAGCATCGTCTCCTTGATATTGAACAGCACGTGTATATCCGTCAAGTCGAGAATCGACACCACGGGCATTCCGCTACCGACAATCTCGCCTGCCTCGGCCACGATAGTCGAGATTTCGCCCGAAATCGGGGCATATACTACCGCATCACGCAGGTAGGCCTCAACTTCATCGACCACGCCCTGCGCCTGCTCGACCTGCGCTTTGGCCGCCTCTTTATCCTCGGCCGAAGCCCCTGCCAACGCAAGGTCATACTCCGCCTTGGCAGCCTGAGCCGTAGCCTTCATAGCGTCGTAGTTCGCTACCGCTTCGTCGAGGGTCTGTGTCGGCACAACACCCTCGGCATAGAGATTCTGCACTCGCAGCAGGCTCTTTTCGGCCAAAATCTTACCGGCTAACGCCTTCTGCCAGATATTGCGAGCTGCCTCGATTTGTTGGATGCGGGCTCCACTCAACGCCTTGCGATCGAGAGCCTTCGCAGCCGAACGCAGAGCCTCGGCCTGCAAGAGTTTGGTGTCGAGTTCGGGGGTGGTCAGTGTATATAGCAACTCGCCCCTGCGCACCATTTGCCCCTCTGCCACATACACCGAGTCGATACGCCCTGCAATCTTCGATGAGGCGCGATAGGCTCGGCACTCGACCACACCCTGCACCAACAACGGCTCGCGTCTAACGAGCCACCAACCCAACGCCACAATCGCCACCACAGCGAAAATTACCGTCAGCATAATCGCCACGATATTTATCCGTTTCATATCTCTCAAAATGTTATCACGCAGACATCTGCACGTTTAATATACTCCACAAACTCCTCGCCCACGCCCGAAGCTTCGAGCAGACGCGCAAGTGCCGTATCAAACTCATAGGCTGCTTCAAGCCGTTCGATACGCGCCTTGGCGTAGTTGAGCTCGGCATCTATCACATCCGACGACGAACTCATACCCTGCGCAAAGGCTGCCCGTTTCGAACGCAGATACTCCTGCGCAAAGGTTATCGACGATTCGAGCGACCGCAACAGCGCAAGCCTACTCATCATCTGCGCGTGAAGGCTCTCGACAAGCAGCACGATGTCGCTCTCGGCCTTCGACACCAACGACTCGACACTGCGCAAAGTCTGCTTCGCAGCCGAATAGCGATATTCGCGAGTCAAGCCGTCGAAAATCTTGAAGTTGGCACCTACACCTACGGCCCAGCGCGGCAGGATGCTGCTCACCTGCCAATTATAGAGCGACGCTGCACCTATGGCTGCTACCTGCGGAAAGAAGTCGGCACGTTGCAGACGCAGATTTTCGCGTGCCAAACCCTCTTGCAGATGAGCCTGCTGCAACACAAGGCTCTTCGAGAGCGCAAGCCGGCAGAAATACCCGACATCCTCAGGCTCTTTCAAGACAAACATAGCCGTAACGGGCATCACTTCGGCACCTCCGAGCGTATTGCTCAAAGCCTCGTGCGCAGTGCGGGCCGTGAGTTGCGCCCTCTGCAAATCGCGCTCCGCCTCGGCTGTTTTATACTCGGCATAGAGCCGTTCGCTGGTGGCAATCATTCCATTACGTTCGAGTGCTACGGCATCGGCAAGGTGTTGTTTTACTCCCTCGACTACCTGACGACGCACCTCAACAGCGTGTTGCGCCAAGAGCAGCCCGAAATATCGTTCGACAAGTTGAGCCGTCAGACCGCTGCGCACCTCACTCAGTTCGCTATCTGCAATCTCGACCCCGATGCGGGCCGCCCGATTGGCGACATTGATTCGTCCACCCGTAAAAATAGGAAGGCTCACAGTAGTCCCAACCGTAGCAAACGACCGCTTTTGCAGCGTAAGGTCCCAACTCTGCGCGGCAAGTGGCGCAATCAATCCTTGCAGTACCCCTCCTAACGCAGGGTCGAGAGCCGAGAGTGCCGACTCAACACCGCCGACAAGGCCATTTTTCACGCCATTAAGATTGACCGCCATATCGTCACCCATCCAGGTATAGTTGGCACTCACACCTATCGTTGGGATACGCAGGCCGATAGCGGCACGTCGTTCCTGCTCGGAGGCCTTGACACCGAACTCCGCAGCCTGCACCGCAGCATTACTCTCAAAGGCCACGGCCAGAGCTTCGTCGAAGGTCATCGTCGGCATCTGAGCCAAGGGTTGCTCCTGCGCCATAGGTCGCAATACGGCCATAGTAGCGCACACCAATATTAATACTCTTTTCATCACAACGCCTGATATGCAAATGCAGTGCACAAATAGCACCCGACAGAGCCAAATCGCGTTGCTGATATCTTCTGTTGCTCAATTAGGCTTTTTCGGAGTATTCACCACGACAAATATCTTTCGACTGATGCGGATACGGCATTTGGCATATAACTTGCTTGATTGGAGGTAGCAATGAGGGAAATCATCATTCCACAATTAAGGTAAGTTATTATAAACCAAAACATTTTGATTATGAAAACACTTCGACTTGCTCTTGTTTCACTTTTGGTCGTCGTGACCTCTTCTGTTGTTTCGACAGCTTCGGCTCAACACCGCAATCACGACAAGTACGCCCCCACGGTGTACCTCATCTCGGTCAAGGAGACCGACACCTTCTACCCCAATAATGTCGCAACCATGCAGCAGAACATTGCGGCTACGAATGCTGCTATGGAGCAGACCATCACGGACTACACCGAAACCCACCGCACGGGCTTCCAGCAAACCGAAAAACCGATGTTTATTTTCAGCACCAAGGACAACAAATTCTCGTTCGCGGTGGGTGGTTTTATCAACCTGCGTGCAAGCTACGGATTCGAAGGTATCGTCGATAATATCGACTTCGTACCCTACGACATCCCCGTTCCGGGCAACTTTGCGACCAAACAGCGTATAGGTATGGATGCAACCACATCGCGCCTCTACATCAAGGCGATTGCCAACAGCAACACATTGGGTCGTGTCGTAGTATTTATGGATGCTGACTTCCGTGGTGGCAGCGCATACAGCTACACTCCGCGAGTGCGCTCGGCCTATGTTTCGTTCAAGGGTCTGACCTTAGGTCGCGACGTAACGACCTTCTGCGACCTGAGCGCAGCTCCTACAACCATCGACTTCCAGGGCCCCAATGCCTACAACTTCAACTTCGCTACGATGATTCGCTACGAGCATTCGTTCTGGGATGATATCTTCAAGATGGGTGTGGCAGCCGAGATGCCTAACGTAAGTGCTACATACGGCACCGAAGGCAACTTCGCACCGCTGCCGCAACGTATGCCCGACTTCCCGATCTATGCACAGGTATCGTGGGGCAAGAACCGCACAAGCCACTTCCGCGCATCGGCTGTCTTCCGCAATATGTACGCCTATGACGTTGCTCGTGACAAGAACACTTCGCTCTTCGGCTGGGGTGTCCAGGCCAGCGGTCGCATCAATGTTCTCGACTTCCTCAACATCTTCTTCAACGGAGTCTATGGCCAAGGCATCACTCCCTACATTCAGGATTTGACCGGTTCGGGTCTTGACTTTACGCCCAACCCGCTCAAACCCACATCAATCCAGACTATGCCGATGTATGGTTGGCAGGCCGCAGCTCAGGTTAATATCACTCCCAGATGGTCGATTTCGGGTGGTTACTCGGCGGTAAATGTCCAGCGCAAGAATCGCTACTACACCGAAGACCAATACAAGCAGGGTCAGTACGTCTTCGGCAACGTATTCTTCCACGTCAGCCCGCGTATGAAGATTGCAGCCGAGTATCTCTATGGCGTTCGCAAGAATATGGATAGCGCAAAGAATCACGCCAACCGCATCAATATAATGGCTCAATACAACTTCTAAACGCTGTTACAATATCCTAAAAAGCCGAGGGTGCCGAACTCCAAGTTCAGCACCCTCGCTCTATTTGACACCCATCAGTTATCCTAAATATGCCCCGCTCCCGCGCAACTCGGCACGCAGAGCCTCGACATCTACCTGCGAGGGTTGCACTCCGGCCTTCACAGCCAAGCGAGCCGCACGACCTGCGGCCTCACCCAAAGCCATACAGGTAGACATTACGCGAGTCGAAGCCATAGCTTCGTGGCTCATCGACGAGCAACGTCCTGCAACAAGCAGACCCTCGACCTTCGCAGGCAACAAGCAACGATATGGGATATCGTAGCAGTCATCGCAATAGTAGAGCGTACAGTCACCACCCTTCGCGTGGTGGATATCCACGGGATAGCTCGCCACAGCAATAGTATCATCGAAGCGACGGCACGAAACGATATCGTCATCCGTAAGGATATACTTACCGACAATCACACGGCTCTCGCGAATACCCATAAATCCTGCGGCCTGACCCATATAGGCCTCCTCGAATCCGGGGACAAACTCCTTCAAGTAACGCTGAATCTCGTAAATCTGTTTGCGGGCAGTCATCTCTCCATAGGTATAGCTTTCGGGCTTGGTCGAATCGACGCCATTCACACGTGACATATTTATCCAAATCTCGTCGTCCATCATACCAGTAATCAGGATTGTTCGCGCCACGGGGATATTGATACCTTTCTCCTGCGCCTTGCGAATACGGTTACGCAGACCCACAGTGATAAACTTACCCTCGCGGAAGTGCTCGTGGGGCATAATATCCATATCGAACTCCTCAGGGTTCTCCGTGATAGCATCACGCAGACGCTGCACGTTCACGCCACGCATCTGGAACATCAAGGTCGGGGGCTGCATACCGCCCTCGGCATCGCCCTTCGTACACTCGACACCCGCACGATAGGCCACATCGCCATCACCCGTACAGTCGATAACGCACTTCGCAAGTATTGCCTCGCGACCAGCCTTCGACTCGATGATAACACCCTTCACCTCATCGCCCTCGCGGATAGCATCCACCGTAAAGGCATAGAGCAACACCTCGACACCGCTCTCCTCCATAATCTCGAAGGCCACGCGCTTCGCCTCGTCGGGGTTGATAATGGTAAGCGACACGTGAAGCTGGCAGGGGCGATGGTCACTCGCTGCACCATAAGCCTGCATTCGCTCGACAAACTTCTGGGGCAGGCCCTTGATAATCTGGTTACCCTTGCGACCCAGATAGCTCAGAATCGGAAGTCCGATTGTAAGGTTACCACCCAGGTAGCCACGGCTCTCGACAAGCATAACCTTCAAACCATCGGCAGCAGCTGCCTGCGCAGCCATAATTCCGGCAGGACCTCCGCCGACAACCAAGACATCAACCTCCGCGCGAACAGGAATCTCGCGAGCGGGCTCTTTTACTGTTTTCATATTTTTAGACATTTTTAATTTTCGTTTTACATCGTAAAGTTATTACTCGTTACTTGCCATTTGGCGTTTCGGGGCGCACCATCTTCGATAGAATCAGAGCCGACAGCGGATGCAGTACAGCCATAACGCCAAATAGCACCGTCCACATCTCAGCCGGAATCGAGCCTACGAATTGGTTGAAGACCACGCTACCCAACGCACCTGCACCACAGCAGATACCCATAACGCTCGCCACATTCTTAATCGGGAAGGTCTCGGCAAGCACCACCGGCAACGTATAGAGCCAGCTTAGGCACATTACAGCCACCAACGAGAAGATTGCTACCACAAGGCCCACACGCCAAGCGAACGCCAACGACTCGGCTCCACCAATACAGGGTACTAACGCACAAAGCGGAGCCACGACAACCGTAGCGATAAGGGTAATTTTGCGCGACGATAGGCTTGCACGGCCACGACGAATCATTGCATCCGACCACATCGAGGTCAGGATACCACCGATAGCTCCCACAAGGAATGGGATGCCGCCAATCCACTGAATCATATCGAGGGTCTGCTGATGCGAGAGGTTTTGCGCCTCGCCCATACTACGCAGGTAGCCGGGCAGCCAGAAGCAACAGAAGTACCACACAGGGTCGCTAATCAGACGGATAAGGAATGCTCCCCACAGCGTACGTGTACGGAACAGTCCTCCCAACGTAAAGGGTTTTACCTCCTCGCCCGTAGGGCTCTTCTTGTCGGCATTAATCGTACGATCGAGAATATCCTGCGACGGTGTCTTATAGACGAAGGTCCACACCACAGCGATAACCAAGCCCACAACACCTGCAATAAGGAAGACATCCTGCCACGATGAGAGCAGGCGCATCAATGCTGCAATCACAAGCGGAGCAATTACAGCTCCGAGTGAGCCGCCGACCGTGCAGAGGCTGTTGGCTGTTGCTCGCTGACGTTTCTCGAACCACAAGGTCACGGCCACGAGCTGTCCTGCGAAGATTGTCGGCTCGGCAAGACCCAGCACTCCACGACAAGCAGCAAACTGCCATAACTCCTGCGACATACCGCCACCGATGCAGGCCAGCGACCAGATGACAATACCGCCCAACATCACCGACTTCGGGCCAAACCTATCCACCAGGAATCCCGAAACGGGGTACATCAGCGCATAGCAGATAAGGAAAATATTTACAATCCACGCATACTCCAAATCGCCAATCTGGAAGTGGTCAAGAATTTCGGGTTTGAGAATCGACAGAAGTTGTCGGTCAAGATAGTTGCAAATAATGGCGACGAAGATAGTCGCAACAATTACCCACTTGCGGTTTGAGTTTTTAATAAGATTCATCGGTCTGAGTTATATCATTATTCTGTAAATGTAGCAAATAAAATCACAAAAAGCAAAAGTTTTCTGAGCTATTCAGGCTATTCGTACCTCTCGGCATCGTCCACGATACCCTCCTCGGCTATATGTGCCAAAATCTCCTCTCGCAGGGCCTTCGGGGTAACATTCAGGCGCACCACAAGCATATAGGAGTGGCGTATCTCACCACGCAGAGCCTCATCGCTGAGCCGGCCCTCGAAGCGTACGTCGTTCCAATGACGCTTGTTGAGATGCCAGCCTGCCGTCACCTGCGGATAGCGGTCACGCAGGATTATGGCACGTTCGGGGTCGCACTTCACAGCAAAGTAGTCGGCCCTTTCGAGTGATACCATAGCAAACATTCGCCCGCCAACCTTATAGACCAAGGTCGTGTCGTCAAACGGCAGCGTCTCCTCGACATCTGGCAGCGATATGCAGTATTCGCGAAAGTCAATAATATCCATAGCGAGTTATGATTTTAGGGCAGATATAAAGAATTTAGGGAATTTAATGAGATTAGGGAGGCTGGATTGCGGACAATCCCGAAACTCTCTAATCTCACTAAACTCCCTATTTCCGACTAAACAAAATTAGTTACCCAACTTCTTGCGATATGCCGGATAGACGTAGTTGTAATAGTTGTGAATAACCGTACTCCACGAAGCGTTGCAATCCACAGCGTACGATGCCGGCTCGTAAGTAAACGGCCCACGATAACCATAGTTGATAAGCGCCTCGTAGGTCTCGCCCCACTCCAACTTATCGGAATACTCATACATACCCGAATATCCGGGGAAGAGATGTTGGTCGCGATCATTACCGCCACCGTGAACGTGCAGAGCTGTCATAATACCCTTGTTCAGACCATTGATATACTCCGCACCCGTATTATAGAGATTGATTGTTCCGTGCGAGAAGTCGAAGCAGAACTTTGCACCCGGAGCCTGCGACATAAAGTAGTTGATATACTCAGGCTGTATAGTCATACTATTATCGGGCGATTTGTAATTACCCAAGTTCTCCATCACCAACTCTGTGCCGGCACTCTTGCACACAGCGACCAACTCTTTAAGAGACTTTACTAACGAAGCTTTACGGGTAGTTGAATTAGTACCTGTATATAGATATGCGCCATTCTGACCGCCATCGCGATATCCCGAAGGGTGAATCAGCACATACTTCGGGCTAAGACCCTTGGCAACGTGTTGGATGATTGTCGTCATTTTGGCAACAGCAGCCGCGCGTATCGACTCGGTCTTATGTGCAAAATCCACCAGGTCGCTATCATTTGATGAACTATATGTTCCATCTGAATTCTTAGTCCACTTCGTACCTATACCGGGCAAGTGAATATGCCACACCTTAATTCCGGCAGCATCGAGTTTTGCCTTAGCCTCTTTGAATGCAGCATCCCACTTTGCCGTATCTCCATTATTACCGGTCGGGTTGTAGAAGAAGTCGTAACCTATCGACAAATCGACATATTCGACACCAAGGCTTTTGAGTTGATGGATATTGTTCATCCAAGTAGAAGTCATACCAATAGTTGCGCTAATCGGCAACATCAACTTTTTCGCGTTGGTAACCGTACCCTTGCTGATAACGTAGTGCTCGGCATCATCCTGATAGGGGTATGCCACCTTGCGAATTTCGATATCATCAATCAGATACTCCGACACCGCCGAGTGAGCCGAATAAGACTGCAAGCCAATGCTGGTATCGCGAGTAACAGCACCAAAGTCTACACGCACGGTATGCCACTCAGCATCCTTAATCTCGTTATTTGCGGGGTTGTTGATAATCAGCTTCTCATCGAAATTACCAACCGCAAGCAGCGGAATAGGCTGTGTATTCTGAGTATTAGTCCAATATGCACCGTCCTTCGGGATATTTATCTTTTTGCCGTCGAGATAGTATGCCAAGACGCATCCGGGGCCACACTTGCTATAAGCATTAACCAACAGCGGGTCGCTCGTCGCACCATTCAGGAAGGCAACCTTAAAGGTTACCTGCGCCATACACACCTCACCCTGCGCAAGGTTCGACAACTTAGGGAAGGCCACGATACCTCTGTGGCTGGTAGGATGACCCACAGCCAATGCACCATAAACCTCGCGACTCTGGAAGAGCAACTGCCAGGTATCCAGACCACGGCTTTTCAGATAAGACTCCGACATATCGTTTACCTGCATAGTATCCCACGTAGTCGAGATTGCCGGCGAGCCATAGGGGTTCGATGCAGTAGCACGTACGATAGTCTTCGAGAGCTCGTATCCCGTCGCACTTGCTCCCTTCGTATTCGAAAAGCCGATAGAGCCCCCGTAACGCTCAGCACCCCAAATATTCTTGTCGAAATACTCGGCATAGAGCAGATTCTTATCGGGAGCGTAAGCGATAGTCGGGAGTGTTACGATATCGTTCACTTTGATTGTTCGCGGAGTCGACGAGTCGATAACCACAGCACGGTTATCAGTATCGGTAATCGAAACCTTCCAACCCGAAGGATAGTTTCGTGCCGGCATAACGATATAGAAATCCTTGCCCGAAGCGGTAAGTTTCACACCGCCCACATTCTCGCAGTTAAGCACCACTGACGGATGCGCAACACTTCCCGAAACCGGACTAGCCTCGCCATCCTCGAAATCGAACTTACCACTCAGCGGAGAGCCACTCTTGTCGGTAATGGCGATAGACGAGATTGTCGCAGAGCCTGTAAGGCGCAACTTCGCCACACCGCAAACCGAGCGCAGAACGACGCTGTTCGCAGAGTTGCTTGTTCCGTACATCGGGTTAGCATTATTACCAAACGAGCCCTCGGCATAACCCTGCGAAGGTTGCAACATCATAGCATTGGCTGCCGAGTAGATATCCGCAGGATAGAACACCTTATAAGATGATGCAGCGGGAACATACACGTAAGCAAGATTACCATCGACAGAAACATCGCAACTCTTGCCATTGACAGAGACCTTATCTCCTGCACTCCACACGAGTTTACCGCTGCCATTGTGCGCAGTACGGCTCTCCTCGCCAGGGGCCACAAGATCCTCCTCGGTCAAAAGGTCAAGACGAACATAATCTTCGGGAATCTCGGTCGAAGGTTGATTATCGGTATTGAGGTTATCCTCTTCAACGAACGAATTCTCACAAGCACACAGTGCACCTGCCAGCATCAGAGCAAAAAACAACTTTCTCATACTACCACGCTGCATTATCGGTTGATTCAGACATATCGTCCATACCAAAATATCCATTTGGTCCGCCATAACCCTGGACTTCAGGAGTAAATTCGAGGCTCACACAGAATCCTCTCTCCGACACAAACTCCGTCACTTCAAGTGTTGGATTTTGATAAATTTTCAGATTTATCATATTTCTCAATTTTAGGTTTCAATGCTACAGCATAACCGTCCGACGCAACAGACAATTACACGCATCGCAAATATAACTATTTTTTATTAAAAATCCAACAGCCGGAATATTTTCTCGCTTCGCCATCAACAATAAAGAGAGAGGTATCCAACTTAACGGTTGAACACCTCTCATCTCTACCCTATTCATCCGCCGAAATAACGGCAAACAGAGGTCAAATCACACCCTACAAGCAGATTGTGTATGTTCCGGCTGTATACTCTGTCGGTGCGGTTTCGCCGGGGATTGTCACGCTTGCAGTCGAGCCTTCGGGAATCGTAAACTCCCAAATCCACTGCTCACCCTCGTAACGCCAAGCACTCTTAATCACGCCCGCAGCAGAGTTATACTCGGCAGTGACGTGACCTAAACGCTTGTCGGGAATCGGGCGCATAATGATATGCTTGAAACCAGGGGCTGCGGGGTCAGACGAGATGCCTGCCACCGTCTCCCAAATCCACTCGCAGACACATCCGTAAGCGTAGTGGTTGAAGCTGTTCATACTCTTCGGACCCATACCGTGCTCGAAGGTATAGCTATTCCAACGTTCCCAGATGGTTGTTGCTCCATTATCCACCGAGTAGAGCCAGCTCGGATTCTTGCGCTGGAAGAGCAGTTCATAGGCGATATCCACCATTCCGTTCTCGGTCAGCGTAGACATCAGAATCGAAGTGCCGAGGAATCCTGTTTGCAGGCAGTTGTCGTGCTCCTCGAAATTCTTGCGCAGGCGGGCAATCATCGCCTCCTTGGCCTTACCCTCGACAACACCCACTCTCAGAGCAAAGAGCGCAGGGGTCTGCATCGTATTGAGAATCGGCGTGCGGAATGTGCCGTCAGCCTTGATAAAACGCTTTTTGATGTAGGCACGAGCCTCGGCAGCCATCTTGCGATAAGGCGCAGCATCGCGACCCGTCGCAACAGCCATATCGGCCATCATATCGGCATCCATAGCCCAATATGCGGCACTCAGGAAGTTCCAATAGTCGATAGCCTCGGGCATAATCTTCTTGGTGCCGGGGATGCGATACAACTTATCGTGACTCTCCATCGGCTCGTAACTTACCCAATCGGCATATTGGCGATTACCGTTCTCCTTGGCGAGGGTCTTATGGTCGTACTTGCTCTCGTGAACGTGATTCATAAAGCGATTCATCGACTCCCAATTCTCCTCGATAATCTGCGTATCGGCAAACTGTTTCCATACAACCCACGGCACGATAACTCCTGCATCAGCCCAACCCAGGCGCATCAGAGCATCGCCATATTGAGCATCGGGAGCAACACTGGGATATGCGCCCGTTTCGGTCTGGCTGTCACGCATATCGCGCATCCACTTATGCAGGAATGTGCGCGTATTGGCAAAGAACGAACCCGTCTCGGCAAAGACCTGCGTATCGGCAGTCCAACCCAAACGCTCGTTACGCTGCGGGCAGTCGGTCGGCACCGAGAGATAGTTCGAGAGCTGGCCCCACCACGTGTTCGAAATAATCTTGTTGATAAGCTCGTTACCCGTAGTAATCTTTCCGCTATCCAACGTGCTCGCAATCGAGGTTACGGGAATTGAAGTCACCGACTTAATGCGCACCTTGTCGGTTGCAGTTACCGAGATATAGCGATAGCCAAAGAATGTGCAACGCGGGGTATACGAAACATATCCGCACTTCTCGGCAAAGGTGTAATCCAGACGGAAGCAATCCTCGTGCGCGCGGAGGTTTGTGCGGTGTACGCTTCCCTCCGGGCCGTCCATACCGCGGCTGTGTGCTCCATTGCCGTCATTGAGAATCTCCGACGGCAGACAGGTCAGCACGGTACCCTCCTTGGCCTTGAAGAGGAACGACGGAACGGCTGCGGCATTCTGTCCAAAGTCGATAACCAAAGTCTCGCCCGCATCGAGCGTGATAACATCATCTGCACCATATCGACGAACGACAACCACCTTGCCGTAAGCATCCTCCGTAGCACCCTCAACACCACTCCAAACGTATGTCTCGACGGGCGAGAGAGTCAGGTCGTGGCGCAAATAGATTTCAGCTCCGTTCGAGGGGAGAATCTCGCCTGCGAACTCGCTATTAACCTCTGGGGTCGAGAGTTTTTCGGGGGTCTCGAAACCGAGCTGTTCACGAGCGTCATACTCCTCGCCATCGAAGATTGCTGCGTGCTTTACGGGGCCCGCGATACCTGCCGTCCAATTTTCGAGGTCGGTACCATATAGTTTGGTCGAACCGTCCGCGAAAGTCAGCTCCAAAACCGCACGGAATGCACACTTTTTACCATACATTCCCTCATATTTATTGGGAGTTACAATCTTGTCGGCCCACCAACCCGGAGTAACCTGTGCCGAGAGTTGATTCTCGGCAGCAGCAGCGCAGTTAAACGCCTCGGTAATATCGTAGGTAAACGAACGCTTGGTCTTATCGCGGTGGGTAAATCCCGGTTTCAGAACCTCCTCACCCACAATCTTGCCATTGACATAGAGCTCATAGACACCCAGACCTGTGGTCATCCACTTTGCCGAAGTTACGGTCTGCTCGTTCTTCACGGTCGAGAGAAACCAATTTGCTCCGTCCGCTGCACGGGAGAGTTTCTCGCCCGTAGCCACAGGAGCATCAACCACAGAAATCCATTGCGATACGCCCCACGCCTCAGCATTCAAAGCTTCGGCACGACTTCCGACGGGCGAAACATCCTTTACCGAACACCCTGCAAAGAGTGCCGACACGGCTACAACAGCCACAAAGAATCTTTTAGTATTCATATAATTCAAGTTTTAGGTTTTCAAATCTATTTCGGGAGGTTGAACGCCACCGACATCTCGCGCATCTGCTCGTCGCTCATACCCTCAGGCTCGAAGCCCATATTTTTTGCTGCGATGTAGATCAGAGCCGACTTATTGAGTACATCGACCTGGTCGAAGGCCTGCATAATATCGCGCTCGACAGCAAAGACACCGTGTTTCTCCCACATCACAACATCGTAATCGGCCAACTCGGCGATAGTCGCATCTGCCAACTCAACCGAGCCGGGCAACTTATAAGGCACGATACCCAAACCTCGCGGACAGAAGGCCTTGGTTTCGGGAATCATACTCCACAGCAGACGTGTAGCCACATCCTTTGCAAGGAATTTCGGATTGTGCGACATCGCCACCAACTCGATGGGATGGGTGTGTAACGACGCCTTGTAGGGCAGTCCGTTCTCGATAAGATAGTCGTGAACGCTCAGGTGAGCAGGCAGCTCCGAGGTGGGCTTTACCACCTTGTCGGCAATAATCACATACGACGCACAATCGTCGAGGATGCGGATTATCGAGCCGTTATCCATCGGACGGCGCGCAAGGTCACGCATACGCATATTCGTACCCTTGCAATAGAAGTAGCAACCTTTCAGATGCGGCAGGGTCGTGCCAATCTGAAATACATCGCTGATTGCAGGCAACGTGCGAATCTCATCATCGACATATTCGGTAATGTTCACAGTGATATTTCCTCCGTTGCGCTCGGCCCAGCCCTTCTGCCAGAGATAGCCTGCCACCTCAGCAACCTTCTCGACCTCGGCAGCAAGCGCAGGGCGATTTTCTAATATTGATTTCATATTTTACAGTTTTTTATTTCAACAATTCGGGAAGGAACGAACTCAGCACCAAGACGACAAGTCCCAGAACGAGCACTGCAATAGTCCTCTTCGAACAGCCCTTCCACTCCTTCAAGATAATACCCCAGAGGTTTGCGAATGTAACATTCAGAGCCATCAGGACACAGAACGAGAGGGTCATCAGCGTCGGCGACTCCGCAAGGAAGCCCTTACCGAGGCTCAATCCGAAGAATTGGCTGTACCACAAAGCTCCGGCTAATGCACAGAAGAGTCCGTTATTGAGCCACAAGCTGCCCTGCGCATAATCTGCGAAGCTCTTGTTTTTACCATTCTGATAGAGGCAATAGAGCGCGTTTGTCAAGAATCCGCCCAACGTCACAAGCAACGTCGCAGGCAGGCTCTTGAAGATATCGGGCGTCAAATCGCCAAAGTTGATATCCTTACCGAACTCCAAGCCGACATTAAAGCATCCACTCATCACACCTGCCAGCAGGGCGATAGCTATACCCTTCGGGAAGTTGAAATCCTTGACAGCCTCACGCTTCTGCTCCTCAGGCAGAGAGCTGGCCTTCATCATTCCCGCAATGCCGATAATGGCAATACCGACCAACGTCACCACCACGCCCGAAATCACGGCAAACGAGAGCGACGAGAGCGCATCCATATCGGGGAAGATTGCATTTAGCAACACAGGGCCCAGGACCGTACCACCCGCAGCACAAGTACCGAGAGCGATACTCTGACCGAGAGCCACGCCCAGGTAGCGCATCGAGAGACCGAAGGTCAAGCCTCCGACACCCCACAACACACCAAAGAGCACCGTCATCAGGATATTGAAACGGTTATCGGGCGTAAACAGATCGAGTAGGCTGTATCCCTCAGGCACTGCGAGCAGCGCACCCAGCAACGGGAAGAGCAGCCACGCAAATACTCCCTGCACCAGCCAATAGGACTCCCAGCTCCAACCCTTCACCTTATTGATAGGTACATAGCTGCTCGATTGGCAGAATGCACCGACAGCTATAATCAGCAGACCGAAAATTATCTCCATAACTCAAAGTTTTCAGGATGATACTATCTCTTCGATGTAACCTCGCGCTCGTAACGCTGGACTTCGGCAATGAACGACTCGCCAACGGGCACTCCGTTGCGCAAGCAGTACATATCCCACACCGCATTCCACGGCATATTCTTGCTCTCCTCCAACAGAGCCAGACGCTCGAAGCCCTGACCCTTTGCCTCATACTCTCGCAACTGTGCCAGAGGCTCCAACATTGCTCTCAGCAAACACTTCTGCGTAGCGCGTGTACCGATAACATAGGCACCGATACGATTAATCGAGGCATCGAAATAGTCCAGACCGATATGCACTCTGTCGAGAGCATCGCAACGTACAATCTCGTGCATCAAATCGAGCGTGTCGTCGTTCATAATGGTTACGTGGTCCGAATCCCAACGCACCGGACGGCTCACGTGAAGCATAACCTCAGGCACGAACAACAACAGCGACGAGAGCTTATCGGCAACGCTCTCGGTCGGGTGGAAGTGGCCCGTATCGAGGGTTACAATCTTGTTATTCTGCGCACCGTAGCCGATATAGAAGTCGTTAGAGCCGACAGTATAGCTCTCCAAACCGATACCAAAGACCTTCGACTCGATACAGTCCTTCATATTATCGTACTTCTGTGCAAAAATCTGGTCGAGCGAATCCTTCAACAGAGCGCGGTACTTCATACGATTGACCGTGATATCCTTGCTGCCGTCGTGTACCCACAAGTTCATAATACAGGGGTCGCCCTGACGCTTACCCATCTCCTCGGCAATAGCACGACAACGCTTCGTGTGCTCAATCCAGAAGTCGCGTACAGCCTTGTCAGGATTCGACAACGAGAGGTCGCCCGAAAGGGGATGCGAGAAGGATGTCGAGTTGAAATCGAGCTTCATACCACTCTCCAAGCCCCACTGAATCCAGCTCTCGAAGTGACGCGGCTCAACCTCGTCACGATTGACCTTTTCGCCGGCAAAATCGCCATAAATCTCGTGCAGATTGAGTCGCTGACGACCCGGAAGCAGCGATGCCGCCTTCAAGACATCTGCTCGCAACTCGTCGATATTACGAGCCTTGCCGGGATAGTTACCCGTAGCCTGAATACCCCCCGTCAATTCGCCCGAAGATTCGAATCCTCCGACATCATCAGCCTGCCAGCAGTGCATCGAAATCTCGACCTGCTGCATCTTCTCCAATACCTTCTCGACATCAATACCGAGTTCTGCATAACGCTCAACGGCGATATCATACGCCTGTTTAATCTGTGTTTCGTTCATGGTAGTTTTATTTTGTTGTTAGAATTGTCTATTTAAGGTTTTTGAATCTCTCGTATGCTGCGCTCCACGCCTCACAATCCTGGGGCAAAAACTCCTCGGTCTCGACCGAGTGGCGAATAATCTCGCGCACCTCGGCAAATGATGACACCACTCCTGCACCGAGAGCCTGCATCATAATATTTCCTATTGCCGTCGCCTCCGAAGGTCCGGCCACCACGCGCTTGCCGATAGCGTTGGCCGTATACTGATTAAGCAGTCGATTCTTCGAACCGCCGCCGATGATATGCAGTACATCAATAGCGAAGGGAGCCATACCCTCCAACATCTCCAACACCTCGCGATAGCGCAGGGCAAGGCTCTCGAAGATTGTGCGGACAACCTCGGCATCGCTCTGCGGCGGGGTCTGACCCGTACGCAGGCAGAACTCCTCGATTGCACCGAGCATCGAGGTCGGGTTTGCAAAGAGAGAATCGTCGGGGTTTATAAAGCGAGTGAACGGCTCTGCCGAGTTGGCCATATCGACAATTTCGGGATAGGTGTAATCTCGGCCCTTCTGCGACCACTCCTTGCGGCACTGCTCCAAAATCCACATTCCGCAGATATTTTTCAGGAAGCGGGTTGTACCCTCGACACCTCCCTCGTTCGTAAAGTTCAGACGGTAGGATTCGGCATTGATTATAGGCTCTCGGCTCTCGATACCCATAAGCGACCACGTACCCGACGAGAGGTAAGCAAAACGCTCATTCTCGGCAGGCACTGCCACCACGGCCGAAGCCGTATCGTGACCTGCCACAGCGATAACATCAACCTTGCCGATACCGGTCTCGGCAGCAACCTCATCCGTAAGAGGTCCTATAACAAATCCGGGAAGTTGTACTTCGGGGAAGATATCTCCACGCACACCTGCCGTCTCCAAAAGCGAGCAGTCCAACTTGCCGGTGCGGGGGTCGAGAATCTGAGAGGTAGAAGCGATTGTATACTCGCAAACCTTCCTTCCCGTAAGCATATAGGCCAACGCATCGGGCATAAAGAGCAGAGTTTTGGCCTCGATTACGGGAGCATAACCCTCCTTTACGGCTGCGAATATTTGAAACAGAGTATTGAAATTCATAATCTGGATGCCCGTCTTCTCGTAGACTTCCTCACGCGGAACAATCTCAAAAAGCTCCTCAGGCGCACCATTTGTATAGGGGTCGCGGTAGGCTCGCGGCATAGCCGGCGTACCCTCCTCGCCGAGCAACGGCACGATATCCACTCCCCACGTGTCGATACCTATCGAATCGGGGGTAATACCCTCGCGAGCACACGCAGAGAGTCCCTCTTTGAGGTGTTCGTAGAGGCTCGGCAGATTCCAATAGAATTTACCGTCCGCCTCGACCATACCATTGGGGAAGCGTGTAAGTTCGCGCATTTCAATTTTGCCATTGCAAACATCGCCTACGATAGAGCGGCCGCTCGTAGCTCCCAAATCGAATGCTAAAAAGGTGTATTTCCTCATCTATTTTACGTTTTTGTCATACTTATTACAAAATTAAAGAATATTTAATTAACTTCGAATGCGAAAAATGACATAAAAACTTTCAAATTTGACAAAATGGCGTACCACGACGAGAACTCGCTAAAATATCTGACTATCGCTCCCGACGACCGCATTTGGGGTGTAGTTACCACCACCGTCGGCTCACAGATGATTGCTCCGAACGCCTGCTACCCTGCGATGCACCACCCCGAAACGCACGAATTTAAGCCCCAGAGAGGACGTATTCTTGACGAGTATCAGCTGGTCTATATCACCGAAGGGGCAGGATTCTTCGAGTCAAAATCGGTTCCGCGCCAACGAATCGAGGCCGGCACAGTGATACTGCTCTTCCCCGGCGAGTGGCACAACTACGCACCCGAAGAGAGTTGTGGCTGGCAGGAGTATTGGGTCGGTTTTCAGGGCGAGAATATCAACCGTCTGATAGACGCAGAACTCTTTACTCGCGACAATGCACTAATCAAGATTGGCACCAGCAACACGATAATTGCGCTATACAAAGATGCCATACGCATAGCCGAGCAGGAGAGCATCGGCTGCCAGCAGATGATTTCGGGTATCGTAATGCATATCCTGAGCGCCATATACTACAAGCATCGCAACGGATTTGCACGTGCCAATCGTGCCGAGGAGATTATCAACGAAGCCCTCCATTTGATGCGTGAGCAGGCCCACCACTCACTGCGCACCGAGGATATAGCCACGACATTGGGCGTTGGTTATTCGTGGTTCCGACAGACCTTCAAACGAGTTACAGGCATCTCGCCCACGCAATATCTGAACAGATTGCTAATGAGTCGTGCCAAAGAGATTCTCGTCACCGAAGAGTGCACCATTACCGAGATCGCAGACCTGTTGGGATTCGACAATGCCGGCCACTTCTCGACCGCCTTCCGCAAAACCGAAGGGGCAACACCACGCCAATTCCGCGAAGAGAATCGCCTGAAACGCAGCATATAACAAGAGAACGACACCTATCAAGCCGATAGGTGTCGTTCTTTATAATAACACAATACCCTGCTACAACGTAAGCTTCACGCCCACGAAGATTGAGCGCGGGAGCGACGGACCATAGATATAACCCGAATCACGGAAGGCTCCGCGGTCAAAGTCGTTCTGGTATGAGTTGAGTATATTCTTCACTCCTGCATTAATCTGCAAGCCGATATTCTGCCAAATCTTGAACTCGTACGAAAGCTTTGCTCCGAGGTCAAAGAAGGCCTTGGTATGCTCTACGCGGTCGTTTGCGAGAGTCGAGCCATCGGGCAGCATACCACCCGCAGCGTGTTGCATATACATACGACCCATATAGTTACCCGACACGTCAATCTTGAAGTTTTTGAGTGGCTGGGTCGATACGGCAAAGTATCCATAGAGGTTGGGCGAGCGGAACATCTCGGTCACTGCCTCGGCCGTATCACTCCACTTTTCGGGCTGATTATAACGGCTACGCTGCACGGTAACACCTGCCGAAGCCTCAACCCACGGAGCATAGGCCAAACGACCCTCGACATTCACACCCATAACCTTTGCACCAGAACCGTTATAACGCTCGTACATACGCGCACCATCGTTGATATCATAGACACCCTCCTTATCCGGAACGGGAACAATGGTTGTGCCGAGATCGCTACCGGCATAGTCACGCAGTGCAAAGACGTTATTCAGCATCGTATAGAATCCCTCGACAAGCAGATTGGTCTGCACACGACCAAAGGTTTTATAGAGATCTCCCGACACTGTGAACGAGTGAGAACGCTCCTCCTTCAAATCCTCAGCCAGGCGGATACGTGTACGCTCGCCACCGACGATAAGGATATGCAAATCCTCGTCAAAAGCCTGCGGAGCGCGGAATCCCGAACCATAAGTCGCACGGAGATTGACATTCTCCGTCGGGTTGTAACGCAATGTTACGCGAGGCGACGGGATACAGAGGAACTTCTTGTTGTTGGCATTATACCAATTATCCAAACGTCCACCCAAGAGGAAGCCCCACTTGCGGAACTTAAACTCGCCCTGCGCCAAGATGCTCGCATTGTGGATATGCTGCTTGGTAATCATACTCTCGTAGCCCGGCTCATCGGCATAGCCAATCGGGTTATCGAAGAGATAGTCGTAATTGTACTCGACACCCGTGGTCAGCTCAAAGAAGCTGACACGATAGAGATACTGTCCACCTGCCACAGCCGTAACTCCATTGGTCTTACCATACGCAAACGCATTCTTCTCGGAGCCGTAGTAGCTATCACGATTGGTTGCCTGCGCCGATGTAAAGACACTGTAACGATGACGCGAATCCTTCGACGTACCCTCGAAAGTAAGACCTCCGCTATTGATAAGGTGGTCGGTAGTCTCGGCAATCAGCGCCTCGTGGGGAGGGCGCTGCAACTGGTCGCCACCACGACGATACTCATTGGTCACGTGGTAGTCCAACGAGAGCTTGTTGTAGGCACTCGTCTTGATATATGCCTGCGTACCGAAAGTCTGAGATTTGAGGACGGGAATCTCGACAAAGCCGTCGTCATCGTGATCATAAGCGTCGCGCAAGCGGCTCTGTCCATAGAGCGTAAGGCCGGCCTTGCGGTCATCCGTAACGATCGAGGCGTTGAGAGTCGTATTGTTATCGAGTGCTCCACCGCATCCGATAGAGGTCAGCGAGTGCGCCAATTCGCCCGAATTGCGCATCGGCTCCTTCGTGATAATATTGATTGTACCACCGATAGCCGACGAGCCATAGAGTGCCGAGCCACCACCGCGTACAACCTCTACACGCTCGACCATATTCGCAGGGATATGCTCCAAGCCATAGACACCTGCCAAAGCCGAGAAGATAGGGCGCGAGTTGATAAGAATTTGCGAATATTGGCCACCCAAACCATTGATGCGTACCTGCGCAAAACCACAGTTCTGGCACGAGTTCTCGACACGCACACCCGGCTGAAATGACAGGCCCTCGGCAATGGTCGGTGCCGACACCTTATCAAAGAGGTCCGAAGGGAGGATATTCACAAGTGCCGGAGCCTCGCGACGTGTCGTCTCGTTACGATTTGCCGAGACCACTACGGCATCGAGCGACACCTGAGATTCGGTAGTCTCGAAGTTGAGCTGGATATCCGAGCCACACTCGACCTCGATCTCCTTGGTCTGGTTGGCATAGCCGATAGCCGATACCGTTACCTTAAACTTGCCGACAGGCACATGGTAAAGCGTATAGTGACCCGTTGAGTCAGTAGTTGTGCCGATGGTCGTACCGTCGACTGCAACGGTAATATAGGGGATATGCTCGCTGGTGCGCGAGTCAGTTACGTGTCCGTGGATTGTTGCCTCGCACTGCTTGCCTGCTCCGTGATTATGGTCATTCTGTGCGATGGCTGTCGCGCATACTGCGAGCGCAACAACTATTGTTGTAAAGAGTTTTTTCATTGTTTGTTTTAGCCTTTGTTGATTCTATAACGGTTTCCCTCCCCCGCAGATAACGAGAGAGCCGTCACACATCGCCACTACGGGCGTCGTGCGCACATAGATTACACAAGGCTTACGGGCGGAGCGCGGAGCGACGCAACGCAAGAGTCCACCAAAGTTGCTCTCTCGGTGAACTCTATCGCTATTTCAGACAAAAAGCCTTCGTATCTGCACAGAGCAACGCCCACCACTGCTGCCAATGCGATAAACATCGACAAGAAAGAGATGACCTGAATCTGCGAAGATGTATGGCTGTGAGGAGTTCCGGCAAGGGGGTGCGAGTGCATAATCCTCTCGCCCTCGACAAAGTGTTCGTGCGAGAAGAGCGTCGCGCTGCACCAATACCACGAAAAGATAGTGAGCAGCAACGCACCGATAAAGGTTATTTTCAGCTTGCCGTTCTTCATTTGCGATGCAAAAGTATGAAAAAATTATCAAAATCAACCTCTTCGACTACTCTTTTTACAAAAGAAATTTATCAATGTTTCTCCACAATAGCTCTACTTTTACGAAAATTTACCTACCTTTACATTCTGTAAGGAAACCTATAAAAACCAACTGACATGAAAAGACTTATTGCAACTATGTGTGTGGCTTTTGCTATTTCATCCGCATCAGCTTACACCCCCAACAAGATTATTGTTCCCGATGTCGAGGGTTACAAAACTTTGAAGTGCGATTTCCACCTGCACACCGTATTCTCTGACGCCACCGTATGGCCCACAACCCGCGTACAGGAGGCTGTATGGGAAGGTATAGATGCGATCGCCATCACCGAGCATATCGACACACGTCACCAGAAGATGGTAAAGTTGGGCTTCTTCAACAAGGAGAAGTGCGACCGTAACGCTTCGTACAAAATCGCAGCTGAGGCTGCCAAGGGCACAGACCTGATTGTAATCCACGGTGGCGAGATTACCCGCGAGATGTCGCCCGGACACTGGAACTGTGTCTTCGTAAAGGACAACGAACCTATCGTGGCAAAGGCCGAGGAGTTTAACGACGACCACGCCAAGGCTGCCGAAGCCGGCTTGAAGGAGGCTCACAAGCAGGGTGCTTTCACATTCTGGAATCATCCGCAGTGGAACAAGCACGCTCCGAATAAGACCGAGTGGCACCCTGAACACACCAAATTCCTCAAAGCTGGCTATATGCAGGGTATAGAGGTCTATAATGGCGAATATTGCCCTGAGGCTCACGAGTGGGCTTTGAAGCACAACCTTACTATCCTGGCCAATACGGATGGTCACGCTCCGTTCTTCTATGAGATTGACTACCTCCACGGCGAGCACCGTCCCGTAACTCTCGTGTTTGCCAAGGAGCGTTCGCAGGAGGGTATCCGCGAGGCACTCGACAACCAGCGCACCGTTGCTTTTGCCGAGGGTATGGTCTATGGCCGCGAGGATAATGTACGCGCACTCTATGACGCTTGCGTGAAGATTGTAGATGTAAAGCACGATTGGCGTAGCACCAAAATCACCATTGAGAACCGCTCGTCGATTCCCTTGCGCTTTGCAAAGGCTCCGGGCTCGGAGATGTGGAGCTACACTCGCGAGTGGGAGATTGCCCCCAACTCGGTAAAGACACTTGACGTGAAAGCTTTGCAGAAGGATTACAAATATCAGGAGATTACTGCCAAGGAGATTGAGGTTAATCTCTTCGTAAATACCTTTATGGTTGGCCCCAACAAACCGTTGCAGGTACACTATACCATTCCTCGCGAGTAGTTCGCCACGGAGGTTATTTAGCTTTAAGGCTGCCACGATATTCCCGTCGTGGCAGTTTTTTTTGAGTGAGTGGGGAGGGGTAAGAGAGTTTAAGGAGTTTTAAGAGGTTAAGGGCCTTAGGTTGAATGGCAGAGAATGACAGGGAATGGCAAAAAATTGCATTTAATAATATTGAATGACAAGGTCTTCTATCGAGCTTTTACGACATCCCTTAAACTCCCCTAAACTCATTAGTCTCTTTAACCCACCTTAATCTCCTTTAACGCCCTTAAACCCGCTCCCGTCTAACCCGTCTAACCCATCCAACCCATCCAACTCCCCGACCCTCCCTAAACGACAAAAAAAAGCTGTCCAACATCTCTGTTGGACAGCCTTGTCGATATTATCTCTCTTGCGAGTGATTACATCTTCTTGCCGACGTTAGTCTTAACGTTCGACACCTTTGCACCGGTGTTCTTCACCGACTTCTGCACCGGCTTTGCCTTCGGAGCAGCCTTCTTCTCAGCTACTACGGTAGCGTCCTCAACTGCGTCAGTCGACTTCTTGCGCGAACGACGAGTCTTGGGCTTAGCCTCGGTTGCAGCCGCGGGAGTTACGCCGAAGGTATATGCCTCATTGAAGTCTACGAACTCGATGATGCACATATCTGCACCGTCACCCAAACGGAAACCGGTCTTCAAGATACGAGTGTAACCGCCCGGACGATCTGCGATCTTCGGAGCAATCGTACGGAACAATTCGGTAACAGCCTCCTTCTGTTTGAGGTACGAGAATACCACACGACGCGAGTGAGTTGTATCCTCCTTCGAACGAGTTACCAGGGGCTCAACGAACTGCTTAACTGCTTTTGCCTTTGCTACCGTCGTCTCGATACGCTTGTGCAGAATCAGCGACGAAGCCATATTCGACAACATCGCCTTGCGGTGACCCGCCTGACGGCCAAGGTGATTAAAATTCTTATTGTGTCTCATAATTATTCTTTATCAAGTTTGTACATAGATACGTCCATTCCGAATTTGAGATTGAGCGATGCCAACAACTCGTCAAGCTCTGTGAGCGACTTCTTACCGAAGTTGCGGAACTTGAGCAGGTCGTTACGATTGAGGCGAACCAAATCTCCAACGGTATCAACATCAGCTGCCTTCAAGCAGTTGAGCGCACGAACGCTCAAATCCTGATCCGACAACTTGGTCTTCAACAGTTGGCGCATATGGAGTACATCCTCATCGAACTCCTCAGCACTGCTGCTATCCTCCATATTGAGGGTAATCTTTTCGTCCGAGAAGAGCATAAAGTGCTGAATGAGGATCTTTGCAGCCTCCTTCAACGCATCCTTCGGATGAATCGAACCATCAGTAGTGATCTCCAAATTCAACTTTTCGTAGTCGGTCTTCTGCTCGACACGATAGTTCTCGATAGCATACTTCACGTTCTTAATAGGAGTGTGAATCGAGTCGATAGGCAGTGTGCCAAATTCGCAGTCAGCAGGAGTGTTCTCCTCCGAAGGAACATAACCACGGCCCTTACCGATGGTGATTGTCATCTGCATCTTCGTACCCGGAGCCAAATGACAAATTACTAAATCGGGATTCAAAACCTTGAAGAACGAGAGATAGTTCGAGATGTATCCTGCCGTAAGCTCAGTAACACCCGCAACATTGATAGACACCTTCTCGGTATCCTGATTATCTACGGTGCGAATGAAGCGAATCTGCTTCAACTTGAGGATGATGTCGATCATTCCCTCCATCACACCGGGAATAGCGGCAAACTCGTGATCTACACCGGCTACCTTCACAGTCGTAATTGCATAACCCTCCAACGAAGAGAGCAAGATACGACGCAAAGCGTTACCGATGGTCATACCGAAACCGGGCTCCAACGGGCGGAACTCAAACTTTCCGAACGACGAAGTCGATTCAAGCATGATGACCTTTTCAGGTCTCTGGAATGCTAATATTGCCATAATTTTTTGTGTGTTATTGATTACTACTTAGAGTACAACTCGACAATGAACTGCTCCTTAATGTTCTCAGGAATCTCCTCGCGCTCAGGACGCTGCAAGAACTTACCGCTCATCGAAGCACCGTCCCACTCAAGCCACGAGTAGCGGCTCTTCGAAGCACCTGCCAACGAATCTACGATAACCTCCAACGACTTCGACTTCTCGCGAACCGAAACCACGTCACCAACTTTGAGCGAGTACGACGGAATGTTTACAACCTCGCCGTTTACGCAGATGTGACGATGAGAAACCAACTGACGTGCTGCTGCACGAGTAGGAGCAATACCAAGACGGTAAACGACGTTGTCGAGACGGCACTCAAGCAGCTTCAACAGGTTCTCACCTGTGATACCGCCCATACGAGCAGCCTGCTCATAAGTACGCGAGAACTGCTTCTCGAGCAATCCGTAGGTGTACTTTGCCTTCTGCTTCTCCGACAACTGCAAACCGTACTCCGAAGTCTTTTTACGCTTGCGCGCAAGACCGTGTTGTCCGGGAGGATAGTTTCTCTTGTCGAGACTCTTATCCGCACCGTAAATAGCCTCGCCAAACTTTCTGGCGATTTTTGTCTTAGGTCCTATATATCTTCCCATTGTTTTTACTTTTTAATGTTTTTTGTCAAAATTAAGTTCTTGTCCTCTCTCTATCCGTTCAGACCTCGAATTATACGCGGCGACGGTTAGGAGCACGACAACCGTTGTGCGGCAGCGGAGTAACGTCGATAATCTCCATTACCTCGATACCTGCACCGTGAATGGTACGAACTGCCGACTCACGACCCTGACCGGGACCCTTAACGTAAACCTTAACTTTGCGCAAGCCCATATCGTAAGCAACCTTTGCACAATCTGCGGCTGCAGTCTGTGCTGCATAGGGAGTATTCTTCTTCGAACCACGGAATCCCATCTTACCTGCCGACGACCAGCTGATAACCTCACCAACCTCGTTGGTAATCGAGATGATAACGTTGTTAAATGTCGAGTGTACGAAAGCCATACCCACGGCACCAACCTTAACAACCTTCTTCTTAACTGTTCCTGTTTTCTTTGCCATAACTCTCTAATTATTACTTCGTTGCCTTTTTCTTGTTTGCGACTGTCTTCTTGCGACCCTTACGAGTACGCGCGTTGTTCTTAGTCGACTGACCGCGAACGGGAAGACCCAAACGGTGACGGATACCACGGTAGCAACCGATATCCATCAGACGCTTAATATTGAGTTGAACTACCGAACGGCACTCACCCTCAACCTTCAATCCCATCTCTGCGATTGCCGAACGGATAGCGCCGACCTGATCGTCAGTCCAATCCTGAACTTTTACATCGTAGCTAATGCCACACTTGTCGAGAATCTTCTGAGCTGTGCTGCGACCAATGCCGTAGATATAGGTCAGACCGATCTCGCCTCTTTTATTCTTTGGTAAATCTACACCGACTATACGTGCCATAAATTTTCTGTTTCTTTAATTTAATCGTTTAACATTTACCCTTGGCGCATTTTGAATTTAGGATTTTTCTTGCAGATTACGTAAAGCTTACCCTTACGACGAACGATCTTGCAATCCTCGCTTCTTTTCTTGATTGATGCTTTTACTTTCATAATTTTCAAGCAATCTTGATTATTTGTACCTAAAGGATATACGACCCTTACTCAAATCGTAAGGAGTCATCTCCACTTTTACTTTATCTCCGGGAAGAATCTTAATGTAGTGCATACGCATCTTTCCAGAGATGTGGGCGGTGATAACGTGTCCGTTATCCAATTCAACGCGGAACATTGCATTAGACAACGCCTCGATTATCGTTCCGTCCATTTCAATAGCAGCCTGTTTTGCCATAGAGTTGTTTAGTTGTTAAGTGCGTTTTCGATTATACCAAAATCCGTCAGCACGTCCGGACCATCTTTGCGAATTGCCACTGCGAACTCATAGTGCGCCGCGGGTTTTCTGTCGCGTGTTCTGACTGTCCAGCCATCACGCTCGAAAACTATCGCTCGGTTGCCCATTGTTATCATCGGTTCTATACAGATGACCATTCCCTCTTTGAGGAGAGGTCCTCTGCCGCGCATGCCATAATTCGGAACACCGGGAGCCTCGTGCATTTTTCGTCCCAATCCGTGTCCTTCAAGCTCGCGTACTACGCCGTAGCCGAAACTTTCGGCGTACTCCTGCACTGCTGCCGAGATATCGCCCACGCGATTTCCGGCCTTAGCCTGTGCTGTACCCTTGTAAAGAGCCTCTTTGGTGACCTCCAACAGACGACGTACATCGTCCGAAATCTCTCCAACGGCAAACGTATATGCCGAATCACCATTGAACCCCTTCATAAACGTACCCAAATCGACCGACACTATGTCGCCCTCTTTGATAACGTAATCCGACGGAATACCGTGAACCACCTGCTCATTGACCGATATACAAGCCGAAGCAGGGTAGCCCTCGTAACCAAGAAAAGATGGAATTGCGCCGTGAGAGCGAATAAAATCCTCTGCGATTCGATTCAACTCCTTGGTCGTAATGCCCGGCTTGATGTGTTTACCCACCTCGGCCAAAGCCTGACTCACAAGAAGATTATTCTCGCGGAGCAACTCTATCTCTTCGTTGGTTTTAAGGTATATCATTTAACAAATGAACTCTTATTAAAACTGTTAGTAGCGACCCTGAATGCGACCAGTCTTCATCAGACCATCATAGTGACGCATCAAAAGGTAACTTTCTACCTGCTTGAGAGTGTCGAGAACAACACCCACCATAATCAGCAACGACGTACCTCCGTAGAAGTAAGCGAATGCCTGCTGAACGTTCAAGAACTTCATCGCGAGTGCCGGGAAAATCGACACGATTGCGAGGAAGATCGAACCCGGAAGGGTGATTCTCGTAATGATACCGTCGATATATGCTACGGTTGCCTTACCGGGCTTAACGCCGGGGATAAAGCCACCGTTACGCTTCATATCGTCAGCCATCATTTGAGGATTGATGATAATTGCCGTGTAGAAGAACGTAAAGACAATTACCAACACCGCAAGCGTAAAGTTGTACCAGAATCCGGTCATGTCCGAGAATGCTCCTGCAAAACCGGGGGCAACACCTGCGAACAACATAGGAATAAACATCAACGCCTGAGCGAAGATGATAGGCATTACGTTAGCTGCATTCATTTTGAGAGGAATGTACTGACGAACGCCACCATACTGCTTATTACCTACGATACGCTTTGCGTACTGTACGGGAACCTTGCGAACAGCCTGTACGACTGCGATGGTAGCCAAGAACACCAGGAAGAGCAGAACCAGCTCGACGATAATCATAATAACACTACCGGTCGAGGTGTTCAAACGCGCGCTGACCTCAGCCAAAAGCGCGTGGGGCAGGCGTGCCACGATACCGATCATAATGATCAGCGACACACCGTTACCGATACCCTTGTCCGTAATCTTCTCGCCCAACCACATTACGAACATAGTGCCGGCGATGAGGATTGCGGTTGCGTAGGCATAGAACAACGGTGTATTACCGTATACGAATGCCTGCGGTACCTGGTTGTAGAGGTTAGCCACGTAAGTCGGACCCTGGAGCATCAATACTCCGATGGTCAGGAAACGTGTCCACTGGTTCATTTTGCGGCGACCGCTCTCTCCCTCCTTCTGCATCTTCTGGAAGTAGGGAATCATCATTCCCAACAACTGGATGATAATCGAAGCGGTGATGTACGGCATAACTCCGAGTGCGAATACTGCTGCATTAGCAAATGCACCACCAGAGAATACGTTCAACAGGCCGAGAAGGCTGTTGCTGTCCATCTGGTTTGCCAATGCCGAACCCTCACCCAGAAGGTTGGGGTTGATACCCGGAATCACCACAAAACAGCCCAAGCGATATACCAAGAGCAGGAGGAGCGTATAGCCTACACGCTTACGCAACTCCTCGATCTTGTAGATATTCTTGAGCGTTTCACGAAGTTTCTTGTTGGCTGCCAAGAAGGCAACAACTACCAAAAAGACAAGACCAACAATAAGATAACTATTCATAATTATCGCTTTAAGATTTCTTAGAATTTCTCAACGCTACCACCAGCTGCAACGATTGCCGCCTCTGCGCTCTTCGAGAAAGCGTGAGCGGTAACCTTCAACGCCTTGGTTACTGCGCCATTGCCCAAAATCTTAACCTTATCGTTTGCCGATACGAAGCCCGAAGCTACCAGCATATCGAGATTTACCTCCGAGAGGTTCTTCTTTGCTGCCAAATCTTCGAGAGTCGAAAGGTTAATTGCTTTGAACTCTACTCGTTTGATGTTAGTGAAACCGAACTTGGGAAGACGACGCTGGAGCGGCATCTGACCACCTTCGAAACCTAACTTGCGCGAGTAGCCCGAACGCGACTGTGCGCCCTTGTGACCACGTGTAGCGGTGCCACCGTGTCCCGAACCTGCACCGCGACCAATACGCTTATCGTGGTGAGTCGAGCCCTTTGCGGGTTTGAGATTATTGAGTTCCATTGATTATTCCTCCTTCTTTGTTGTTTTTTTACATACTTTCTTCGCAGCCGTCTTGGGCTTAGCCTCAGTCTTTGCAGCAGCCTTCTTTGCGGGAGCCTTCTTTGCGGGCTTCTCCTCAGCTACTACCCCAACCTCTGCCTTAGGTGCCTCAACCTCAGCAGCTACAGTCTTCTTTGCTGCTGCCTTCTTGGTCTCAACAACCTCTACCTTAACGAGGTGCTTTACGCGCTCGATCATACCAAGGATGATAGCCGAGTCGCTGTGCTCTACTGTGCGGTTGATCTTACGAAGACCGAGAGCATCGAGATTCTTGCACTGCTGCTCAGTTGCACCAATGCGGCTTCTGATTTGTGTAATCTTCAATGTTGCCATAGTTCTTCTAAAAATTAACCGTTAAACACCTGATTGAGTGAGATACCGCGAACCTGAGCAACGCTGTATGCGTCACGCAACTCGCAGAGTGCGCCAATCGTAGCCTTTACGAGGTTGTGGGGGTTCGACGAGCCCTTGCTCTTCGCAAGCACGTTCTTCACACCCACCGACTCCAAAACGGCACGCATTGCACCACCGGCGATGATACCGGTACCCGGAGCTGCCGGACGAATCATAACCTGCGAGCCACCGAAACGCATCTCCTGCTTGTGAGGAATAGTTCCGTTGATTACAGGGATCTTCACGAGATTCTTCTTTGCATCCTCAACACCCTTTGCAATTGCCGAAGTAACCTCCGATGCCTTACCCAGACCGTAGCCTACGACACCGTTCTCGTTACCTACAACCACAATGGCCGAGAAACTGAATGTACGACCTCCCTTGGTTACCTTGGTAACGCGGTTGATAGCAACGAGTCTATCCTTCAACTCGAGGTCGCTTGTGCGTACTTTCTTTATGTTAGTATTTGACATATCGCATTAGAATTTAAGACCGCCTTCGCGTGCAGCGTCAGCCAACATTTTTACTCTGCCGTGGTAGAGGTAGCCGTTACGGTCGAAAGCGACAGTCGAAATACCCTTCTCGATTGCCTTCTTTGCAGCCAAAGCACCTACCAACGCAGCTACTTCACACTTGTTCTTGCCGGCAGCCTCTGCTACAACCTCCTTCGAAGATGCTGTTGCTAAAGTAACGCCTGCCAGGTCATCAATAAACTGTACGTAGATCTGTTTGTTGCTACGGAATACAGTCATACGGGGACGCTCTGCGGTACCGCTAACGATCTTGCGGATACGCATCTTGATCCTCTCTCTTCTTTCTATCTTATTCAATGACATAACTTGACTTCTGTTTTACTATTTAGCATTTGCAGACTTACCTGCCTTACGACGAATTACCTCGCCTACGAACTTAATACCCTTACCCTTATAAGGCTCCGGCTTACGCAGCGAGCGGATCTTTGCAGCTACCTGACCGATGAGCTGCTTGTCGATACTCTTCAAAGTAACGATAGGTGCACCCTTCTTCTCGGTTACAGCAGTTGCAGTAACCTCTGCGGGCAACTTGAGATATGTATCGTGCGAGTAACCAAGGCTCATCTCCAATACATCTCCCTTAACCTCGGCTTTGAAACCGACACCCACGAGCTCCTGCTTGATCTCGTAGCCCTTCGATACGCCGACTACCATGTTGTTAATAAGTGCGCGGTAGAGACCGTGCAACGAACGGTGGCGCGGCTGGTTGGTCGGACGAGTTACGAAAACAGCGGGGATCTCCTTGTCAGAGTCCTTCTCTTTTGTTGTTCCAACCTCAACTTTGATGTCCGAGTCAACTTTCTGGCTCAGTGTTCCAAGTGGTCCTTTCACGCTTACCGTATTGTCCGGAGCGACCTCAACGGTAACGCCGGCGGGCAAGTTTACAGGTAATTTACCAATTCTTGACATTTTAGTTTAAGTTTTAAAACATTAATAGATATAGCACAATACTTCACCACCAACATTCTCCTGACGAGCCTTAGCATCGATCATGATACCCTTCGAAGTCGAAAGGATTGCGATACCGAGACCGTTCAATACGCGAGGCATATCTGCCACCGAAGCGTACTGGCGAAGACCGGGACGGCTGACACGCTTCAAATCCTTGATAGCGTTAGTCTTAGTTGCCGCGTCCCATTTGAGGGCGATTTTGATGATCGGGTGACCCTTCTCATCGTTGTCAAACTTGTAAGCAAGGATATAACCCTGCTCGTGGAGAATTTTAGTGATTTCCTGCTTAATTTTTGAGCCAGGAGCTACAACCACCTTGTGGTTGGCTTTCACTGCATTTCTAATTCTCGTTAAAAAGTCCGCAATAGGATCTGTCATAACTGTAACGAATTAAAAGTTAAAAATTAATTAAATTAGTTTACTTTTTCACCGCTCGACGCTCGGATTTCGCAATCTTGGCAGATTTTCAGTCCTTTCAGACCTCCCCTCTGCACACAGTTTTGAGTGGCCTCATTTCACAATGCTCCCACTCGCAACTACAACAGTACCAATAAATTAGCACTGCCGCTGACTGCTTACATCACGCTCGTTTTACGATAAAAACTCTTTTTCGAGCCTGCAAATATAGATATTATTTCTCACACTACCAAACAATTACAAAAGAAAAACGATTTTATTTTCAGACATTCGAAACCCACATTTACCGATAATTTTCGGGTATCTCGGGCATCGTTTTGCCGAAACAGAAATCAATAACTTCCCATCTCAGATCGCGAACTTTTTTGACAAAAGATTTGTCATATTTGGTTGGAAATACACCCGATAAACGGTTTATTTCCCCCGTAAAATGTCAAGAATTATCAATGCGGTGCGATTTCTTTACAATAGAAAACCAAAGTTTCATCTTAAAGCAAAGAAGTATGTTTGGGTTTCTGGTATTTATAGGTTTAGCCGCTAACGTCATCGGCACGATCCTCGGCGACAACGATAATTGGAGCAAGTAACGCCATTTTAGAGTTTTTAGGAAATATATAAAGGTTTTGGAAGGGGCGTTGCGCAGGGAGCATACCGAACGCATGTGAGCATTTGCGGCACAAGCAAGGTGCAAAAAGAGCTGTGCAATATGGATTCCCAAAAAACAAAAAAAGATGCGTCACCCAAGTAACGCACCTTTTGAAAATTAGTTTGTCGTAAACGACTACCAGCTTGCCTTCTTAACGCCCGGGATAAGACCGTTCGAAGCCATCTCACGGAACTGGATACGGCTGATACCGAACTGGCGAATATAACCCTTAGGACGACCTGTAAGCATACAGCGGTTGTGCTGACGAATAGGATTCGAGTTGCGGGGGAGTTTCGAGAGAGCAATCCAAGCCTCCTCGTGATCCATCTCGCCGCTCTTCACCTTCGCTGCGATCTCCTCACGCTTGTGAGCGTAACGCTGTGCGAGCTTTGCACGCTTTACCTCGCGTGCCTTCATTGACTCTTTTGCCATACTTTATTGGTTCTTTTTAGCGTTTTTGAAAGGCAGACCGAACTGGCTGAGAAGTGCGTAGCCCTCCTCGTCGGTCTTAGCCGATGTTACGAATGTAATCTCCATACCGAAGATCTTAGTGATCTTGTCGATATCGATCTCAGGGAAGATGATCTGCTCGGTGATACCGAGGGTGTAGTTACCCTGGCCATCGAACTTCTCGTTGATACCCTTGAAGTCGCGGATACGGGGCAGAGCCACAGCGATCAAACGCTCCAAGAACTCGTACATACGGTTCGAACGGAGGGTTACGCGAACACCGATAGGCATACCCTTACGGAGTTTGAAGTTCGAGATATCCTTACGAGACTTCGTCTGAACAGCCTTCTGACCGGTAATCTGAGTGAGCTCCTCCTGTGCGATGTCGATAAGCTTCTTATCGGCAACAGCCTGGCCCATACCCTGATTGATAACGATCTTTTCGAGTTTCGGGCACTGCATAACGCTGGTGTAGCCGAACTCCTTCATAAGGGCAGGAATAATCTGCTCCTTATACTGCGTTTTGAGTGTAGGAATGTAAGCTGCCATTATTTAATCTCCTCTCCTGTTTTTTTAGCGTAACGAACTATTTTACCTTCTGCATTAACCTTGCGGCCAACCTTGGTCGGCTTGCCGGTCTTGGCATCAACTACCTGCAGATTCGAGATGTGAATCGGAGCCTCCTGCTCTACGATACCACCCTGAGGATTCTTTGCATTGGGCTTAGTAGCCTTCTTGCAGATGTTCACGCCCTCGACGATTGCACGCTGCTTGGCAACGTCCACTTTGAGGACCTTACCCTGCTGACCCTTGCTGTCGCCGGCATTAACGTAAACCATATCCCCTTTCTTAATATGTAATTTCACTGACATATTCGTAATCTGGTTTTAATTTACATTACAATACTTCAGGTGCCAGAGAGATGATCTTCATATACTGATCACGCAACTCACGAGCTACGGGACCAAAGATACGGGTACCTCTCATTTCACCCTGGTTGTTAAGAAGCACTACAGCATTGTCGTCGAAACGAATATAAGAGCCGTTCGCACGTCTAATCTCCTTGGTTGTTCTTACGACAACCGCTTTCGATACGGTACCCTTCTTCACGTCGCCCGAAGGGGTTGCGCTCTTCACGGTTACCACGATTTTATCGCCGATAGATGCGTAGCGGCGCTTTGTGCCGCCAAGCACGCGGATACAGAGGACCTCCTTTGCACCGCTGTTATCGGCTACTACGAGTCTACTTTCTTGTTGTATCATAACTACTTAGCTCTTTCAATGATTTGTACTAATCTCCAACGCTTCGTTTTGCTCAACGGGCGTGTCTCCATAATGCGTACAGTATCGCCCTCCTTGATGGTCTCATCGAGGCACTCTGCCACGAACTTGGTAGTCTTGTTAACGAACTTACCGTAAATCGGGTGCTTTACCTTACGCGCTACTGCAACCACAATGGTCTTCTCCATCTTGTTGCTGACAACGACCCCAATACGCTCTTTTCTAAGATTTCTTTCCATAATCGTAATTAACATTTAGGGTTCTTCTGACGCAGAATTGTCAGCATACGAGCTATATCTCTGCGAGATTTCTTAATGATCGAAGGATTCTCGATAGGCGATACAGCGTGCTGCACCTTCAACTGAGAAAGCTTTGCCTTCTCTGCATCGATGCGCTCCTGCAAATCCTGAATTGACATATCCTTAATTTCAGCACTTTTCATATCTTACTCCTCCTTGATTAGATGTTTGTCTCAACATAGTCGCGACGTACGATGAACTTAGTCGTAATAGGCAACTTCTGAGCACCAAGGCGCAATGCCTCCTGTGCTACTGCCAAGGGTACACCCTCAGCCTCGAAGAGAATACGACCCGGAGTAACGGGCGCTACGAATCCTTCCGGATTACCCTTACCCTTACCCATACGCACCTCGGCGGGTTTCTTTGTAATCGGTTTATCGGGGAAGATGCGGATCCAGAGCTGACCCTCACGCTTCATATAACGTGTGATAGCCTGACGCGCTGCCTCGATCTGGCGTCCCGTAATCCATGTAGACTCGAGAGCCTTGATTGCGAATGAACCGTATGCAAGTTGGTTACCTCTTTGAGCTAAACCCTTCATACGACCCTTCTGCATTCTTCTAAATTTGGTCTTTTTTGGCTGTAACATAATTGTTTTTTTCGCTTAAAAGGTCCGACTTACTATTTGTTATTGCGTCTTTTCTTGGGAGCACCCTTGCCACCGCGGTTCTGCTGCTGGCCGTGCTGCTGCGAAGCTGCACCCTGCATCTCGAACAGATCGCGCTTGCCGTACACTGTTCCATGGCAGATCCAAACCTTTACACCGAGGATACCTACCTTGGTAAGTGCCTCAGTCAGGCAGTAATCTACGTCTGCACGGAATGTGTGCAACGGAATACGTCCCTCCTTAATGGTCTCCGAACGTGCCATCTCGGCGCCGCCTACACGACCCGAGATCTGTACCTTGATACCCTCGGCACCCATACGCATTGTCGATGCGATTGCGGTTTTGATTGCGCGACGGTACGATACACGACCCTCCAACTGGCGTGCGATGTTCTGACCTACGATGATTGCATCAACCTCGGGACGCTTAACCTCGAAGATGTTGATCTGAACCTCCTTACCGGTAAGCTTCTTCAACTCCTCCTTCAGTTTGTCAACCTCCTGACCGCCCTTACCGATGATGATACCCGGACGTGCAGTCGAGATGGTTACCGTAACGAGCTTGAGCGTACGCTCGATGATAATCTTCGAAATACTTGCCTTTGCCAAACGGACATTCAAGTATTTACGAATCTTCGCGTCTTCTACCAATTTCTCTGAGAAATCTTTACCACCAAACCAGTTAGAATCCCAACCTTTGATGATACCAAGACGGTTTGCTATTGGATTTACTTTCTGTCCCATTTGTTACTTGTTTTCTGCGATTACCATTTTATCAACTACGATAGTTACGTGGTTCGAACGCTTGCGAATGCGGTGAGCGCGACCCTGGGGCGCAGCCTGAATACGCTTCAACATACGACCGCCGTCAACGAATACCTCTTTCACGCAGAGAGCGGTATCCTCCAAACGCTCGTTCTCGTTCTTAGCCTCCCAGTTAGCGATAGCCGACTTGAGAAGTTTCTCCATTCTGATAGATGCCTCCTTCTTCGAGTAGCGAAGGATACCCAATGCCTTGTTGATCTCAACACCACGGATGATGTCTGCTACCAGACGCATCTTGCGGGGAGAGGTCGGGCAATCGCGCATAATAGCGATAGCTTTCTGCTTCTTTTCAGCCTTTAATTTCTCGGCTCTTATTGATTTTCTTGCACCCATTTTTTACTACTTTTTCTTGTTACCTCCGTGACCACGGAAATTGCGAGTAGGAGCGAACTCACCGAGTTTGTGACCTACCATATTCTCTGTTACGTAAACGGGAATAAACTTATTTCCGTTGTGGACGGCGATCGTCTGACCTACGAAGTCAGGCGAAATCATACTTGCTCGTGACCAAGTCTTGATAACAGACTTCTTATTGCCCTCTGCCTGTGCGACTACTTTCGCTTCGAGTTTCGGGTCGATAAACGGTCCTTTTTTTAATGAACGACTCATTGTACTCTATTTAATTATTTTTTCTTTCGTGAAATAATGAACTTAGCGGTCGTCTTCTTCGGGTTGCGAGTCTTGTAACCCTTAGCCAACAGACCCTTACGCGAACGCGGGTGACCTCCCGACGCACGTCCTTCACCACCACCCATCGGGTGATCAACGGGGTTCATTACGACACCACGGTTGCGAGGACGACGACCAAGCCAACGCTTGCGTCCAGCCTTACCATCGCTTTCGAGGTTGTGATCTACGTTCGAAACCACACCTACGGTTGCGCGGCAAGTTACGAGTACCATACGAGTCTCACCTGAAGGCAACTTGATGATGGCAAACTTGCCCTCACGTGCCAAAAGCTGAGCATACGAACCAGCCGAACGTGCCATAGCAGCACCCTGGCCGGGGTAGAGTTCGATAGCGTGGATAACTGTACCGAGCGGAATCTCGCTGAGGAACAATGTGTTACCCACCTCGGGTGCAACGCCTGCACCGCTCATAATTGTCTGACCTACCTGAAGTCCGTTCGGAGCGAGGATATAGCTCTTCTCGCCGTCAGCGTAAACAACAAGTGCAATACGCGCAGTACGATTAGGATCGTACTCGATAGTCTTTACAGTTGCAGCAATACCATCCTTCGAGCGCTTGAAATCAACGTTACGATACATCTGCTTGTGACCACCACCAATGTAGCGAACGGTCATCTTACCGGTGTTGTTACGTCCACCTGTGCTCTTCTTAGGGCTGAGCAACGACTTCTCAGGCTTGTTCGTGGTTACCTCCGCGAACGTACCGATAATCTTATGTCTTGTACCGGGAGTTACCGGCTTAAACTTTCTTACTGCCATCTCTTATTAGATATTACTGTAAAAATCAATCTTATCTCCATCCTTCAAGGTAACGAATGCCTTCTTGAAGTTGTTAGCGCGACCCTCAAGAAGACCTGCCTTTGTGTAGCGGCTCTTGAGCTTACCCATATAATTCACTGTGTTTACATCTGTAACAACTACGTTGTACATCTGCTCAACAGCGTTACGGATCTGCAGCTTATTAGCTCTAACGTCAACGATGAAACCGTAGCGGTTCAGTTTTTCGCCCTGAATCGTCATCTTCTCGGTCAAAATAGGCTTAATAATTACTTCCATTTTTCTACGTTTTTAAGCTAACATTACATTCAATACATTTTCTGCGCCCTCTACCATTACCAATGCCGATGCGTTCATCACTTCGTAAGTATTGAGGTTCGAAGCGAGGATCGTCTTAACCGACGGAATGTTACGGCACGAGAGCTGAAGGTTGAGGTTTGATTCCGGCAAAACCAGCAATACCTTCTTGTCCGATACTTTCAAAGCCTCTGCGAGTGCTACTACCGACTTAGTCTTGGGAGCCTCCAACGAGATTGCCTCAACTACGGTGATTGCACCTGCCTGTGCCTTGTAAGTCAGTGCGCTGCGGCGAGCGAGCTGCTTAAGCTTCTTGTTGAGCTTGAAGCTATAGTCACGAGGTACGGGACCAAATACGCGACCGCCACCCGGGAACAAAGGCGACTTGATGCTACCGCAACGAGCACCACCTGTACCCTTCTGTCTCTTCAACTTGCGAGTCGAACCAGCAACTTCGTTACGCTGCTTCGCCTTGTGAGTACCCTGACGCTGATCAGCCAAATACTGCTTAACGTCGAGGTAGATAGCGTGGTCATTAGCCTCCACGCCGAAGACTGCGTCGTTAAGGACTACCTTACGACCTGTCTCTTGTCCTTGTGTGTTCAATACAGCTAATTCCATACTACTTCTCAATAGTTAAATAAGCACCTTTTGCCCCCGGAATCGAACCTTTAACGAGGATAAGATTGTTCTCGGGGATTACCTTTAATACTTTGAGGTTAAGAACCTTAACCTGTGCGCCACCCATCTGGCCAGGCAAACGCTTACCCTTGAAGACGCGCGACGGATAAGACGATGCACCAAGCGAACCCGGCTTACGCTGACGGTTGTGCTGACCGTGAGTCTGGCCACCTACACCGGCGAAACCGTGACGCTTAACAACGCCCTGAAAACCCTTACCCTTAGAGATACCGGTTACATCAACCCAATCCTCCTCAGTGAACATCTCCACTGTGAGTGTATCGCCAAGGTTCACTTCGGGCATACCCTTGAATTCAGCCATCTTGCGTTTGGGGGTAGTGCCGGCTTTCTTGAAGTGTCCTAACAAACTGTTGCTGGTGTGCTTTTCACTCTTGTCGTCATAGGCAATCTGAACTGCCTCGTAGTTATCCTTCTCGACAGTCTTGATTTGCGTAACTACACACGGACCAGCCTCAATGACAGTGCATGGTATGTTCTTACCCTCGGCACTGTAAACGGAAGTCATTCCGATTTTTTTTCCAATTAGTCCTGACATTTTTGTCTAATTACGTTTGTTAATAAAAAAGTGATTCTGTATACCTATATTTAATATATATGTACTTTGTTGTTTGGCTCAGGTTGTGGGTGGGCTACTTGGCCCACCTCACTCCTTGTGCCGTGGTTTATCACACCTTGATCTCAACCTCAACACCCGAGGGAAGTTCGAGCTTCATAAGAGCGTCGATAGTCTTCGGAGTCGAAGAGTAGATGTCGATGATGCGCTTGAAAGTGCAGAGCTGGAACTGCCCACGTGCCTTCTTGTTTACGAAGGTCGAGCGGTTTACCGTGAAGATCTGCTTCTTCGTGGGCAGGGGTACCGGACCGCTAACCATTGCGTCAGTGCTTCTTACGGTCTTAACGATCTTCTCTGCCGACTTATCAACCAAGTTGTGGTCGAAAGACTTAAGCTTAATTCTAATTTTCTGATTCATATCGTTTCTGTGTATTATTCTAAATCCTTACGTTTACCGGCCGACTTCTCGATAATATCCTTAGCGAGGTTAGCGGGAACCTCCTCGAAGTGCGAGAACTCCATCGACGATGTTGCGCGACCCGACGAGATAGTACGGAGAACGGTTACATAACCGAACATCTCTGAGAGGGGCACCTTTGCCTTAACGACACGTGCTGTACCCTTAGACTCCATACCCTGGATCTGACCGCGACGCTTGTTGAGGTCACCGATGATATCACCCATATTCTCCTCAGGAGTAACAACCTCTACCGACATTACCGGCTCCATAATCACCGAACCTGCCTTGGGAGCTGCCTGACGGAAACCGTTACGAGCACAAATCTCGAACGACAACTGGTCTGAATCGACGGGGTGGAACGAACCATCCTTCAAGGTAACCTTCATCGAGTCGATGGTGTAACCTGCCAAAGCACCGTTAGCCATTGCTGACTCAAAGCCCTTCTGAACAGCGGGGATAAACTCCTTAGGAATGTTACCACCCTTAACCTCGTCAACGAACGTAAGACCAACCTTACCCTCCTCTGCGGGACCGATCTCGAAGATGATATCAGCAAACTTACCACGACCACCGGTCTGCTTCTTGAACACCTCACGGTGCTGAACAGTCTGTGTAAGAGCCTCCTTGTAGTTACCCTGTGGAGCACCCTTGTTGATCTCAACGCCGAACTCACGACGGAGACGGTCTACGATGATATCGAGGTGAAGCTCACCCATACCCGAGATGATAGTCTGGCCACTCTCCTCATCAGTACGTACAGTGAAGGTAGGATCCTCCTCTGCCAACTTTGCAAGAGCGATACCGAGCTTATCGAGATCCTTCTGAGTCTTAGGCCCAACAGCCAAACCGATAACCGGCTCGGGGAAGGTCATCTGCTCAAGTACGAGCGGTGCGTTCTCTGCTGTAAGAGTATCACCGGTACGAATCTCCTTGAAACCTACTGCTGCGCAGATATCACCTGCCTCAACGCGCTCCAAAGGATTCTGCTTGTTAGCGTGCATCTGGTAGATACGGCTGATACGCTCACGCTTGCCGCTACGTGCATTCAGAACGTACGAACCTGCATCCAAAGCACCCGAATATACACGAACGAATGCCAATCGACCTACGAAGGGGTCAGTTGCAATCTTGAAGGCAAGACCACAGAAAGGATCGTTTACGTCCGAGTGACGAACCTCAGTCTCCTCTGTCTTGGGATTCACACCCTCAACTGCGGGAACATCCAGCGGCGAGGGGAGGAATGCCATAATGTAGTCGAGCAACTTCTGCACACCCTTGTTGTGGAACGACGAACCGCAGAGCATCGGAACGAGAGTCATATTGATCGTTGCGGTGCGGATAGCTGCGATAAGCTCGTCAGCGGTGATCGAATCGGGATCCTCGAAGAACTTCTCCATCAGGGCGTCATCAGTAGCTGCAACCTCCTCGATGAGCTTTGCACGCCACTCTGCAGCCTCTGCCTTCATATTCTCAGGAATCTCACGCAACTCGAAGTTATCGCGAACGGTCTTGTCGTCGAAGTAGTAGATAGCATTATTATATATAAGGTCAATCAGACCCTCGAACTTGTCCTCAACACCGATGGGCAATACTACCGGCAGAGCAGTTGCACCGAAGTGCTCCTTAATCTGCGCACATACTGCGAGGAAGTCCGCACCTGTACGGTCCATCTTATTAACATAGCCCATACGGGGAACATTGTACTTGTCAGCCTGACGCCATACGGTCTCCGACTGCGGCTCTACACCACCTACGGCGCAGAATGTAGCAACGGCACCGTCCAATACGCGGAGCGAGCGCTCCACCTCAACGGTAAAGTCAACGTGTCCCGGGGTGTCGATCAGGTTAATCTGATACTGGTTACCCTTGTAGTTCCAGAATGCAGTAGTAGCAGCCGAGGTAATGGTAATACCACGCTCCTGCTCCTGAACCATCCAGTCCATCGTTGCAGCACCCTCATGGGTCTCACCAATCTTGTGAGTCTTACCTGTGTAGAACAGGATACGCTCCGAGGTAGTGGTCTTACCGGCATCGATGTGAGCCATGATACCGATATTACGAGTGTATTTAAGATCTCTTGCCATTTGACGTACCTGTTTTTAGAATCTGAAGTGTGCGAATGCTTTGTTGGCCTCTGCCATACGGTGCATCTCCTCCTTACGCTTGAAGGCTGCACCCATCTGGTTGTAGGCATCAACTATCTCTCCTGAGAGCTTTTCTGCCATTGACTTACCCGAGCGCTTACGTGAGTAAAGGATAAGGTTTTTCATCGAAATCGAAACTTTGCGCTCCGGTCTAACCTCCATAGGAACCTGGAAGGTCGCACCACCGATACGCTTCGACTTTACTTCGACTTGGGGTGTGATATTCTCAAGGGCCTGTTTCCAGATTTCCAGCGGAGATTTATCAGCATCCTTCATCTTCTTGCCTACCAACTCCAACGAGTCATAGAAAATTGCGTAGGCAATACTCTTCTTACCATCCAGCATAAGATTGTTCACAAAACGTGTTACCTCAACGTCATTGAACTTCGGATCCGGAAGTAGAATTCGCTTCTTTGGCTTTGCTTTTCTCATTTTACTTTTCCTTGTTTACTTGTTTAATAGATTTACTTCTTACCTGCCTTGGGACGCTTAGCACCGTACTTCGAACGACGCTGACGACGACCGTCTACACCTGCCGAGTCGAGTGCACCACGAACGAGGTGGTAACGTACACCCGGGAGGTCCTTAACACGACCACCGCGTACCAATACAATTGAGTGCTCCTGCAAGTTGTGACCTTCACCGGGGATGTAGGCGTTGACCTCCTTGCCATTGGTCAATCTTACACGTGCCACCTTACGCATAGCCGAGTTAGGCTTCTTCGGGGTCGTTGTGTACACACGGGTACAAACGCCACGACGCTGAGGACACGCTGCGAGCGCGGGAGACTTACTCTTGTCTTCCATCTTTGCTCGACCGTTTCTTACTAACTGTTGAATAGTTGGCATTTTAAACGTTTTTTATCCTTTAATTGTTAATACTCACGGGGTTTCGACCCCAAAATTTCGTTTTTAATGTTCCAATCGGGCTGCAAAGGTAAACATTTTTTTTTAATTACACTATATATATGGAACTTTTTTAGCCGATTTTCCTTGATTTTCCAAGGATTTAGCCCATTTGCGATTCTTTTTACTTATGATTTTTACGAAATTATAAGCATCTATTTATATCACCACAGTTAAAAGGGTATTTTTCAGCGCATTACACACGCTTTCGCTCCCTACGGCAAAAACGGCCAAAAACGAGCCCACAGAGCCCTGCAAAGTATTTTGTTGCGGCACCACACAGCAACTTTTTACCCTGTGGTTTTCTCATTTTACGCAGTGGCGTGATGTTTCGGACATAAATCTCCAAATTTGTGGTAATCAAATATCAATTTCTACCGCTATGAAAAATATTTTTACCCGCTGTGCGTTGCTTTTGTCATTATCGTCTATCGCCTGTACACCCATCGACAACGACAAGGCTGCCACATATCTCAACCTAACCCCTGACGAGATATACTTCGATGCCGAAGGTGTAAACTCCTTCACGGTCGAGAGTGATGGAGATTGGGTCGTTACAAACACCTCCAATCTGGTGCCGCTCTCGGTGACGAGAGGAACAAAGGGCTCGACCACCGTCGAGATTCTCGCGATGAAGGCCTCATCGACCCACGAGATCAACATCGTAACACCGAGCAATATCTTCCTCGCCAAGTCGGTCAAGGTCCACCCCAGCAAGGAGGGCGATGGTAACAGCGACGACAACAAACCCACGAAGCCTGCCGTAGTGCTCTACTACGACAATTTCGATGGAGATACCTCCTACTCAAATTGGGCAAACAACAGCACCGTATGGCAGAACCCCACAGGCGAGGGAGCCGACAACGTGCGCTATGAGTCGTCGTACGCAAAAATCAAGAACGACAGCTATGGCTCTGCAAACAAATACAGCGGAGCTTCGGGCGGTAGCTATATCAACATCTACAAGCCGACCGGCAATGCGACATTCCTGGAGGTTCACGACATCGCCACGAACGGAGAGAAGGAGTTTACACTCTCGTTTGGCGCGATATTCAAACCCTCGCAACTCGCACTCTACATCAAAGGCGACGACTCTGCGTGGAAAAAGCTTGATTATACAGCCTCATCGACCTACAACTCGTGGGCGGTGGCCAAGGCGTCGTTCACGATTGTCGGCAATGTCAGCAAGCTAAGCTTCCGCTTCGAGCCGACCGACGGCAGTGTGAGCTACGGCTACAACATCGACGACCTGCGCCTCGAAACATCCGCAGGTGGCCAAACTATCGAGATTGGCAGCAAGGCCAACTATAATTGGGCCGAGATGCCCGTCGCAACCAACAGCAAGAGCGACTACGTCTACCACACCCATTGGAGCACCTCAGTTTCGAGCAAGAAGACCCTGCGCAACTACTCCTATTGCTACGACGTTCGTCGCCACTCGCCAATGTGGATTGCTCACCCACAACACACAGTATATCAAGAGGGTGGCAAAACTCGTCCAGCCAGCGATCCGTGGGCTTGTGACCCCTATCTCACCAACAGCCAATCGGCCATAGTCTACCCCATCGACGGCAATATCTGCTCACTGCGCACCTATGACGACAACACCTACACCTCACACTACCAGTGGGGCCGAGGCCATATGCTCGCGTCGTCGTATCGTGGCTGTGGCGACAGAAATAATCCGGCCGAGATAAACGTGCAGACCTTCTATTCGAGTAATGTCGCAGCGCAGCGTTCGGGCGACTGCGCCTTCCAAACACTTTGGAGTGCTGCCGAGAAAAAGATTCAGGACAGCTACATCTGCGCCGACACGCTCTATGTCGTCTCGGGAGCTCACTTCGCCAACGAAAATACTACGGCCCTTGATGCCAATATCTACTATCTGCCCAGCTATTGCAAGACCTGCATCGTGCCGACCCATTTTTACAAGATTGTACTGCGTACAAAGAGCGGTTCTACGGGCAAGGCTATACAGGAGTGCTCGGCAAGCGAGTTGAAGGCCGTGGGATTCTGGTTCTCGAACACCGACATCGACGAGCAGACCGGCTCGGCAACACCCACATTGAGCAGAGTTCACCTCCGCTCGATAGCCGAGATTGAGCAGCTCACAGGCAACGAGTTCGACTTCTTCCCCGAAATTCCCGATGCAGTCAAGCAGTCTTACACCGCCTCGGAATGGGGATTCTAACCACTAATAGTCATCTATTCAAAATCCGAACAAGCCATTGAGAGTTTACTCCCGTCCTTAAAGTTTTAGGGCGGGAGTTTTTTCTGGTAAAACAAAAAAACACTATCTTTGTGGATAGAAGCCGAACTTAACAAGGAACCGTAAAGATATGAGCATAAAAATTACCGAAATCGAACATTGTGACGAGCAGCTTGTCAAAGCATTTGCCCGACTTGCTCCGCAGTTATCAGAGGACGCACCACTGCCGACAGCCGAGCGATTGCAGCGCATCATCGACACACCCACTTCGCATCTGCTGGCAGCCGTTACCGATGACGGCACGATAGCGGGAGTGCTGACGCTTGTATTTTTCGATATACCAACATATTGTAAGGCTTGGATTGAGGATGTGATTACCGACTCCGACTACCGCGGTCAGGGCATCGGTCGCGCACTTGTCGAGCGCGCTGTAGAGATGGCTAACGACTACGGAGCTGACGGCATATACCTCACATCTCGCCCCTCTCGCGAGGTTGCACGAGCCCTCTATCGCAAGATCGGTTTCGAGGAGGTCCCAACCACCGTTTTTCGACTAAACGGACAGAAATAACAAACAAAATAAGGCTGCCCCAAAAAGCAGCCTTATTTTAATCACAACTCTTTAATCAAACTATTTCTCAACGGGAAACGAGAAGGCCAAAATCTGGGGCAGCGACTCGCGCCAGAACACCCAATTATGCTTACCGTCGCGGATGCGGAACTCAACGGGTATCTTGGCGTGTTTCATCTCGACAAAGTAGTCGACATTAGTCTTAACCAGACGGTCATCATCGCCACAGTCGAGCATCCAGCGCACCGTGCGCAGCTGCTCAATCTGCTCGGGGGTTGCACGACGCAGATAATCCACAGGTGAAGTAAACTCTACCGACCAGAGCCAAATGATATCGTAGTAGGGGCGCGGTTTTTGAACAAGCTGATCATAGAGATCGAGCAGACCACTTGTCGAATAGCTTGCCGAGAAGATTTCGGGATGGTGTTGCGCATAAACCGTAGCACCTCCACCACCCATCGACAGGCCTGCAATGGCGCGACCCTCCTTGGCATTTATAGTGCGATATTTGCCGTCGATATACGGAATAAACTCTTGAAAGAAGAAATCCTCGTATGCCCAGCCCTCGACATTAAAATAGCCCATCTTGGGACCGGCAAACTTCTCGCCCGTACCTCGTGCATCGGGCATCACGACAATCGCTTTGCGCATATCGCCCGCAGCAATAACCTCATCGGCAATCTGCTGAACATGACCATCTTTCACCCACGATTCGCAAGTACCTTTCGCTCCGTGCAGGAGGTAGAGTACGGGGTAACGCTCACCCGATGTATCGTATCCATCGGGCAGATAGACCGTATAAGGCTTCTCTACGCCGAGGAGCTCGCTCTTTACCGAAAAGTGCTCGATACGGCCACCGGCCATTACCGAAAATGCGGTAGCAACCGCCATAATTGTCAGAAAAAATCGTCTCATATTTTTGAAGTTTTGGTTTTGTTCACACACAAAGTTAGCAATAATTTTGAATTTCGAATTTTGAATTTTGAATTTCTACTGCTATCTTTGTCGTTTGTGTGCGTGTATATGCGCATATACGTCGCTCACGCACGAAACACAACCCACTGATAACAAACAAAATAGAAGATATAATGGAATACAATTTCAAAGAGTTAGAGCAGAAGTGGCAGAGCCACTGGCGCGAGAATCAGACCTACAAGGTCGAGGTAGATTCCGACAAACCCAAATTTTATGTCCTCGATATGTTCCCCTATCCTTCGGGTGCGGGTCTTCACGTCGGACACCCTCTGGGCTATATCGCCTCGGATATCTATTCGCGTTATAAGCGTTCGTGCGGATTCAACGTCCTCCACCCGATGGGTTACGATGCTTTCGGTCTTCCGGCCGAGCAGTACGCAATCCAGACAGGCCAGCACCCTGCTGTAACCACCGAGCAGAATATCGCCCGCTACCGCGAGCAGCTCGACAAGATCGGCTTCTGCTACGATTGGTCACGCGAGGTACGCACTTGCGAGCCCGAATACTACAAGTGGACTCAGTGGGCGTTCCTCAAAATGTTTGCGCACTACTACAATAACGCCACACAGAAGGCCGAGCCTATCGAGAAGCTCGTTGCAGCATTCGAGGCTAACGGCTCGGAGGGTGTGGATGCAGCTTGCAGCCAGCAACTCACGTTCTCGGCTGCCGAGTGGACCGCAATGAATGAGGTCGAGAAGGAGCAAGTGTTACAGAACTACCGCATCGCCTTCCGTGCCGACACTATGGTAAACTGGTGTCCGCAGCTCGGCACCGTATTGGCTAACGACGAGGTTAAAGATGGTCTTTCGGTACGTGGCGGTTATCCCGTTGTTCAGAAGCGTATGAAGCAGTGGTTGCTGCGCGTTACAGCTTACGCACAGCGTATGTTGGACGGTCTCGACGCGCTCGAATGGAGCGACTCGCTCAAAGAGATTCAGCGCAACTGGATCGGCCGTTCGGTCGGTGCACAGGTATTCTTCGACATTGCAGGCAGCGACCGCAAGTTGGAGATCTTTACAACCCGCCCCGACACAATCTTTGGAGTTACATTTATGGTCATCGCTCCCGAGCACGAGTGGGTTGGCGAGCTGACCACCGCCGAGAATAAGGCCGCTGTTGAGGAGTATATCGAGCAGACCAAGAAGCGTTCGGAGCGCGAGCGTATCGCCGAGACCAAGCGCGTGAGCGGTGTAGCAACAGGTTCGTATGCAATCAACCCTTTCAATGGCAAGCAGATTCCCATCTACGTTTCGGACTACGTTTTGGCAGGCTACGGAACAGGTGCAATTATGGCTGTTCCCGCGCACGATTCGCGCGACTACGCCTTCGCACGCCATTTCGGATTGGATATCATCCCCGTAGTTGCAGGTGGCAACCTCGAAGAGTCATCATACGACGCTAAGGAGGGCGAGGTTATCAACTCGGACTTCCTGAATGGTATGGACGTTAAGGAGGCTATCAACCTGATGTTCGACGAGGTCGAGAAGCGCGGCTTGGGCAAGAAGCTTATCAACTACCGCCTGCGTGATGCAATCTTCTCACGCCAGCGTTATTGGGGCGAGCCGTTCCCGATTCGCTACGAGGGCGATTTGGCAAAGCCTCTCTCAGAGGAGCAGCTGCCACTCGAACTCCCCGCAGTCGAGAACTTTGGCCCCACCGAGCAGGGTGAGCCCCCTCTGGCTCGCGTTGAGGGTTGGGAGTACGAGACCTCGACAATGCCCGGATTTGCAGGCTCGTCAGCATACTACCTGCGTTATATGGACCCCCACAACAACGAGGCTCTCGTCAGCGAGGAGGCCAACGGCTATTGGCGCAACGTAGACCTCTACATCGGAGGTATCGAGCACGCTACGGGTCACTTGATGTACTCGCGTTTCTGGAATATGTTCCTCTACGACTTGGGCTATGTCTGCGAGTCGGAGCCCTTCAAGAAGTTGGTTAATCAGGGTATGATTCAGGGTCGCTCGAACTTTGTTTACCGTGTTGTCGGCACCAACAAGTTCGTGTCGCTCGGTCTGCGAGGCGAATACGAGACTCAGGAGATTCACGTCGATGTAAATATCGTCAAGAATGATGTTCTCGACCTCGATGCATTCCGCGCTTGGCGTCCCGAATTTGCCGATGCAGAGTTTATCCTCGAAGATGGCAAGTATATCTGTGGTTGGGCTATCGAGAAGATGTCGAAGTCGATGTTCAACGTCGTAAATCCCGACTATATCGTCGAGCAGTACGGAGCCGACACGCTGCGTATGTACGAGATGTTCCTCGGTCCGCTCGAACAGTCGAAGCCTTGGGACACGAACGGCATCGACGGTGTTCATAAGTTCCTGCGCAAGTTCTGGCGCCTCTATTTCGACCGCGAGGGCAACTTGGCAATCAACGAAGAGAAGGCAACCGACAAGGAGCTCAAAACGCTGCACAAGACAATCAAGAAGGTACGCGAGGATATCGAGAACTTCTCGTTCAACACCTCGGTTGCAGCATTTATGATTTGCCTGAATGAGCTTGGTGAGTGTCACAAGCGCGAGATTCTCGAACCGCTCACCATTCTGCTTTCGCCCTTTGCTCCCCACATTGCCGAGGAGCTGTGGTCGCTGGCAGGACACCAGACAACCATCTGCAATGCAACATACCCCGCACACGAAGAGAAGTATCTCGTCGAGAGCGCGTTCGCATACCCCGTTTCGGTTAATGGCAAGGTACGCTTCAAGAAGGAGTACCCGCTGACGGCTACCGTGGCCGAAATTTCGGCCGACATCGTCACTACCGATGAGGCGAAGCGTTGGCTCGAAGGCGCAGAACCCAAGAAGATTATCGTCGTTCCGGGCAAGATTATCAATCTCGTAAAATAACCTAACAAACCTGAATATGAAAAAGTTAATTGTTTTAGCAATGGCACTTATCGCTGCAACGGGATTTGCAAAGCAACCCGAAGAGAAGGTTTTATACCAACAGGACGAAACCATCAAGATTTGGGACAATAAGACCGCACCCCACTCCAACGGTTTGGAGGGCGAGGAGCGTTTTGACAAGCCTATGCGTTTGTCGAATGTTGTCGATACCGAACTCTATGTCTACAATGCAGACCCCGCGAAAGCTACGGGTCAGGCTGTCGTAATCTGTCCGGGTGGCGGTTACGCCAAGCTCTCGATGGATCAGGAGGGTTATCTGATGGCTCAGTGGTTGGCAAAGAACGGCATCGCGGCATTCGTACTGAAATACCGTATGCCTAACGGACATAAAGAGGTACCCCTCGAAGATGCTGTGGAGGCTCTGCGCATCGTCCGCAAGAAGGCCAAGAAGTACAATATCGACCCTACGAAGGTTGGTATTATGGGCTTCTCGGCAGGTGGTCACCTCGCAGGCTCGGCTTCGACCATTCCGGCAGACGAGGATAAGCCGAACTTCTCGATTCTCTTTTACCCCGTAATCACAGCCAACTCGTTCACGACCCACATCGGCTCATTCCGCAATCTGTTAGGCAAGCGTCACGCTGAGAGCGAGGCTGACAAGTGGTCGCTCGAAAAGCGAGTTACCCCCACCACCCCTCCGACAATTCTGATTTTGAGCGACGATGACCGCACCGTTCCCGCAGCAGGTGCCGCAGAGTACTACGCAGCACTGCGTTACCACGGTGTGAAGGCCTCGATGCACATCTTCCCGACAGGAGGCCACGGCTACGGCAACTACGATACGTTCGAGTACCAAAAGGAGTGGCAGAATCTGCTGCTGCGCTGGTTGGCATTCTTAGAGAGATAAAATCAGCATAAAATAGCAACTATGAGACGAGTGATTCTAACTCTGTTAGCGGTTCTCTTCACGGCGACATTGACGATGGCGCAAAAGCCTGCCGAGTTGCAGCACTCCGCCGATCAGGTTGTAAGATATTGGGACAATACATCTGCGCCCCACTCTAACGAAGAGACCGCAGACGAAGAGGTCAATCAATATGGAGATGTCAGCCACACATCAAGGACAGACTTTTTCATCTTCAAGGCGAACAAAGAGAAAAACAGACATCGCTGTATTGTCGTTCTTCCTGGTGGCGGTTATAGTCGCGTCTGCATCTCTAAGGAGGGCTTTAACATCGCACAGTGGCTGCGCGACGAGGGCATTACCGCTATCGTCGTGAAGTACCGACTGCCCAACAACGGACACAAGGAGGTACCTCTCGAAGATGCTCAGGCGGCCCTGCGTTATGCTCGTGAGCACGCTGCCGAACTCGACATAGACCCCTCGATGGTGGGTATTATGGGCTCGTCGGCCGGAGGTCATTTGGCAGCATACACATCGACATTTACGCCCGATGCCGAGAAGCCGAACTTTGCCGTTCTCTTCTATCCGGTCATTACAGGAACGACGTGGCAGACGCATATGGGCACATTCAACCAGCTGCTCGGCACTGCTCGCACCGCAGAGCTGACCGAGTACTACTCGCTCGAAAACCGCGTGACGGCAGCCACACCGCCGACAATACTGCTTTTGAGCGACGATGACCTTAAAGTGCCGTCCATCAACTCGACACGCTACTACGATGCGCTCAAACGCCACGGAGTGAAATCGGCGATGTACATCTTCCCGACAGGAGGACACGGCTGGGCCGGCAAAACGGGTTTTGCATACGAAAAAGAGTATAAACATCTACTCCTCGAATGGTTAGATTCACTTAAAAAGTAGAGATAAACACAATATAATTTTTTATGGCAGATAATTCAATTTTAATGCGCCTTGACGGCCTGAAACTCAAATACGAGGAGCTCGGTCAGAAACTTACCGACCCCGAAGTTATCGCAGACGTCAAGAGTTTCGTACAATTCAACAAAGAGTTCAAGGAGTTGGAGCCGATTGTCGAGACTTCGGACCGCTACCGCACCGCGTTGGCCAACCTCGCCGAAGCAAAGGACATCCTCGCAAACGACAAGGACGAGGAGATGCGTGAGATGGCTCGCGAGGAGATTGCCGAGCTCGAACCCGCTATCGAGAAGATGGAGGAGGATATAAAGATTCTGCTCATCCCGAAGGACCCGCAGGATGCCAAGAACGCCATCGTCGAGATTCGTGGCGGTACGGGTGGTGACGAGGCGGCTATCTTCGCAGGCGACCTGTTGCGTATGTACACCAAGTATATCGAGTCGAAGGGCTGGCGTTACGAGATTACCTCGTCGAACGACGGTACCGCAGGCGGTTACAAGGAGGTCGTAATGAAGGTTACGGGCCAGAATGTCTATGGTACACTCAAATACGAGTCGGGCGTTCACCGCGTACAGCGCGTTCCCCAGACCGAGACCCAGGGCCGTGTTCACACCTCGGCAGCGTCGGTAGCCGTTCTCCCCGAAGCTGAGGAGTTCGATGTCGAGGTGTCGATGAACGATATCCGCAAGGATATCTTCTGTGCTTCGGGTCCGGGTGGACAGTCGGTGAATACCACCTACTCGGCTATCCGTCTTACCCACATCCCGACAGGTATCGTTGTGCAGTGTCAGGACCAGAAGTCACAGCTCAAAAACTTCGACAAGGCATTCGAGGAGTTGCGTACCCGTATCTTCAACCTCGAATATTCGAAGTATCTCGACGAGATCGCATCGAAGCGTAAGACTATGGTCTCGACCGGTGACCGTTCGGCAAAGATTCGTACCTACAACTATCCCCAGGGCCGAATTACCGACCACCGCATCAACTATACAATCTACAACCTCTCGGCCTTTATGGATGGCGACATCCAGGGTTGCATCGACCAGCTGATTGTAGCCGAGAATGCCGAGCGTTTGAAGGAGAGCGAGTTGTAGGCCTCGCACAATTTTATCGGCTCTGCGAGCGTTTTTGCGTAAAAGAGAGCAAAATATGCGAATTGCAACCATACTCGTAACGGCAATGGCAACCTTCGGGTCGCTATTGTCGGTTGCGCGCACCTCGACACCAATCTATATCGTCAACGGACGCGAGATGAGTGACGTAAAGCACATCCCGCAATCGGACATAGAGAGTATCGAACCGCTCGAAATCAACGATGAGAGTATTGCACGGTATGGCACTCGCGCAAGCAACGGAGTGATTATCATCACGCTCAAATACGACAAGTACGCCTCGTTCGAGGGCGGCAAGTCGTTCGAAAAGTACATCGCCTCACAGGTAAAGTGGGGCTCGAACGAGCCCGCAGCGAGAGTTATCTTGCGATACACGGTCGGCACCGACGGCAAGGTCACTATCGGCGACACCATCGAGGCTACCGATAATCGTCTGCGTCGCAAGGTAGTAGCTGCCATAACAGATGCCCCAACGTGGACCCCTGCAAGTCGCAATGGAGTGGCAGTCGAGAGCGAGCACGTCCTCGACATCCGCCTACCCGAAGGCAAGGAGATACCACGAGAACCATATATCCGAATCCTATAACCAAGCGCCACCCCGTGACACCCTCACAGCACATAACCCTCGCAGAGTTGCAGCTAACCATTCGCGACACCATCGCGGAGAGGTTCGCATTGCCCATTTGGGTCAGTGCCGAGGTTGCAGACGTGAAGGTCAATGGTTCGGGACATTGCTACCTCGAACTTATCGACAAGGGGGCAAATGACGGAGCAAACGGTGTTCCCAAAGCCCAGGCTCGCGGTGTTATCTGGCGGTCGCACTATGCTCGCGTGGTCGGTCTTTTCGAGGCCGAGAGTGGCCAGCAACTCGAACGCGGCATCAAGGTTTTGATTAAGGTCACGCTCAACTACCACGAACTCTATGGACTCTCGTTGCAGATTACCGACATCGACCCCTCGTACACGTTGGGCGATATGGAGCGTCGCAAACAGGAGGCCATTGCCCGGCTCAAAAACGAGGGCGTGTGGGATATGAATCGTGAGCTGTCGATGCCACCCGCAGTGCAGCGCATAGCTGTTATTTCGAGCAGCAAGGCTGCCGGCTGGCAGGATTTCCGCAACGAGCTCTTTAAGTACGGCTACGCCTTTGCCGTAACTCTCCACGAGGCGGTAATGCAGGGCGAAAGCTCCGAGGAGAGTATCATCGCTGCCCTCGAAGCTATTGCCGAGGAGCAGGAACGCTACGACGCTGTGGTAATTATTCGTGGAGGTGGCTCGAACAGCGACCTCAACTGTTTTAACTCCTATCGACTATCGGCTCACGTGGCTCAATTCCCGCTGCCGATAATCACGGGCATAGGCCACGATAAGGATGTCAGCGTTGCCGATATGGTCGCCCACACTTCGCTCAAAACACCTACGGCCGTGGCCGTATGGCTCAACGACAGATTGGCGACACTCGATGCGGCCTTAGACAATGCTGCAATACAGCTGCACGACCTCTGTATCGCAGCCACACATCATGCATCGTTGCAACTCGAACGCCACTCAGCCGAGTTACGCATCGCCACGCAACGACTGCTGACTACGCAGAACATCAAGGTCGAAAACCTCTCGGCTCTGTTGCGCGACAACACTCGCCTTGCACTCGACAACCAGGGGCAAAGGCTCGTGATGCTCGCCAAGCTCGTCGAGAGCCAGTCGCCCGAACGTATTATGCGCTTGGGGTTTGCCGTAGCTCGCGTCAATGGCAAAGCCATAACCTCACGCAAGCAGGTCGCAACAGGCGATATTGTCGCCATAGAGGTTGCAGACGGAACAATAACGACAAAAACAATAGAGTAACAATATGTCAGAAAAAGAGTTTTCTTACACTGAGGCTATGGCCGAAATCGAGCGCATTATGGCCAAGCTGCGCAGCGAGAGTGTCGATGTCGATACCCTTGCCGTCGAGGTTAAACGTGCCTCGGAACTTATCGAGAAGTGCAAAACACGCCTCCGCGCAACCGAGGAGGAGGTGAGCAAACTTTTTAGCGAGGAGTAGCAAGAGATGAAACGCCTGATTCGCTGGATACTCAACCACATCCCACGCCCCATACTGCAACGTATGGCTTCGTGGGCCGTACCCGTCGTCGGCCTTATCTACGCAGGTCGTGGCAAGGAGTGTCCCGTATGCGGATGTCGCAGGCGTAAGTTTTTGCCCTATGGATACGTCGCTTCGCGAGAGAATGCCCTCTGTCCGAACTGTCTATCGCTCGAACGCCACCGCCTGATTTGGCTCTGGATAGAGCGCGAGACCGAGCTCGCAGTCCAACCGCAACGGATGTTGCATATCGCTCCCGAAGTGGCTCTGATGCGTAAGTTCAAGCAGATTTATCGTTCGAACGAAAATCTTTACGTCACGGCGGACCTAGAAAGTCCGTTAGCAACGATGCACTTCGACGTTCAGCAGATTCCACTCGCTGACGAACAGTTCGACATCATCATCTGCAACCACCTGCTCGAACACGTCGAGAGCGACCACCGAGCTCTCTGCGAGCTCTACCGCGTAATGCGCCACGGAGGTTGGGGCATCATCCTCTCGCCTATGGACGAGGGCCGTGCCGAGACCTTCGAGGATGACACAATTACCGATGAGACTGAGCGCACCCGCATATTTGGGCAGTACGACCACCGTCGCATCTATGGACGCGACTATGCCGACCGTCTGCGCCGTGCAGGCTTCGAGGTCGAAGTTATCGACTACGCACAAAAACTCTCGCCCGAAGAGCGCAATCGTTACGCTCTCACGGACGAGAAGTTATACATCGTCAGAAAATCTTAATAAAGACAGAATACTATCGCAACGTAGTGTGCCGCAGCTGCGAGATTGATGAGCAGATGCCACACCAGGTGGTGGTAGCTAAAACCTTTGCGGGCATAAAACCACGCGCCTATCGTATAGAGAATACCTCCCAGACCGATAAACGAGAGCAGTCCCGTCGAGGCATTATTCCAGAATAGCGGAAAGAAGAAGACTACCGTCCATCCCATAATCAGATAGATTGTCAGGCTCACAGCCGGTATCGACCTACGCGATAGCGACTTATAGAAGATGCCGAAGACTACCATCGCCCACTGCAACGCCACAATCAGCCAGCCCTGCCAACCACCGATGACCGACACGGCAATAGGTGTGTAGGTGCCGGCAATGGCCACATATATAAATATATGGTCGAGGATATGGAAGACCTCTTTGTGGCGCGTCTCGTGCGCCATCGAGTGGTAGAGGGTCGATCCGAGGAACATACAGAGCAGCGAAATCGCAAATACGCTCGCGCAGAGTGCGCCCACAACTCCTTCGGAGATAAATCCGCGCACGGCCGCCAACGGCAGAGCACAGAGGACCAGAATAGCCATTACTCCATGTGATACAGTATTTCCGACCTCCTCGCCGAAACTCATCACATAAACTTTCTTTTCTTTCTTTGATTTCATTCCATTTCGCGTTCCTCCGCAAATCACCACAAAGGTATAAAAAAATGAGGGATAGTACATCCCCCAAGTAGAATATTTAGACAGTTTTTGCGATTTGCAGGACACGAGCGGTCATTGTCGGTTACGCCACCGAGCACTCGATGCCGAGAGCCTCGACACGTGCAGCAATCGCCTGCAACTCCTCGCGCGAGACCTTTTCGAGCGTCTTGCAAGGCGTGTCGCGGTCGAGCGAGTAGACCATAATCCTCTGTGGACGCAGGTCGGCAACCACACGCAGCCACGCCTCGACCTCCGCCTCGGTCGTATTATCGACAACCTCTCCGTTATACTCGCCGCGCAGGAACATCGTCTGCATAATAAACCGACCCTCGAAAAGACGCATATTCTCGACAACAGTGGCTACGCTATACGCTCCGCAAGGATTATTGACCAGACGAGCCGTCGCATCGAATGCCGAATCGAGTTTGAGTATATTATTATCTACACGTGCGAGCGCGCGACGCACGGTCTCACGACCAATCATCGTAGCGTTACTCAGCACTGAGACCTTCGCCGAAGGGCAAAGCCTATCGCGCAGAGCTATCGTATCGTCTATGATTGCCTCGAAGTCGGGGTGCATTGTCGGCTCTCCGTTGCCGGCAAACGTAATCACATCGGGCGGAGTGCCGTCAGAGACCATATTACCCAAAACCTCTTCCAAGCGGTCGTGCACCTCCTCGCGCGAGTTAAAACGGCGCGACGTGGCGTTATCGGCATTCCAGCCGCATTCGCAATAGATGCAATCGAAGTTACAGAGTTTGGAGTGTACAGGCAAAAGATTTACGCCTAACGACAATCCCAAACGACGCGAACGCACGGGGCCAAATATTACATTTTCGAATAGTGCAGTCATAACGATACAAAGATACGAATAAGCGAGCAAGAAATATCAAGTTTACTTGAATATTTTTTACAGCGAGCGAAAGTATCTTCGAGCGCAAGCTCAAAGTATCGAATAAGCGAGCAAGAAATATCAAGTTTACTTGAATATTTTTTACAGCGAGCGAAAGTATCTAAGAGGTTTACCTCAAAGATAACGATTATTTCGGGTCGGCGCACTCATTTTCGAGCTAAATTTTCTATGCGAGACAAAAAGCGACACCGACCGACCCGATTTTGCAAATTTTCATTCCAAACAGGTCGCGCTCAAAAAAAATCGGGTAGCAATATGGCTCAAAAGTGCCTGTGTGGGCGATTGTCAAAAATTGTAAATAACTTGTGAATAAAATCAAATCAGCAGTCGAAAAACGACCGAAATAAAGCCCCATCTTTGTACTGTCGAACAAGGCGGCTAAGCTCTTCGATTCGGCAACAAACACTTTTCATTACGATATATTTACACCGCCGCAGCCCTCGTTGCGACGGCTTATTATCCCCCGTAACGAAAAGATTTACAAGACGATAACACGAAACAAAACAATATAAAATACTGATTATTATGACAAAAGCTAACTACGCAACTCCGAAACCCGTTGTCTATGCAGATGCTGTGGCAGCGACGAAAGAGTACTTCGGCGGCGATGAACTTGCAGCGACCGTTTGGGTCAGCAAGTATGCGCTGAAAGACTCGTTCGGCAACATCTACGAGTTGACTCCCGTACAGATGCACGAGCGTCTGGCAGCCGAGCTCGAACGCATCGAGAACAAGTACAAAAATCCGCTCAACCGCAAGGAGATTTTCGAGCTTCTCGACCACTTCCGCTATATCATTCCGCAGGGTGGTCCGATGACAGGTATCGGCAACAATTTCCAGGTTGCATCGCTCTCGAACTGCTTCGTTATCGGCCACAAGAATCCGGCTGACTCGTATGGCGGTATCTTCCGCATCGACGAGGAGCAGGTACAGCTGATGAAGCGTCGCGGTGGCGTAGGTCACGACCTCTCGCACATCCGTCCTTCGGGCAGCCCGGTACTCAACTCGGCTCTCACCTCGACAGGTATCGTTCCCTTTATGGAGCGTTACTCGAACTCGACTCGTGAGGTTGCACAGGATGGTCGTCGCGGAGCGTTGATGATTTCGCTCTCGATTAAGCACCCCGACGCAGAGAAGTTTATCGATGCTAAGGTAGATACCGGCAAGGTTACAGGTGCAAACGTATCGATTAAGATCGACGACGAGTTTATGCGTGCAGCAATCGCCGGCGATACATATCACCAGCAGTTCCCCATCAAGAGCGAGAATCCTACCTACGAGCAGGATATCGATGCAAAGAAGTTGTGGGAGAAGATTATCCACAACGCTTGGAAGTCGGCAGAACCCGGAGTTCTCTTCTGGGATACCATTATCCGCGAGAGTGTGCCCGACTGCTACGCAGACAAGGGATTCACAACCGTTTCGACCAACCCCTGCGGTGAGATTCCGTTGTGCCCCTACGATTCGTGCCGTCTGTTGGCTATCAACCTCTTCGGCTACGTAGAGAAACCCTTTACCAAGGAGGCATCGTTCAACTTCGAGAAGTTCAAGGAGCACGTTCACAAAGCAATGCACCTTATGGACGATATCATCGACCTCGAATTGGAGAAGGTTGAGCTCATCATCGACAAGATCGAGAGCGACCCCGAGGATGCAGATATCCGTCGCGTAGAGTGCGATCTTTGGAAGAAGATTCGCGAGATGGCACTCAAAGGCCGTCGTACAGGTCTCGGTATCACAGCCGAGGGCGATATGCTCGCAGCGCTCGGTCTGCGTTACGGTTCGGAGGAGGCTATCGACTTCACCGTTCAGGTTCACAAGACTTTGGCTGTCGAGGCTTACCGCGCATCGGTTGCAATGGCCGAGGAGCGTGGTGCATTCGAGGTTTACGAGGCAGCACGCGAGGTTGGCAACCCGATGGTTGAGCGCATCAAGGAGGCTGACCCCGAACTCTATGAGAAGATGGTAAAGGTTGGTCGTCGTAATATTGCAATGCTGACTATCGCTCCTACCGGCACCACATCGCTTATGTCGCAGACTACTTCTGGTATCGAGCCGGTATTCCGACCCGTATACAAGCGTCGTCGTAAGGTTAATCCTTCGGATCAGGACAACCACGTCGATTTCGTAGACGAGACAGGCGAAAAGTTCCAGGAGTACAACGTATTCCACCACAAGTTCATCCAGTGGGCTGAGGTTAATGGATACGATACTTCGAAGTTCGCAACAATCAAGGACGACGAGTTGGAGAAGCTCGTTGCTGCATCGCCCTACCATATGGCTACCGCAAACGATATCGACTGGGTTGCTAAGGTTAAGATGCAGGGTGCTATCCAGAAGTGGGTTGATCACTCGATTTCGGTTACCGTAAACTTGCCGAACACCGTTTCGGAGCAGTTGGTTGCCGAGGTTTATCGCACCGCTTGGGAGTGTGGCTGTAAGGGTGTTACCGTCTATCGTGATGGTTGCCGTACAGGTGTTCTCCTCGACTCGAAGAGCAAGAGCAAGACCAAGGTCAAGGAGTGCGAGCCCGCAACCGGCGAGAACAAGCGTCCGCAGTCGTTGCCCGCAGATATCGTTCGTTTCAAGAACGGCACCGAGGATTGGATTGCATTCGTAGGTTTGCAGGATGGCCGTCCGTACGAGATCTTTACCGGTAAGGTCGAGGAGGATGCTATGTACATCCCCAAGAAGATTACCAAGGGATTTATCATCAAGGTACGCGAGGCTGACGGCTCGAAGCGTTACGACTTCCAATATATCGACCGCTATGGCTATACCAACACTATCGGTGGTATCTCGCGCTTGTTCGATGAGAGCTTCTGGAACTATGCGAAGCTTATTTCGGGCGTATTGCGTCACGGTATGCCTATCGAGAAGGTTGTTTCGCTCATCGACGGTCTGCACCTCGACAGCGAGACTATCAACACCTGGAAAACCGGTGTGGAGCGTGCGCTCAAACAGTATATCCTCGATGGTACCAAGTCGAAGGGTAAGTGCCCGCAGTGCGGACAGGAGAATATGGCATACCAGAACGGCTGCCTTACCTGTATGTCGTGTGGCTACTCGAAGTGCGGTTAATCTAATCAACCACAAAAAGGTCTTAAAAGATAAAACAGACTATTTCGCAGAGGGTTGCCACAACATAAGGGCAACCCTCTGCGTTTGGATATAGCAACAGCAAATAAAATTTCACTATATTTGCACTACCAAACAGAGCAGAGATGATTGAGAGATACGACACATTCCGAGAATATGTGCGCGAGAACTTCTCGCAGACCACACAGCAGATGACCGACAAAGCCCTCGAATATGCAGCGGCGAAGTTGGACGGCAAGGTGCGCTATGACGGTTCGCCCCTGCTCGACCACGCTGTGCAGGTGGCTCTGATTGCCATACAGGAGATTGGCCTGGGTCGCAACTCGGCCGTGGCCGCCATTATCCACGACGTGGTACGCATTGCCGACAAGGCGAAGGATAAGAGTTTGATCGAACTGCTCGAAGAGATACGTACGCTCTTTGGCGAGCAGGTGGTCGGCATCACCGTAGGTCTGGCCAATATCTCGTCCATAAAACTCAAAACATCGAAGGAGCAGGCCTCGGACTTCCGCGATATGATTGTTTCGTACTCGGAGGATCCGCGCGTCATACTCATCAAGCTCGCCGACCGATTGGAGGTTATGCGTTCGCTCACAATCTTCCCCAAGGAGAAGTGGCGCAAGAAGAGCTGGGAGAGTATGAATCTATATGCGCAGATTGCCCACAAGCTCGGTCTTTACAATATCAAGAGCGAGTTGGAGGATATCGCTCTCAGCTATCTCGAACCCGAGGGGTTCAACGAGATCAAAACCAAGCTCGAACAGACCGAATCAGAGCGTCAGACCTTCATCGCACGTTTTGTCGAGCCTATCGCTGCACGCATTGATGCCCACAACGCGATGATGCCCGAAGCTCAGAAAATTCGCTATCATCTCAAAAGCCGCACCAAGTCGATATTCTCGATTTGGAATAAGATGCGCAAGCAGCACGTCCCATTCGAGGGTGTCTACGACATCTTTGCCATTCGCCTGATTATCGACTGTCCCAGGGAGTTGGAGAAGTCGCAGTGCTGGATGGTCTACTCGATTGTGAGCGACATCTACACGCCCAACACCGAGCGTATGCGCGACTGGATTACCATTCCCAAGTCGAACGGTTACGAATCGCTCCACACGACCGTCTCTGCGGGCGAGGGCCGCTGGGTCGAGATTCAGATTCGTACCGAGCGTATGAACGACGTTGCCGAGCGCGGCATCGCAGCCCATTGGCGTTATAAGGGTGTCAATCAGGGTGCACAGACCAGCGAGCAGTGGCTCACACACCTGCGCGAGCTTATGGAGGATACGACCCACTCGTTGGCCCAGCGTTTCGATGCCAAGCCGGCATCGGGCGAGATCTTCGTCTTCACACCCAATGGCGACATCCGCAAGTTACCCGAAGGGGCTACCCTTCTCGACTTCGCATTCGATATCCACACCTCACTCGGCTCGACCTGTTCGGGCGGTAAGGTGAATGGTCGCGCAGTGCCTATCCGCGAGGTGTTGCGCAATGGCGATATTGCCGAAATCTTCACGCAGAAGAACCAGACACCGAAGTCCGACTGGCTCAACTTCGTTGTCACCGCAAAGGCCAAGAACAAGATTAAGTCCTTTATGCGCGAAGAGCAGGCCAAGAATGCCAAGATTGGTCGCGAGGAGTTGGAGCGCAAACTCAAAAATTGGAAGATGGCCTGTCCGATAGACGAGGCGGTGGCATACTTAGTGAAGTTCTACAAGCTGCGCACAGGCACACAGCTCTACGAAGCCGTAGCCACCGAGCGTTACGATATGGCGGCTATCAAAGAGATTCTCACGCGCTGGATTTCGGGCGAGGCCGACGAGGCTCGTCGCGCATCGGTTGCCGAGGCAGAGGCCGAGCGTCAGCGTCGAATGTCGCAGCAGCGCGAGCCGTCATCGGGCGATGCTCTGGTTATCGACGAGAAGATTAACAATATAGAGTACAAACTCGCCAAGTGTTGTAATCCAATCAAGGGCGACGATATTTTCGGTTTTGTAACGATCTCGTCGGGCATCACTATCCACCGTAACGACTGTCCCAATGCCCAGCGTCTGCGCGAGACCTATCCCTACCGCATTATGGAGGCTCGTTGGAGGGCCAATGCCGACGGCTCGTTCCGAGCATCGGTTGCTATCGTTGCACAAGACTCGGCAGGTTTGGCCAACCGCATCACCGAGGTCATCAGCCACGACCTGAAACTCAATATGCGCACGATAAGCTTCTCATCGCGCAGCGACGGCAGCGTTATCGGTACCGTGAGTGTCGAGGTGAGTGGTGCGGGAGTTGTCGATATGCTTATCCACGCACTGATGCGTATCAAGGGCGTACAACGCGCCTACCGCGTGAAGTAATACTACGCAACATATAATTCAAGACCCCCCAAAGTCGCCTATACTGACCTTGGGGGGGTATCTCTTTTATCGGTGTAAGACTACTTTGCAGGCTGATATCGCTCCTCAACCTTTGCCCAATCAATCTTATTCCAGATAGCCTTCACGGCATCGGCGCGAGCATTACGATAGTCAATATAGTATGCGTGCTCCCAGACATCTATCGTCAGCAACGGTCGCATATCATAGCGCAGCGGATTGTCGGCATTCGAGCCGCTCATAATCGCCAAGTGTCCATCCTTATTCTCGACAAGCCAGACCCAGCCCGAACCAAAGAGATTGACCGCAGCCTCGTTCATCTTTGCTTTGAGATTCTCGACCGAGCCATACTGATCGACAATGGCATTGAGCAATGCACCCGATGGCTTACTGCGGGGCGTGGGCGAGAGTGTCGCGAAGTAGAAATTATGATTCCAAACCTGCGCAGCATTGTTGAATATCGCGCCGTCGCTCTTGATAACGATATCATCGAGCGTCATCTGCTCGTAGGGCGTACCGGCAATCAGAGCGTTGAGTTTGGCCAGATAGGCAGCGTGATGCTTGTCGTGATGAAAGCGCAGCGTCTCCTCCGAAATTTCGGGTTCGAGCGCATTGTAGGCATAGGGCAGCGACATAAGCACAAACTTACGCGCCTCGGCCGTGTTTGCAGTGGTAGACATAAACAGAAGTATTAACAGTGAAACAAGAAAAATCATAGACATTCGTTTTTTCACTGCACCTGCAAAGAGCACACCAAAACATTTTTTCAAGCCGTCGGGGAGGAATTGGCTCCCTACGGTCGCCCATAAGTTCCTTTTCTTCCTTCGTGGCTCGGCAAAGTATGCAAGCATTCTTTGCTCTCGGCTTGGCGTCAGTTCCCTTCCGCTCGCCGCGGGGGCCCCTACAAAGAACGAATGAGGCAAAAAGTCGATACCCCCCTGCTCAAAAAAAATGTTGTGGCGGGAGGAATTGGCTCCCTACGGTCGCCCATCCCTTCCGCTCGCCGCGGGGGCCCGTACAAAGGACTGCACTCAGCAAAAAGTTGATAAATCAACTACTTTTGTTTTTACACCCTGTGTCTGCAAGTGAACTTGCGCCACGGGATATAAAAACAAAAAGGTGTCGATTCCTCGACACCTTTTTGCTTCGTTTGTTCTTTGCGGAGAGGGAGGGATTCGAACCCCCGGTACAGTTGCCCGTACACCGCATTTCGAGTGCGGCCCGATCGACCACTCCGGCACCTCTCCTTGGTCCTTGTTGTGATTTCGGAGTGCAAATATATGAATATTTTTTTTATCCAAACAAATTTAATGCGTTTTTTTATTTCATCTCCGCATTTTTATCCCATTTCCGCGCTCCCAGCCCGACATCTCGCTTCGGATTGCGCCGAACGGTCACAACCTATTCCGCTGTTTGCACCATACTCTCGGCCTCCTCGACATAGGCTCTCAACGTCCTTGCCAATCCGTGACCGAACTCGCGCATATTGCTCGGATATACCAACGCTCCGTTCGCGTGAGTAAACGGAATCTCGACTGAGCGAGCAATCTGGATGCTCTTGATATTCTCGGCCACCCACTTTACCGAGCTCTTGCCATCCGTATAGTTCTTGGCGGTATTCCAGCTGACGCCAAAGGGCATATCATCAGCTGTCGAGTAGTTCAAACCACCCTCCTGATACTTCTCCATCAATGCCGAAAAAATGGGCTCCATTACTCCCATATCCTCACGATAGGGCGTATAGACCTGGAAGTGGCGAAGGCCGGGATTGTGAATATCAAGGAATATTTGGGGTTGGGTCTCGGCAATAAGGCCGGCCAACGCTGTCGTTTCGGGATAGCGGAATTCTGTGTAATCTCGATTATGGTCGTGAGGCAGTCGCCACTTACCCTGGTCGCCATCCACCGCGCCATCCATATCTACGAAAGGTACTACAATAAGTTCGACGTGCTCACGGAGCCATACTCCCAACTCGCTATCCTCCAAGAAAGTCGCAGTCAAACCCTCGACAACATACTCAGCCGAAGCTTCGGAGCAGTGATGGCGAGCACTCACAACCACCGACAATCGGGGTGCGGCGGTTTGGGGCGTAATCCTAAAAAATGGAACGTCGCGACCCTTGCGGCTTTGACACAATACGCCCGTTTCGAACGGCACACCACGCTGCTCACGCAAAAAGGCTTCCCACATCTCAGGGGTGTAGGGGTGACACTCATAGAACCACACCTCACGAGCATCCTTTGGGAAGGTATAGGTAAACGAACGCTTTGTCGCACCCTCCTCGGCCAGATACTCATACGTTGCGCCACGATCCAGCGACACAACGGGGCCTCGCGCACTGACACAGTTGCTCTTCGTAAATGCGAAGGTCAGCGTTCGGCCCTGCGCCCCCTTAACACGGAAGGCCCAATAGAACCACGCCTTTTTCGAGCCGCGCAGCTCCTGGTGCAGGTAGACCGTATCATTAACCATTCGTTCGAAGACGATATTACCGGCAGGCACATTTTTATCCAACACAACCCCCTTGGGAGAGCAAGAGGTCAAGATTGCTACGGCAATCACCGAAAAGAGTATTCTCATATCCTTAATTTGATTATTTGCGAGTAGTACAAAGTTAAGTTTTTTTTCTGTTCGAACGATTTATCTGCCGTTTTTTTCTCATTCAACCGCTAATATTACTCTTTCACCCCGAAAATTTCGCATCGCACCTATTTTTTACATATATTTGTAATACAATCAAAGGTACGATTTTCGTTATAACCATAGATAACGAAGGTTTGACCCGCAAAAAGAGGTATGATGAAAGGTTTTAAGAGTATATTGGTTGCAATCACGGCATTGATATTGATGTCGGGATGCTCGGAAGCATTCTACGCATCGGTCGAGGCCAAAGACGGAATGTACGGAGTTCACGATAAGATCGCCATAGAGAATCTGCAAAAAGCTAAGGCCGAGCGACAACGTGCCGAGGCTGAGGCTCGTCGTGCAGCGTGGGAGGCTCGTTTGGCAGAGGCGCAGGCCAAGGCTGCCGAGTATGGGTACTACTATTATGCCGAGCCGAGCTACTCGTCGGTTGTGGCAGATACCTACGAGAGCGCATACGCACGTCGTCTGCGCGGATTCAGTTCGCCAACCTACCGTCTGCCGTCGAGCTACTACGATTTCAGATACGGAGATGCCTACGACTATGTTACAGCATACGACCCCGCATTTTATAATATAATGGTATCGGGCGACCAGGTTTGGGTCGAGCCCAAATACATATCGTCGATGTTCGGTACCTGGGGTGCCACCAACGTAACCCTCGCAGCCGGCAGCTGGTATTTCGGATGGACTTCGCCATTCTACAACTATGGTGCGTGGTGGGGTTATCCGCGCTACTCGTGGTGGGATTGGAATTGGGGCATCTGCTATAACCCCTATCATAATTGGTGGGGCTACGGCTGGGGACCTTCCTGGGGTTGGTATAATCCCTATTGGTGGGGGCCGAGCTACTATCCGCCACACCACGGCAGCGGCAGACCTTCGCACCACCGACCCATACACGGCAGCGGAGCCTCGCATCGTGAGCAGCTTGTCGGCAACCCCTCGTACACTTCGCCCTCGTCGGGCAAGAACTACGGCAATCGCCAGCCGGCTCGCGGAACGGTCAATGGTTCGGGCATCTTGGGTCGTCAGCCCTCACAAGGTGGCTCGGCCGTAAATCGCGGAGGTACAGGAGGTGTTCGCAGCAGTGTTGGCAGTGGCACCGTCGGCCGCAACCGCGGAGGAGCCTCGTCGTTCTTCAACTATAATAGTGAGCGTAGTTCGAACAGCAATTCGGGCAACTCGTGGAACAACAGTGGTCGCTCGTCGTTTGGCTCGGGTAGTTCGAGCCATTCGGGCGGAGGATATTCGGGAGGTAGCAGCAGCGGCAGTAGTCATCGTGGCGGCAACTCGTTGGGACGATAAGAGATTTTGAAAATTTTACACGATTGGGGCAACTTTCAGAGTGTACCAAATCGCGATTACACAATAACAGAGAGATGAAAAGATTGACAATAGCAGCGTTGGCGGTGTTGGCCGCTATCGGCAGCATCACGGCTCAACAACGATTCGACTTCGGAGGAGTGATTATCAACCCGAATGGTGTTACGGCTATGGATATGTTCGAATATTCGCAACACACGCACACCTTCGGCACAGCTCGTTCGGCAGCTATGGCAGGGGCTATGACCTCGTTGGGCGGAGATATGTCTGCGCTCACGATAAATCCCGCGGGAGTCGGAATGTACCGCACAAACGAGGTTACGCTGACACCGATGATTGGAAGCGCACACTCCTCGACCGACGCCACACCTTTCCAGAAGAATAGCGCAACACGCTTCTCGATGTCGAACTTCGGTGTAATCTTCAAGGCTTACGAGGGCACAGGCAAGATTATCGCCGTAAACGTCGGCTTTGGTTATAACAGACTTGCCGATTTCAACTACCAGACATCGTTCTTCCGCCCCGATAACCAATCCTCTATTTCGGGAGTCTTCGCTCGCCAATTACAGCAGAGCGGAATGGTTTCCAACAACTTTTACGATAGCGACGACTACTTCGATTGGGGGCGTATCGACCCGAAATATTGGGGTGCCGCACTCGGCTATCGCTGTGGCTTGGTCTACGACAAGGATAGCAACGGCAATCAGGTCGGTTGGCATCCCGATATGTACGGCACTGCCCCCGTGGTCGATCAATACGCCACATTCAAAAGTCGCGGTTCGCTCGGCGAGTATGCGCTGTCGGCAGGTATGAACATCGCAAACAAGGTCTATATCGGCCTTACACTCGGTGCCCACAGCCTCTACCAGCGTCGCGATGTCTACTATGGTGAGGAGTACACCTACGCCGAGGGAGATGCCCCGAGCGGCAAGGAGCTACGCCACTTCAACTACAACCAGACCTCGATTGTCGAGGGTACGGGCGTAAATTTCAAAATGGGCGTTACTTACCGTCCTATCAACGCATTGCGTTTGGCTGTGGCGTTCCACACGCCTACATTCTACTCGTTGGACTTCTCGTATCAGGCAGCAATGGTTTCGCGCGTGGTTGATAACCAGACCGGCAAAGTCATCTCGCCCGATCCCGAATCGACTACCGATATTTGGCGCGACAGCGGCCCCAATAGTTGGGACTTCGCATCGCCTATGCGACTGCTTTTGGGAGCATCCTACACATTTGGCAACAAGGCGATTATTTCGGTCGATTACGAACGTGATTGGTACAATTCGATGTATACCGAGGATACTCCCGTTGGTCAAGGCGTTTACGACGACTTCTTCCGCGAATATCTCAAAGGTTCGAACACCGTGCGTGTCGGTGCCGAGGTCAAGCCCATTCCGATTCTGGCACTTCGCGCTGGTTACGGCTTCAACGGCTCGATGCTCAAAGACCACACAATCATCTACTCGTCGCCTATGACCTACCAGACACACTATGCAACGGCGGGTGTCGGTGTCTCGTTCGGATTTATGTTTGTTGATTTGGCTTACCAGTATGCCGCAAGCCGCCAGACCGATTACCGCCTATTTGCCTCGATAGATTCGGTTGGCGAGGAAGACGCTGCGGGCAACACGGTTTACAGCGACGATTATAGCGGTCTTTTCTCGACAAAACAGACCCGACATAACGTGATTATGACCCTCGGATTCAGGTTTTAAGGGCGTAAGTCAATCAAAAAATAAAATTCGTTGCTTTCTTTACAAGAAATCATTACCTTTGCAGTCAGAAAAAATGCAAAGGTAATTTTTTATGGCAGTAGAACTTAAAGATTTGACCAAGGCGGACGATAACTATTCGCAGTGGTACAATGAGTTGGTCGTTAAGGCCGGATTGGCGGAGAACTCCGCAGTAAGAGGCTGTATGGTTATCAAACCTTACGGTTACGCCATCTGGGAGAAGATGCAGGCGGCGTTGGACAAGATGTTCAAGGATACGGGACACCAGAACGCATACTTCCCGCTCTTTATCCCCAAATCGTTCTTCTCGCGCGAGGCAAGCCACGTCGAGGGCTTTGCCAAGGAGTGTGCCGTGGTTACTCACTATCGTCTTAAAAACGACCCCGAAGGTAATGGTGTCGTTGTAGACCCCTCGGCTAAACTCGAAGAGGAGCTTATCGTTCGTCCGACATCGGAGACTATCATTTGGAATACATATAAGAATTGGATTCAGTCGTACCGCGACCTCCCGATTCTCTGCAACCAGTGGGCAAACGTAGTGCGCTGGGAGATGCGTACCCGCTTGTTCCTGCGTACCGCAGAGTTTCTCTGGCAGGAGGGCCACACCGCCCACGCAACTCGTGAGGAGGCTATCGAGGAGGCAGAGAAGATGATTCGCGTATATCAGGACTTCGCCGAGAATTGGATGGGCGTACCTGTTGTCGTAGGTCACAAGTCGCCCAACGAGCGTTTCGCAGGCGCAGAGGACACTCTCACTATCGAGGCTCTGATGCAGGACGGCAAGGCTTTGCAGAGCGGTACATCACACTTCCTTGGTCAGAACTTTGCCAAGGCATTCGACGTTCAGTATGTAAACAAGGAGGGTAAGTTGGAGTACGTTTGGGCTACATCGTGGGGCGTTTCGACCCGTCTGATGGGAGCGCTCATTATGGCTCACTCGGACAACAATGGCTTGGTATTGCCTCCGAAGCTCGCACCTATCCAGGTTGTTATGGTCCCCATCTACAAGGGCGAGGAGCAGTTGCAGGTTATGGCCGAGAAGATGAACGCCATAGCTGACGAGTTGAAGGCTAAGGGCGTGAGCGTTAAGGTCGATTTGCGCGACAACGTACGTTCGGGCTTCAAATTTGCAGAGTACGAGTTGAAGGGTGTACCCGTGCGTTTGGCACTCGGTCCCCGCGACTTGGAGAACGGCACTATCGAGCTCGCTCGCCGCGACACACTCACCAAGGAGGTTGTTCCGCAGGAGGGTCTTACCGATCGTATCGTAGCACTGCTCGACGAGATTCAGGCCAACATCTTCAAGAAGGCTCTCGACTATCGTAACTCGATGATTACCAAGGTTGATACTTGGGACGAGTTTGTCGAGGTGCTCAACAACAAGGGTGGCTTTATCTCGGCTCACTGGGACGGCACTCCCGAGACCGAGCAGGCTATCAAGGATGCAACAAAGGCTACTATCCGTTGTATTCCTATCGACGCCGAGCCTGAGGAGGGCAAGTGTATCTTCACGGGTAAGCCGTCGCACTGCCGCGTTCTCTTTGCGAAGAGCTACTAATAATTAGCGGAGTAGTTCCGCTCTTTACGATATTATGGAGGATAAAAATTCCAGAGTACGTTCGATTTACCGCGTGACCGTTATCGGTTTCGCGGTAAATCTTCTGTTATCGGCAGCAAAGCTCGTTGCGGGTATCTTCGGACGCAGTTCGGCAATGGTTGCCGATGCCGTTCACTCGCTCTCGGACCTCGCCACCGACTGCGTGGTGCTGCTCTTTGTCAAGCTTTCGGCCAAGCCCAAAGATGACTGCCACAAGTACGGCCACGGCAAGTTCGAGACCATAGCCTCGATAATCATCGCTCTCGCGCTGGGAGCTGTCGGCGTGGGCATCTGCATCAACGGAGCCGAGAAGATTGCCGCCATAGTGCGTGGCGAGCAGATTGCCAAGCCCGAATTTATCGCACTGATTGCAGCTGCCATATCTATTGCTATCAAGGAGTGGCTCTACCGCTACACCGTCAAGGTCGGCCGCGACACCGAATCTCCTGCCGTGATTGCCAACGCCTGGCACCACCGCAGCGACGCTCTCTCGTCGATAGGCACACTTATCGGTATCGGTTGTGCCTACACGTTGGGCGGAAAGTGGGTCATCGCCGACCCGATAGCGGCCATTGTGGTAGCAGCTATGATTTTGAAGGTCGCTCTCGACCTGCTACGCAAGGGCTTTGACGAGTTGGTCGAGAGCTCTCTGCCGAGCGATATCGAGGAGGAGATTATCCGCATTGTCACCGATGATGCCGCCATCAGTCATCCTCACAACCTGCGCACGCGACGCATCGGCTCGTCGATAGCTATCGATGTCCATATCCGAGTTGATGGCGATATGAGCGTCCGCGAATCTCACGCGCTGACCGAATCTATCGAACACCGACTGCGCGAACGCTTTGGCGAAAATACGATGATTGCCATACACGTCGAACCGATAAAAACCGTCTAAGTATAGAGTCCCGATTTGTCACGAATCGGGATTTTTTATATCTTTGAGCTTCGCTCGAAGATACTCTCGCTCGCTGTGAAAAATATTCAAGCAAGCTTGATATTTCTCGCTCGCTTATTCGTATCTTTGTAGATAGAGAAACCTTAAAACACCATATTTAGCAATGAAGAATTATGTATTGGGAGTCGATTTCGGCAGCGATTCGGTGCGCTGTCTTGTTGTCGATGCCGAGAATGGACACGAGGTTGCAACAGCTGTGCGCTACTATCCTCGTTGGAAGGAGGGCAAATATTGCGACCCTGCCGAGAATCGCTATCGTCATCATCCACTCGACTATATCGAATCACTCGAAGGGGCTATCTGCGAAACTCTTGCGGATGCAGGAGCAGAGGTTGCTGCGGCGGTGCGAGGTATCTCGATTGACGCTACGGCATCAACCCCTGCACTCGTAAATCGCGAAGGTACACCCCTCGCGCTACTTACCGAATATGCCGAGAATCCCGATGCGATGTTCGTGCTGTGGAAGGACCACACAGCACTCGAAGAGGCCGATGCAATCAACGGCCTTGCAGCCAAATGGCACACCGACTACACCGAGTTCTGCGGAGGCTCCTACTCGTGTGAGTGGGTCTGGGCAAAGGTTTTACACTGCTTGCGCAAAGCCCCAGAGTTGGCCGAGGCCTCGTGGTCGTGGACCGAGTTGTGCGATTGGATTAGCGCGCTGCTCACAGGCGACACCACCCCCGAACAGATTAAACGCAGCCGCTGCACAGCAGGCCACAAGGCTCTATGGCACGAGTCGTGGGGCGGACTCCCCGAAAAGGCCTTCTTCGAGGCCCTCGACCCAATGTTGGCCGAGATGTACGAACATCTCTATACCGATACCGACACCTGCGGTATTCCTGCCGGTACCATATCGAAGGAGTGGGCCGAGAGGCTCGGACTACCAGAGGATGTAGTCATTGGAGTTGCCGCTGCCGACTGCCACGTAGGAGCAGTGGGCGCAGGTGTTGGCGAGGGCACTCTCGTCAAGGTTGTCGGCACCTCGACCTGCGATATCACTGTTGCAAAACCCGAAATCTTAGGCTGCAAGACCATTCACGGCATCTGCGGACAAGTCGATGGCTCGGTACTACCCGACTATATCGGCATCGAGGCCGGGCAGTCGGCCTTTGGCGACATCTACGCCTGGTTCCGCAGAGTTATGGAGTGGCCTCTACGATATATTGCAAACGCAGGAGCCTCCGACTTTGACAAGATTCTGCCGATACTCACCACCGAGGCCGAGCAGTTGCCATTGACCGAAAATGACCCCATAGCGATAGATTGGTTTAACGGTCGTCGCTCGCCCGATGCCGACCCGCGCACAACGGGAGCATTGGCAGGGCTCACACTCGCCACCACGGCACCTCAACTCTTCAAGGCTCTGGTCGAGGGCACAGCCTTCGGCTCACGAGCAATCACCGAGCGACTTCTCGATGAGGGTGTCAGCGTTGAGCGTATATATGCCGTAGGCGGAATCTCCAAGAAGTCGAGATTTGTGATGCAGACGATGTGCGACGTCTTGAAGATGCCTATCAAGGTTGTCCAATCCGAGCAGGCGTGCGCTCTTGGTGCTGCGATGTATGCAGCCGTGGCCGCAGGGCTCTATCCGAACATCGCCGAGGCACAAGCCGCGATGTCGTCGGGATTCTCGAACGAATACCTACCCGATGCCGAGCGCGGCAAGATTTACGATGCTCTCTACGCCCGATACAAGGCTGCAAAATTTTAGTCACAAAGCCAGAGTGTGATAACCCGACCGCAAAGAGGAGCTCTCTTTCTTTGAAAAAGCGATTTTTTTCGACAAAAAGGGTCAAAAAATCGTGCTTAAACGTAGTTTATTTGGTAATTTTTACATACCTTTGCAAAAATTAAGAGGGAACTATGAAGAGTATGTGCGATTATAGTTCGGGTGCAGGCCTGCTCGCAGTCGGAGTGAAATCCGAAAGCGGCTATCGTCCATTCTCTCCGTTTCAAATATTTTTAATATAAAAGGTAGCCTTTACAGGGGGCTACTTTTTTTGTAATATGGGTAAGTTACTGCTAAAAGATGCTACGATACACTCCGCAGAGGGAACTCTGCGAGGCGACTTGTTGGTTGCTGACGGAGTGATTGCAGCCATAGGCAAAGGCCTCGCGACAGATAGTGCAACACGCACGATTGACTGCCACGGCAAGCATATCGTCTATGGTTTGGTCGATGTTCACGTTCACTTGCGCGAGCCGGGACTTTCGCACAAAGAGACCGTCCGCACAGGCACTTTGGCTGCGGCACACGGAGGATTTACTACTGTCTGCTCGATGCCGAATGTCCACCCCGCACCTGACACCGTAGAGCATCTGCAACAGCAGCTCGACATCATCGAGCGCGATGCCGTAATCGAGGTACTACCCTATGCATCTATCACGCTCGGCCAGCGCGGCAAGGGCGACCTGGTCGATTTCGAGGCTTTGGCACCGAAGGTTGCCGGTTTCTCGGATGACGGTCGCGGTGTACAGAGCGAGGAGCTGATGGCCGAGGCTATGCGCAAGGCAAAGGCCGTAGGCAGCCGCATCGTTGCACACTGCGAGGTCGATGACCTGCTGCACGGCGGATATATCCACGACGGAGAGTACTGCCGTCAGCACAACCACCGCGGAATCTGCTCGGAGAGCGAGTGGGAGCAGGTGGAGCGCGACATCAACCTTATTGAGAAGATTGGCGGCCAATATCACGTCTGCCACATCTCGACTCGCGAGAGCGTCGATTTGGTACGCAAAGCAAAGGCTCAGGGTTTGAAGGTTAGTTGCGAAACGGGACCTCACTACCTCATCCTCTGCGATATGGATTTACAGGAGGAGGGTCGCTTCAAAATGAATCCCCCGTTGCGCAGTGCCGACGACCGCGCGGCTCTGATTGAGGGTATTCTGGATGGCACTATCGAGGTACTCGCCACTGACCACGCTCCCCACGCAGCAAACGAGAAGGCGAAGGGTCTGGAAGGTAGCGCATTCGGCATTGTCGGCATCGAGACCTCATTCCCGCTGATGTACACCCACTTCGTAAAGACGGGTCGTATGACCTTCGAGCACCTGATGAAGATTATGTCCGAGAATCCGCGCAAACTCTTCGCGCTGGGAGGCAAGCTCGCTGTTGGTGAGAGAGCCGACATCGCGGTATTCGACCTCGAAAGCGAGTACGAAATCCGCCCCGAAGAGTTCTTGTCAATGGGCCACAGCACTCCGTTCGAGGGTTGGAAGGTTAGCGGCGAGTGCGTTCTGACACTCTGCCGCGGAGAGGTCGCCTACGAAAAACGAAATTAAAAACAACAAAATATAAAAACTAAAAATTGAAGGAATATGCCTAAAAGAGTTGACATCAAAAAAGTGATGGTGATTGGTTCGGGACCTATCGTCATCGGACAGGCAGCCGAGTTCGACTATGCCGGAACGCAAGCGTGTCTTGCCCTCAAAGAGGAGGGTTACGAAGTTGTGTTGGTTAACTCCAACCCCGCAACAATTATGACCGATACGAACATCGCTGACAAGGTCTATATGGAGCCGCTGACATTGGAGTACGTGGCGAAGATTATCCGCTACGAGCGTCCCGATGCAATCGTTCCGGGCCTCGGTGGTCAGACCGGTCTGAACTTGGCCGTACAGCTCGCAAAGAAGGGCATCCTCAAAGAGTGTCAGGTCGAGATTCTCGGAACATCGTTCGAGAGCATTGAGCGCGCTGAGGACCGTAAGCTCTTCAAAGAGCTCTGCGAGTCGCTTGGCGAGCCGGTTATCCCCTCGGAGATCGCCTGCACTATGGAGGACGGTTTGGCTGCTGCCGAGCGCATCGGCTACCCCGTAGTTTTGCGCCCTGCGTTTACCCTCGGTGGTACAGGTGGTGGTTTCGCTGACAACGAGGAGGAGTTCCGCGAGACTATGCGTAACGCTCTCGCCCTCTCGCCCGTACACCAGGTATTGGTCGAGAAGAGCGTCAAGGGCTACAAGGAGATTGAGTACGAGGTGATGCGCGACAGCCAGGATACGGCTATTGCTATCTGCTCGATGGAGAATATCGACCCCGTAGGTGTTCACACCGGCGACTCGATTGTGGTTGCTCCCCAGCAGACCCTCACTCCCGAAGAGGATAAGATGCTCCACGATAGCGCATTGAAGATTATCCGCGAGCTCAAAATCGAGGGTGGTTGCAACGTCCAGTTCGCTCTGCACCCGACAACTATGGAGTACTACCTCATCGAGGTCAATCCCCGCGTTTCGCGTTCGTCGGCTCTCGCATCGAAGGCGAGTGGTTTCCCGATTGCCCGCGTAACAGCAAAGATTGCAGTGGGTCTTACTCTCGACGAGATTTTCATCGGCAACGTAGCGGCTAACTTCGAGCCCTCGCTCGACTACATCGTCTTGAAGGCTGCTCGTTTCCCCTTCGACAAGTTTGCTGATGCATCGAACACCCTCGGTACACAGATGAAGGCTACCGGAGAGGTTATGAGCATCGGTCGCAATATTGAGGAGGCTCTCTTGAAGGCCGTACGTTCGCTCGAAACGGGCGTCTGCCACATCTACCACAAGCGTTTCGACTCGATGTCGAACGAGGAGATGCTCGAATACGTAAAGGAGGGTACCGACGACCGTCTGTACGCTATCGCACAGCTTATCCGTAATGGTGTATCGCTCGAAGAGATCTTCGCAAAGACCAAGATTACAATCTTCTTCCTCGAAAAGTTCCGCAACATCGTCGAGATGGAGGCCGAGCTCAAAGCCAACCCGCGCAATGCCGAGGTGCTGCGCCGCGCCAAGAAGTTGGGTTTCAGCGACAAGTTCGTAGGCCAGCTGTGGGGTATGGGCGAGGACGAGATGTACCGTTTCCGCGAGGAGCACGACATCTTCCCCGTATATAGTATGATTGACACCTGCTCGGGTCCCAACCGTGACTATGTACCCTACTTCTACTCGACTTACGAAGATGGCCGCGTAAGCGAGTCGCGCATAAGCGACCGCAAGAAGATTATCGTTCTCGGCTCAGGCCCGATTCGTATCGGCCAGGGTGTCGAGTTCGACTATTCGACTGTTCACGCTATCTGGTCGATCCGCAATGTCGGCTACGAGGCTATTATCGTAAATAACAACCCCGAAACTGTTTCGACCGACTACACTTGCAGCGACAAGCTCTACTTCGAGCCGCTGACCGTAGAGGATGTGATGAACGTCATCCGCTTGGAGAAGCCTGAGGGTGTAATCGTATCGCTCGGTGGCCAGACCGCTATCAACCTTGCCGAGCCTTTGGCAGAGCTCGGTGTACCCATCATCGGTACCGACGTGAACGCTATCCGCAACGCCGAGGACCGTGGTTGCTTCGAGCGCATTATGACCGAACTCGGCATCCCGCAGCCCACAGCCGAGGCCGTAACTACCGTCGAGGCAGGTGTTGCAGCTGCGAACCGCATCGGCTATCCCGTCTTGGTTCGTCCGAGCTACGTATTGGGTGGTCGCGCAATGCAGATTGTGAGCAACGAGGATGCTCTGCGCCGATATATGCGTACAGCAGTTAAAGTAAACGAGAAGTCGCCCGTCTTGGTCGATAAGTATATCCAGGGTAAGGAGTTGGAGATCGACGCAATCTGCGACGGAGAGCAGGTATTCGTACCGGGCATTATGGAGCACGTTGAGCGTACAGGTATCCACTCTGGCGACTCGATTAGCGTCTATCCGACATTCAGCGTTAGCGACGCTGTCCGCGAGAAGATTTTGGACTACACCGTGAAGTTGGGTCTTCGCATCGGCATCGTGGGTCTGTTCAATATCCAGTTCATCTGCGACGACAACGATGACGTATATGTTATCGAGGTTAATCCCCGCTCGTCGCGTACCGTTCCCTTCCTCTCGAAATCGACAGGCGTTTCGATGGCAGATATCGCTACCCGCGTAATGCTCGGCCAGTCGCTCAAAGAGCAGGGCATCGAGAATATCTACCACCCCGACCGCAAGCGTTGGTTCGTGAAGGCCCCGGCATTCTCGTTCTCGAAGATTCGCGGTATGGATTCGTACCTCTCGCCTGAGATGAAATCGACCGGTGAGGCTATCGGTTACGACAACTCGCTCACTCGCGCCCTCTACAAGGCATTGCAGTCGTCGGGTATGGATGTATCGAACTACGGAACCGTATTCCTCACTATCGCAGACAAGGATAAACCGGCAGCATTGGAGATTGCACGTCGATTCTACAACCTCGGATTCAACATCGAGGCAACATCGGGAACAGCTGCATACCTGCGTGAGCACGGTATCCGCACACGTTTGCGCCACAAGTTGAGCGAGGGCAGCAACGATATCATCGAGACTCTGCGTCAGGGTCACGTTACCTACGTAATCAACACTATCGACCTCGACCAGCACAGCACACGTCTGGACGGATACGAGATTCGTCGTACGGCTGTCGAGAATAATGTAACGATATTCACAGCACTCGAAACCGTGCGTGTACTGCTCGATGTATTGGAGGAGATTACACTCGGTATTTCGACAATTGATGCACAGTAAAATGTACAAGAAGGGAATATACGAAATCGTAAGCAACGAACCTCTGACCGAGAGTGTTTGGAGAATGGTCCTCGCGGGAGATACCCAGTATCTCACCGCTCCGGGACAGTTCGTGAACATCGCTATCGAGGGTTGCTATCTGCGTCGCCCGATTTCGGTCTGCGACTATGACGAGCAGAGCATCACGCTCATCTACAAGGTCGTAGGTCGTGGCACCGAGATTATGAGCCGTATGCAGGCCGGCGAGAAGTTGGACGTGCTGACAGGCTTGGGCAACGGATTCTCGACCGCAGCCGCTACCGAGTGCCCTGCACTCGTCGGTGGTGGTGTCGGTGTTCCGCCCCTCTATAATCTCGCTAAGAAGTTGAAGGAGGCAGGCAAGAAGGTGCAGGTGGTCCTCGGTTTTAACCGCGCCGACGAAATCTTCTATGCCGACGAGTTCCGTGCGTTGGGCGTCGATGTCCACATCGCAACGGCTGATGGTTCGGTCGGAGTTAAGGGATTCGTAACCGACGCGATGAAGCAGATGACCTTCGACTACGTCTACACTTGTGGTCCGCTGCCGATGCTCAAAGCCATCTATGCCGCTACCGAGTGTGACGGAGAGTACAGCTTCGAGGAGCGTATGGGTTGCGGATTCGGAGCCTGTATGGGCTGCTCGTGCCAGACAACCAAGGGAAGTAAACGAATTTGTAAAGAGGGTCCCGTCTTGAAGCGTGACGAAATAATTTTTTAGGCTATGAGGGATACATCGGTAGTATTGAGCGGACTCAAACTGGACAATCCGGTAATTCCCGCGAGTGGTACGTTCGGCTTTGGTGCCGACTTCCGCGAGTTTTATGATATCAACATCCTCGGCTCGTTCTCGTTCAAGGGCACAACTAAGGATGCCCGTTTCGGCAACCCCACTCCGCGTATTGCCGAGTGCCAGAGCGGACTCATCAATGCCGTAGGTTTGCAGAATCCCGGCATCGACGCTGTTATCAGCGAGGAGCTCCCCCGCTTAAAGGAGTTCTTCCACAAGCCTGTGATTGCCAACATTTCGGGCTTCTCCATTGAGGAGTATCGCCACTGTTGCGAGCTCGTTGATCGCGAGGAGCAGGTAGGCATCATTGAGGTAAATGTCAGCTGTCCGAACGTGCGCCACGGAGGTATGTCGTTCGGCACCTCGCCCGAAGCTGCGGCCGAGGTAACTCGTGCCGTAAAGGAGGTAACATCGAAGCCCGTATATATCAAGCTGAGCCCCAACGTGACGGATATCGTTTCGATTGCCAAGGCTTGCGAGGAGGCCGGTGCAGATGGTCTGTGCCTTATCAACACGCTGCTCGGTATGCGTATCGACACAATGCGTCGTCGTCCCGTTATCGCCAACAAGATGGGCGGTTTCTCGGGCGATGCAGTCTTCCCCGTAGCTGTCAGAATGGTCTATCAGGTATCGAAGGCTTGCTCGGTGCCGGTCATCGGTTGTGGTGGCGTAAGCTCGGCAAGCGACGTTATCGAGATGATGATGGCGGGTGCTACGGCCGTCGAGGTCGGCACAGCCAACCTGCGTAACCCCTACGCTTGTAAGGAGATTATCGAGGCTCTGCCCGCAGAGATGGAGCGTCTCGGTATCGACAAGTTGTCCGACATTATTGGAATTGTAGAGTAAAATATTAGAAAAAATATGAAAAAGAGAGATGTAATCATTGCTTGCGACTTTGCAAGTGCCGAGCAGACGCTCGCATTCCTCGACCGTTTCGAGGAGGAGAAACCCTTTGTGAAGATTGGTATGGAGCTCTTCTATGCCGCTGGTGCACCCATCGTACGCGAGATTAAGCGTCGTGGCCACAAGATTTTCCTTGATTTGAAGTTGCACGACATCCCCAACACCGTCAAGAAGGCTATGGCCGTTCTCTCGAACCTCGACGTTGATATGTGTAACGTACACGCGGCAGGCACTGTCGAGATGATGCGCTACGCAATCGAGGGACTGACTCGCGCAGACGGCACTCGCCCCCTGCTCATCGCAGTTACACAGCTCACATCGACCAGCGAGGAGCGTATGCAGAAAGAGCTCTTGATCGACGCTTCGATTAACGACTGCATCGTCAAATATGCACAAAATACCAAAGAGGCCGGCTTGGATGGCGTAGTTTGCTCGCCGTTGGAGGCTCGTATGGTTAAGGATGCTTGCGGTGAGGAGTTTTTGACCATCACTCCGGGCGTTCGTTTCGCTGATGGCGAGAAGGCTGACCAGGTGCGCGTTACTACCCCCGCACGTGCTCGCGAGATTGGCTCGGACTACATCGTTGTAGGTCGCCCCATCACTGCTGCCGACGACCCTGTAGCAGCTTATCGTCGTTGCGTTGCCGAGTTCTTGGGCGAGTAAGCAGACCGAAAATAAATTAAAGTGACAAATCGTAAAAACCGACTAAAAATATGAAAAAACTTATAGCAAAAGATCTGCTCTCGATTGCAGCAGTCTTTCTCCGTCCTGAGCAGCCCTTCACTTGGGCAAGCGGCATCAAGAGCCCGATTTACTGCGACAACCGCCTGACTTTGTCAAACACCAAGGTACGCAACAACGTAGAGAACGGCCTTGCAGAAATCGTTCGCACCCACTACCCCGAAGCGGAGGTATTGATGGGTACCAGCACCGCAGGTATCGCTCACGCAGCGATTACTGCAACAATTCTCGATATGCCTATGGGCTACGTTCGTAGCGGCGCAAAGGACCACGGTCGCGCAAACCGCATCGAGGGTCGCTTGGAGCCGGGTCAGAAGGTTGTAGTTATCGAGGACCTTATCTCGACAGGCGGTAGCTGCATCGAGGTTGTAGAGGCTCTGCGCGAGGCCGGCGCTGAGGTTTTGGGTGTAGCAAGCATCTTTACCTACGGTATGAAGCGCGGTTTGGAGCGTTTGGAGGCTGCTAACGTAAAGAACGTGTCGTTGTCGGATTTGGATACTCTCGTAGAGGTAGCGGCCGAGGAGGGTTACATCAAACCCGAAGATAAGGCTCGCCTGATTGCATTCCGCAACAACCCCTCTGACGAGAGCTGGATTCAGAAGTAGTTTAACCCATACTCAAAGATGCAGATTATGAAGCACCTGATTGACACCACCGACCTTTCGGTCAATGAAGCGCACGAGATTATCGACCTTGCGCTCGACATCATAGACAATCGCGAGAAGTATCGCACCGTTTGTAGCGGAAAGAAACTTGCGACCCTCTTTTACGAGCCGAGTACCCGTACCCGACTGAGCTTTACGTCGGCAATGATGGAGCTTGGCGGTAACGTCATCGGATTCTCGGATGCGGCATCCTCTTCGGTTTCGAAGGGCGAGACCGTAGCCGACACCGTGCGCGTAATCAGTTGCTTTGCCGATATTATCGCGATGCGCCACTTCAAGGAGGGAGCTCCGCTCGTAGCATCGCAGTATGCCGATATCCCCATCATCAATGCCGGTGACGGTAGCCACGCTCACCCGACGCAGACTCTGACCGACCTGCTCACGATTCGTCGCGAGTTGGGACGTTTGGATAATCTGACCATCGGTTTCTGTGGCGACTTGAAGTTCGGACGTACCGTCCACTCGCTCATCAAGGCATTGGCTCGCCAGACAGGCATCAAGGTTATCCTCATCGCTCCCGATGAGTTGCGCCTGCCCTCGTATCTGCGCGAGGAGGTCTGCGACCGTAACGGCATCCCGACTATCGAGGTGAAGACTATGGAGGAGGTTATGCCCGAGTTGGATATCCTCTATATGACCCGCGTACAGCAGGAGCGTTTCCTCGACCGCGAGGAGTTCGAGCGTCTGCGTGACAGCTTTATCCTCACGCCCGAAAAGCTCGCTACGGCAAAGAAGGATATGATTATCCTCCACCCGCTGCCGCGCGTAAACGAGATTGTTCGCGCTGTGGATAACGACCCGCGTGCGGCATATTTCCGTCAGGTCGAGAATGGTAAGTTCGTACGTATGGCCCTTATCTGCAAGCTTTTGGAGTGGTCTCCCGAACGTCCGAAGAGCGCAACTCCCCGCTTTGCTGCCGACTATATCGTCAATGAGTACACCTGCTCAAATCGCAACTGTATCTCGACGACCGAGGATGTCGATACGCTCTTCCACCGCACCGAGGACGGCACCTGCCGTTGTGCTTATTGCGAGGCAAAGGCTAAATAGCAGATTGGATATATCAATAGAAAAGGTTGCCCGACCAAGTAGGTTGGGCAACCTTTATTTTTACCATTATACCTCTATTTAATATTGTATAGCTCACCTTGATAAGCACCTCGCTCATTCAGGCGTTTTTCGAGCATCGAGAGCAGAGTTTCGTTGCGTATAAGACCCCAATTTCGGCCATAGTGGTAGCGCGGAGGGGCTTCGCTCGCAAAGCGTTCGACCACCAAGTCGGGGCGCAGGCGACGCAAAATCTCGATAAAGAGCTCTATATACTCATCCACCTCCCAAAAGCGGAACTGACCCGGGTCGGCATCATACTGCTCGGCCATAGCTGTACCTGCGAAGACCTGCAACTGGTGGAATTTTACGGTTGTGAGTGGCAGCGAGTTGATAATCTCGGTTTGTGCGATAAGCTCCTCGTCGCTCTCGCCGGGCAGGCCAAGGATAAAGTGTGCCCCGACGTGCAATCCTCGCTCTGCGGTCATCCCGACAGCACGTCGAGCCGTAGCGAAGTCGTGGCCACGGTTGATTGCCTGCAATGTGCGGTCGTTCACTGACTCGATACCATACTCGATAGTTACATACTTACCCCTCTCGCGAGCCAACGATGCGAAGTAATCGAGTTTCTCCTCGTCCACGCAGTCGGGGCGAGTGCCGACGACAATACCTGCCACTTCGGGGTGTGCAAGAGCCTCGTCGTAGAGTTCGCGCAGACGTTCAAGCGGTGCGTAAGTATTCGAAAACGACTGAAAATAGGCAAGATAGCGCGATGCCGTGCGGTAGCGATTGCGATGAAACTCGATACCCTCCTCAATCTGCTGCGTGACACTCTTTGAGGGTTGGCAGTACGAGGGTGTAAATGCTCCGTTATTACAGAATGTACAACCTCCCGTGCCGACCGAGCCGTCACGATTGGGGCAGGTGAAGCCGGCATTTACCGCCACCTTCTGGACTCTCTCACCGAAGGTGCGGCGGAAGTAACCCGCATAGGAGTTGAATGGTCGCTCATCGCCCCAAGGGTGCATCATCTCGGCTAAGTTTTCGTCCTAAGGCATATTAAAGACCCCAATCCGAAGCTTTGTAGCTCGATTTCGGTGCATTGGGCACATTCGGGAAGAGCGTAACGCCAACCAACTGTTCGAGTTCGGATATAGAAATCATATCCCTTGCTTCGGGCTTATGACCCTTGGGCATTGCGTGACTGATAACAAATCCCGCACAACGCAACTCGTCTGCCGAGCATTCCCATACAGCCTTGCCCTTAGCACTCTCTTTGGTACGGAGCAGAGCAGCCCAGAACATAGTAGGCACACTCGAATCCTGACCACCGAAAGTCACTCGTGAAACAGGCTTGCTGTTGCCATACTTATCGGTCCAAGCATCAAAATATGAGCCTACGACCATATACAAGGTATCGCTCTTGGCAAAGGTGTCGATATGATCTTCGAGATTATTCCACGCTCCACCACCGGTGTTGAACGTAGAGCCATTTTGCAGAGCAATGTTCGTATAATAACTAACCTGCCTACGCATCTGCGATGAGCGCGAACGGTCAGCATTGCCAAGCATATGTCCGCGATTATAAGATCCGTTGCCGATATCTGCGCCCGAACAAGGCTGAATCGACGAGGGAATGTCGGGATCGACGCTGTAACTCGCCTTGCCGGCACTTCCCGTCCAGAATGAATGGCGCGGAGCTGCCACCCAAACGGGGCAGTGATGGTTAGCACTATAACATACCGTATAGTTGCGAGCATTCTCGCCCTTGCTGTTCTTTACATCTGTTACGGTGTGATGCGCGTAATAATAGTCCGTATTTGTAACCTCAATAGGCAACTCGGCCCAGCCACTGCGATAGACATTGCCGGTTGTGGGATTGGGATTGGGCGTCGGGTCGGGTGTCGGGGTGCTGCCACCGCCATTGTCACCATTATCGTCGCCACCGCCTTCGTTACCCTCATTGCCCGTATTGTCGCTTCCCTGGTTACCGCCTTGATTGCCGCCCTCGTTGCCACCAGAGCCTCCACCGGGGGTATTGCTACCGCTTGTAAGATAGACAATGCGAATCTCCGAAAGGTAGACTACGCCACTACCGTCATTTGTGAGCTTGAAATATTTTGCGTTGTGCGACGTGCAATCAAAAGCGTAGCCGTTAGCAGTGTCTGTTGATTTGATCTCGGTTTCGGTCGGCATCTCCGAATTTCCGATATGGAGCAACATTTTACCCGAGTGAGCACCTCCCTTAGTCACCTCGATACGGACCAAAGTGCCGAAAACGCTCTTGTTGGCGATGTAGCCGGTCTGCTTCTTGAACTGCATACCGTTGCTTGTGTTGTAAATCGCGGCATTGAGCAGATAGAATTGCTGACCCTCGAGTGTGTAAACGCTCTGCGAGGTCGGATACGACGTAGGCCAACCCTCGCTTGATGTTCGCAGCACAATCTCGCTCTGCTCGGCTGTTGTGCCACTATCCGAGCCACCCTGGTTGTCCTGGTTGCCCTCATTGCCTTCATTTCCTGAGCCCTCGTTGCCTTCATTTCCTTCGTTGCCAGAGCCCTCGTCACCTTCGTTCCCTTCATTGCCGGTGCCTTCGTTTTCGGTACCTTCGCCCGAATTACCTTCGTTTTCGATTTGGTCATCGCCACCGTTCTCTCCGGGGAACGGCTCAATATCTCCGCAGGCGCAAACGAGCGACACTGCAAGCAGAATGGTAAAAAATCTCTTCATCTATCTATTCTTTATTTTTTGAATCAATCCAAATTGTTACAGGGCCGTCATTTACGAGCGACACCTGCATATCGGCACCAAAAACGCCCGTAGGCACCTTACGTCCCAGCTCGGCCTCAACACGTGCCACGAACTGCTCGTAGAGCGGACGTGAGATAGCCTCGGGAGCCGAACGAATATAGGATGGGCGATTACCCTTCTTGGTCGAGGCGTGGAGCGTAAATTGGCTTACAGCCAAGATATCGCCACCCACCTGACGCACATCGAGGTTCATAACCCCCTGCTCGTCATCAAAGATACGCAGACCGAGCAACTTCTTTACGAGCCACTCGATATCCTCCGCTCCGTCCGCAGCCTCGATGCCGACCAGGACAAGCAGACCCTGCCCGATGCGCGAATACTCCGCACCGCCAATCTCGACCGCCGCACGACGGACTCTCTGCACAAGGATTCTCATAGCCCTACTAACTTGCTGCCTCCTCGAAATAACGCCACAAGTTATCCTCCTGCGGCACGGGGCACTCAATGCGGATAGGCTCCTTGCGCACGGGGTGCATAAACTCTATGGCTCGCGAGTGGAGCGAGATGCCGCCATCGGGGTTCGATCGCTTCGCTCCATATTTCAAATCGCCCTTAATCGGGCAACCTATTTTCGAGAGTTGGGCACGAATCTGGTGGTGGCGACCCGTCAAAAGTTCCACTTCGAGCAGTGTGTAGCGGTCGCTACGGCACAACATACGATATTTCAGACGCGCCTCCTTCGCTCCATTCTTGGGCGAGGCATAGACGTGCGAGCGGTTGGTCTTGCCGTCGCGCAAAATCCAGTGGCGCAGTTCGCCCTCTTCGATCTGGGGCATATTCTCGACCACAGCCCAATAGGTCTTCGAGATCTCGCCCTCGCGCAACATCTCGTTCAGGCGCGTGAGGGCCTTCGAGGTCTTGGCAAAGAGCACCGCACCACTCACAGGGCGGTCTATGCGGTGAACAACGCCCAAAAAGACATTACCCTCCTTGTGGTCACGCACCTTCAAGAAGGCCTTAATCTCGTTTTCGAGTGCACTCGATCCCGACGGGTCAGGCTGCACGAGGTCGCCGCAACGCTTGGCAACGACCATAATGTGGTTATCTTCGTAAATTAAGTCTTCGGGTCTGAACATTACAGTTTGAATGTAAATGGTAATAAATCGGCCGCGTGCTCAACAACCGAGGCGGTACCTGCACCCGACATAATCACACGTAACGGAGAGCCTTGTCTGCGCTCGACATCTACCAACACCTGGCGACACTGACCGCAGGGGTAGCACTCGCGCTCCGAGGGCTCGGATGCGATAGCCAAAGCCTCGACCACATCCTCGGGGAAGTTGGTTTGCAGATAGAAGAGCAGCGAACGCTCGGCACACAAGCCTGCGGGATAGACCTCGCTCTCGAAGTTTGCAGCGCGCAGAACCTTGCCGCTGCGCAGACGCGCTGCTGCGCCTACGTGGAAGTGCGAGTAGGGAGCGTGGGCCTGTTTGAGAGCCTGCTGAGCCTCCTCGACGAGCATCTTTTCATCTGCGGGCATCCGGTCAATCGAGTCGTAGTGCCGATAATTGATTTCAAATCTCTGTTCCATATACAATCGGTTTTGAGCTGGGAATCATAGATTCCCCATACAAAGATAGTTATTTTCTTTAAGATAACCAAACCGAGTGCCGCAGAGGGCTTCTTTGATAGAAAAGGGGAAGATTTTGGTAAATTATTCGTACATTTGCACAAAATTTAATTCTATGGCTCGAAAAAAGGCTCAATATCCCCTGATTGAGGGGCTTGAAATCACGACTCTTGCTGCCGAAGGCAAGGCTATGGGTCGCTGGAATGACGTTGTCGTATTTGTCCCGATGACCGTTCCGGGAGATGTGGTAAATGTCCAGATTCGCAACAAGCGTCGTCGCTTTATGGAGGGCGTCGTGGTCGAGTACGTCAAGCGTTCGCCCCTGCGCGAGGAGCCTTTCTGCGCCCACTTCGGAGTCTGCGGAGGGTGTAAGTGGCAGAATCTGCCCTACGCCGAGCAGCTGCGCTTCAAGACCGAGCAGGTACGAGACCAACTCACCCGCATCGGTAAGGTAGAACTGCCCGAAATTGCCCCTTGTCTCGGCTCGGCAAAGACGCAATACTACCGCAATAAGTTGGAGTTCACTTTCGCCGACCGTCGTTGGCTGACATACGAGGAGATTGCCCAGGGTGGCGACATTGAGCCACGCCCTGCATTAGGTTTCCACATTCCCAATATGTTCGACAAGATTCTCGATATCGACCACTGCTGGTTGCAGCCCGACCCGTCGAATCCGCTGCGCGACGAGATTAAACGCTACTGCATCGAGAATGGCTACTCGTTCCACAATGCACGTGAGCATCAGGGACTTATGCGAGGTATCGTAATTCGCACCGCCTCGACCGGCGAGAATATGCTGATTGTGGTCTTCAATGAGGACGACCGCGAGCGCATCGATGCGCTGATGGAGCATATCCGCGTAAAGTTCCCAGAGATTACCTCGTTGTTCTATATCGTCAATACCAAGTGGAACGACTCGCTGACCGACCAAACCCCGATTCTCTATTCGGGCAAGGACCATATCATCGAGCAGATGGAGGGTTTGCAGTTCAAGGTGGGTCCCAAGTCGTTCTACCAGACCAACTCGGAGCAGGCCTACGAATTGTATAAGGTTACGCGCGAGTTTGCTGACCTGAAACCCGAAGATACACTCTACGACCTCTATACCGGCACGGGTACCATCGCCAACTTCTGCGCACGTCGCTGCAAGAAGGTTGTCGGCATCGAGTATGTGCCTGAGGCTATCGAGGATGCGAAGATTAACTCGCAGATTAACGGCATCGACAACACCTCGTTCTATGCAGGCGATATGAAGGCTGTCCTGAGCGACGATTTCGTGGCTCGCAACGGCCGTCCCGATGTGATTATCCTCGACCCGCCGCGCGCGGGTGTTGATGAGCCGGTTATCGAGGTTATCCGCCGTGCTGCTCCCGAACGTATGGTCTATGTTAGCTGTAATCCCGCAACGCAGGCCCGCGACTTGGCCCTGCTCGACGAGGATTATAAGGTTGTGGCAGTCCAGCCGGTCGATATGTTCCCCCACACCCACCACGTTGAGAATGTGGTGAAGTTGGTACGCCGCAAATAGGCCAGACCTCCCAAAGATAAAAGGTTGCCCAACGAAAGTTGAGCAACCTTTGTTATTATAGAAACCGCACAAACCCATAAACCCCATTATCTCCATAAGCGACTTTTGTCGCGCCCCCATCTAACCCATCTAATCCAATAAAAAAACCCGACCTCCTCACATACGCTTGTATGCTGCGGGGTCGGGATTGAAGTATAACACCAAAATCGCCTTGTTAGACGGCTTTAAGCTATGCTTTGCATCTCTATTAGCTTGGCATAGATGCCGTTCTTGACCAAAAGCTCGGAGTGAGTACCCTGCTCGGCAATACGACCACCATCGATAACGATAATCTTGTCGGCATTATGTATGGTGCTGAGACGGTGCGCAATAACCACCGAGGTACGACCCTTCAAGAGCGAGGTTAAAGCCTCCTGCACAAGCTTTTCGCTCTCGGTATCGAGAGCAGATGTCGCCTCGTCGAGAATCAGCAATTCGGGGTTCTTCAAGATAGCACGAGCAATGCTCAAACGCTGACGCTGACCGCCCGAAAGCTTCGCGCCGCGGTCACCGATATTTGTATCATACCCCTCAGGGCTATCAATGATAAAGCTATGAGCATTAGCCACCTTCGCAGCCTCGACAATCTCGTCGTGCGAAGCTCCGGCACGACCCAGAGCGATGTTGTTTTCAATAGTATCGTTAAAGAGGATTGTCTCCTGCGCCACGACACTCATAGCCTTGCGCAGGCTCTCCTGCTTGTAGTCACGAATCGAGCGACCGTCGATAAGGATATCTCCGGATGTAGCGTCGTAGAATCGCGGCACAAGCTCGCTCAACGTCGATTTACCACCACCCGAAGGACCTACCAAAGCCACGGTCTCGCCCTTGCGAATCTCGAACGAGATGCCGTCGATAATCTCGCGCGTACCGTCATACGAGAAGTGAACATTGCGGAACTCGACCTTATCTTTCAGGCCCTCAAACTCGACAGCATCAGGCTTGTCGGTAATCGTAGGTTGCGCGTCGATAACGGCGAAGATACGTTCACCGGCTGCCACACCCTGATTGATATTGGCAAATTGGTCGATAAACGAGCGCACGGGACGTGTAATCTGCGAGAATGCAGCGATAAAGGCGATAAATCCTGCGGCACTCATCGAGCCCTTCATCACAAGCGAACCTCCGAAGACCAGAATCACAGCCACGGCCATAATTCCGAGATATTCGCTCATCGGCGAAGCCAACTGCTGACGACGTGCCATCCAGAGCGACAGGCTCTTAATTTCGGCAGTCAATGCGTGGAACTTCTCCTTGATGTAGTCGGTTGCAGTATAGGTTTTGATAATCTTCACACCCGACAGCGACTCGTCGAGAACACTGACAAGCTCACCCATCTTTCGCTGGGTTTTGCTTGCCGGGTGGCGCAATCTCTTGACAATACCTCCGATAATCAGGCCCACAACAGGTAGGAATAGCACCGAGAAGAGTGCCAGCTCCCACGAGATATTGAGCATCAGCACCAGATAGCCGATAATGAGGAACGGTTCGCGGAAGGCCACCTGCAAAGTATTGGTAATGCAGAACTGCACAACTCCCACATCCGAGGTGATGCGCGAGATGATATCGCCCTTGCGCTGGTCGCTGAAATAGCCGACATTCATTCCTATAATGTTGTCGAATATCGAGTTACGCATCTGCTGGATAGTGTTGGCGCGCATCGACTCGACAGTATAACCACTCAAATAGCGGAAGAGGTTGCTCATAAAGTTCATCAAAATCAGCACCGCAGCCAACAGAGCCAGGATATAGGTCATCTTGAACTCCTCGCCAAAGAGCATCGTATAACCGTATGCCAACAACTCATTGAGCGCAGCCTCATTGAACCCGACGGCAGGCATCGTATAGACCGGCTTGAAGACAAATCCCTCCGAGAACATCGCATTCAGGATAGGGATAATCATCGCATAGTTGAAGGTATTGAACAGTGCGTGCAGTGCAGCATAGAAGAAGTAGGGCACTGCATAGCGGCTGATCGGTTTGGCGAAGCCGAGCAATCTCAGATATGTCTTAATCATTATCTCTCTTATTTAGTTAGCAAAGCTACGAAAAAACCTCACCTTGCAAATAATTTAATCCTTTTTGGACAGTCCTCCCTCCTCAACGAACTCCTGGACCGAGGCTATATAGTGGGCTATGGTCTCTTCCATCGACACGAACGACTTACCTCCGGCGGCGTTCTTGTGTCCGCCACCATTGAAGTAGCGACGTGAGAACTCATTGACATCGACATTTCCGCGCGAGCGCAACGATACGCGGATGAAGTCGTGGTGCTCGATAAATATTGCCGACATCTTCATCTTCTTGATTGTGAGCGGATAGTTCACAAATCCCTCGGAGTCACCCTGCTGGAACCAGAAGCGACGCATCTCCTCCTCGGTGAGCGACATATAGGCCACCGTACCCTTGTGCAGGGTCTTCATCTTGCGGTTGATAACATATCCGAACAGACGCGCACGACCCTCGGTAAAGGAGTTATAGACGTTGTTATAGATCTGCGGAATATTGATGCCCGTTTCCGAGAGGTCGGCCACGGCACGGAAGAGTTCGGGCGTGAGAAACGAGAACGAGAAGTTACCCGTATCGGTCATCATACCCACATAGAGTTGCTCTGCCATAACAGTAGTTACCGCCTCTTTGCCAAACAACTCGACAATGATGCAGTAGGCCAAAAATGCCGTACTCGACGATTCGGGATGCGAGAAGATTACATCAAACTCAGGGTCGGGCGAGAGGTGATGGTCGATAAGCACCCTCTTGGCAGTCGTATTCGCAGCAATAACCTCTCCCAGCTCATCAAGTCGCGAAAGATTGCTCATATCGGCACAGACAATCAGCTCGGCCTCTTGCACGGCCTTCACTGCTGCATCGCGGTCACTCTTGAAAACCAACAGATTGCTGATACCGCTAATCCAGTCCAAATAGTAGGGATACTTATTGGGGACAATGCAGGTCACCGAGTGACCCTGAGCCATCAACGCCTCGCGCAGAGCGAGCGACGACCCGATGGCATCGCCATCAGGATTGGTGTGCGATACCACAACTACACGGAGCGGGGAGCCACACAGTAGCTCACGCGCTGCCTTCAAACTCTCTTGTGACAGATTCATACCGCGCAAAGATAAGAAGAAAATGAGGAATGACAAAATCGAAGAGGTCACGCAACGAAAATTATTGGCAATATGCACCACTTCGCTAATTGATAGATATCAATTAAAAAGGGGCTATCCAACAATTTTGTTGAGATAACCCCCAATTTTACAAGTACGATTTCGACGCTCGGCAAGAGCTCAAAAACCGCCTTGTTTTATAGGCCTTATTACTCCAAACGACGCGAACCGTCCGAGATAACTACGGCATAAACCTTAGGCTCGTGACCGTACTTCTCGTTGAAACGCTTCTTCGCCTCTGCGATAAATGCATCGTAGAACTCCTCCTTAACGAGGTTGATGGTACAGCCACCGAAGCCGCCACCCATAATACGCGAGCCGGTAACGCCACACTCCTCAGCAATAGTTGCCAAGAAGTCGAGCTCCTCACAGCTAACCTCGTAATCCTTCGACATACCCCAGTGGGTCTCGAACATACGTGCACCTACGGTTTCGTAGTCGCCCTTTTCGAGAGCCTCACAAACATCGAGTACACGACGCTCCTCGCCGATAACGTAGCGAGCACGGCGGTAATCCTCATCCGAAATCTGATCCTTGATAGCATCGAGCTGCTCCATAGTTGCACCGCGCAGGAACTCCTGACCGAGAACCTTTGCAACACGCTCACACGACTCACGACGGTCGTTGTAGGGCGAACCAACAAGTGTGTGCTTTACAACCGAGTCGAGAAGTACGAGCTTGTAACCCTTCGGGTCGAAGGGGAAGTACTCGAACTCCATCGAGCGGCAGTCGAGGCGCATCAGGTTGCCTGCCTTGCCGAATACCGATGCGAACTGGTCCATAATACCACACTTCACACCGCAGTAGTTATGCTCGGTAGACTGACCTACGCGAGCCAACTCGAACTTATCAACATTACCCTCGAAGAGCTCGTTCAACGCAAAAGCGAATGTGCTTTCAAGAGCTGCCGACGACGACATACCTGCACCAAGGGGTACATTACCAGAGAAGGTGGTATCGAAACCTCCGACCTTCACACCGCGCTTCTGCATCTCGCGACATACGCCAAAGATGTAGTGTGCCCAGCTCTCTGCCGGCTTATCCTCCTCGTTCAAACCGAACTCCGAGTGGCTGTCGAGATCGATAGCGTAAGCACGTACTTTATCAGTACCATTAGGCTTAATCGCTGCAACGATACCCTTATCTACTGCGCCGGGGAATACGAAACCACCGTTGTAGTCGGTGTGCTCACCGATAAGATTGATACGACCGGGCGATGCATACAACACTGCACCCTCACCGAAAATCTCCTGAAATTTCGATGCTACTTTTTCTTTCATTTCCATAGTTATAAGTTTAATATTGGTTTATTTGTAGTAAACATAGATAGATCCGAAACGGAAGAAGGTTGTCTGCTTGCAATAGGGCGAAACAACTCCCTTGTCTGTAATCATATCGCCTGCGGGATTTGTGCGAATCTGTGCCAGCTTGTCGGTGGCGGGTGTGATGCGCAACAAGACCTTCTCGCA
>JAZRHV010000019.1:0-63388 GCA_045644925.1 Alistipes sp.
TGTTCACCCAGGACAGATTATCTCGATGCGTAAGTTGCGCGATGAGAACTCATCGTTGAAGCGCCGCGATATGCGTTTGGTTGAGACTCGTCCAATCGTATCGGCAACCTCGAATCAGATACTCCAAGGTATCACTCGTGCAGCATTGCAGACTTCGAGTTTCATCTCGGCTGCATCGTTCCAGGAGACTACCAAGGTGCTTAACGAGGCTGCTATCCAGGGCAAGAGCGACCCGCTCGAGAACCTCAAAGAGAATGTTATCTGCGGTCACCTTATCCCCGGTGGTACAGGTCTTCGCGATTACGACAACCTCGTTGTAGGTTTGAAGGCTGATGTCGAGGCACTCGCTCAGTAATCTACTGAAACTTTATAATGAAAGCCACTTGCAGAAATGCAGGTGGTTTTTTTGTTTTTTAGGCCAATTTGATTAACTTTGTGTAGAATAGAATGTAACTGACTATGATTAAAAATATCGTTTTCGATTTTGGCGGAGTTCTGGTGGATTGGAATCCTCGCTATTTCTACCGCAATATTTTCAAGACCGAGGAGGAGATGGAGTACTTCCTGACGAATGTCTGCACTCCGGAGTGGAATACGCTGACCGATGCGGAGATGACCTTTGCCGAGGCTATCGAGATGTTGGTGCCTAAATTCACGCAGTACGAGCGCGAAATCCGCCTCTATTGGGATGGTTGGCTCGATATGCTACACGCTGAGATCCCCGAAAGTATCACATTCAAGGCTATGCTGCGAGCCGAGGGTTACCGCTTGTATGGTTTAACCAACTGGTCGGCCGAGACGATGCCTCGCGCTATGACCAAGTTCGGATTTATGAAGGGTCTGGACGGTATGATTGTTTCGGGCGAGGAGGGTATCAAGAAGCCCGACGAGAAGATTTTTCGCCTGCTGCTCGAACGCTACAATCTGCGCCCCGAAGAGACGGTGTTCTTCGATGACCATATCGAGAATGTCATTGCCGCTCGCGAGATAGGCATCCACGGCATCCACTTCAAGGATGCTGTGCAGGCCGAGCGCGATTTGAATCTGCTCGTGGAGTCGCTTAACGAGTAAATCTACGTTTGAGTGTTGCGCGATTGCCGCAACCATCTTCTGCAATAACAACCAAAAGATGTTCGCCACGACCGACAGGGTACTGTCGGTCGAATTGGTATGTAAGCGTATGGCGTGTGGGACTATATTCGAGCGGTACCCACTCGCCGTCGATGTAGGCGTGATACTCCTTAATCTTCGAGAAGTTGTCTTTGGCCTCGACCACAAGAGAGTGCTTGTCGCGCAGCGATTCGCCCTCCACGAATCGAGGTGTCAGCGTGGGTGCGACGGTGTCTGCAACTACCCAGAACTCGCCAAAGCAGCGAATACGAGCCGATATGGCGTTGTCGCCATAACTGCCGCCTACATAGGCTATTTTGCCCTTTGGCGAGAGCGTTGCGATAGCCGTGTGGGGGCGAAGTTCGTGCGGAACATAGGCATTGATAGTGAGTGTGGCCGAGCGATGCAGTGGCGTTCCGTTGTCAAGAAGCTTGAATGTGGGAGATAGTAGTATCAGGGTCGAATCCTGCGGTGGCAGAGCCTCTGCAACCTCACAGCGGAAGAGGGTCGATTCGTAGAGAGCATCCTTCGGAATCGAGAGTCTTATATCGCCACGCACGATTGAAAAAGGTTTGCTACGACTGATTACAACTGTGTCCGTAAGGTGCGGCATCTCGGCCTTACCACCACCCAGTATGCTCAGCTCGATTGCCGAACGATTGCGACAATCGTCCTCGGCAACGATGCGCACGGTGCGGGCTGTCGAGTCCGAGAGAGCGATAATGCCGTCATTGTCGAGCGTGTGGTAGAAGCTGTGCAGATTGCCATCTGTTCGGGCGAGCCGAATAACCTCGCTGCGAGCGCGTAGCTGCATAGGGTAGTAGGCCACGGCATTGCAGTAGCGCGTGATGTCGAAGGTAAAACCATCCATTCGGTAGTCGAATATAGGCCTGTTATCGACCTCGACCGATGTGCGCCAAACGCCAAAACGGTTCCAAACACCGTCTTTGCGGTCGGTTACGTCGAGGATAAAGTGACCGTGCTTGCCTCCAAGGCGTATGGGCTTTTGGACAGCAGCTCTATATTGGCCGTCTGCTGTGCGTTGCAGTGCTATGCGCTGTGGCTTCGAGTGTATAGGGACACCGGCTACCGAGTCGGTCGCCACAAAGTATAATCCGTTGATTGTCGGTGCAACTTTATCTTCGGGCTTGATAAAACCTTCGGTTACGAGGTTGAGCGTGCGCTGTGTGGCTGTATGGCGAAGCTCGAAGTGGAGATGCGGGCCGAACGAGTTGCCCGAATTTCCCGAATATCCGATAATTTCGCCCTGACTGACGGGATAGCTCTCTGCCCGGCAGGCGATATCCAACGAGTTGCGTTGCAGGCGACGACGCTCGGCCAGAATCATCGAGTCGATATCTGCGCGGAAGTGGCTCAGGTGAGCATATACCGAGGTTGTTCCCTTGTCGGGGTGGACAACATAGAGTGCTCGCCCGTAACCCGATGGGCGGTCTACGATGCGCGAAATATATCCGTCGGCAATAGCCACGACGCTCTTACCCTCGACTCCGTCTGTTTTGATGTCGATGCCCGAATGAAAGTGGTCGGGGCGCATCTCGCCAAAGTTGGCCGAATAGAGACGACTGACATCAAGGATAGGGTAGCAGTACTCCTCGCTCGGCAAAGATTGCGCTTGGGAGTAGGTTGCTGTAAATATGAGCAGTGATGCTATGATAGTCGATAGGATTCTCATTCTTCAATATCCGAAATCAGCGAATCAACAACATCGGCCACGCTCTCGAAATCGTAGCCGAGCGATGCTCCGTAACGCATCAGTTTGCTTTTGAGGTCGTAGCGTGAGGCGAATTTTACGGTGCGCATCTTGCGTTCGAGACGGTCGCGCAGACGCTCTGTCATATTGTCGCTATCGAGCGAACGTAGCACCTCGTCCACAATCTCGCCGGCAATACCTTTGGCGTGGAGTGCCGAGCGGAGCTTGAAGGCTCCCCAGCCGCTGAATCGCATCTTGTCGCGCACGAAGGCCTCGGCATAGCGACGGTCGTCGATAAATTTGTTCTCGATGAGTTTCTGCAACACACCCGCACGTGCCGAAGGCTCGACATCCCAATTACGCATTAGGCGCATCGCATCGCCCGAAGACTTTTCGCTACGGGCAGCCAATCGCATCAGTGCAGCGAGGGCCTGTTCGGGCGTCTTGGCGCGTTTGGGTTTTAGGCTCTTTGGCAACATATCATTCGCGGTTTATCGTTCAGGTCGTGGCGCAGAGTAACATCTGCAAAGCCCTTTTCGCGCAGCATCTCGCAGAGCTCGTCGCCCAACTTTTCGTAAATTTCGAAGTATAGTTTACCCCCTGCTCGCAGTAATTTGAGCGCCGAATCGGCTATCGCCTCGTAGAAGATTAGCGGTCGCTCGTCGGCCACAAAGAGGGCTCGATGAGGCTCGAAATCGCGTACGTTGGTGTGCATTGCGCTGATGTCGCTCGCCGGAATATAGGGCGGATTCGACACGATTACGTCGAACGTGCCCGTGACGAAACTCTCGGCTCCGGCCAAGACATCGCCCTCGATGATTGTAACCTGCGGAGCGAGTTTTTCTGCATTCTCGCAAGCGTAGCGTAACGCTTCTGGCGAGATGTCGAGTGCCGTAACTTCGCTCTCTGCGATTTGGCGAGCCAGAGCTATGGCGATGCAGCCGCTACCGGTGCAGAGGTCGAGAATCTTTGTCTTTGAATTAGCGTTTTGATCTGAGGAGGTCGATTGGGCTGTATCGTCGCAAATCCACGCGACCAACTCCTCGGTTTCGGGACGCGGAACGAGTACCCCCTCGCCAACAGCGAATATCTCGCCACAGAACTCGCTATATCCCAGGATATACTGCACAGGTCGGCCCGATGCAAGCTCTGAGATTATGGTGTCAAGATTTGCGATATGGCACTCCTCGTCGGCAAAGACCAAGAGTGTCGAGCGCGTGATATGCTCACACTCGCAGATAACCATTTCGGCTATGTTACGTGCTTCGCGCTGGTCGTAGAGGGGTGTTATTGCCGAGCAGATGCGCTCTATTGTTTGGCGGCGCGTACTCATTGCGCAGCGAGTTTAAGTTCAGCCAAGGCAATGGCCGTTACGGCCTCGATAACTATGCGGGCACGCAGAGCAATGCAGCAGTCGTGGCGGCCACCGATGATGAGCGGCTCGATACGGCCACTCTCGAAGTTGTAGCACTCCTGCGGCAGAGCGATGCTTGGCGTAGGCTTGATTGCAGCGCGAACGATGAGTTCGTTGCCGTTTGTGAGGCCTCCGTTGATGCCACCCTCGTTGTTCGTTGCGGTGGTGCCGTCAGCTGCGATGATGCGGTCGTTACGCTCCGAGCCACGCAGGCGTATGCCCTCGAATCCCGAACCGAACTCAACGCCCTTGACTGCCGGAACAGAGAAGAGGAGATGGCTGATGATGCTCTCGGTCGAGTCGAAGAAGGGTTCGCCCAAACCTATCGGCAGACCATTTACTCGACACTCGATAACTCCGCCCACCGAATCACCGTCGGCCACGGCATCGAGCAGAATCTCCTCAAAACGGCTGCGGTCACGACAACCTCCGAGCTCGATAATTTCGCTGGTAAGGGTGACGCCCTCGCCTAAAACCTTCTTGGCCACAACCCCCGCAGCGACTAACGCTACGGTCATACGGCCCGAAAATTGGCCACTGCCACGCAGATCGATAGCCTCGCCCCAACGGCTGTTGGCAACGAAATCGACGTGCGAAGGTCGGGGGTGACGACGGAATTGGTCATAATCGCCCGAACGAGTATTGTTGTTATGGAATGTTATCGTGATAGGCTCGCCTGTGGTCTTTCCGTCGGCAAGGCCCGCGATTTCGGGCTTGTCGGCCTCGACGCGAGGGGTTGTGCCCATAGCTCCGGCGCGACGCTGTGCCAGGTCGCTCTCGAAATCTGTCTCCGCGAGGGCAATGCCCTGCGGTACGCCATCAATAGTGATGCGTATCTGCTCCGAGTGCGAAGCACCCTCAATCTCCATTCGAAAACTTCTGCCGAAACCGTTGTGCATATCTCTGTTGTTACTTTTTACGTAATTTTTCCAAATCCTCGAAGAAGTCGGGGTAACTCTTCTCGACACACTCGGCACCCTTGATCTCGATTGCACCATCGCTACGCAGAGCCGAGACTGCAAGCGACATCGCTATACGGTGATCCTCGCGTCCGTCAGCCTCGGCCGAGCGAATCTCGCCACCACGAATCTTCATCACGTTGTCGGTCGAGATATCAATCTCGATGCCGAGTTTGGCATACTCCTCGCGCAGGGTCTCGGCACGATTGCTCTCCTTGTGTTCAAGACGTCGGGTACCAATAATCACACTCTCGCCCTCGGCTGCCGCAGCGAGTGCTGCCAATGCCGGAAAGAGGTCGGGGCAGTTGGTTGCATCGAACTCGAAGGCTTGCAGGTCGCGCTTGGCAACCGTTATGGAGTTCTCTTCGTTGATGACCGAAGCTCCGGCGCGCACCAGGGCGTTGCAGATAGCCGTATCGGCCTGCAACGAGAGGGTCGAGATGTTGTCGAGCGTGACCTCACCAGCTACGGCTCCTGCGACAAGCAACATCGCTGCCGCACTCCAATCACCCTCAATCGAGAAGTCGGTAGCTTCGTAATGCTGGCCGCCCTCGATGAAAAACTCCGAGTAGTCGTTATGGAGAATCTTGCCGCCAAAACGCTTGGCAGTGTCGATAGTCATATCTATATAGGGTGTCGATACGGCTCCGTGGACACGCAGGGTAGTATCCTCCTTTGCAAGCGGCAGAGCCAACAGCAGACCCGTTACAAATTGCGATGAGAGCGAGCCATCAACCTCGATTTCGCCACCGCGAATAGGTCCCTTTACCTCGATAGGAAGGTAGCCTCCTCCGTCGCGCACCTCGACGCCCAAGCGACGCAGGGGCTCGATCATCATCGTCATCGGGCGGTGGAGTAGTGTGCCCTTGCCGTCAATTACGATAGGCTCGGTGGCAAGTGATGCGATAGGAGTGAAAAGACGTGTCGAGAGTCCCGACTCGCCAACTTGCAGGATATTCTCCTTTGGAGCAAAACCTCCGCGCACGGCAAGTGTCGAGTCGTCGATGCGGCGCACCGATGCACCAAGGCTCTCGATGCAGCGGATAGCCGAGAGGGTATCGTTACAAAACTCGATATTACGCAAGATGCTCTCGCCCTCGGCAAGTAGCGAGAGGGCAAGTGCGCGTTGTGCATAACTCTTCGAACAGGGTGGGGTCAATCGCCCCGAAAGATATCCTCGTGGGATAGATTTATCCATTCTCAATTAAATTTTTGTTTCTACTCTTCGGGAAGTTCGAACTTGTGATTCTTCTTCAACTCGAAGTTCTTTCCCAGATAGACGCGACGCACCATCTCGTCGTTAGCCAAATCCTCGGCAGTGCCCGTTTTGAGGATTTTGCCCTCGTAGAGCAGATATGTACGGTCGGTAATTGCCAGCGTTTCGTCTACGTTGTGGTCGGTGATGATTACACCGATATTCTTGTTTTTGAGCGTAGCGACGATGCTCTGAATATCCTCGACAGCGATGGGATCAACGCCTGCAAACGGCTCGTCGAGAAGGATAAATGCGGGATTGATAGCCACAGCACGTGCAATCTCGGTACGACGACGCTCACCACCCGACAGCTGGTTTCCGAGGCTCTTGCGCACCTTCTGCAAACGGAACTCCTCGATAAGGGCTTCGCATCGCTCGGCCTGATACTCCTTCGAGAAGTCGGTCATTTCGAGTACCGCCTTGATGTTGTCCTCGACTGAAAGGCGGCGGAATACCGAAGCCTCCTGTGCGAGGTAGCCTACGCCCATCTGCGCACGACGATAGACGGGCATCTTCGTAAGCTCGACGGTGCTCTTGTCGTCATATTCGAGGAAGATTCGACCCTCGTTGGGTTTGATGAGTCCGACGATCATATAAAACGATGTTGTTTTGCCGGCTCCATTCGGGCCGAGCAGACCGACGATTTCTCCCTGATTTACATCGATTGAGACGTGGTCAACGACGGTGCGTGACTTGTATTTCTTGACTAAGTCTGTTGTGAAAAGTCGCATTGGGCTATTATTTTTTTTACAAAGTTATGATAAAAATTCGAAATAAAGTTTTATCTTTGACTGAAAAATTGTGAAATCGGACGAGTAAATGGCTAATAGTACTACAAACAACGGAGATATGCTTTACGATAAGTTGAAGGAGTACTTCGGATTTTCATCTTTCAAGGGGAATCAGGAGGCTGTGATTCGTAATGTGCTTGCCGGTAAGGATACCTTTGTTTTGATGCCTACCGGTGGCGGCAAATCACTATGCTACCAGCTGCCCGCACTGCTTATGGATGGTGTGGCGATTGTCATCTCTCCCCTTATCGCTCTGATGAAGAATCAGGTCGATGCGATGCGTACATTCTCGACCGAATCGGGCATTGCTCACTTCCTTAATTCGTCGCTCAATAAATCGGCAATTCAGCAGGTGCGCGACGATGTGTTGGCCGGCAAAACCAAACTTTTGTACTTCGCGCCCGAATCACTCACCAAGGAGGATAACGTCGCCTTCTTGCGTAAAATCAAGATTTCGTTCTATGCTATCGACGAGGCGCACTGTATCTCGGAGTGGGGTCACGACTTCCGCCCTGAGTATCGTCGTATTCGTCCTATTATCAACGATATCGGTCAGGCTCCGCTCATCGCGCTGACTGCAACGGCAACCCCGAAGGTGCAGATGGATATCCAGAAGAACCTCGGAATGTCGGATGCGTCGGTGTTTAAGTCGTCATTCAACCGTCCGAACCTCTACTACGAGATTCGTCCCAAGCACGATGCCGAGCGCGACATCATCCGCTTTATTAAGCAGAATGAGGGCAAGAGCGGAATTATCTACTGCCTGAGCCGCAAAAAGGTCGAGGAGTTGGCCGAGTTGCTCGCAGCAAACGGAATCAAGGCTCTGGCCTACCACGCGGGTATGGATGCCCAGACCCGTGCAAACAATCAGGACGACTTCCTGATGGAGAGGGTCGATGTAATCGTTGCGACTATCGCCTTCGGTATGGGTATCGACAAACCCGATGTGCGCTACGTTATCCACTATGATATTCCCAAGTCGCTCGAAGGCTACTACCAGGAGACCGGTCGTGCCGGTCGTGATGGCGGCGAGGGTCACTGTCTGACATTTTATAGCTACAAAGATATCCAGAAGCTCGAAAAGTTTATGCAGGGCAAGCCTATCGCCGAACAGGAGATTGGTAAGTTGCTGTTGCTCGAAACGGTGTCGTATGCCGAGAGTTCGATTTGCCGTCGCAAGACGCTGCTGCACTACTTTGGCGAGGAGTACACCGAGACCGACTGCGGATGCTGCGACAACTGCCGTAATCCCCGCCCGCGCGTTGAGGCGAAGAGCGAGTTGAAGTTGGCGTTGGAGGCCTTGCGCGAGATTGGCGACAAGTTCAAGATGGACCACCTCTGCAATCTGCTCATTGGCCGTACGACTGCGATGATTAAGAGCTACGGCCACAATAAACTCGAATGGTTTGGTGCCGGCAGCGAAAAGGACGAACGCTTCTGGGGTGCGGTGTTGCGCCAGGCTCTGATAATGGGTCTTATCGACAAGAATATCGAAAACTACGGTCTTATCTCGATAAATGCCAAGGGCGAGCAGTACATCTCGTCGCCGACATCGGTAATGATTGCTATCGACCGCGACTACGACGAGGAGGCTCGCGAGGCCGAGGTAGTGCCGATGGGTAAGGGCGGAGCTGCCGATGAGGAGCTCTTCGCAATGCTCAAAGACCTGCGTAAGAAGGTCGCTAAGCAGCACGGACTGCCGCCGTTTGTGGTCTTCCAGGACCCCTCGCTCGAAGATATGTCTATCCAGTACCCGATTACTATCGAGGAGATGCAGAACATCTCTGGTGTAGGAGCCGGCAAGGCTCGCAAGTTTGGCGAGGAGTTTATAAAACTTATCAAGGCTTACGTCGAGGAGAAGGATATCGTGCGTCCGCAGGATATGGTCGTAAAGTCTGTGGCCAACAAGTCAGGAAACAAGATTTTCATCATCCAATCTATCGACCGCAAGATGGACTTCGAGGATATCGCTCGTGGTCGCGACCTCGATTTCGAGGAGCTGCTGACCGAGATTGAGGGTATCGTCAATGCTGGTACGCGCCTCGATATCTCCTACTATCTGAATACCTATATGGACGAGGATAAAATCGAGGATATCTACCTCTACTTCAAGGAGGATGCTGAGAGTGATTCTCTCGATGAGGCTATCGAGGAGTTGGGTAGTGAGTATACCGAGGAGGAGATTCGTCTGGTGCGAATCAAGTTTATGTGCGAGGCCGGAAATTAGTTGTATCTAAAAGGTAATTTTGGCGTCATAGTTCTTTTTCAAATTCCTCATTTACGTCAGTAAACTGCGGATTTGAAAATATCACATTCCTAAAAATTCCTCTTTTATATACACTAATTTGGTTGCGGAAGGGTTGCGTTTTTTATATGTGAATTTGGATGCTCCGGATTCAAAAAATTGTCCGCCTAAAAATTCCTCTTTTATCCGCATTAATTGGGAGTGGTTTGTTAGGGCACGGATTTGAAAAAAAACAAGCCTAAAATCCGCTCTTTTATATATGTTAATTTAGTTGGAATGAGGAATGCGTTTGTAAACTGCGGATTTGAAAATTGCACATTCCTAAAAATCCTCTTTTATATACACTAATTTTGGTGTAGAGAGAAATAATGTTTAATTTGATAATTCCCTAAACTCCCTAAATTCCCTAAACTCCCTTCTAAAATCTATGACTCAACAAAAAAACACTCGCCTTTACTCTCTTGATGCCCTGCGAGGGTTTGATATGCTTTTTATTATGGGCTTTTCGGGCTTTGTGATTGCCCTGTGCGGGCTCTCGGACTCAGCTTTTGCCGGCTGGCTTGCCGAGCAGATGCGCCACGTTGCGTGGAATGGTCTCACGCACCACGACACCATCTTCCCTCTCTTCCTCTTTTTGGCAGGTGTGTCGTATCCATTCTCGTTGGCTGCGCAACGCGCCAAGGGCGTGACCTCGTGGCAGATTCATCGCAAGATTCTGACCCGTGCATTGGCTCTGATTGTGCTTGGCGTAGTCTATAATGGTCTCTTCAAATTTGACTTCGAAAATCTGCGTATCGCCAGCGTACTCGGTCGTATCGGTATCGCGTGGGCGGTGGCAGCACTGCTCTATGTGCACTGTGGCGTGAAGACGCGCGTGGTGGTGGCAGTAACAATTCTGCTCGGATATTGGGGACTCTCGACGATTGTGGCACCCGATGCGGTTGCAGGAGCCGACCCGCTCTCGAAGGATGGATGTCTGGTGGGCTATATCGACCGCTTGCTGCTTCCCGGAAGGCTTATCTATGGTAATTTCGACCCCGAAGGTCTGCTCTCGACCCTGCCGGCTGTGGTGTCGGCAATGCTCGGTAACTTTGCCGGCGAGTGGGTGCGTCAGCCCCAAGAGAAGGTGTCGGGCAACCGCAAAGCTGCGTTGATGGCTGTGGCTGGCGTGGTTATGGCTGTCGTGGCGTGGGCGTGGAACTTCGTTCTGCCGACAAATAAGATGCTCTGGTCGTCGTCATTTGTGTTGGCGGTGGGTAGCTATTCGTTGCTGATGTTCGCACTCTTCTACTACATTATCGACGTGCGTGGTTGGAAGCGTTGGACGCTATTCTTCCGAGTGATAGGTCTTAACTCGATTACGATATATTTGGCGCAAAAGATTATCGACTTCAAGAAGATTGCGCGATTCTTCCTTGGAGGTGTAGCCGATATGTGCCCCGAAGATTGGAGCAAGGTCATCCTTGCGGGTGGCTATGTTTTGGCTTGCTGGTTGATGCTCTATTTCCTCTATAAGAAAGATACATTCTTGAAGGTGTAGTGCCGAATCGCGAAAAACGCTATCTTTGCACCGAAAAACGCTATAAAATGAGTGAAGTTAGAGCTAAAAAGGCACTCGGTCAGCACTTTTTGACCGACCTGAATATTGCACAGAAGATTTGCAACTCGCTGTCGGGCGGAACGACCGAGAGCCCCGATACGGTGTTGGAGGTTGGTTGCGGTATGGGTGTGCTGACCCAATACCTGTTGCGTCGCGATGATATCGTGACGTGGGGTGCAGAGATTGACACCGAGAGTGTGGACTACCTAAATGTGCACTATCCCGACTTCACTCCACGTCTTCTCTCGTGCGACTTTTTGAAGATGAATCTTGCCGAGAAGTTCCCCGATGGCGTGAAGATTATCGGTAACTTCCCCTACAACATATCGTCGCAGATATTCTTCAAGATTATCGAGAATCGCAATCTTGTGCCCGAATCGGTGGGTATGATTCAGAAGGAGGTGGCTGTGCGTATTGCCGAGCCTCCCGGCTCTCGCGAGTATGGTATCCTGAGTGTGCTGTTGCAGGCGTGGTACGATATCGAGTACCTCTTTACCGTGGGTGAGAAGGTCTTTAATCCGCCCCCGAAGGTCAAGAGTGCCGTGATTCGTCTGAAACGCAACTCGGTCGAGACCCTCGGTTGTGATGAGGCTCTCTTTGTGAAGGTTGTGAAGGCGTCGTTCGGTCAGCGTCGCAAGATGTTGCGCAACTCGTTGAAGTCGGTATTCGGTAATTTCGCTGGCGAGGAGCATCCCTTCTTTACACAACGTGCCGAGCAACTCTCGGTTGCCGACTTTGTCGAACTGACAAATTGGGTGAAGAGCCACATCTAACTCCTCGACCTAATCCTCTTTTACGATTTTTGTGATTTCGCCTGCGCTGTTTGTGCAGACGAGGCCCTCGTCGTGCATCTGTTTCAGGGTGTCGAGCAGCGGTTGAGGGTCGCAGTGGAACTCTGCAACGATATCGCGCACCGTGAGTGGCGCGTCGGCCAACTTTTCGAGTATGTGTACACGTAACTCCTTGCTCTGCTTCTCACGCTTGCGACGCGCTAAGCAGATATCACAGATACCGCAATCCTTAGCCTCGATATCTCCGAAGTACTCCGAAAGTATGCGGCTGCGACAATGCTCCCCATTCGAGGCGTAGTCGAGCATCTTCGAGAATCGTTCGTGCATCATCTCCTTGCGCAGACGGTAGGTCTCGGGGGCAATGAAAACATCTTTGGTCGGCAGACGCTCCTCGTTGAAGAAGAGAATGGGTGAGCGATTTGCCGGTACATAGCGTATGATTCGCATCTGCCACAGACGCTTGAATAGCTCCTTGACACGTTCGAGCTTGTAGCCGCTGACGGTGGCAATCTCATACTCGTCGATGGCGCGGAACTCCGAAAATACACCGTTGTACATACGCAGTATGGTGCGCAGGAAGTGGTCGAGGTCGTTGCGTTCGATACGTATCTTGTAGAGGTCATCACGGCTGACGCAGAACATTATACGTGCCGGATTCTCGGCCTCCTCGGTAAGGGTTATATAGCCGTTCTGGTTTAGGATTTTCAGCGCACTGATAACCTTGCCTGTGAAGATATGCTCGCGCGATGCGAAGTCGTGGATGTTGAAGATGAACGAGCTCTGCAAGCCGTCGCCCACAGCCACCTGAACATAGTTGCAGACCTTCTCGTAGATGCTCTTAATCTCGTCGATGGGTGGGAACTCGCTCTCGAATCGCTTGGATACGCGCTGCTCGTCGTCGGGCGAAGTGAGCAGTATGGCATAACTGCGCTTGCCGTCGCGTCCTGCACGTCCCGCCTCCTGATAATAGCTTTCGAGCGAGTCGCACATCGTATAATGGACCACAAAGCGCACGTCGGCCTTGTCGATACCCATACCGAAGGCGTTGGTGGCAACCATAATGCGGGTGCGACCCTGCGTCCAATCCTCCTGTCGCAGCGAGCGTTCGGCATTGGGTAGGCCTCCGTGGTAGTAGTCGGCACTCTCGCCCTGTTCGCGTAACCACGAGGCTATCTTCTCGGCACCTTCGCGGGTGCGGACATAGACGATGCCTGTGCCTGCGACGTTAGTGATTATGCGCATCAGCTGCTCATTCTTGTCTTCGACTGCTCGCACCGAGTACGAGAGATTATCGCGGGCGAAACTGCTGCGCAGAACTGCCGGCTTGACCAGCGATAGTTTGTCGATAATATCCTGCTCGACGAGCTTGGTTGCCGAGGCTGTGAGGGCAAGGATTGGCGTATCGGGAATTAGCTCTCGTACCTCGGCAATGCGAAGATACGAGGGTCGGAAGTCGTAGCCCCACTGCGAGATACAGTGCGCCTCATCAACGGCCAATAGTGCGACGTTCATCTTCTGCACACGCAGACGAAAAACATCTGTCGCCAGACGTTCGGGGGCGATGTAAAGGAATTTCACGTCGCCATAGACGCAGTTGTCCAGCGCGATATCAATCTGTCGCGGAGAGAGTCCCGAATGTATGGCCACGGCCGAGATTCCGCGTTTGCGGAGGTTATCGACCTGGTCCTTCATCAGCGCGATAAGCGGTGTGATGACGATGCAGATGCCGTCGCTCGCCATAGCCGGGACCTGGTATGTGAGCGACTTACCACCACCCGTAGGCATCAGCGCAAGCGTGTCGCGTCCGTCCATTATCGAGCGGATAATCTGCTCTTGCATAGGACGGAACGACTCGAAACCCCAATGTTCGCGGAGTACGGAGTGTATGGTTTGCGCCTGTTCCATAGTGCGAAGATAAGAAAAATGGAGCGGATGCAGTGCAATGTGAAAAAAAAATTGTACTTTTGTCGCATATAGATACAATTATGAAGTTTAGAAAAGAGTATAAGGTCCGCTCTATTGCGGGTGAGAACGTGGTGATTATGCAGGGTAAGCTCGGTAGCGATGTTACGCGAGTTATTGCCCTCAATGATACATCGTTGTTTTTGTGGAACGAGTTGCAGGGTGTAGAGTTCGACTTGCAGCGCGTGGTGGCGTTATTGTTGGAGAACTACAACGTCGATGAGCCGACGGCAACCAAGGATGCCGAGGCGTGGATTGCAAAGCTTAACGAGTGCAACCTTTTGGTGGATGGAGAGTAAGCGCAAAATATCGGCAGCATTGATGCTGACCTACATTTTTGCGATGGCGTTGAACGCCTTCGTGGTGCTGACGTGTGACTGCGCGTCGTGCCACCAACATCCTGTGCATAGCTGCAAGTGCAGCAGTTGCGAGCTGCTCGAACAGAATCCGTCGTTCTCGCAGCACTGTGAATGTACCCACTCACACGAAAATCCGACAGAGGTGGCAGTAGTTGCCGATAACGAGCGTGACCTCAAATTGATGAGGTTCGTTATCGCAGAGTTGCCCCGAACGATTGTCGATACTATTGATGCGGATTTAGGCTACAAGGAGAGCTCTCCGATAGTGCCACGATCCCTCTCTTTGGAGGATGACCCGCTAATCTCGGCGGGCGGTCTGCGTGCTCCTCCGGTTTTTGCATAATTTTTCGGAGTGAGGCGTTAGGCTTCGGGCCGTTACAGCCTCAGCAGAGTTAAATTGTGTGAAAATCAACAAAATCAAGATGAAAAATTTGAAATATATAATTGCATTCGTAGGTGCAATTTTCGGTGCGCAGATTGCTGTCGCACAGGATGTTTCGGGTGTGGTGCTTGGCGGCGACGGCAAACCTATGCCCGGTGCAGCGGTCTATTGGGCCGATACGAGCGTCGGTACGAGTGCTAACCTTGACGGTGAGTTCAAACTCCACCGTGTGAAGGGATATGACCGTCTGGTTGCATCGTTCATCGGCTACAATAACGACACGTTGAAGGTGGCGACCTCGCAGATGCGCGTTGAGTTCCGTATGACCGAGGGTGTTGCGTTGGAGAGCGTCGTGGTCGATGGTTCGCTCAGCGGAAACTATGTCAAGCAGGACGGAATGCTCAAAAGTGAGATGATTTCGTTTGCCGGTTTGTGTAAGATGGCGTGTTGTAACCTTGCCGAGTCGTTCGAGAACTCGGCATCGGTAACGGTGGGTTATAGCGATGCTATATCGGGAGCACGTCAGATTAAGATGCTCGGCTTGGCAGGTACCTATACTCAGATTCTCGACGAAAATCGCCCCATTATGCGTGGTCTGAGTTCGCCCTATGGTCTGAGCTATACACCAGGTATGTGGCTCAACTCGATCCAGGTGTCGAAGGGTATCTCGTCGGTGACGGCCGGCCACGAAGCGATGACGGGTCAGATTAACCTCGAACACCGCAAGCCTACGGATGAGGAGCGTCTGTTCCTGAATCTCTATTTAGACAACGAGTTGAAGCCCGAAATCAACCTCTCGTCGGCAATCCCCGTGACCAAAGATAAGCGACTTTCGACCGTGATTCTTGCTCACGGCTCGATGGATACGCAGCCCTACCACGACAGCAACAAGGACGGTATGCGCGATATGCCCAAGTCGAACCAAATAAATGTGGCTAATCGCTGGCTCTACCAGACCCCTAACGGAGTGCAGGTGCGTTGGGGCGCGAAATATACCTGCGACCAGCGTCTGGGTGGCGATATCCGCTACAAACGAGATTTGCGCGACAGCCTTTGGGCAAAGAAGATTTACGGCTCGGAGATTCTCAACCAGAATGCCAATGCCTACATCAAGGTCGGTACGCCAGTGGGAGCTGCTGTGTTCGATAGCGAGAAGGGCGAGGAGTTGCGTTCGAGCCTTGCGTTTGTGGCGGACTACAACTACTATGATGAGAATGCTTACTTCGGTCTGAATGACTACAAGGCGCGTCAGCACTCGCTGCTCGCCAACCTGATGTATGACCACTACTTCTCTCTGCGCCACAAACTGATTGTAGGTGCTATGGCGACGGTCGATAACTACAACGAGAATCTCTACTCGCCGAGCCTGATTGGCGTAGATGTCGCGGCTGTGAATGCTCCTGCCAAGCGAGAGTATCTGTTCGACCGCCTCGAATCGGAGTTGGGTCTCTATGCCGAGTATACCTATACGCTGGACGAGAAGTTCTCGGCAGTGCTGGGTGTGCGTGGTGACTACAACACCTTCTTCCGTAAGGCCTACTTCACTCCGCGTGGACATATCAAGTGGAATATCACCCCGATAACCATTTTCCGTGCCTCGGCAGGTATGGGCTACCGCTCGACAAATGTCATTGCCGACAACATCGGTATCTTGGCTACGGGTCGTACCATTATTTTCGATGGCGATAAGGCGAGCGCAAATCAGCCTTTCCACCTTGCGAATGACTTTCAGCGTATGGAGTCGGTGGCGACTTTCGGAGGTAGCCTCTCGCAGACCTTTACGTTGGTCGGATACCACGATGCAACTCTCTCGTTCGACTACTTCCGCACCGAGTTCTTCAACCGCGTGATTGCCGACCAGGAGTGGAGTGCCGACTATGTGAATATCTACGCTACGGATGGCCGCTCGTTTACCGATAACTACCAGGTGGACTTCACGTGGACCCCTATCGAGCGTTTCGATATCTTCGCAACCTTCCGCTATACCAACGCCAAGCAGACCATCACTCGTGAGGATGGCTCGTCGGTGTTGGTCGAGTCACCGCTTGTGAGCCGCTATAAGACACTGCTTAACTTGCAGTATGCAACACGTTTCCGTCGCTGGGTGTTCGACGTTACGGCACAGTATAATGGCAAGAGCCGCCTGCCGTCGCTCGATGGAGATATCACGAAGTTGCACTACTCGCCCGCATATCCGATGCTCTTTGCGCAGGTTAGCTACAAGATTAAGACGTGGGATATCTATGTTGGTTGCGAGAATATCCTCGGCTATAAGCAGCCAGACCCGATTTTGCTCGGTGGCGAGAAGATAACAACCGGTGCGAACCCCTACGATACGTCGTTTAACTCGTCGGTAGTGTGGGGACCGCTCAAAGGACGCAAGTTCTATATTGGTGTGAGATTTAACCTCTATTAACGAAATTTATAAACTAAAAAAATAGAAAGATTATGAAGAAGATTTTGGTACTCTGCCTGTTGGCAGTGATGTGCGCAGGCGCAGGCTTCGCGCAGGAGAAGAAGGCTAAGGCCGAGAAGAAGTATGTAACAACCGTATTCTGCACCGATATCGACTGCGAGGGTTGTGCAAAGAAGGTTTACAACAGCATTCCCTTCGAGAAGGGTGTAAAGGACGTGAAGATCGATGTTAAGGCTAAGACCGTGACCGTTATGTACGACGCTGCGAAGAACTCGGACGAGGCTTTGGTGGGTGCATTCACCAAGATTAAGGTTAAGGCTGCGCCGAAGAAGTAATCCCCAAATTCCGGAAACGGAGTAAAAGAGTACCGCAAGGTGCTCTTTTTTTGTTGGGGAGTAATGGGTTAGATGAGTTAGATAGGGGTGCAGTCACGGTGTGACTGCTTATGGGGAAAATGGGAACGCAGTCTGCGACCGCTTATAGGGAGAATAAGGAGATTATAGCTTGTCCTCATAATCCCCATAAACCTCATATTCCTCATAAGCGACTTTGGTCGCGCTCCCATCTAACCAATCCCCTTCAACCATTAGTTCGACCCCGACTGAGAGTACAAAAAAAAGGAGTTCGAGAAATCGAACTCCTTTTCAGTACTCGAAGCCGGGGTCGAACCGGCACGGCCATTACTGGCCACAGGATTTTAAGTCCGGCGTGTCTACCTATTCCACCATTCGAGCAACACGGTGCAAAAGTAATACTTTATATTTTATTCTCCAAAAAATCTATCATCGAGTCAAACTCGGTGGGCGAAAACCAACGAATCTCCTCGTCGCGACGGAACCAGGTCATCTGTCGCTTGGCATATCTGCGCGAGTTACGCTTGATAAGCTCTATGGCCTCGTCGCGCGATATCGTGCCGTCGAAATAGTCGAACATCTCGCGGTAGCCGACCGTCTGCAACGAGTTGAGGTGGCGCAGATGATAGACCGCACGAGCCTCGGCTTCAAGCCCCTCGTCAATCATCATATCGACACGTCTGTTTATGCGGTCGTAGAGCGTTTCGCGTTCCCAATCAATGCCAACCTTAACGATACGGAAGTCGCGCTTGCGCTTCTCGCCCGTGCGTAGCGACGAGTAAGGTTTGCCTGTCTGCAAGCAGACCTCTACGGCTCGCAACACGCGCGAGGGGTTTTGGCGATCGACCTGCTCGTAGTATTCGGGGTCGAGGCGTTTAAGTTCCTCGGCAAGCGATTCGATACCTTCGTTTTTAAGTCTGTCGGTTAGTGATTTGCGCAGCTCCTCGTCAGCGTGGGGTAGGTCGTCCATTCCTTCGCAGAGCGCCTGGATATAGAGCCCCGAACCACCAACGGCAACCACGTGGTCGTGCTTTTGGAAGAGTTCTTCGAGGCGGGCGAGAGCCTGCACCTCGTACTCTCCGCAACTGAAATTGTCGGTCAGTTCGTGCGAGGCTATAAAGTGATGCTCGGCTGTGGCGAGCTGCTCGGCCGTCGGCTGCGCGGTACCTATGGGGATGCCGCGGTAGACCTGACGCGAGTCGGTCGAGAGGATTGGTGCCGCGAAGTGCGTGGCGAGGCGCAACGAGAGGTCGGTCTTACCCGAACCCGTTGCTCCAACCACGACTATCAGCGTTTTAATACTCATCGTCGTAGTTGTCGTCGCCGTCGAAGTCGTTGAAGTCGTCCATCATCTCGTCGAAGATTGAGCCCTCGTTCGAATTTACGGCATCGGGATCGTATTGGTCGGGTGCAGGAGCATTCTCGAAGGCAACTCGCGGATACTCGAATCCCGCCTCGGCCTCCTTGGCTCCTGTGAGTTCGAGGTAGTATGCGCGCTCGGCAAACATATCGAACAGATATATCAGTCGTGCGCGGTTGTGGCGAACAACCTGGCCGAGAACGACGCTATCCATCGGTGTTGGAGCATCTTCCGAGACCTCGCCCATATCCATTGCGGTAAATTCGTGTATGCGCTCCCAGCGGTCGTCGGCCGTGAAGAACGATGCCATACACTCGTCGTAGTCGAGCGATTGGAGAATAAACTGATGAAAATCAAAGAGCGACATATCGTACATAACCTCATAGTCACGTACAAAGTTGTCGTTTTCGTCGCTCAACATTCGGAATTGGAGTACCATTGACATAGTTTTGCAATCTTTTGTTGCACAAAAATAGCAAAACAATTCACAATTCAAAATTCAGAATTCAAAATTATTTGTACTTTTGTCCAAAATGAAACAGCCACTTTACATATTTACAGAGCTTGGTGAGAGGCTTGCTACCTTTGGCGAGGATGCTGCGTCGCGTGCCGTTATCGAGCGAGCCGAGACCGAGAATGGCTGGTTTACGGAGGCGGATGTGCGCTATGCCGTGCGAGCCATCTGCGAGGATATGCTCTGCCGCGAGAAGTTGGAACCGTGGCTCTCTTCGTATGGCTTGCCCGAAACGGCTCCTGCCGAGCCCAAGTACGTGGCGATAATTATGGCGGGAAATATTCCGTTAGTCGGATTTTTCGACCTGCTCTGCGTTGTGGCAAGCGGTAATCACGCGGCTGTTAAGATGTCGGGCAAGGATAGGGTGCTGATGAGCTATGTCGTTGAACAGCTGCGCGATATCGAGCCCGAGATTTTGCTATCGGAGTATGCCGACGAGGTGGTCGATGCGGTGATTGCTACGGGTAGCGACAATGCCAACCGATATTTCCGCTCGCGCTTTGCGGATGTGCCGTCGCTGCTGCGCGGAAATCGTCACTCGGTGGCGGTGCTTACGGGCGATGAGAGTGCCGAGCAGTTGAGAGCCCTGAGCGAAGATATCTACCGCTACTCGGGTCTTGGTTGTCGAAATGTATCGCTGATTTTTGCCCCCAAGGGGTGCGAAATTGAACTTGCGGAGTGTGATGTCTGTCCCAAGTATGCAAATAATCTCCGTCAAACCCGCGCACTGCTTGCGATGGGTGGTGTGGAGTACCGCGAGAGCGGATGCTCACTGCTTGTCGAGGGTGCGGAGTTTTCGGCACAGTTGAGCAGGATAAATGTGGTGCGCTATGGCTCGCTCGCGGAGGTTTGCGCGTGGCTCGAATCGCACGAAGAAGAGTTGCAATGCGTCGTTTCGGACTTCGTAGAACACTCGCGACGTGTAGACTTCGGCTCGGCGCAACGACCTGCGCTCACGGACTATCCCGACGATAGGGATGTTATGCGTTTCCTGCTCGATATCGAGTAGATTAATCTGCTTTTTGGTAATACGACTCATCCAGGCCGAGTGTCCAATTTCGGCGAGCGATAATTGCCACTATAAACATCACTGCCAACAGAGCTCCGTTGAAGAAGAACGGGAAGAGCTCGCTCTTGGTGTGGAATATGTCGCGAAATCCATCGACTATAAAGGGGCAAACGACGATTGCTAAGTAGTTTACCGCCATAACATACGAGAGGGCGAGTGTTGCCAGATGTGGCGGTGCGATGATAGCCGCCTTGTCGTAGATTATGGGCTGCATAATGCCATAGCCGAGGCCCGACAACACCGCTCCGATAACCATCACTGCGGGGTCTTTGCCGATGCCGAAGAGCAGCAGTCCGATAGCCATAATCGCCAACGAAATGACGTTCGACCACCCTTTGAACCAACCTATGACGTAGTTGATAAAGAATCCGGGCAGCATTATCGCGAGGAAAAAGAGCGATATGAGGATGCCCGAAAACGAGCCCTTCATCTTGTATCCCTCGACCAGGAATGCCGAATAGTAGCTCACAACCAGCACCGCAAAGGTTATCAGGAAGTAGAGCGTCATTAGTCCGAGTAGTCGTCCGAGGTTGATTTTCGTATTTTTCAGCTGGTCGCTCTCCTTGGGCTCCGGAGCAGATTTCTGCTTGTGCAGAAAGGGTATAAGCATTAGCGTTACGCCCGGCAGGAGATAGACCAGGAAGGGCAGGTGCCAATGCTTGGTGGCGAGGTAGCCCGTAACGATGGTGGCAATGACGAGTGTGAGGTTGTTGATTGCCGACGAGATGCCGAGCTGTCGCACGCGGTAGTCGCCCGTGAAGTAATCAACCACCAAACCCGTCGATAGCGGGACAATCATACCTGCGCCAATGCCCAAGATGCAGCTGATGATGATAAGCCACATCATACTGTTGGCGAACAGACACGCCACACCGCTCAGGAAGAATATCGTAAGTCCGGCAGCCAGAAGCTTGATTTTGTCCTTGCCTACCGAGAGGTGGCCGGCAATCAGAACAAACGGAATAATCAGTAGCGAGGGTAGGGATGTAAGCATCTGAATTTCAAGCTCGCTTGCCTTTGGGAAAATCTTGGTAAGGTCTCCCAAGATAGGTGAAATGGCAAGTCCGGGCAGCGATACGACTGCCGATACTGACCATATTGCCACGAGGACTATAAGCGTGATTTGGCCTTTGCCGGTTTCGATTCTCATAGTGTGTGATTTTGGTTTTAGGGCGGGTAGAAGCAAGAGTAGTGCCAGAAGGATGCTCCATTTCGAGAAAAATCGCTATCTTTGTCTATTATTATTACACCATTATCAAACCCGATTGACTCTATGAAACGAATGGTCTTGACTCTTACGGCAGCTGTTTTTGCCTTATGCTCGGTTGCGCAAACTGCTCCTCATCAGTTTGATGTAAACACCAAAAAACTCGGTGCTGAGATAGCCCCGACGATGTACGGCATCTTCTTCGAGGATGTGAACTTTGCGGCCGATGGCGGATTGTATGGCGAGCTGGTCAAAAATCGTTCGTTCGAGTTCCCCGATCACTATATGGGTTGGAATATCTTTGGTAATATCAAGTTGCAGGCAGACGGCCCCTTTGAGCGCAATCCGCACTATGTGCGTCTGGGGTATAGCGGTCACTATCATAAACATTCGGGCTTGGAGAATGAGGGCTACTTCGGTATCGGTTACCAGAAGGATGCCGACTATCGCTTTTCGGTGTGGGCGCGTGTGCCTGAGGGTGGCGAGGGTAGTATCCGTGTGATGCTCTGCGACCCTGCGACGCAGGACCAACACCAATATTTCAGCGAGGCGACGGTAAAGATTGACTCCAAGGAGTGGAAAAAGTATCAGGTGGTAATCAAGTCGGCCAAGAGAGTCGATAAGGGCTCGCTGCGCATTATGCTTAACCGCGAGAGTGCTGTGGTCGATTTGGAACATATCAGCCTCTTTCCCGTGGATACGTGGCGAGGTCACGAGAACGGTATGCGTAAAGATTTGGCGCAGGCTCTCTACGACCTGAAACCGGGCGTGTTTCGCTTCCCCGGTGGATGTATTGTCGAGGGTACCGACCTCAAAACTCGCTACCAATGGAAAGATACCGTCGGCCCGGTCGAGAATCGACCGCTGAACGAGAGCCGTTGGCACTACTCGTTTGTGCATCGTTTCTTCCCCGACTATTTCCAGAGTTACGGACTCGGATTTTATGAATATTTCCTGCTCTCGGAGGAGATTGGAGCCGAGCCGCTGCCGGTGCTGAATGTAGGCCTGACTTGCGAGTATCAGAATGGTGCCGAGCGTTGTGCCGAGCACGTGGAGGTAAAGGATTTGCAGCCATATATCGACGATGCAATGGATTTGATAGAGTTTGCAAACGGTGACCCCGCAAAGAACGAGTGGGCTAAATTGCGTGCCGATATGGGCCATCCTGCACCTTTCAATCTCAAATATTTGGCTATCGGCAACGAGCAGTGGGGCGAGATATATGTCGAGAATCTCAGACCCTTTGTCGAGCAGTTGCGCAAAAAATATCCCGAAATTCAGCTTGTCGGCAGCACGGGTCCTCGTCCGAGCGGTGCGAGATTCGACTACCTCTGGCCGAAGATGCGCGAACTCGGTGTCGATTTGGTCGATGAGCACTTCTACCGCAACGAGGAGTGGTTCCTGGCGAGCGGTACACGATATGACAACTATCCCCGTACGGGCCCGAAGGTTTTTGCCGGAGAGTATGCCTGCCACGGTGCGGGCAAAAAGTGGAATCACTTTCACGCATCGCTGCTCGAAGCGGCATTCCTTACGGGTGTAGAGCGCAATGCGGATGTGGTGCCGATGGCGACCTATGCACCGCTGTTCGCTCATATCGACGGTTGGCAGTGGCGACCCGATATGATTTGGTATGATAATCTGCGCTCGTTCCGCAGCTGTTCGTGGTATTTTCATCAGATTTACTCGCACAACAAGGGTACGAACGTGCTTTCGCTGACTTGGGATGGTAAGCCCGTGGCAGGTACAGAGGGTCAGCATAATCTCTTTGCAAGTGCCGTTTACGAGAGATCGACCGATGAGATTATTGTCAAGATTGTCAATGCCGGCGAAAAGGACCAGCATATAGAACTGAACCTCAAAGGAGTGTCGAAGGGTGCGCACGAGGGCTCGCTCACGACCTACACGTCCGATGACCTCGATGCCGACAACTCTTTTGATGCTCCTACCAAACTAGTTCCGCAAAGCAAGGTGATTTCGGTCGAGGGGGCAAAGATTGAAGTTAGCATCCCTGCCAAAACATTTATGATGTACAAGATTAAGAATTAATCTTATTTGCAATAATTGTGAACTGCGAATCGTGAATTGTGAATTTTATTTCGTATCTTTGCCGATTGGAAAATTATAAGCAAAACAATATAAGTTATGACACAGGAAGAACTCTTTAAGAAATTGGTTGCTCACTGCAAGGAGTATGGTTTTGTATTCCCTTCGAGTGAGATTTATGACGGTCTGGGCGCAGTTTATGATTACGGCCAGAACGGCGTTGAGCTCAAAAATAACATCAAGCGTTACTGGTGGGACTCGATGGTTAAGCTCCACGAGAACATCGTAGGTATCGACGCTGCTATCTTTATGCACCCCAAAACCTGGGAGGCATCGGGTCACGTTGGCGCGTTCAATGACCCTCTGATTGATAACAAGGATTCGAAGAAGCGCTATCGTGCAGATGTGCTCATCGAGGATTGGATGGCAAAGCAGGATGAGAAGATTCAGAAGGAGGTCGATAAGGCTCGCAAGCGTTTCGGTGAGTCGTTCGACGAGGAGCAGTACCGCGCAACTTCGCCCCGCGTGGCAGAGATTGCTGCAAAGCGTGACGAGGTACACAACCGCTTCGCCGAGGCTTTGAACAACTCGGATCTTAACGAGTTGCGTCAGATTATCCTCGACTGCGAGATTGTCTGCCCGATTTCGGGTACTCGCAACTGGACCGAGGTGCGTCAGTTCAACCTTATGTTCTCGACCCAGATGGGTTCGACCGCTGAGGGTGCTAACACAATCTACCTTCGCCCCGAAACTGCACAGGGTATCTTCGTGAACTTCCTCAATGTGCAGAAGACCGGCCGTATGAAGCTCCCGTTCGGTATTGCTCAGATTGGTAAGGCTTTCCGTAACGAGATTGTTGCTCGCCAGTTTATCTTCCGTATGCGTGAGTTCGAGCAGATGGAGATGCAGTTCTTTGTGAAGCCCGGTACCGAGATGCAGTGGTGGAACGAGTGGAAGGAGACACGTATGGCTTGGCACCGTGCCCTCGGCTTTGGCGACGAGAACTACCGCTTCCACGATCACGATAAGTTGGCTCACTACGCTAACGCAGCGACCGACGTAGAATATAACTTCCCCTTCGGATTTAAGGAGGTTGAGGGTATCCACTCGCGTACGGACTTCGACCTGGGTAACCACCAGAAGTTCTCTGGCAAGAAGATCCAGTACTTCGATCCTGAGTCGGGCGAGAGCTATGTTCCTTACGTTGTCGAGACCTCGATTGGTGTGGATCGTATGTTCTTGCAAATTATGTCGGCAGCTTACTGCGAGGAGAAGTTGGAGAATGGCGACGAGCGCGTAGTATTGCGTATCCCCGCTTGCCTTGCTCCGACGAAGGTCGCAGTTATGCCGCTCGTGAAGAAGGATGGTCTTCCGGAGAAGGCTCGCGAGATTATCGACGATTTGAAGTACGACTTCGTGGTAACTTACGACGAGAAGGACTCGATTGGTAAGCGTTACCGCCGTCAGGATGCTGTGGGTACACCGTTCTGCGTTACCGTTGATCACCAGACTTTGGAGGATGGTACCGTTACCGTTCGTCACCGCGACACAATGGCTCAGGAGCGCGTTGCTATCGAGGCTCTCCACGCTATGGTCGATGAGCAGTGCTCATACCGCAAGCTCTTCAAGAAGTTGAATAAATAAATTCCCACCGATGCAAATCGAGATTAAAAACAATAAGCGTTCGTGGGGTTTGATTATCCTCATTATCGGAGCTTGTTTCGGTCTTGGATATCTGCTTGGTTGGGGTATAGGTAATCTCGTTGGGTAGAATACTTGCCATAGATTACGGCACTCGCCGCACGGGTATAGCCGTCAGTGACCCCTTGCAAATCATTGCAGGGGGACTCACTACGCTCGATACACGCGAACTCGAAAAGTGGCTGGCGGAGTATGTGCCTGCGAACGAAGTGACGACCATCGTGCTTGGTAAGCCTACGCAGATGAACGGGGCACCGAGCGAGACGTGGCGATTTGTCGAGCCTCTGGCAGCAAGGCTGCGCAGGGCATTCCCGACGGTTGAGATCACATTCTACGATGAGCGTTTTACCTCGGTTATTGCTCATCGAACGATGCTCGATAGCGGTATCGGCAAGATGGCGCGTCGCGATAAGGCTTTGGTTGATAAGATTTCGGCAACGATAATCCTGCAATCATATATGGATAGCAGACGATAGCCTCTGAACGAAAAAACTAAACAAAAATACTATGAAGAGATTTTTTATGCTTTTGGTGGCTGTGCTGCTCGTTGCGGGTGCTGCTACTGCGCAGGACAAGAAGAAGGAGCCCAAGGATTGGGCGAAGTTCGGCTACTATGCGAAGGCCAATGCCGAGATTGCTGACCGTGTGGGTAAGATTGATGCCGTATTTATGGGTAACTCGATTACTCGCGGCTGGGTGCGTCAGGATGCAGCGTTCTTCGACAAGAATAACTTCGTGGGTCGTGGTATCAGCGGACAGACAACTTCGGAGATGTTGGTGCGTTTCCGTCAGGATGTGCTCGATTTGAAGCCCCGTTGCGTGGTTATTCTTGCTGGTATCAACGATATCGCTATGAACAACGGCATCATCTCGCACGAGAATATTATGGGTAATATCAAGTCGATGTGCGAGTTGGCAAAGTTGCATAAAATCAAGGTTATCCTCTGCTCGGTAACTCCGTCGAAGGGATTTCGTTGGCGCAAGGAACTTACCCCTGCTGAGGATATCAAGCGTCTGAATGTGATGATTCGCGAGTATGCCGAGGCAAATAAGATTTACTACGTCGATTACCACTCAGCTCTGACAGATGAGGAGGGTGGCCTGCCGCTCAAATGGGCAAAAGATGGCGTACATCCCAATAAAGAGTGCTACGTAACCGTTATGGAACCGTTGGTGCTCAAAGCGGTGAACAAGGTGCTCAAAACCAAGAAGAGCTACATCTCTCCGCTGGAGTAAATTGATGATTATCCTTGGCTGTGCGGAGCTGGGGAGGTTGTGCCGTGCGATTGATAATGGCAAGCGCAGTCTGCGACTGCTGAATGGCAGGCGTTCGCCTGAAGGCTCACTGAATGGCAGGCGGGCTTTCAGCCCTGAATGGCATAGCAGGAAAGATTTTTGCCATTAAATGCCATTAGCCCTTAAACAAAGCGTCGCAGACACTGAAATTTTGAATTTTGAATTTTGAATTGATATTATGATTTATCCGATAGTTATTTACGGCTCGCCCGTATTGCGCAAAAAGTCGGTCAATATCGACCCCGATTACCCCGAATTGGGCAAGCTGATTGACGATATGTATCTCACCCTTGCCGAGGCTGAGGGTGTGGGCTTGGCTGCTCCGCAGATTGGCAAGAATATCCGCCTCTTTATCGTTGATTGCACCCCTTGGGGTGAGGAGGACCCTTCGCTCGCAGAGTATCGCAAGGTATTTATCAATGCCGAGATTTATGAGCGCAGTGCCGAGACATCGCTCTTTAACGAGGGATGCCTCTCGCTGCCCGGTCTGCACGAGGATGTGAGCCGTCCGGTCTCGATTAAGATTCGTTACCAGGACGAGAACTTCGTCGAGCACGACGAGGAGATTGGCGGAATGGCTGCGCGTGTTATCCAGCACGAGTACGACCACCTCGAAGGCGAGGTCTTCACCGACCGCCTTTCGCCCCTGCGTCGTAATCTGCTCAAAGGTAAGATTTTGAATCTCGCGAAGGGTAAGTATCGCTGCACTTACAAGACAAAATAATTTTTAGTCGCTCCATTTTTTTGCGATTAATCTTTGCATTTTTGAGATTAATTACTATATTTGTGAGGCAAACACAAATTACTGAATGTTTAATCACAAATTTTTTTAGAGTATGAAAAAGATTTTACTTATCGTGGTTGCTCTGTTTTGCATAACTACTGTTTCGGCACAGAGCAAGGTTAAGGAGGCAGCAAACTATGTTGCATCGCAGAAGTGGTCGGCAGGTCTTCGTGTGACCTATGGTGTTCAGGCAGTAGCAGAGTGTTTCTACTCTGATAAGGCATATTTTGAGGGTCGTATCGGTATCTTCAATGGCTTGGCAGCAGATTTTGCTATTCTTCACAACTGGAACTGCTTTGCTTGGAATTGGACTCCTAAGGCAGGTCAGTGGTTCTTGGATGCCGGTGTTGGTGGTAATGTTGGTGGCGCTGCTCACTTCTGCTATGGTGGCGTTGTAGGTCAGGTTAAGTTTGGTATCAAGTTCAATAAGGTGCCTATTCGCTTGGCTATTGACTACTCGCCCGCAATTAACATCGGTGGCACTTATGGCAAGAATGTAGCCAATAATGTAGGCCTCTACACTGCTGGTTTCTACAATGGTGCAATCTCGGCTACTTGGTGCTTCTAATCGAAAAAAAAACTGACCGAAGAAGTCAGATTGCAAAATATGGAGAGGTTCTCGGTTTTGAGAGCCTCTCTTTTTTTGTCCTCTTTATGGTAAATTCCGGCATGTGGGCAAAGTTTATATAATAAACTTTCGTAGTTTGGCGTTAAATTCCTACCTTTGCATTTTGGCTTAAAGGCCTATAAAAAGCGGAAACAAAATAAGATAGATAAAAATGAAAAATTTTAATCGTTGGAATCTAATCACGGGCTGGGTGGTCTTTGCGATTGCCGCAGTGACCTACCTCCTTACGATGGAGCCGTCGTCGAGCCTGTGGGACTGCGCCGAGTTTGTCGCAACATCCTATAAGTTGGAGATTGGCCACCCTCCCGGTGCACCACTCTTTATGATGCTTGCACGTCTGGCAACGCTCTTTGCGCCCTCGCCTCACTACGTGCCCCACGCGGTGAATGCTATGAACAGCATCGCCTCGGCGTTCTGTATTCTCTTCCTCTTCTGGACGATTACGCACATCGCTCGTCGCCTCTACCAGCGTGAGGGCAAGGAGCTCTCGAAGGCTAATGCGATTGCAACGCTGGGCGCTGGTGTTGTCGGAGCGTTGGGTTATGCCTTTACCGATACCTTCTGGTTCTCGGCATACGAGGGCGAGGTCTATGCGCTCTCGTCGATGTTTACGGCTCTGGTGGTGTGGCTTATGCTGCGCTGGGAGGAGCAGGCCGACGAACCCCATTCGGCACGTTGGATTCTACTGATTACCTACCTTATGGGTCTTTCGATTGGCGTACATATCCTGAACTTGCTGACTATCCCTGCGTTGGTATTTATTTACTACTTCCGCAAGACGAAGAAGGTGACTCTCAAAGGTTGCGTCTTGGCGACGCTCGTATCGGGTGCATTCCTGCTCGTAATCAACGGAATCATCATCCCCTATACGGTCTATGTGGGCGCAATGGTCGATGTGTTGTTCGTAAATACCTTCGGCCTGCCGGTCAATTCGGGTATGGTATTCTTTGCTGCGGCACTCTTTGGTTTGTGCGGTTGGGCTGTGTGGTTTACCCACAAGAAGGGTTTTCGTCTGGCGAACCTTGCAGTGCTGTCGCTGACGATGATTTTGCTCGGATTCTCGTCGTATGCTTCGGTAACGATTCGCGCTGCTGCTAATCCACCGATGAATAGCAACGATCCCGACAATCCGCACGCACTGCTCTCGGTATTGAACCGTGACCAATACGGTAACCGTCCGCTCCTGTACGGAGCATACTACTCGGCACCTATCGAGGACTACGAGGTGCGCGAGTTCTACTATCTCAACAAGGATACGGGCCGCTACGAGAAGGCCTCGACTATCGAGGGCTATACCTACCCCTCGCAGTTTATGCACCTCTTTCCCCGAATGTGGGACTACAATAAGAAGGAGCGCGACTATAAGCCCTGGGCGGCATACCGCACCAAGGTCGAGGTGTTGCGCGACGAGAATGGCGAGGTTATGCGTGACGAGAATGGCCGTCCTGTGCGTGGCGAGGTGCTCGACTACGGCAAGAGGGTGCGTTATAGCGATGGCGAGTCGGTACGCACGGTTGTCGAGCCTACGTTCCTCGAAAATCTCAACTACTTCTTCTCGTATCAGTTGAGCTATATGTACCTGCGTTACTTCCTCTGGAATTTCGTGGGTCGTCAGGATGATATTCAGGCTTCGGATGTCACTATTACCAATGGTAATTGGATTTCGGGTGTGAGGGCTGTGGACGAACTCTATGTCGGTCCACAGGATAACCTTCCGCGCGAAATCGAGGGCAACCGAGCACGAAATACATACTTCTTCCTCCCATTCATTCTGGGTCTGATAGGTTTGATCTATCAGCTCAACCGCGACCAGCGCAACTTTGTGGTGGTTATGTGGTTGTTCGTGATGATGGGTATCGCGTTGGTTGTCTACTTCAACTCGTCGCCTGCCGAGGTGCGCGAGCGCGACTACGTATATGCCGGCTCGTTCTACGCCTTCTCGATGTGGATAGGCTTGGGTGTCTTGGCCGTTAAGGATATGCTCTCGGCCCTGACCCGTCGCAACAATACGTCAGTGGCTGCTGCGGCTACGGTAGTCTGCCTCTCGGTGCCTGCAATCCTCTGTGCGCAGAATTGGGACGACCACGACCGTTCGGGACGTACAATGGCTCGCGATGTGGGTTGGAACTACCTGCAATCGACCCTGCCGAACTCGATTATCATCAACTATGGCGATAACGACACCTTCCCTCTCTGGTTTAATCAGGAGGTTGATGGTGTGCGTACCGATGTGCGTATTATGAATTCGAGCTATCTGGGTGGCGATTGGTATATCGACGAGATGAAGTGCAAGGCTAACGAGGCTGAGGGTGTGCCCTTCTCGTTGCCTCGTAGCAAGTACTACAACACCAACGAGTGGCTGCCCGTCGATGAGCGTCTTGACCGCGTGGTCGAGATTAAGGAGGTTATGGATTTTATCCGCAGCGAGGACCCACGCTCGAAGGCTCCGCTGGTGGATGGCACGATGACCGACTACCTGCCGACACGTCGCATCGCGCTGCCTGTGGATAAGGATAGCGCAATCGCATCGGGCATCGTGAAGCCCGAAGACCGCGATTTGATGGTCGATACGGTCTATCTGAATATCAAGGCTAACTCGCTCGACAGAAGTCAGCTGATGATTCTCGACCTGTTGGCTAACTTCGATTGGAAGCGTCCGATAGCCTTTACCCAGGTCTATGTGTTGCAGGATTTAGGCCTGCTCGACTACTTGCAGTTCGACGGCTACTCCTACCGCTTTGTGCCGATTTTGACCCCCTACAAGACCTCGTGGGATATCGGTCGCATCGACCCCGACTATGTCTATCCGCTGATGATGGATACTTTCCGCTACGGAAATCTCGCAGACCCGAAGGTTTATGTGGATTACTTCACACAGTACAATCTCGGTGTATCACGTGCTCGCGAGGCCTTTGCTCGCGTGGCGAAGGAGTTTATCCGTCGTGGAGATAACGAGAAGGCACTTGCACTGCTTGACCGTGGATTGGAAGTACTACCCACCTCGCAGGTGCGCTACACCGAGGCCAATACCTACCCCTTCATCGAGGCTTACTACGCTATCGAGGAGAATGAGAAGGGTGATGCTCTGCTCACAGACTATGCAGAGGTGCTTATCGAGTATATCGAGCACTACTTGCGCTTCGACGGTCCGACTGCCGATTTGGTGTCGGGAATCCTCGACGAGAAGTTTGACGAGCTGTCGCAGATATACTATCTGGCCGGTATGGCTCATCGCTACGATATTGTGGCGCAGTTCAACGAGTACTACCGCTCGTTCGGTGCTGAGGATAGCGACCTTATTCAGTTGCCCGAAGGCTACGAGCCGAAGACATTGATTCAGGAGATTCAGCAATAGCGTTTTAGGCTGTGAAGAGAATTTTTGCCATACTGTTGTATGTGTTTTTATGCGGCGCTTATGCCGAGGCGGCTTCTCTGCGTGTGGGAGCCGAGCGCACAGAGCAATATCTGCCGATGCTTGCAGGTAAACGTGTGGCTATCTTGGCTAATCATACCTCGATAGTGGGCGAGGAGCATCTGGTCGATATGCTCTGTCGCAAGAGAGTGAACGTAGTGGCAATATTCTCGCCTGAACACGGTTTTCGAGGTACGGCAGATGCCGGTGAGAAGGTTGCAAGTACCGTGGATGAGAAGACCGGAATACCTATCCGCTCGCTATATGATGGCTCGAAAAAACGCCCTTCGGACGAGGTTATGCAGTCGTTCGACCTGCTGATGGTCGATATGCAGGATGTGGGACTGAGATTTTACACCTACTATATCGCGATGCTCCGAATGATGGAGGCGTGTGCCGAGTTTGGTCTGCAAGTCGTCGTTCTCGACCGTCCCAATCCTAACGGGATGTATGTAGATGGCCCGATACTCGATATGCGTTATAAGTCGGGTGTGGGTGCGTTGCCGATACCGGTGGTGCATGGCCTGACTATGGGCGAGATTGCCCGTATGGCCATAGGCGAGGGTTGGGCAAGTAAGGTAGACCTGACGGTTATTCCTATCGAGGGCTACAACCGCAATATGCGCTACGTATTGCCCATAGCTCCGTCGCCTAATTTGCGCTCACAGCACGCAATATATCTCTATCCTGCTGTATGCCTATTCGAGGCTACTATTATGAGCCTTGGACGTGGCACGGATGCTCCTTTCGAGATGTATGGACACCCGGCGATGAGCGATTGCAGCTTTAAGTTTACGCCCCGCTCGGTGGCCGGAGCGAAGAATCCGCCACTGCTCGACCAGGAGTGCCGAGGTGTCGATTTGCGTAAGGTCGATTGCGAGAGTGTCATCTCCGAGGGCTTTACGCTGAAATATGTGATTGATGCCTACCGCCGTACGGGTAGCCGAGGTGAAGAGTTCTTCAACACTCCCTTCTTCGAGAAGCTCGTGGGTGTGGATTACGTCCGCCAGATGATTATCGAAGGCCGCACCGAGGCCGAGATTCGCGCTCGTTGGGCCGAGGATGTTGCCCGATTCTGTGAGCAGCGTAAGCCATATTTACTATATGAATAAAAAATAGGCTGTTCAACAATTTGTCGAACAGCCCCGTAATCAATGCCAGAGGTAGCGATTTGAGAACGAATCGCTACTTCTTTTTATAGGTCGGCCAACGGCCGCCTTTGTTGTAGAGTTGGTTGTTGGGTAGTCCCTGCTTGCCTGCACCTTCACGCATCAAAGCCTTCAAATCTTCGAGATAAGTGGTGTAGATATCACGTGGCAGGACGTTATTCTTGTGGCAGAGCGATGCCGCCATACCTACAACTTCTCCCATCATTCCGCAGGTTCGCATCACGCGCACCGTTCCCAGTCCGATGTGCGTAACGCTGATATCGCGACCCGCCATAAAGAGGTTGCTGACGTTGCGCGAGTAGAGGCAACGGTAAGGTACGGCATAGGGATTGGTCTTGCCGTGTACGCAGATAGACTTGAACTCCTGGCCGGGGAAGTGCTTGCTGTTCTGAGGGTCGGGGTAGTGGAGGTCGATACTCCACGACGAGGTGAACGAAGCGTCGGGATAGGGTACTTCGTTGATTAGGTCATTCTCGGTGAGAACGTGGTCGCCCAGAAGTCTGCGCGACTCGCGCTTGCCGGCAACGTATGCCACCCAGCCCAACTCGCGATTACGATAGATCTCGTTATTCGCCATCCGATTTTTCAGGAAACTCCAATTCGAGTAGACCACCATCAGTCCATAGTCGCGGATGCGCTCGAACTCCTTGCATTGGTCGTAGTTCATACCTGTCTCCCAGGTCCATTCGCCCATAAGGACGCGCTCGCAACTCTCCTCATTGAAGTTAAGACCATATTCAAATATAGGAAAACTCTTCTCGTTATCGCTCTCGACCGAGTACCACTGCACCGAGGCTCCCATAGTCATCTTGTCGGCAACTTCGGGAGCCGAGGGCTCGCCATACTCGTCGCGGCTCTCGCGACCCATAGCAAAGTCGGCACCTGCGAGATAACCCACCGTGCCATCGCCCGTGCAGTCCGAGAAGAGGGGCGCGCGGAAGATAATCTCCTCACCCGTCTCGATATGTTTGGCGCGTACAGACTCGATAACTCCATTGTTTGACTCGACGGCATATACTCTAAACGAAGGATAGAGCGCGAGATTCTTCTCTGCTTCGAGGAATGTACGCTTCTTGTCATCTTCGTAGTATTCGGCTGGCTGTGCATTACCTTTGCGCAGCGGACCGAACTCCTTAATCATATTGCCGAGGTTGGGGTAGGGTTCCATTTCGATATGACCGCCCAAATGGACTCGTGTCTCCGAGCTGTTCAGGCCTCCCCATAAAGGTCGGTCGTTGATAAGAGCGACGTGGCAGCCCAAGCGTGTCGCTGCAACCGCGGCACACATACCCGAAATACCACCGCCAACAACCACAAAATCATACTCCACAACCTTCGGCATTATGGGGTTATGCTCACTGCGGAAGGTGTCGAGAGTTGCATTATCTGTGGGGAGTGTGGCGTTCGGATTAGATGTGATGAAGATAGCGTCGCAACGGCCGTCAAAGCCTGTCAGGTCGTGCAGGCGGAGCGTATGGCGACCCGATTTGGTAATGTCTACCGAGCCGGCATACTGCCACTCCCACTGCGAGCCTGAGGCTCCCAACTCGTTGGGTAGAAGCTCGTCGTCAAGGCTGATGCGGAATGCTCCTGCACCACGATTGGCTGACCACGGTGAGGTCCAATTATAAGTGCGAGCAAATATATGATACTCGCCGGCACTGCGGAATCGCACATTGGTCGTGGCATCCTCGACAGCCTTGCCCAGACCGTGAGCCAGCAGATAAGGTGAACCCATCTCGAAGGTAAACTGTTGATCGACTGACCAGCCACCCTTACAGTCGAAGTTTTCGGCCTCGATAAGCATATCTCCTTGCGAGTGACACGCAGTCAATGCAATGATGAAGGTCAGCAGTGCGAGTAATCTCTTCATTTTAGTATCAATCTTTTCAAATAGCTATTTTAGATTATCGAGCCACTCCTTGGCAAAGGCATCCGAGGGCATACGCAAATCTCCGCGCGGAGAGAGCGATACCGAGCCTACCTTCGGGCCATCGGGCGCAGCCGAACGCTTGAACTGCTGCGAGAAGAATCTGCGCAGGAAGACCTGCAACCAATGGCGAATCTCCTCGTGCGAGAACTCATTGGCAAAGGCTCTCTGTGCCAAAAACTCAATCTTTGCAGGCGAGAATCCGTTGCGCATAAAGTTGTAGATAAAGAAGTCGTGCAGAGCGTAAGGACCGACCAAATCCTCGGTCTTCTGGGCAATGTTGCCATCGCTGTCTGCCGGCAGAAGTTCGGGGCTGACAGGCGTATCGACGATGTCGTGCAGAGTTGCACGTACCTGCTCGTTGCTGTCGTTCTCGGCACACCACTCGACAAGCTTGCGCACCAGTGTCTTCGGAATCGAGCAGTTCACGTTATACATCGACATCGAATCTCCATTGTAGGTTGCCCAGCCGAGTGCCGCCTCGCTCAAATCGCCCGTGCCGATAACGATGCCACCCTCCATATTTGCCAGGTCCATAAGTATCTGTGTACGCTCACGTGCCTGCGAGTTCTCGTATGCCGCACCTCGCTCCGCAGGGTCAAGGCCGAGATCGGCAAAGTGCTGTTCACAAGCCTTGCGTATCGATATTTCGCGCGTTGTGATACCCAGCTCGTGCATAAGTGTCAGCGCATTCTGATAGGTGCGGTCGGTGGTGCCGAATCCCGGCATCGTAACTCCGATGATGCCCTTGCGGTCGAGACCGAGCAGGTCGAAGGTCTTGACTGTCGAGAGCAGAGCCAAGGTCGAGTCGAGTCCGCCCGAAATTCCTAAAATTACCTTTTTGCATCCAATGTGCGAGAGTCGCTGTGCCAATCCTGCCGACTGAATCGACATAATCTCGCAGCATCCCTCATCGAGGTTATCGGGGATGAATGGCTCAGGGTCAATTGTGCGCTCCAACTCGCTCTCCGGCTGCGGGAGGTTGATATGCAGAATCTCGAAACGATTGTCGAGGTTGATAAACGAGGTGTGGCGACGACGCTCGTTGAAGATATGCTCAACGTCGATATCGGCCACCGTCAGTCGCTCGTCGCGCACGAAACGCTCGCGAGCCGTGATGATTGTGCCATTCTCGGCGATGATGCCGTTGCCTGTGAATACAAGGTCGGTCGAGGATTCGCCAACACCTGCCGAGCAGTAGACATATCCGCAAAGAGCGCGTGCCGACTGCTGCTTGATAAGCGAGCGCAAGTAGGTGTGCTTACCCAGGATTTCGGGCGTAGCCGAGAGGTTGAAAATCAACGTAGCACCTGCCAAAGCCATATCCGACGAGGGCGGTGCAGGTACCCACAAATCTTCGCAAATCTCGACTCCGAATCTCACACCGTGGACCTTGAACAGGAGGTCGGTGCCGAAGCGTACGCGCTCACCGCAGATGACAATCTCGGTATTGCGGATGTCACGGCCCTCCGAGAACCAGCGGCTCTCGTAGAACTCCGAGTAGTTGGGGATATAACTCTTGGGAACGATGCCCTGAATCTTGCCGTTGGCGATAACCACAGCGCAGTTGTAGAGGTTGTTCTTGTAGTATATCGGCATTCCGACAATCGACACAATGGGGCGCGGAGTTGCTAAAAGACGAGCCAAAGCCTCGTCGCCCGCCTCCAAAAGGCGTGATTGCAGGAACAAATCTCCACAGGTGTAGCCTGTGATTGATAGTTCGGGGAATACCACAATGCTCACGCCTTGCTCTGCGGCCTCGGCCGTCATTCGGTCGATAGCCTCAGCATTGGCGTGACAATCTGCAACTTTGACTAAGGGTGTTGCCGCAGCAACCTTTACAAAACCAAAACGATTTTTCATCGTGTTCTCTATTTTTTATGGCATTCAATGGCATTCGGGCTATGCCCTTAATGGCATGCGCAATCAAAGATTGCTGAATGGCATTTAATGACAAAATTACTACTTTTTCTTCTTTTTTTCAATGCGAGCTTTTGTTAAAGCTTCTCTAAAACCACCTTCGTCAACAAAGAGTTTAATCTGTTTCTCAATGTGCTTGCGCAATAGTACATCCTCCTGATATAGCAGCACTATCGCCATATTCGCAATGACTTCGTCGTTTCGTGTTTCTGCCAATTCCAAAAAGAATTTGGAATCCTTATGTGTTAACCCGAGATTGCGCATAGCTTCGACCTCTTTTGAGTCGGTCTCCCATAATCGCAATTTGCGAGTTCGTAGATAGTCGATATAATCCTCCAATAGCTCCTGGAAACTCGACCTCGCCACACCCAGCAGTTTTATGTGCGTTTCAGCAGAAATTATCGATGCGGCTTTGCCTTCGACGATATTCTGCTTACCCGAGCGAGCTGCTTGTATCATTTGGTCTTTGGTGCGGTCGCCAATGGCAATAAATTTCTCACAGAAGAGGTAGGTTAAATCGTAGATAACCACCGCTTTGCGATAGGCAATTAGATTGCGATAGATGTTGTTGCTTTGTTTTGTTACATCCATATCATTTTGCCATTAAATGCCATTCAGTGAGCGTAGGCGAACGCATGCCATTGACCGATGGTCTTCCTCCTTCGCACCTCGGCATAGAGTACAAGTACTCTCTGCCCTCGGTTTGGCGTCGGTTCGTTGCCATTCTATGCCATGGATTTTTTGCCGAATGCAAAAATAAAAATTTTTGCTCACAAAACCTCTATTATTATTTTGCCCAGAGCTGTGCCAGGTTGATGATTACCTTCACGGCCTTCTCCATCGAGTTGAGCGAACAATACTCGAACTTGCCGTGGAAGTTCATACCGCCGGCGAAGATGTTGGGGCAGGGAAGACCCATAAACGAGAGGCGAGCACCGTCCGTACCACCACGAATCGGGCGAACGATAGGCGTAACATCAGCCTCGCGCATAGCCTCCAACGCCTTGTCTATAACCTGCGGATGCGGCTCGACCATCTTGCGCATATTGTAGTATTGGTCTTTGAGCGTGAGGGTCAGCACTCCCTGACCGAACTTATTATTCAGCATACCTACGACGTCGTACATCCAAGCCTTCTTCTGCTCGAATTTATCGGCATCGTGGTCGCGAATGATATACGAAATCTGCGCCTGCTCGACGGTGCCGTTGATACCTACGCAGTGGTAGAATCCCTCGTAGCCCTCGGTATGTTCGGGGCGGTCCTGTGCCGGCAGCATAGCGTTGAGCTCGCAAGCAACCTGGATAGCGTTAATCATCTTGTTCTTCGCATATCCGGGGTGTACGTTGCGACCCTGAATCGAAATCTTTGCCGATGCTGCGTTGAAGTTCTCATACTCCAACTCGCCCTCGAAACCGCCATCCATAGTGTAGGCGAAGTCGGCACCAAAGGCCTTGACATCGAAGAAATCGACACCGCGACCAATCTCCTCGTCGGGGGTAAAGCCGATGCGAATCTTACCGTGCTTAATTTCGGGGTGTGCCATAAGATACTCCGCAGCGGTCATAATCTCTGCAACGCCGCCCTTGTCGTCGGCACCCAGCAGGGTGGTGCCGTCGGTGTGAATCAACGTGTGGCCCACAAACTTTTTGAGTTCGGGGAAATCCGCAACCTTCATCGTGAGGGCGTTGTTCAGCATAATATCCTCGCCGTCGTAGCACTCGATGATTCTCGGCTTTACATCCTTGCCGCTCATATCGGGAGCTGTATCAACGTGGGCAATAAATCCGATTACGGGAGCATTCTCGTAGCCCTCGCTTGCTGGAATAGTACCCATAGTGTAGCCATACTTGTCCATCGATACCTCGGTCAATCCGAGTGCCTCCATCTCCTCTTTGAGCATATTGAGCAGGTCAAACTGCTTAGCTGTCGAGGGGAATGTTTCGCTATTCTCATCTGATTGCGTATCAACCGCAACGTACTTCAAAAATCTCTCTTTCAGTTCCATATTTTTCGATTTTATGCGGCATCTTTTGTCTCTCCTCGCCTGCCCCAAATGGGAAATACGCCAAGTATGTCCCATCTGAGCCAGCCTTCGGTCGAGCCAAAACCTGCTCACCTAAAATCAAAAAATATTCGGTGAGCCGGTAGCCTTTGTTAGTAATTATTCCAATTTATGCGGCATCTTTTGCCTCTTCCGAAAGGATTATGAGCGTGATGCCTCGTTGTTTAATAATTCAAATTAAAGTTCAGTTTTAACAAATGCAACATTGCCTTTATCCCTATGGGCAACATCGAAGCGGTCTTCGATAAATGTCAGATAGACATCGCCTCGGTATTCGCACAAACTATAATATTGCATACTGTTTTTTGCCACGAATTCCCATCCGAAAACGATATCGCCATTCGCGTCTACCTCCGAGAGTTGTACACGACTGCGGTAGATGGTCTTAGAATCAACCTTGTAGTGAGGTCTGACGTTGTACATAGCATAGACCTTATTGTTGCGCACTATCATTTCGGGACGTGAGTAGTCGTCTGTAATCTTGTGGGGCTTGCGCAGGCACTCGCCCGTGAGCGAGTAGACTCCCAGATAGCAACCACGCTCAGGACGCAGCTCCTTCTTGTAGTCTGCCGTGCGGGCAATGATGTAGATGCGACCATCGTGGATGGCTATCGAGCCTTCGGTCGAGCCGTGCGTGAACTCCGGACAGGTAAAGACAACCTCATAATCAATGCCGTTCTTTGTGCGAACAATAATCGGTATGGAGTACTGCATCGCCCAATTGGCGAGGATGTTATAATACCAGCCATCGTGCTCGACAAAGCGCTTGTCAAGTACGGGTCGCTCAAAGTCGGTAAAATCGCTTATGCCGAGGTGCTTGTAATACTCCTGTGTGCCAGAGGTCGAGAGTGGAAGTGTTCGCGTCTTCTCGCCATCGCGGAATGTGAGGGTGCAGGGGGTCATCTTCCTCTCGGCCTTACCACTCTTGGGGTCGATATCAAATGCCATTAAATCGGCTTCGCCATCCTCCTGACCTTGGAATATGCAACGGATGCCGTTCTCGGTTTTGAGAAGCACCGGATCGTAGGGTGCATACATATCCTGCTTGTAGCCCTCAAACTCCTCGCCAGGGCTGACCAATCGGGTATGCTCGATTTTGGGCGACTGCCACTTGCGGATATCGAAACGGCTAAGCATCAGGTTGATAGTGACGTATGATGGATTCTCGACATTATTAACCTTATCGCAGTAGTAGGCAACCCAGACCTCGCCCTTGTCGGTAATAAGGGTCGAGAGTGCGTGCGACATTTTGTTTTCGGGTTCCGAAATAAGTGTCGCCTTTGACGCATCAACGGGGCAAGATGTTTCTGGTGTGCGAGCCGATACGCTGAGTGTCGATAACGCGAGTATGGTTAATAGCGCGATACGTTTCATACTGCAATGATGTTAAAAATCTAACTCCACAAACGAGAGGTTGCCCTTTCGTGCCTTTACGCGGCCGAAGCGGTCCTCGATAAACGAGAGGTAGAGTTTACCCTTATACTCGTTTAACGTGTAGTACTGCATACTGTAAGGCGATGCATACTCCCACGCACGTACCACGCTGCCGTGGTCATCAAGCTCCGAAAGACGTACACGGCTGCGATTGACACCCTTGCCCGTCTCGTAGTTGATAGTGTTGGGCTTGACATTATACATCGCGTAAACCTTATCCTTAAAGACTATCATCTCGGGACGCGACTCCACATCGCCTGTCTGGTAGGGCTTGCGCAGACACTCGCCCGTGAGCGAATAGACTCCGAGGAATGTGCCGGCACGGAGCTTCTTGTCGGGACGGCCCGTGCGAGAAATTATATAAAGACGGTCATTGTGGATTGCGATTTCGTTCTCCGAAGCTCCATACTTAAACTCCGGGCAGCGGAAGACCTCCTCATAGTGGATACCATCCTTGGTGCGAACAACTACCGGAATCGAGCCTTGGCAGCACCAGTTCGCCAGAGCGGTATAGTACCACTCGCCATGCTTGGTGTACTTCTTGTTGAGTACGGGCTTATCGATACCTTTGAGGTTTGTCACTCCGAGGGCTGTCTTGTGATACTCTACGTTTGCCTTAGCCGAGAAGGGAACGGTAATCTTCTCGCCGTTGTAAGTGTAGGTAAAGGTACAACGCTCAATCTCGCCTACGGGAGTTCCCGTCTTGGGGTCAATCTCGAAGGCGATGTAGACGTTGTTGTCGTCCTCCCACGCCTGATAGATGCAGAGCACCTTGCCATTCGCATCGAAGAGGATGGGGTCGTAGGGAGCCGAGTTGCCCTGATTGAACGAGCCGATAGTGCCACCCACCTTCAGCAGTGACGAGTGCTTAATCTTGGGCGACTGCCACTTCTTGATATCGAAACGGCTCAGGACCATCTCGATCGTGAGGTTGTTCGGGTCCTCGACGTTGTTATTCAAATCGCGGTAGTAGGCAATCCAGATTTCGCCCTTATCGGTGATGTGGGTCGATGTGTAGTGCGTCATCTGGTTATTGGGGTCCGAGATGAGTGTGGCCTTTGTAGCATCAATCGGGCAAACGGCCTGCGGTGCGCGAGCCGATGCGCTAAATGCCATAATGGCAGCTATTGCGAAGAATACTATACGTTTCATAACGATTATTACTTCTGATTCTTAATTCTTAATTTTGAATTTTGAATTTTGAATTCTCTCCTACTCCTCTTTCTTCGCTTTAAGTGTATGAACAGTAAAGTAAACGGCCAGAGCGATATACATCGCCAAAGCCAACCACTCTGCCGAGTTCGATGCAGCCCACTCGCCCATATACATATCGACGCCTGCGAACTTCAAGATTGCAGCAACAACGCCCATCAGTGCACCACCTGCGATAAAGCCTGATGCGAGCAGAGTACCGCGGTCGAAACGAGCCTTGTTGAGTGCCTCATCCTTCGAGCGGTTCGATACGAACCACGCAATAGCACCACCTGCTACGAGCGGAGCGTTGAGCGACATCGGGATAAACATACCGAGCGAGAATGCCAATGCCGGTACGCCAATCCAATTAAGTACCAGAGCCAATGCAGCACCTGCAAAGTAGAGTACCCACGGAGTCTCGCCACCTTCCATCAGCGGACGGATAACGGCTGCCATAGCATTTGCCTGCGGAGCGGTCAGCGCGTTCTCGCCAACGAATCCGTAGGTCTTGTTGAGGATAATCATCACACCTGCAACGGTCACTGCCGAAACGAACGTGCCGAGGAACTTCCAGGTCTCCTGCTTGCGCGGTGTGGTGCCGAGCCAATAGCCGATTTTGAGGTCGGTGATAAAGCCTCCAGCCATCGAGAGAGCCGTGCAGACTACGCCACCGATAATGAGGGCTGCGGTCATACCTGTCTTGCCGTTCAGACCAATCGAAACCAATACGAGCGAACTGAGGATAAGTGTCATCAGGGTCATTCCCGATACGGGGTTAGTGCCGACGATTGCGATAGCATTAGCAGCCACCGTGGTAAAGAGGAATGAGATAACGAAGACAATCAGCAGTGCGATGATTGTGTGGAACCAGTTGCCCAAAACACCAAACTGGAAGAATACAAGGGTCGAAACCAGGACTGCGATAATAACCGAGAGGATAACCTTCATCGAGATATCGCGCTGTGTGCGCTCGGTCTTCTCCTCCGACTTTTTGCCACCCAACTCGTTGAATGCCAAGCCTACGGCTTGCTTGATGATGCCCGACTGCTTAACGATACCGATAAGACCAGCCATAGCGATACCACCGATACCGATAGGACGACCATACATCTGGAAGAGCTCCATTGCGCTGAGCGATGCAGCCTCACTCGATGCGTAGCCTACGAGCGGTACGATAACAAACCAAACAAGGCACGAGCCTGCGGTGATAATTACGGCATATTTCAGTCCGATAATGTAACCCAAACCGAGCAGAGTTGCACCCGTGTTCATCGAGAACTCGACCTTGAACTTGTCAGCAACAGCACAGCCCCAAGTGGTCATCTTGGTCGAGATATTCTCGGCCCAAGCACCGAACGACGATACGGCAAAGTCGTAAAGACCGCCAATCAAGCCTGCCACAGCGAGCAGTACGGTCTGCTTGCCGCCCTTCTCGCCCGAAACGAGTACCTCGGTGGTAGCCGTAGCCTCAGGGAAGGGGTACTTACCGTGCATATCCTTGACAAAGTATTTGCGGAAGGGGATGAGCATCACGATACCGAGCACACCTCCAAGCAACGACGAGAGGAATACCTGGTAGAAGTGAGCCTCCAAGCCGAGGATATAGAGTGCGGGCAGTGTGAATATTGCACCTGCAACGATTACACCCGACGATGCACCAATCGACTGGATGATAACATTCTCGCCCAGCATACTGCGCTTCTTGCCACGCAGCGAGCCGAAGCCTGCGGCCAAGATTGCGATAGGGATAGCGGCCTCAAAGACCTGGCCGACCTTCAAGCCGAGGAATGCAGCCGCAGCCGAGAAGATTATAGCCATAATGACACCCATCGTTACCGAGTAGGGTGTGATTTCGGCAGGTGCCGGCTCGTTAGGCATCAGGGGTTTGTAGGTTTCGCCCTCTTTGAGTTCGCGATATGCGTTTTCGGGCAATGAGTTGATTTTCTGATTGTTCTCCATTTTTATATATTGTTTTTGATTACTCCATCTTGAAGATTGCTACGCTGAACGGTTTCATCTCGAAGGTGTGTCCATTCTTGCTGCTCTTGCACTTTGCGAGCTTGCGGTTGTTGCCATATACCCACTGCGCCTTCTTGCCGAGGGGAGCTGTCGAGCCGCTAACCTCTCGCTTCGAGGGGTTGAAGACTACGACATACTTCTCGTCGCCGAGCGTACGGCTGTAAATCATCGGGTAGGGGTTATCCATATCGCCCACATACTTCCACTCGCCGGCAGTGCCGAGCGCGGGTATTTCGCGACGTAATTTGAGCAGTCCTTTGACGTAGTTGAGAATCGAGTTCGGGTCGTTCTGCTGCTCGGCTACGTTGGGGTAATCAACGTGCTGGTCGATAGGCAGGAAGAGCTTTGTAGCATCTGCAACGGTCGAGAATCCTGCATTGGCCTCGGTGCTCCACTGCATCGGTGTACGGCACGGGGTGCGGTCGCGGCTCGAAAAGCTGCCCTCCTTCGGTCGGGTGCACTCGACATTGCGCATACCAATCTCCTCGCCATAATAGACAATCGGCGGAGCGGGCAATGTGAGGAAGAAGGTCAGTGCAACCTTCAACTCTTCGGGCGTGTTGCGATTCAGGCGGTTGAGTCGCCAGATATCGTGGCTGCAAGTAGGCATTGATGCGTAACCGCCCGTCTTGCGGAACTCGTCGTATGCCGACTTATAGACCTCCATAGGCTTGCGCACCTCGCCCTTACCTTCGGGGTTGAAGTATGTGATTGTCGGGTTGGAGTAGTCGTCAGTCTCGCAGAAGAGAGGACGATAAATCTTGCCTCCCAACTTGTTGTGGATCAGCAGGTCGATGTTAAAACCTGCGCTGAGCGATTGCTTGGGCTCCGACCACTCCGAGAGCATAATGTTTTCGGGATACTTCTGGTTGTACCACGCAAAAATCTCGTTCCAGAGGCGGATAGCTCCCTCGCGCTGCTTGTTGTCGCCCTTGACCAACGAGGGTGCCATATCGACACGAAAACCGTCAGCTCCGTGGTCGCACCAATAGGCGATAATATTTTTTAGCTCCTCGCGTACAGCCTTCGGACCTGGGGCGTTGTAGTCGTCCTCCCACTCATTCTCGGTCTTGGGGTTGAGGTATCCGTAGTTGAGGGCGGGCTGGATGTCGAAGTAGTTCTTCAAAAAGTAGCCGTTGCGCGGATGGTCGTTATCGACCCACTTTGCCTTTGCATTCATATCGGCTATTTGGGGCATTGCATCCTTGCTGTTGGTCCAAATGTAGTAGTCCGAGTATTTGTTGGGCTCGGCCTTGCACGACTCCTTGAACCAGGGGTGCTTATCCGAAGTGTGACCTGCCACGAGGTCGAGCAGGACCTTGATGCCCTTGTCGTGAGCCTCCTTGATAAGGTTGAACAAATCCTCGTTCGTGCCGAAGCGAGGGTCTACCTTGTAGTAGTCGAGGATATCGTAACCGCCATCCTCCCACGCGCTCAGGAAGCAGGGCGACATCCAGATACAGTTGAATCCTACACTGCGAATGTAGTCCAACTTCTGACGGATGCCGTTCAGGTCGCCCATACCGTCGCCATTCGAGTCCATATACGAGGTGGGGTAGATATGGTAGATTGCAGCATCTTTGAGCCACTTGGGTTGCTCTTTTGCCGAGAGTGTAAAACTGATAATCAGCGCTGATGCCAGCAGAAAAAATCTCTTCATCCTAATAGTTGTGGTTATTATAATTTTCCGATAATCTTTTCGAGCGCAATACCGCGCGAGCCTTTGAGCAAGATTGTGCGGTCGCGCAGGGTGTTGAGTGTGAGATATTCGCCGAGGGTTGCAGTGTTGTCGAAGCACTTGACGTTGGCTGCCAACGATCGTGCAGCCTCGCGGAAGTTACTGCCCACAGTGAAGATTTCGGCCTTCTCGATTGTGAGAGCCGCTTCGAGCGTGCGACGATGCTCCTCTGCGCTCCACTCGCCGAGTTCGAGCATATCACCCAAGATAAGCAGCTTGCCCTTACCGCTCTCGGTGCGCATATTCTCGATTGCCGCAGCCATACTCGACGGGTTGGCGTTATAGCAATCGACAATCAGCGTGTTGTGCTCGGTCTTGACCCTCTGCGAGCGATTGTTGTCGGGTGCATAGTTGGCGATAGCATCGACAATGCGTTCCTGCGGGATATCGAAGTATTGACCCACAGCGACAGCCACAGCGATATTTGCGCGGTTATACTCCCCTTCGAGGTGGCTCGGTATGCCGTCGGCAATGGTGCGCGAGTAGTATTCGGCTGCGAGATTTTCGCGCTCGGCAGCCATAGCTGCGAGTGTTGCATCTTCGTTAGGAACGAATGCGTGACCTCCGTTCTCGGCCAGAAAATCGAAAAGTTCGCCCTTGCCTTTGCGGACACCTGCCTCGCCTCCAAATCCTTCGAGGTGGGCACGGCCGATGTTGGTAATCACACCATAATTAGGCTCGGCAATCGAAGCGAGCAACTCAATCTCGCCACAAGCACTTGCACCCATCTCGACAATGCCGAACTCGGTGTCGTTGTCCATAGCGAGCAGTGTCAGGGGGACTCCGATATGGTTGTTGAGGTTGCCACGGGTTGCATAGACCTCGAAACGCTCCGAGAGGACGCGGCAGACGAGCTCCTTGGTTGTGGTCTTGCCGTTGCTGCCGACGATGCCGATAATCGGGATTGCCAGGCGACGACGATGCTCGCGAGCCAACTCTTGGAGTGCTGCCAACGAATCCTCGACGCGGATGATTCGCTCTGCGAGGTCGGGACGCTCGGCCGCTGGCTCGTCCGAGTCGGCAATGGCGTACTTCGCACCTGCATCGAGAGCTGTGCAGACGAACTTATTGCCGTCAAAAGATGCACCACGCAACGCCACGAAGAGTGAATCTTCGCTGACGTTGCGCGAGTCGGTCGTGACCTCGGTGCATTCGCCGAAAAGGTCGTATAATCGTTCTATGTCGTTCATCATTAGTCGTGTTTGGTGCCGAGATTGAAGCGCACCTCGTCGATATATTCGCGGATGTGCTGCTCCTCGCTGCGTGGGCATATCATCAGGATATCGTCCGTATCGACCACGATGTAGTCGCGCAGGCCGTTGATTACTGCCACCTTATCCTTCGGCAGCGAGATTATGCTGTTGCGTGTGTCGTATGTGAAACAACCCTCTTCGGGCTTGACGTTGGCGTACTTGTCCTTGCGCGAGAGCTGGTAGAGCGAGCTCCACGTGCCGACATCGCTCCAACCGAAGTCGCCACAGCGTACATAGACATTCTCGGCCTTCTCCATCACGCCATAGTCAATCGAAATCGAACGACACTCCGAGAATACACGCTCGATAGCAGCCTTCTCGGCCTCGGTACCGTAAGCCTCGGTGATGCCGTTGAAGAGGTTGTGATGTTCGGGCAGGAACTTCTCGATAGCCGCGATGATATCCTTGGCCTTCCAGATGAAGATGCCCGAATTCCAGAAGAACTCGCCGCACTGCACGAAGGTCTGCGCCAATTCGAGGTTGGGCTTCTCGGTGAAGCACTTGACGCGGCTGATAGCCTTGTTGTCCGACTTTTGGATGTAGCCATATCCCGTTTCGGGGCGTGTGGGCGTGAGGCCGACGGTCATCAGCACGTCGTTCGAGTCGATAAACTCCAACAACTCGGCTGCAATCGCGCGGAACTCGTCCTCCTGCAACATAATGTGGTCTGCGGGGGTGACAATCATCTTGGCTTCGGGATTTTTCTTGCGCAGTGAGTATGCCGCATAGCAGATGCAGGGCGCAGTGTTGCGACCGATAGGCTCGCAGAGCACCTGGCTCTCATCGAGTTCGGGGATATGTTTCAGGACGAGATCCTTGTAGCCGGCATTGGTTACCACCAAGAAATTTTCGGGCGCAACGAGCTTTGCAAAACGCTCGAACGTAAGTCGCAAGAACGACTTGCCGGTGTTGAAAATGTCGAGAAACTGCTTGGGCATCGAGCGACGGCTACGAGGCCAAAGGCGGGCTCCACCACCGCCTGCCATAATCACACAATATACGTTTTTATCCATAAATCAGACCGTTTTTACCGGTTGTAATTAAATCTATACAAATATATAAAATAATTCGTAATCCAACAATTTTTGTTGAGAATTAAGGGAATTTAGGATAGCCATTGGTCATTGGCAAATCTTTACCCCTCAGTCCTGCGGACAGCTCCCCTAAAACAGGGGAGCGGTTTTGTAAAATCCCCCATAAACTCCTCCCCTAAAACAGGGGAGCGGTTTAATTGTTAATTAAGGGCGTGAAAGGCGTGAAAGGCTTTAAGGGCACTAAGGAGGTTAAGGAATTTAGGGAGTTTAGGGAATTTAAGGAAACTTTTTGCTGTCAACTTTACCCCCCCCATCTAACCCATCTAACCCATCCAACCCATCTCACTCACACCCCCCCCAAAAAAAAAACGCAGACCCGAATATCTGCGTTCTTTGAAAATTGGGATGACCAATTATTTGTACTGATAAGCAACTGCGCTGTTGAGCGGACACTCAACGACGTTGTTTACGTACCACTCGTTCAATGTACCGGTAGCCGAGCCGTCACCCTTGGTAGTGATGAAGACCACTACGCGGCAATTCTCGGCCTTCCACGAGGGATCAAGAACCATATTTGCAGCGTTGAACTGGTACTCCATTTTCTCGCCTGCCTTGACCTCACCCAGGTAGAATCCTGTGTAGTCGTCGCTATCAACTTTGCTCTCTACGAGGCGGATGCAGTTGTCGTGAATGTCGTAGTTGTAGCCAGAAACACCTGTGGGGTTGTACTGCTTGCCATAGATGCCATCTTCGAGCACCCACGCACCGATGCGGAAGTTGTCGGTAACGGCAGCCTTAATCTCGGCCTTCACCGAGAGCATACGTGTCTTATCGTTGTACGAAACGCAGGCAGCAATGCCGGCCTTTGCCTTTTCGCGGTTAATGGCAGCCTGAATCATTGTCGAGAAGAGGCCCGGAGTGCGGTAATCTGATTCAAGCGCATATAAATCAACTGCCAGGGTAGGGAATCCGGAAACGGCCATAGACTGCTCCAAAGCGGTTTGTAGAAATGCGGGGTCATCGCCATTAAAACGGTGTGCAGCCGTCAGGATATAGTGCTTGCTATAACTTGCGGGTAGTTCTCGGATGATATTGACCATATAGGGGCAGTAACCACAACCTGTTCCGGTAAACTGGGTAAGCATAATCTTGCGAACAAACGAGGTGCTCGACGGCTTGGGGTCTGCGGGAATCTCGGTAGCCAAGGGGAACTCCTCGACAGCTGTGATAGTCACTGTGTTCGAGAATTTGTCGCCTCGTGCAGCCCAGATAGTGTAGGTGCCCTCCTCGGTAGCAGTGAACTTCATATCGGGGAGTTCGAGGAGGTTGTTTTCCTCATCGTAGAAGGTGATGTCGTCGTAAACTCTTGTGCTACCGACGTAAACTTCGAGATTCGAAGCATACTCGCCATCCGAGAGAATCATTGTCGGATTTGCTCTCAGTGTAAGCTCGCCGGTAAGCTCTCCGTTATCTGCGGGCTCGCAAGCCGAGAAGGTGAGGATTGCGGCAAACATCATTGCCAAAAATTTCAAATTTTTCATAGTCTTTTATTTTTGTTGTTATTCGATTTATTGCGTTAGAACGATGATGTCAAGACCAAATTCACGCCCGTATATGCCGGCGAGTATCGGCAAACGCCACCCGAACAGATGTAGCCTGCGCGGTTGCGTCCATAGCTCAACTGAACACGTGTGCGACTATGCGTGTAGCTGAAACCTCCGCTGTAATAGTGGGTCTTGGTCTGGTGGATGTTGTACATATCCTGCGCAAAGAAGCTCCAACGCGGAGCGAGGTTAAACTCAACCAATCCTGCTACCCAATCGCCCTCGTAGTCGTACTTGCCGTTTGTGCGGCCCGACAAGAGGTACTGCAACTCGACGCGCATCGACTTCTTGCGGTCGAACTTGTAGGTAACATCGCCCACAAAGATATTCGATACACCAAAGAAATCTCGCTCCTGGCGCGAGTAGAGCAGGGTCGTTTTGAGCTTTTTGCCCCACTGACGCTCGACGTCGGCATTGATATCGAGCCACTGCATTTTGCGGACTCCGTTCAATGCGTGCAGATCGAAGAATGTCGAGATATTGACGTGGAAGTTCCAATAACGATAGCGGCTGCTCTTGCTGCGCAACGAGTAGCAGATATCGGCCTGACCGCCCATCTCACCGTCGGCGTGTACCTGATAGGGGTTGAGATTAGCCAACATATAGGTATATTGGCGAGTGAGCGCGGGCAGATAGTTAATCGAATTGGCCATACCGTTGTCGTAGAGCGATGCACGAGTGGTCATATTGTCTAACTGACGGTATGTTGCAGTGAAGCTGAAACCTCCGTAGCTGTAACCAATCTCTCCCAAGATAGCCGAACCGTTGCCGGCCTGCATTGCCGAGGGCGAGAGGTCTTTGCTCTTGTGAACATACTCTCCACGAAGTGTGATTCCGTTCCAGCCGAAGTTCAAGCGCCCCGAATACATATTGACATTAGGCGTATCCATACCCGTAGACTCGAAGATCAGTTTATCGCGGTCGTCGCCCAAAGTGAGCTTCTGGAAACGGTTGATGTAACTACCCTCCAACGAGAGCGTAGCGACATCCTGGATGCCGCAGATATCGCCAAGCGAGACTATGAGGTCGGCACCGCGCACCCACGACGAGGCATACTCGGTGTAAAGACGCGGACGGCCATACATACCCTTCAACGAGACGTAGCGGCCAAAGTTGTAGGCTGCACGCAGACCCTCAATCGAGTTGTTGAAGCCGAGCTGGCGATCCTCGAACGAGCGGTAGATAAGTCCGTTACCATATTGGTCGAAGATGTCGCCGACCAAAATCTCGAAATTCTTGTCGTTCCACTGTATATACTTCGACGCGAGGTAGAACTTATAGCCGTCTGCCAGGTCGTCATAACCCTGTAACACGGGCAGGAAGGCGTTGAGCTGAACGCCTGCCGAGAAACGTCCGTTGGCATAATCGACCTTCATATAGTTGTTCGAGCCGAACTGATCTTCGGGAGCATCGCCCAACTTCTTGTCGTTCATATAGTAGATCGACGTCGATTCGAGGCTTCCCGAGACCTGACCACTGCCAATCTGCTTCTGCGCCACGGCGGGAGCTATGGCGAAGATGGCGAAAAGTATGGTTGCTAAAAATCTCATCTTCGGACTATTTTTTCTTCTTCAATTCGAGAATCTTGTTGAAGAGTTCCTCCTCACTGCCGGGGGTGTAGCCCGAATGTGAATAGACAATGTTGCCCTCGCCATCGACCACAAAGGCTTGCGGAGTGAGGGTTACGTTCATCGCACGACGCAGCACCTGCTTGTCGTCGAACAGACAGATGAACTCCCAACCGCGCGAGGTCGCCATATTCTTTGCCGGAGCCTTCAAACGGGCATCGTCAGTCGATACGGCTACTACCTCGAAGTCAGCCTCCTTGCGCCAATCCTCCAACGCATCGTTGATGGCGTTGAGCTCCTGGATGCAGGGTTTGCAGGCGATAGACCAGTAGGAGATAATCATCGGCTTGCCCTTCACGAGCTCACGCACCGAGATAATCTTGCCGTCGATATCCTCGACCTTCACATCGGGCAGTTGCTGTGCGAAGAGTGACGTTGCACCCATCAGCAGGCAGAGCAGAGTCAATAACTTTTTCATTTTCTTCTCTTGTTAGATGTTTTCAATCCGACACAATCGAGGAGTCCCGTGTGGGTAACTCCTCGATGTGCTGATTGATGATGTTTATTTTGCGCTGTTAACGAACTTCGAGAAGTCTGTGCGCTCATAGAGTTTTGTCTGGGTGTTTGCAACCTTTGCACCACCGAGTGTCTTGACCGAGGTCATCGTGAGGTCGGGAGTGTAGCCCTGACGGTTGCGACGCAACATTGTGGGTACGGCTGCCTCAGGCTGCTCAGGCTCGGTCCATCCACGAGTGAGGACAATGTTGCCGGAAATATGACCGCTCAACGGAAGAATACCCGTAATTGCACTCTTGGTGTTGATGATGACGTTGGGTGCAAATGTGTAGTCTCCATATACAAACGGCTTGATTGTGATGGTGTTCTTATCCTCCGAAATCTCTACGGGGAGGTTCGGCCAAGTCGAAGTATCTTCGTTGTCGCTTTGCGGAGACATCATCACCATATTGTTTGGCTTGTCGAAGCCGACGAAATGAGTCTCGGCATTCATCCAGTTAGACATCGGGGTAAGACCTTTTACTCTTGTTGATTCCGTAGTAGCGTACACCGGAACAACTATCTTACCATCGCTATTTACCTGGAGGTACCACTTTGGACCGAAGTCGTAGAAGATATCCTCGATAGTCCAGCACGAATATTCCTCAGACGAGAAGAGGTCCCAGGGCGAAGCGTGGTTAGTGATATCTTTGAAACTAATTTCAAGTTCGTCGAAGTCGAGGCCCTGGCACAACAGGCGGTTCTGTCCACGAACCTTGCGGTTGAAGTGGTCTGCCCAAAGCTTGAACTCGGCGAAGTATTCGTCGGTCTTCTCTTTTGATATTCCCGCCTTTCTCCAGGTGGCATAAACATCCTCGGAGATGGTCTCAGGATGGGTGACATCGCCGATAATAACCTTTGATACAGCCTCTGCGTAAACGTGTGTTTCGTTCATCTTGTAAGATCCGTCTTCGTTCTCGATGTAAGAACCATTCTCATCCATTGCATAGTCCTTTCGTATAGCGTGGAGCGATGCAGTTGCTGTCCATTCGCCTTTAAGTTCCTCAAAGAGAGGCGACTCTACGCGCTCAACATCGGGCAAGACAGCCGAGCGAGCCTCGGCATAAGCCTCCGAGCCCTCAGCGTCGGGATTGCTCGGACGAGCCTCCGAGTTCCAACCCATAACTACAAGACCTGATGCAGCATCCTCGCGCGATACGGCTGTGAAGGTGAAGCCCTGCGGACTGTTCATCAAACGGATGTCGTTAGCCGAAAGATAGAGACCAGCCGATGTATTCATCTGAATAAGCTGCGCGTATGAAACATCGTCAATAACCGAGTAGAAATCGCGAACATAGTTGATAGCGAATGATGCGTTCACAACTGGTGCAACCTCGTAGTTCAGACACTTGACGTTGAAAGAAACCAGGAACGGATGGGTCGATTCGAGCGGGGTAACCTTGATTTCGGGTGCGGGGAGAGTGTACTCCGGGAGTTCAAACTCGATGTGTTGGAACGACTGCTTTGAGGGGTCGGGCTCCATTCCGTACGTGGTGTCGGTGCCGGACATAGCAGTTACGAGAAGGTGGTATTTACCTCCGGGAATTACGTTACCTACGAACCACTCGTAGATATCTTCCTTTACAGGACCTGCGTTAGCATAATAAGTTCTTGCAAAAAGATCGTATGCTGCGAACATCGAAGTTGTAAACCACTGCATACGATTCTTGGGAACTCCCCACTTCAATACCAGGGTGTTATAAGTAGCGTTGTCGAGGATGCTCACGCAGTAGCAATATACGCCCTTTTCGGGTGTGAAATTGATGTAACCACCCTTAGCGTTGAGGTTGTTGGGCTTGCCATCGTAACCCGTAAAGCTGATATTAACGGTAGCGTTGAGTGGTTCGGGATCCTTGGCATTGAAACGCAGAGTCTTATGCCACGAATCCTCCGGCCAGTAATCATCCTCGTTGGGCGCAGCAGCGCGAGTCTCTGCGTAGCTACTGCTCCAAGGCGTATAGTCACCGCCTGAGCCTGAGGCTTTTAAATCATTCATAAAACTCTCCATAAGGAATGGAGTGCCATACCAACCTGCGCCATAACCTGAGTTGCTGTCATCGGTTTGGTAGAGTACCTCCTGGATAGAAACGATCAGAGGCTCACCCGGAGCGATGCGTGGGTAGTATTCGATAGTATCGTTTCCGATAAACTGGATACGGTTCTCCTCGCGGATGCGGAGAGTGGTATCGCCGTGGATAAGGAATGCGGGGAAACTATGGTCGTTCTGCTGAATTAGCTCGGCATCGGTCCAATACATTCCTGTTGGAGCGGGCTTCCACTTCTTATTGTCGGGTGCAGATGAAACCATCCACTTGAGCTTATTGCCACGCTTCTTTACCTCCTCGGGGAAACGGATGTGGATGTCGGCACCGTCGTAGTTGTAGCGAATGATAGTTACATCCTCGGTTACGTTCTCGGTGGTGAAGTTCACCTGAGCAACCTCATTGTAGAAACCTCCGGTAATCTTCGCAGCAACAAAGAGGGTGTAGCTAACGCCATACTCCAAATCATCCAACTCGATGGTTGAGTTGCCATCGACAGCATCAACAACAGTACCGCCCTTGAAGATGATAACGGGCTTGGGTGCTGCTGTGCCTGCAGGCTCAAGTACATAAGCATACTGCTTGATGTTGGTAGTGCTGACCGGAATGGTTGCACTGTTGAGTTTGACCGAAGCCTCTCCGACGGTCATTGCGGGCTCTGCGGTTGCACCCTCGTCGAAGCCCTGCTCACACGATGTTACAGCCACTCCCACGATAACCAGCGAGAGGAGCAACAACATCTTTGAAAAAAAGTTTTTTCATCTGATTTTTGATTTTGTTAAAATTAGTTTCAGTTTTTAGCATCGCAAGATAGGTATTTTTTTTCAGACAAACAGCGTTTTAAGGGATTTTTTTACAATTTTATTGCTACGCAATAGAGTGATAATGGTAATATTACCGCTATCGACTTGGCATAAATACAGAAAACTGCTTTCGAATTGTAATGAAAGCAGTCTTATTTGGTTTGAATATGTTGGATTTTAGGCTTTGATAGTTGCGAAATGCAACCGCAAGGGCTACTCGAAAATCTCTTTGAGGAAGATATCCGTTGCACCCTGATTTTTCTGGGTGTATTCGCGTGAAAGACGGCTCACTTTGCGCAGGAATACCTCGTTATCGCGCAGCGGAGCAAACCATCGCGAGAGCTGTTTGTAGTCGATGATCGAGGATGCGGCACCGATATCCACAAGGTCGCGGGCCTCCTTGAATTTTTGGTAGTTCGGACCAAAGGCTATGGGTAGTCCGAAGGTCGCCGCTTCGAGCGTGTTGTGGATGCCGACGCCAAAACCTCCGCCGATGTAACTCCAAGAGGCATAACCATATACCGACGACAACATTCCCATCGTGTCGAGAATCAGTACCTGCTTCGAGCCGAACGAAGTGAGTGGTGCGCAGCGTGTATAGCGCAGTGCTCCGCCCTTGACTTCTGCCTCGATTTTGGCTATACGCTCCTCCTCCATTTCGTGGGGTGCGATGATGAATTTTATCGTAGGATTGTCGTTAATCAGTTGGATGAGGATATCCTCGTCGGGGCCCCAGGTCGAGCCTGCAACAAAGAGTTTGCTGCCTCCGCGGAAGCGGTCGATAAGGTCGATTTTCTTCGCCTGACGAGCAATCTCGGCAACGCGGTCGAAACGGCTGTCGCCGGCAATAACAACATTCTCGAAGCCAATCTCCGCAAGCAGTTTTTTCGACTCTTCGTTCTGAACGAAAATTGTCTTGAAGGCACGCAAAGCCTTGCGCCACATCGAGCCGTACCAACGGAAAAATATCGAGTTGTGACGGAAAATCGACGAGATTATATAGGTGTTAATCTGGCGGTTACGCAGCTCGTTGAGCAAGTTGAGCCAGAATTCGTACTTGACGAAGATTGCCACCTCAGGATGGGCGATATCAAGGAAACGACGAGCGTTTGCTTTCGTATCGGACGGGAGGTAGAAGATGTAGTCTGCGCCCTGGTAATTCTTGCGAATCTCGTAGCCCGAAGGCGAGAAGAATGTGAGCAGAATCTTGTAGTCGGGGTAGCGTGTGCGAATCTTTTCGATGACGGGTCGGCCCTGCTCAAATTCGCCAAGCGAGGCGGTGTGGACCCAAACGATGCGGTCGTCGGCTTTTATCGCCTCGGCCATACGCTCAAAGAGCCCCTCGCGTCCCTTGCTCCAAAGTTGTGCCTTGGGGTACCAACGTCCTGCCAATGAGATACATCGGGAGTAGAGAGAAATGAGTATGTTATACAACCACATCAAGATTTACACGTCTATATACGATTATAAGATTGACAAAGATAGTATAATTTGTCCGAAAATCCAAAATTACCAGCCGCTTTGTATGACATTCTCGGTGTAGCGCACCTCGCTGCTGCCGTCGGGGAGAATATCGACGGCTATAAGGTCGAACTGTGGCTCGTGAGGCATACGTTTAAGCGAAATGTAGGCTGCCGCTCCGCGCAATAGGGCTCGACACTTGTCGGGAGTCATTGCCGATTCGGGCGAACTCCAACCCATAACCGAGCGGGTCTTGACCTCGACAAAGTGCAACATACCGCCACGAGATGCGATGATGTCGATCTCGTAGCGGCCATTGCGCCAGTTGAGCTCGTGGATGATGTAGCCGCGACGACGCAGCCACTCGACCGCCAAGCGTTCGCCTTCACGTCCGGTGTCGGCAGTTGTCATACCTTTTATATATAAGGTCGTGAATTAGAGCAAGAACGAGAGGTCGTCACCCGCCTGCACCTCGTAGGCTGCGATTCCCTTCTTGAAGATGCGCATCGGGCGGCTGCCGATGAGCGTGAGCTTGCCGTCGGCATAGTGGAGCATACAGCCCTCGCGCAGACCTACGACATAGCGACGCGGATTAGCCTCGATATACTCCTCGATACGCTGCTCGCGAGTCTCGCCTGCGTGACCTTCGGGGTTGGCATCGAGGTAGTGGGGGTTAATCTGGAACTTCACAGCTCCGATAGCCTTGAACGACTGCGGCTCGACGATGGGCATATCATTTGTGGTGCAGATTGTGGGACAGCAGACATTGCTACCAGCTGACCAGCCAACGTAGGGAGTGCCGGCCTTAATCTTGCGGAGGATTGCGCTCATCAGACCCTGCTCCTGCATCTTTTTTGTCAGAGCAAAGGTGTTGCCGCCACCGACACAAATGGCCTTGGCCTCGCGAATCATACGTGCGGGGTTTTTCGAGCGATGTACCGAGCGGACTTTGATGCCGAGCTCGTTAAATCGAGCCTGTACCTTCACTTCGTATGCTGCATACGAGAATGTTACTGCGGCATAGGGGACGAAAACTACCTCATCAATGCCTTCGAGGAAACGACCGATTTCTCCAATAGGATATTTGAGATACTCCTCGCCGGCATTGGTTGAATTAGAAATAAGCAATAAGTTCATAATATTCTGGTTTTTAATGTGTTAAATTACCTTTGTAGTATCGCGAAAGTAAAATTCTGCTGTTGTTATGCCAAAAATAATAAAAAAGTGTTATTTTTGCACAAAATTCGGTTGGAAAAAAGAAGAATAGATATTTATACCAACTAAAAATAAATGTTTAACTAAAACAAGAAAATTATGTCAGAGATTCAGACAAAAGTTGTTGAGATTATCGTTGATAAACTCGGCGTTAAAGAGGCAGAGGTTACTCCCGAAGCAAGCTTCACAGGTCACCTTGGCGCAGATTCGCTCGACACAGTTGAGTTGATTATGGAGTTCGAGAAGGTTTTTGACCTTGAGATTCCCGACGAGGCAGCAGAGAAGATTGCAACCGTAGGTGACGCTATCAAGTACATCGAGGAGCACAAGAAATAATCTTTTCGACTTTTAGCAGATCAGCGAGCGGGCTATGGAGCAGCGTCGTGTGGTGGTTACCGGTATCGGTACGATAAATCCTCTTGGAAAGAATGTGGCAGAGTATTTCGCTGCCCTCGAAAGGGGAGAGAGTGCCGCAGCCACGATCACACAGTTTGATGCTCACAACTTCAAAACCCGATTCGCCTGCGAGATAAAGAATTACGACTGGGCTCAATATTTCGATCGTAAGGAGGTCCGCAAATATGACCGCTTCGCGCAGTATGCAATGATTGCCGTGGCGGAGGCGATGCAAGACTCAGGTCTGGAAATCGTCGAGAGCGAGACCGAAAGAATCGGCGTTATATGGAGTACCGGTATCGGAGGACTGACATCGTTCTTCGAAGAGGTGATGGACTACTCCGCGGGAGATGGAACCCCGCGGTTTAGTCCATTCTTTGTACCTCGAATGATTCCCGACCTTCCGGCGGGATATATCTCCATCAAGTATGGATTGAAGGGCCCTAACTACTGCGTGTCGTCGGCCTGCGCATCGTCGAATCACGGTATGATTTCGGCTCTCGACCAGATTCGTTGCGGTCGTGCCGATGTGATGATTGCCGGTGGCTCCGAGGCGTGTATAAACATCCCGACGGTGGGTGGTTTCAACTCGATGATGGCCCTCTCTACTCGCAATGATGACCCGGCTACCGCTTCGCGTCCGTTCGATAAGAATCGCGACGGCTTTGTCCTCGGCGAGGGCTCGGCAGCGTTGATTCTCGAAGAGTACGAGCACGCTAAGGCTCGCGGTGCAAAGATCTATTGCGAATTTGCCGGAGCAGGAATGTCGGCCGATGCGCACCATATGACTGCACCCCATCCTGAGGGCTTGGGAGCTGTGAAGTCGATGGCTGATGCGCTCAAAGAGGCAGGACTTTCGACTTCGGATGTCGATTATATCAATGTTCACGGCACATCAACTCCGCTTGGCGATATCGCCGAGATTAAGGCTATCGAGAAGCTCTTTGGCGAGGAGGTCTATGGCGTGAATATCTCATCGACAAAATCAATGACCGGTCACCTGCTAGGTGCCGCTGCTGCGATTGAGGCTTTGGCCTGCATCTGCGCAATCGAGAAGGGTGTCGTTCCGCCGACAATCAATGTCGAGGAGCTCGATCCCGAACTCGACCCCAAATTAAATCTTACGCTCGGCAAGGCGCAGCAACGCGATGTGCGTATTGCAATGAGCAACACCTTCGGATTCGGCGGTCACAACTCGACCGTAGTATTCCGCAAATTGTAAAATTTTAACCCGTTATCATATGTTTGGTCTTTTGAAACGCCTGATTAGGCGCAATTTCGGCATTGATAAGGAGTATTATCGATTTGTCGATGAGATGTTTGGCTTTGTTCCGAACAACATCGAACTCTACAAACTCGCTTTGATTCATAAATCCGCCTCGCAGTCGATTGGCGGACACCATATCAACAACGAACGCCTCGAATTTCTCGGTGATGCCGTAATCGAGAGTGTTACCTCGGACTACCTCTATATCGAGTTCCCCGACAAGAACGAGGGCTTTATGACCCAGCTGCGTGCCAAGATCGTGTCGCGTCAGTCGCTCAACGATATTGCCCGCAAAATTGGTCTCGATAAGTATGTGGTCTATAATTCGGGTGGCAACTTCACGCAGAAGCATATCTACGGAGATGCTTTCGAGGCAATGATGGGTGCTGTCTATTTGGATCAGGGTTATGAGTTTGTCAATAGACTGCTTATCAACAACATCTATTATAACCATTTGAGCATCGACTCGCTCACCGAGTCGGAGACCGACTTCAAGAGTCGCCTTATCGAGTGGTGTCAGAAGAATCGTCATAACGTAGTTTTCCGCACACGTAGCGATGCTCGTGCTCCGCATACAGCCCCGACCTTCTATTCGACCGTGCTGATTGACGGTATCGAGGTGGGTCACGGTGTGGGCGACTCGAAGAAGGTTGCCGAGCAGAGTGCTGCGGCTTCGCTCTCGCACGAGATGAGTGACGAGGAGTGTGCAGAGCTGCTCGATAAGTTCGACAGACTTACTCCGAAGGCTGATGTGAAACATTCCGAGCCCGCCCACTCAAAGCCCAAGCGTAATCGACGACACAAGAAGGATAGTGCAGCGGCCGAGAAGGGTGCCGAGCAGGTTGTTGAGGTTGTTGCAGAGGAGCCGGAGGCGAAGGTTGAGCCCGCAGAGCCCAAGGCAGAGCAGACCGAGAAACCGAAGCGTCGTCGTCGCTCATCGAAGCCGAAGAGTGATGCTGCAACCGCGCAAGCTCCGAAGGAGGAGGTGGCAGAGGTGGCAGAGAAACCGAAGAAGGCTCCGAAGAGCTCTAATACCACGAAGAGCGAAAAGGCTCCGAAGGCAAAAAAGAGCACAAAGGTAGCAGATGCAGAGAAGGCTGAACAGCCAGCAACCGAGGGGGAAGCAGCCCGTGATGAGCAGGCTCCGAAGCCAAAGCGTCGTCGTCGCTCGTCAAAGCCGAAGAGTGATGCCGCAACTGCGCAGGCTCCGAAGGAGGAGGTTGCAACGGCCTAAATAGAGTAAATTATGGACTCCGTACGCAATAAACTGATGACCCGTGGTGTCGGCTCATTGACCGATGCCGAGCTGTTGTCGTTGATTCTCGACGATGGCGGTACGCGCGAGGATGCCGTGGCTATGGGCTCGGCTGTCGTTGCGGAGTGTGGGTCGGTTGCGAATCTCGGAGCTATGGAGATTTCGCGTCTCAGAATGGTCGAGGGCGTGGGCCTTAAACGCGCAGGACGCATCGTGGCAGCGGCCGAGCTGGGGCGTCGAATTGCAGCCTCGCAGGTTGAGAGCATCGACTCGATAACCACCAGCAGCGATGCTGTGAATCTCTTTCGCCCAATATTCGAGGGTCTGCACCACGAGGAGTGCTGGGTGCTTTATCTGACAAATTCTAACCGTGTAATCGAGCGTCAGCGAGTAAGTCAGGGTGGAGTGCAGGGTACGGTCGTCGATCATCGACTTATCGCCAAGCGAGCCCTCGAACTTCTGGCTACGCAGGTGATAATGGCGCATAACCACCCGTCGGGTAGTGCCGAGGCGAGCAGTCAGGATATAGCCCTCACAAATCGCATCGCCGAGGCGTTGGCTCTCTTCGATATACGTCTGTTGGACCACTTGATAATTGCTCGCAACGAGGAGTTTAGTTTTAGAAGTCAGGGACTATTAAAATAAAAGAATCGGGATTGTATGCGAAGTACAATCCCGATTATCTTTTATTGTGTAAATTTATTTACAAATCTTATTCAGCACTGATGCCAGGCGATATCCGGCTTTGCGAATCTGATTTTCGACAAAGCCGATATGTTTAACGGCGTAGGCACGGTCGAGTTTTGCACCCTCTTTTGCCTCGATCGTAAAGCGACTGCCACGAGCACTCTCCTCGGCCCAGGTGTAGACATCTCCCTTGCAAATCTCGGCAATCTCGCGCTTGTCGCAACGGTCGAGAAGGTAAGCAATATCGGAGTAGCCCCACGGGTGGAAAGCTACCAGACAGGCTGTATCCCAGAATGCGTGATTTTTCATCGGCTTACCATTGAAGGTAATCATATAACCGCCCGACGTTGGCTCATCTTCATATCGAATGTGACGAGGACAGTGAATATCGCCCACGAGGTGGACAATATACGCCAATGAAACGCGACGAGCCGAGTCGGTCATCGACTTATGCTCCTTTTCGAAACGGTTGATAACCTCCTCCAAACGCCATACGCAATTCTTGACATATTCGGTGCCTTTGCGTTCGCCGTGGAAGAGTGAACCATCCTTATTCGCCTGGAACGAGTGGCCCCAGACGGTGATGCGGGGCGAATTAGTGGGCTCGAAGCCGACGTCGATAAGATGCACCTTGCGATAGTCATCGGGATAGGATGCGTACGAGATAATCGACTTGCCGTCGAGGTACTCCGAGATAATCTTTGAAGCTTTCGGCGAGAGGTGGTCCTCAGCAATCTTGGCGATTGAGGCGTGACCCACGCGACCCCAACCAAAGGCACTGCTCGATGCCATCAGGGCAACAACACAGAGCGTAATTAAGCGTTTCATAGTTCGAGTAGTTTTGTTATTCAGTACCCAAAATTACAAAAAAAATAGATACCAAAATAAGGTTGTCGGCAAATTTTGCCGACAACCCCTCTGTTCATTCGTAAATTTTTCGGTAAACGCTATTTGCCAACCTTCTTGTGCTCCGCCTTTACGGTGGTCTTGGTTGCGCCGGCTTTCGCCTTGTTCTTGTCTGTCGAGCAACCCGTCATTGACGAATTGCAGCCACTCTTCTGTGTGGTCGAGTGCGAGCCTTTGGTCTCGGATGTTTTCATACTTTCAATAGTTTTAATTGGTGTTGTACGCCTTCGGGTGTAACCCCTGATATCGCCTTGCGATTGGGGAGTGCAGCCCTTGGCTTTTCGAGGTGTAGAGATGCAAACCTCGTACCACACGAGCCTGTCGGACCTTTTTATCGCTCGTCGGCCTGCGGACGGTTAAAGAACATCGAGATAATCAGCAGTAGGAATATTGCACCGATAAGTGCTGCGATAAGTGTTCCGAAGGTGCTCGATGCAATCCATCCGAACATCGAGACGAGCCATCCGCCGAGCAGACCACCAACAGCTCCGACGATAAGGTTGATAAAGAGCCCTGCGCCACCTCCGCGGATGATAAGATTAGCGAGCCATCCAGCCACTAAACCGATAAGTAGAAACCATAAGAAATACATAACTCTACATTTTTGTTGATTTGTGTTGGTGGAGATGCAAAGAGAGTGCCGTAACGGTTGTTACGACACTCTCTGCGTTGGTTGATGTTGGTTGGCGGACGACTAACTTACAATCTGCTTTTCGAACTTGTAGCCGAGACGTTTGAGTTCGAGCGCAGCACCTATGCGGAACATTACGCGCGTGGTGCGTGCGAAGATGTAGAACGCCTTGGTACTCTGGGCCTCGGTATCCTCGCGACGGATGAGGGTCATTGCCGTATGGGCGCAGCTGCGCATCATATCCTCAATCTTCTCTGCTTCGGGCGAGTCGAGGGCTATGCCGAGGATGTCGCGCAGAATATGCTCGTCCATATCGTCGAACTTGCGCTCGCCGTGCAGCGTCTCGTAGGGCTCTGCGGCGTAATGCTCCCAATCGCGGTCCCACCACTGAGCCACAGCCATACCGATATAACCGGCCCACGCGATAGCCGCAGCAGGGAAGGTGTTAATCTGGCTTACAGAGTCGGCCATATACGAAGGTGCGTACTCCTTCCAACGCTCGTCGATATCCTCAGAAGCAAGGAGTGTGCCGTCGAGCATCTTGTGCGAGGTGCAGAGTTTGAGCAGCTCGATTTGCAGATTCTGCTCGAAATTATCGAAATATTCAATCTGTTCTTTTTCCATAGTTTCTGCCTGTTTGCGGTGCAAAGATAAGCAAATTTTCTATGGCTCGCGTAATCGCTACCTATTTTGCGGACGATTTTGTTGAGGCTTGGCCTTACAACGGTGGTTGCGGTGGTTGTGCCATCTCTTTTTGTGATAATCTGCCGAGTCGGGAGGTGTTGTGTGGATATAGGTCGTATCGACCTCGCGGATTGGAGGCTCGGCGACGGGGATGATTGTAGTTGTCGGTACGCCATTGCCCGCCCCGACCGAGAGGTTCATCACTGTCGAATCGGGAGATTGCGCAGAGGCTGTAAGTGCCCCCGAAAGAAGTAAAATGGATAGTATGCAATACATCAATTTTGCATTTTGAATTGTGTATTTTGAATTTTGAATTTTGAATTTTGAATTGGACAGATTTAGTATAAATCTGTCAGTGTGCCACTATATTGCACGGCATTATACCACGGTGAGGAGATTGTGAGTGTGCCACCACCGTTTGCTGAGATTATTTCGAGTGAGAAGGTGTAGCTCGATGCCGAATAGAGCGACGAGTTGAACGAGATGTTCCAGCCGTGGGCCGTCTGCTCGAAAACGAGATCCGAGACGTTGGGTAGCGTATAGTTCAGCACCGTGTAGTGGTATGGCGGGGTGAAGCCCTTGATGTAGGGAAGGCAGATATCGACCGTCGTATCCCAGAGCGCAAGGTCGAAGTTGGGATTGTTGATGACTATCATCGACCCGGCAGGCTGCTGTTGCATCGTCTGGGGGTTGAATTGGAAGTTGCGCGAGAGGATTAGCGAGTCGATATACCGCGTGTACTCGGCAATGCGCTGCGCACGACGTTGCTGTCGGGCCTCGCGACGCTCCTGGCGCAACTCGGCGCGGTAGTCGCTTTGCGAGAGCTCGGCCGAGGAGTATTTTGTGTTGTCTTGTGAATTTGAGGGGGCCTCCGCGTGAGATTTTGCGGCACGTTGCGATTGTCCGATAAGTGCACCGCTACCTATCGCTACGGCACACAGAATAAAGATTGCTCGTTTCATAGCTCGAAAGATTTTAGTTCTTCGAGCCAGAGAGCAAAAATCTTGCCTGTTGAGGTGGCGGATGGTTTGGATGGCCGACGATTTGTTTGTGGGCTTTAAGGGCATTAATGGCATTAAGGGATTTTAAGGGCGTCGGCTTTTTTTTAGCATCGGGTCACCTTAACGCCCTTAATAACCTTTAACGCCTTTAATCTCTCCCCTCCCGACGACCTCCCCACTCCGCACCACCCGTTA
>JAZRHV010000020.1:0-19896 GCA_045644925.1 Alistipes sp.
CGTGCGACTCGTATTTGGCTCGATTTGATTCTCAAAAAGCAGTTGCAGAAATGCGTCGATTGGAGTAAAATTGACAAGAACGACTACTTGAATGCAATGCAAAAAAGTGTTGCCGATTCATCGGATATCAAGCGACTTTTGCAGTCTGCTTTGACCGACAAAATCAACGACCGTGAGACCTTTATGAAGGGTATTGACTACTCGTACTACTACGAGCAGGAAGAATAAAAATTTCAAAGTGCCAAATTCGCCATTTCAAAGAGCCATTTTGGCACTTTGAAATGGCGCTAAATAAAGTTAAGCAACTCGTGAGCGAACCTCACGAGTTGTTTTTATTCTATTAACCATCTTGCTTTTTTGTGGCATTTCATCTTGTGTTTTTGTGATAAAGAAACATAGTCAAATGGTACTTTGAAACACCATCTGCACTTTCCTAAATAGAAAGTAAAATCAAGTAGATTTGTACGTCAAATAGTTGATAATTAACACTTTAAGGATTTTGCAAAATTTTGCAAAATCCTATTTTTTTCGCCATATTTCAGCCCCAAAGTCTATCAATGGTTATCAAAAACCACACTTATAAACACCTCGCAGAGGGGCGTAGAAAAGGGATGTAAAATTCAACCGATACTCAGCCGATACCCATTTTTCAAAGTGTTTACTATGCGTTATATTTATTAAGTCGTTCAACCCAAAGATTTATTTTATCTTTATATAGCCGTTGTAGGGAGTCCTTTGTTAATCTCTTCTGCCGCAGATGTCTTGTGTGGACAATTTGTAGTATAAATTTTGCTTATACTTGTATAAGAAAATATGATTTGCGCTTATGGTAATTTGTGCTAACTTTGCATCAGGAAACAAAGAAAAAACAATTTGAGCGATGTTCGCACCAAGCATAGATGACAGCACGCGAGATGAGCGTTTGGAATATGTGCGCGACAAGTGGGGATGCATAAATAATTGCAGATTATGTGGCAGGTGTTGCATACTGCGAGGACAAGAGGCCGAGATTGTATATGCTGATTACATAGAGGGGCGACGCTCGTATATGGATATAACATTAGAAATTAGAAATATTAACTATTAAAACCATTAAGACTATGAACGCAAAAGAGAAAGTTTTGGCAGTAATGAAGGAGGCAGGTGCTCCGGTAAACGCAGGTAAGATCGTCGAGTTGTCGGGTCTTGACCGCAAGGATGTAGATCAGGCGATGAAGGAGTTGAAGGCCGAGGGTGCAATCATCTCGCCCGTGCGTTGCAAGTGGGCTCCCGCAGAGTAGTTTTTACACTCCAACTTAGGAAATCCCAAGTCACATCTATTCGTGATTTATAAAGGGTGTCTGACGCAACGTCGGACACCCTCTATATTTACCTACCAAATCCTGCGTACTATCGGATATTTCGGTCTGCGATAGAGTTTTGTGTTTGTCTGATGTGGGATTTGTGTACCCCCGCCGAGAATCGAACTCGGATTTACGCGTTAGGAATGCGTTAGTCTATCCATTGACTTACAGGGGCGCGTGGATGTGCCACGTTGCGAATCGAGGTGCAAATATAAACAAAAATTCAAAACTGTTTCTTATCTTTGCGCTCAAACCTGAATAAAAAAGGTCGAAATGCCAAAATTGAGAAGAAAGAGAACTTTTCGTCAGCCGGCAGCGTGGGTGTCGGCAATTCCTATGGTGGTGCTGGTGGCGATGCTGGTGCTGGTTATCAAGTGCTTTGGTAGTGATGCGATTATGGGCGGCAGCCAGATTGCATTGCTCTCGGCAGCATCGGTCTGCGTGATGATTGCTATCGGTGTCTATGGTTGCAGTTGGACCCGATTGGAGGAGGCTATCCTCGACAATATCCACACCTCGGCATCGAGTATTATCATCCTGTTGCTTATCGGAGCCATTGCCGGTACGTGGATGGTCAGCGGTGTGGTACCGACGCTTATATGCTATGGACTGAAAGTGTTACATCCTTCGATATTCCTGGTTGCATCGTGTGTGATTTGCGCTCTGGTGTCGCTCATTACGGGCAGCTCGTGGACGACAATCGCCACTATCGGTGTTGCACTGATGGGTATCGGCAGTGCCCTCGGTTTTGCTGAGGGATGGGTTGCCGGAGCGATAATTTCGGGTGCCTATTTTGGCGATAAGGTTTCGGTCTTGTCCGATACGACGGTGCTTGCATCATCAACCGTTAAGGTGCCGATTTTTACCCATATAAACTATATGATGCGTACGACGATTCCGTCATTTGTGGTGGCATTGGTGGTCTTTGCCGTTGCGGGAGTGCTCACCTCGCACGCCGACACAAGTCACGCTGTGGCCGTGGCCGAGAATCTCGAACAAACATTCAATATCTCGCCTTGGCTGCTGCTTGTGCCGCTCTTTACGGGTGTGCTTATTGCGCGTAAACTGCCTGCGATTGTGACTCTCTTCGCATCGTGCGTTATGGCGTGTGTGGCGTTGGTTGTGGCGCAGCCAGATATCCTCGCTCAAATCGCAGGAGTCGAGTCGCTCGACTTTATTTCGGGATTCAAGGGTGTGCTGTCGAGCTGTTATGGCGCAACCTCGATTGAGACGGGAAGTGCCGAGCTCAACGACCTGGTGGCGACGCGCGGTATGGCCGGTATGCTCGCAACTATATGGTTGATTATCTGCGCGATGTGTTTTGGCGGTGTGATGACGGGTAGCGGTATGCTTGCGTCGATTACCGACATCTTTTTGCGATTGGTACATCGTGCGTCGTCGGCTGTGGCATCGACCGTCGGTGCGGGACTCTTCTTCAATCTCTGCACTGCCGACCAATATATCTCGATAATCCTCACGGGCGACCTCTTCCGCGACCTCTATCATAAGCGCGGATTTGAGCCACGACTTCTGAGTCGTTCGGTCGAGGATTCGGCCACCGTGTGCTCGGTGCTTATTCCGTGGAACTCGTGCGGTATGACCCAGGCAACAGTTCTCGGAGTTTCGACCTTTACCTATCTGCCGTATTGTATCTTCAATATTGTCAGTCCGTTGATGTCGATACTTATTACGGCTCTTTTCTACAAACCGACGAAAGACGCTGCTCGTCAAAATCAGCAATAGAGCCTGATATCTTCCACCGTTATCTCCTCGCCGCTGAGGATTATAAGTCGTTCGACGACGTTGCGCAATTCGCGGATATTGCCACTCCACGGCATCCGTTTTAGCGTGTCGAGAGCCTCGCGCGAAATCTTTTTTGGCGGTAGGGTGTACTCCTCGCAAATCTTGCCGATAAAGTGTTCTACCAAGAGGGGTATGTCATCAGCTCGTTCGCGCAGGGACGGTACTTTGATGACGATAACTCCGATACGGTGGTAGAGATCTTCGCGGAAGTTGCCCTTCGCAATCTCGTCACGCAGATTTTTGTTTGTGGCGGCTATGACGCGCACGTTTACATCTATATCTTTGTCGCTACCGACTCGGCTGATGCGGCTCTCTTGCAATGCTCGGAGTACCTTCGCCTGTGCCGAGAGCGACATATCGCCAATTTCGTCCATAAAGAGAGTGCCACCATCGGCCTGTTCGAACTTGCCGTGACGTTGCTTTATGGCTGAGGTAAAGGCTCCCTTCTCGTGACCAAAGAGCTCACTCTCGATAAGTTCCGAGGGGATAGCTGCGCAGTTTACCTCGACAAAGGGGGCTCCGCTGCGACTGCTCTTTTCGTGGAGCCATCGGGCCACCAACTCCTTGCCTGTGCCGTTTTCTCCTGTGATAAGAACTCGCGCCTCGGAGGGAGCAATCTTCTCGATGAGTGTGCGGACGTGTTCGATAGCCGGCGACTTGCCGATTATGGGCTCTACCGAGCCGGCTGATGCGCGACGACGACTGCGTGGTGCGCTTTTGGCGCGATTATCGCTGCGTGGCTCCTCGGCTGTCGTGCGAATCGAGTGGAGCAGTCGGTTCATATCTATCGGTTTGGTCAAAAAGTCGTGAGCTCCGCTGCGTAGCGCACTGATTGCCGAGTCGATGTTGTTGTCGGACGAGAGTATAATAAATGGTATGCCGGCATCGGGTACGCGCATCGAACTGTCCGAGATTATCACGTCGAACGGGATTTTGCGACACATCTGCGCTGCAACTATTTCGTCGTCAACAGCCTCGGTCGTGAAGCCTTCGAATTCGAGCCTTTCGCGCAGTGTGTTTCGCATACTTTTTGATTGGTCCAAAATTAAAACCTTTGTCATATTGCAACTAAAATAAAAATTATTTACTTTTGCATCAAAGTTAGCGACTTTTTGACGAGAGGAGCAACTGCTGCTCTTGGTGCGTATAATCGCATTGGTCGCTTTGAAGCACTTCGGAAATGCCTATCAGACGAGTCTTTTCAGCCCGCTCGTTCAACCGAATGGAGTAGTGGTGTGGGGTGTTTACCGAGGGTTATTTTGTAAAACACTTTATGAAAAAGAATTACAACTACACACGTCCGAAACTCTATCTGCCCGAATATGGCCGCCATATTCAGGAGATGGTCGATTCGCTTATCGAAATCGAAGACCGCGATGAGCGTACACGTCAGGCGAAAGCCGTTATTGCCGTTATGGGTAATATCAATCCGTTACTGCGTGATACTGCGGACTTTACGCATAAGTTGTGGGACCATATGTTTATAATGTCCGATTTCAGATTGGATGTCGATTCTCCCTATCCGCGCCCTTCGCGTGAAGATTTGACGGTGACCCCACGACGCCTGGAATATCCCCAAAGTTACATCTCGCACAAACATTATGGCAAGTATGTAGCCCGAATGTTGCACTCGTTGGGTGACGAGAAAGAGCCTGCGCAGGTGGCCGAGGCGGTCGATAATATTGCTCGCTATATGCGCACCAAGAGCTTCGAATACAACCAGGAGCACCCCAATAACGAGATTATCATAAAAGATATCAAGAGAATGTCCGGAGGTGCTATCGAAGTCGATGAAGTCGCGCTGAATAATCTCAAAAATGACTACAAACAGCACCTTTCGGCACGTCCGCAGAATAACCGAAACGGTGGTAAACAGGTGGCTCGTAAGTCTGCGCAGTCAAAGGGAGGTAAGAATCAAAACCGTAACGCACACTCCCAACGCCAACAAAAAAGTGCCGCGAAGCACAATTAAGGGCTTCGATATGACGTTTTTAGGTAGGATTGATTATATTTGCATACTGACTGATACTTTGTAATATGAAGAGATTTATTCTGACGCTTGTTATGGGAGTGCTGATGTGCAGTTGTAGCTCCGATACCGTGAAGATTTCGGGCCGTCTGCTGGGTTTGAGCAGCAAGGTGGTATATGTCGAGCGCGTCTCAGGTGGAGCGTCGAATCTGATAGACTCCGTATCGCTTGAAGCGACCGGTGATTACCGATTTGTTATCAAAGGCGTAGACAAAACTCCGACTCACTACAATTTAGTTTACCACGGTGAGCGTATTCCGCTGCTGTTGAAGGGTGGCGAGCGTGTGGTGGTCAATACCGTCGGATCTCCGTTGCGTAGCTACACTGTCGAGGGTTCCGACGAATCGGAACTCTTGCGCGAGTTTAATCAGTTCTATATCGAGGGTACGGGTCGTATGGCTCAGATTCTCGAAAACTATTCGGGTGCAGAACTCTCGGCAGATGCCAAGAAGGCAATGATGCAGGAGTATGCGCAGGAGTACCGTAACGTCAAGCGCGAGCAGCTGCGCTTTATCATCGAGAATAAGAACAAGATTGCTGCGATTGTTGCGCTCTATCAGCGTATGCCTAACGAGCAGTATCTGTTCAGCAACCGTGACGATATCATCTACTTCCGCACGGTGGCCGATGCTATCGAGGAGAGCTACCCCGATTCTCCCTTCCTGCCGACACTGCGCACCGACATCGCGCGTATGGAGGCTCGTCGCTCGCTGATTTCGAAGATTTCGGAGGCAGGCTATCCCGACTTCGAGTTGCCCGATATGTACGGCAAGAATATCCGTCTCTCGTCGCTGGACGGAAAGGTGGTGTTGCTCTCGTTCTGGTCGGCAACATCGGGTGTGATGAATCAGATGAATGTCGAGTTTAAGGATGTCTACAAGCGTTTTGCCGACCTCGGATTCGAGATTTATCAGGTGGCTATCGACTCGTCGAAGGCTCTGTGGATTAATGCCGTACAGGAGCAACAGCTTCCCTGGACTTCGGTTGTCGATTTGCGCGGAGAACATTCGCCTATCCTTAGCACTTACAATATCAAGAGCCTGCCGGCTAACTTCCTGATTGACCGCGAGGGCAATATCGTCGCTAAGAATGTCTACGGAGAGGAGCTGGTGCGTCAAATCGAAAAACTGACTTTGTAGAATGTACTATTTCGCATCAGATATACATTTAGGAGCAGGCGGAGCCGATACCGCACGTCGCGTCGAGAACCGCTTTGTCGAGTGGCTCGATATGGTGGGTCAAGATGCCAAGGCTCTATTCTTGTTGGGCGATGTCTTCGACTTTTGGTACGAGTACCGCAGGGTAGTGCCGAAGGGATTTGTTCGCACGTTGGCAAAGTTGGCCGAGCTCACTTCGCGTGGCGTGAGAGTGGTCTTCCTGACGGGCAACCACGATATGTGGGTACGCGACTACCTGACCAAGGAGTGCGGAGTAGAGGTCTATACGAAACCAATCGTCGAGCAGATTGCGGGCAAACGCATCTTCTTGGCGCACGGAGATAATATGAAAATTGATGGACAGCCGATACTCAAACTGATGAACAACACATTCCGCTCGAAGGTGGCACGAGTGCTATTCTCGTGGCTTGTGCATCCCGATTTGGCGTTGAAGTTCGGCCATTGGTGGAGTGGCAAGTCGCGCAAGTCGCACGGTTATATCACCGAGGGTGTGAACGACCCGTTGGTGGAGTATGTCCGCGAAGCCGAGCCCTGCAAGGAGGTCGATATGGCGATTTTCGGCCATACGCACAAGGCTGAGGCGCGTGATGCGGAGGGTGTGCAGACAATATTCCTTGGCGAGTGGGAGGTGGCTCCTGCCTATGCCGTGATGGATGCCGAGGGCAATATCAAACTTAAAGAGTTGAACGATTAATCAAGAGAAAAGATGAAACAATATCTCGACCTGCTGCGCAGAATCAAAGAAGAGGGAGTGGTCAAGAGTGACCGCACAGGAACCGGTACGAAGAGCGTATTCGGTCATCAGATGCGCTTCGATTTGCGCAAAGGCTTTCCCCTGCTTACGACCAAGAAGGTCTTTTTGAAGGGTGTAATTCACGAGTTGCTCTGGTTTTTGTCGGGCGATACGAATATCAAGTATCTGGTCGAAAACGGAGTGCATATCTGGGATAACGATGCCTATCGCTACTATAACGAGCTCTGCATCAAGCACGGAGTTCTGCCCATCAGTCGCGAAGATTTCCTCGCTGCTGCGGGTGTAGAGTCGCCTATCGAGGGCTATCGTTTTGGCGACCTGAATCACGTCTACGGCTATCAGTGGCGACATTGGGATAAGGCCGAGGAGGGCTCGTTCGTTGATCAGGTGGCGCAGGTTGTCGAGACTATCAAGCATAACCCCGATTCGCGTCGTATGATTGTCTCGGCGTGGAATGTTGCCGAGGTCGAGGATATGGCTCTGCCACCGTGTCACGTACTGTTCCAATTCTATGTGGCTGACGGTCGTCTTTCGTGCCAACTCTATCAGCGTAGTGCCGACACGTTCCTCGGTGTGCCGTTCAATATCGCATCGTACGCGCTGCTGACGATGATGATTGCGCAGGTGTGCGGTTTGGAGGCAGGCGAGTTTGTTCATACATTGGGCGATACTCACCTCTATCTCAATCATTTGGAGCAGGTCGATGAGCAGCTCTCGCGTGAGCCTCGTGCCTTGCCGACGATGCGCCTGAATCCCGAAGTGAAGTCGGTCTTCGACTTCCGCTACGAGGACTTTACGCTCGAAGGTTACGACCCGCATCCGACAATTAAGGCTCCGATGTCGTTCTAAATTTTGTAGGAGGGTAGTATGGTAAGCATTATCGTAGCCGTGGCCGAAAATGGCGTTATTGGCGATAAGAATACGTTGCTGTGGCATATCTCGGAGGATTTGCGCAACTTCAAGCGTGTAACTTCGGGACATCCCGTGATTATGGGTCGCAAGACCTTCGACTCGTTGGGTCGTCCGCTGCCTAATCGTACGAATGTGGTTATCACTCGCCAAAATCTCGAAATCGAGGGCTGTGAGGTTGTCCACTCGTTGGATGAGGCTCTTGCGATGTTCTCGCCCGAAGAGGAGGTTTTCGTTATCGGTGGAGCGCAGATTTATGCCGAGGCGTTGTCGCGTGCCGATAAGTTCTACCTCACGCGCGTACATCACTCATACGAGGGCGATACCTCATTTCCTGTGTGGAACGAGAGCGATTGGGTATTGGCCGAGAGCGAGCACTTCGAGCGTGGCGAGAAGTATGAGTATCCCTTTACAATCGAAATATACGACCGTAAATAGTTGTGTAAGTCGGCGGAAGAGATGCCTGCTGGTCTAAAATAAAAATGGCTGTCCAACGCTTAGTTGCGACAGCCATTTTTGTTTATTATGTAATACGTTTACTCTGTTACCGGACGAATCGGATGAGCCGAGTGGTACGAAGTGTAACCGATTCGGAAACCACCACCGCTGGTCATCAGAATATAGTATGCATTGCCAACCTTCTCGCCAGTGAATGCCGATGCAGTCCAATACGAACCATTCGAGCCAAAGTAGTTACACTCCGGAGTGCCCATATAGTAGCCTACCGCTGGCATAAAGATCTCTGCACCGTTTTTCTTCGATGTAATTTTGAAACCGGTAGCCGATTTGTAGTTACTCCAAACAAATGTACAGTTTGCAATCAACTCCTGCACCTCTTCCATTGTGGGGATGCGCCAAGTCTCGCCCCACTCCTTGCGAGCAACGTCATACAACTCACTACCCGAAATATTTTCACCGATGTTTGTATAGCTCCAAACCTCAGACATCACGGGCTCTCCGGTCTCCTCGTCGAATACCAAATTGCCATCCTGATCCTTGTCCTGTACATACGACTTGGTAATATGAGGGTAGTTTACTGTGGTGTAGCCATCAGCCTTGCGGTCAATCAGATCACCCCACATATAGTAGTTACCAGCATCACCAGTGTCCTCTGCGCCGATATTACAGGTTGCCCACTTAACGCTCAGGCCGAGGTCTACGAATTTGTGGCCGTTCAGCTCGTTTACAGCACCTTTCTGCTTAACTCTGAGGATAACCTTCTCGGCTCCGTCGTAGTAGAGCTCGATTTGAGCCGTGCGGCCTGCCTCGCTATAATTAGGCTTAACAACGAACTTGATCTTCTCGATTGATGTGTCCAAGTCCTCAATCCACTCGCAATCGGTATCGGCATCCAAACGAGCACCAACAATAGGATTTGAGATGGTGTACTTTACAGCGTAGTCGCCACCTACGGCCTCGACTACAAAGGGATTTTCTTCTAAATTAATTGAGGGTGTACCAGCCTCTTGATCACAAGAGGTGAATGTGAAAGTTGCAGCCAACATCGCTACCAATGCAACCCCCCCCCTCAAAATTTGGTTTGTAAAATTAGTTTTCATAAATCTTTATTGTGTTAGTACGTTTGCAAAGTTAAACTATTTTCTCGGTTTGGCAACTCGGTGACGTTGATAATGTGTTATCTACTCGCGCTCGTCATCAGTAAGGCTCTCGACGATAAGGGCATTGCCAAAACCATCGGAGATGTCGTCCGAGTACGAAATCTCTACGTGCGAGCCACGAATTGCCTCTGTGGTTCCCTTCATCTTAGCTCTGCGAGTCGAGAATGTTACCACGCTATCGCTTTCGGTTACGATGGTTATCGTATTCTTGGTAATATCGCGCACCTCACCCTCAATCGTGCTACTCGGTGTGCACGAGTTGAATAATGAGGAAAATAACGCTACTATTATACCTATAATCATCGCTCCGTCGCTTATTTTGTTATATCTTCGACTTAATATACTCGTCGATAGCAGCCGCAGCCTTGCGACCTGCGCCCATAGCCAAAATTACCGTTGCAGCTCCTGTTACAGCATCGCCTCCGGCAAATACTCCCTCGCGCGAAGTAGCACCGCTCTCGTTAGCGACGATACAGCCGCGACGGTTGGTTTCGAGACCCTCGGTTGTTGCTGCAATCAGCGGATTCGGAGATGTTCCGAGTGCCATAATTACCACGTCACACTCAATCTCGAAGTCCGAGCCCTCCTTTACAACGGGCGAACGACGACCACTCTCATCGGGCTCGCCGAGTGTCATCTCGACGCAGTTGATAGCGCGTACTCGACCCTGTTCGTTGCCGAGGATATGTGTCGGGTTGGTCAGCATACGGAACTCGATGCCCTCCTCCTTGGCGTGGTGTACCTCCTCAACGCGGGCGGGCAACTCTGCCTCGCTACGACGATAGACAATAGTAGCATCAGCACCCAGACGCTTTGCTGTACGCACGGCATCCATAGCAACATTACCGCCACCGACGATAACGGCCTTGCGACCGGCATAAATCGGGGTGTCGTAATCTTCGCGGTAGGCACGCATAAGGTTTGCACGGGTCAAGAACTCGTTTGCCGAGAATACTCCGTTCAGGTTTTCGCCCTCGATACCCATAAAGCGGGGCAGACCTGCACCCGAACCCACGAAGACTGCATCGTAGCCCTCCTCGTCGAGCAACGAGTCGATAGTAACGGTGCGACCTGCGATGACATCAGTCTCAATCTCGACACCAAGACGCTTTACGGCCTCGACCTCCTTGGCTACAACGCCCTTCTTCGGCAGACGGAATTCGGGGATTCCGTAAGTGAGCACACCGCCCACCTCGTGCAGAGCCTCGAAAATCTTAACTTCGTAGCCCATCTTTGCCAAGTCGCTTGCGCAAGCAAGGCCCGAAGGACCGCTACCGATAACGGCTACCTTGTGGCCGTTGCGCTCGATAGCGACGGGCGATTTATCGCCATTCTCAATCTTCCAATCGCCTACATAGCGTTCGAGCTTGCCGATAGCTACCGACTCGCCCTTGATGCCGAGAATACACGAGCCCTCGCATTGACACTCCTGCGGGCAGACACGACCACAGACGCTCGGCAGCGAGCTATCCTCGGCAATAACTGCCGCAGCCGCAGCTTCATTGCCCTCGGCAAGGTGCGAGATAAAATCGGGAATACGGATATTCACGGGACACGCCGCTACGCAGCGCGGATTCTTACAATTCAAGCAGCGCGAAGCCTCCAACATTGCCTCCTCGCGGTTGTAACCATAGCAAACCTCCTCGAAGTTGGTTGCTCGGATTGCCGGATCTTGCTCGCGCACCGGCACGCGCGGTATCTTATTTGCCATAGTTCAAAATCAGAAACAGTTACACTTGTGATCCTTTTCGTTTGCGGCGTGCTCCTGGTCGCGGAACATCGCCTGACGACGCATAGCCTCGTCGAAATCGACCTGGTGCGCATCGAACTCAGGACCGTCAACGCACGTAAAGAGAGTTTTGCCTCCAACGCTCACACGACAAGCTCCGCACATACCCGTACCATCAACCATCAGCGCATTGAGCGATACGGTCGTTTTGAGTGAGTAGGCCTTGGTTGTCAGTGCCACGAACTTCATCATAATCATCGGGCCGATAGCGACACACTCGTCGTACTGAATGCCCTTGTTGTCAATCAAATCCTTGATTACGTCCGTGACCAGACCCTTGACACCCTCGCTGCCGTCGTCGGTAGCGATATAGAGATTCGAGGCAACCTTGCGCATCTCGTCAGTATAGATAAGCAGCGACGAGGTCTTGGCTCCGATGATAACATCAACCTCTACGCCCTGCTCGTGCAACCACTTGACCTGCGGATAGACAGGTGCAGTACCTACACCACCGGCAACGAAAAGATAGCGACGACCCTTCAACTCCTCGGTCGGCATCTTCACAAACTCCGAAGGATTGCCGAGCGGACCTGCAAAGTCTGCCAACGAGTCGCCCTCGTTCAGTGCGCAAATCTTCTTGGTAGAATGGCCGATTGTCTGGGTTACGATAGTCACCGTGCCCTCCTCGCGGTTGTAGTCTGCGATTGTGAGCGGAATACGCTCGCCAACCTCGTCGGCGCGGACAATTACAAACTGTCCGGGCTGTGCCGCACGAGCTACTCGCGGAGCATCAATGCGCATAAGGCATATATTCTCCGACAAATAGCGTTTCTCCTTAATTTCAAACATAGTGTTACTCTTCAATTATTGCCGTTACTCGCAGCGTTCTCATCGGATGCGCGGGGTCGTTTGTTACAATCCTAATGCGCTCTGTGAGCGGACCGTAGTCTATGCGTAACGGGTTTAACCTTAATTTTACCTCTCGTTTTTCTCCGGCCGCAATCTCATCTCCGGCTGATAGCGAGAGCGTTACGGTCGAGTGCAAAACCTCCACAGAGCGGATGACCAAAGGCGCAGTGCCCTTATTTTCTATCGTAAATGAGTCGAATCTCTCCTGCTCGTGGCGTTTTACGGCCCCAAATTTAACAATATTTTTCATTACTTCGACCTTTGGGACGCAATTCGGGTCGATTTTATCGCGATTATCTATGATTATGCCCGTCACCGAGATAAATGCCTCCGAGTGGTGGCCGTTGATTTCGAAGTCAATCATCGTGTCCACGGTGCCAAATCGTGTCGAGCCGAGAGATACATTATATATAATAATAACCTCGCCCTCCTCATTCGGGCTCAGGCGTTCGGGGTAGCGCAACTGCATCACTCCGCACGGCTTCTGCTCGAAGGCTCGCAGACGTACTGCGCGATTCGAGGTGTTGATAATCTTTATTGCCGTTACCGAGGGTTTGCCCTGCTCGACGTAGGCGAAGGCGTGGAAGTTCTCTTCGAGGCGAACTCCCTGGCCGACGAAGATTGGGTAACGCTCCTCGACAGTGCGTGGACGCTCGATGACAACCCCGGATATTTGCAACTTTTGGGGCTTGCCTCCCTCGGAGGTTATGACCGATACCTCCTTCTCGAATGCACCTGCGCGATTCGTCGGGTCGAACGACACCTCTACTGTGCCCGAACTGCCGACGGGTATGGGATTGCGGTCGAATGATGCCACCGTGCAGCCGCAGGTTGTGGCTACCGAGAGTATGACCACAGGCTCACTGCCCGTGTTGCGAAACACGAAAGAGTGCTTTACGCGACCGCGCTCTTCGTGAATTTCGCCGAAAGAGTGCTTCGGAGAGCCGAAGACCAGCGCAGATTGTGCGAAAATTTTTTCGCAACACAACAGCGTGATAATGAGTGTGTTTATATATAAAAATCGTTTCATTGGTACTACAAAGGTACATTTTTTTTGAAAAAAATATCTAAAAAGTTTTGCAGAATAAAAAAAAGCCTCTATATTTGCACTCGCTAAACGCAAAAAGCCTGAATAGCTCAGTCGGTTAGAGCACATGACTGTTAATCATGGGGTCCTAGGTTCAAGTCCTTGTTCAGGCGCATTTAGGGAGCTTAGCTCAGCTGGTTCAGAGCATCTGCCTTACAAGCAGAGGGTCGGGGGTTCGAATCCCTCAGCTCCCACAAGATTCAAAATCTATCCCAAGGCTTCGATGAAAATCGAAGCCTTTTTCGTTGTTGTTAGTCGAGCCAAGCTTGTTTGAGCGAAGAGTAACGACAACGAAAAAAGTGGCTCTTGCAGAGCCTTGGGATAGATTTTGAATCTTGTTAGGGCCCCACCGGCGAGGTGAAGGGATGGGCGTAGCGGAGCAGACCAGAGGTCTGCGGAGTAGCCAATCCCTCAGCTCCGCAAAAAAAAAGATTGTTTTTTTAAAGTCCCACCGGCGAGGTGCAGGGATGGGCGACCGCAGGGAGCCAATTCCTTAGCTCTCACAAAAACAAGAGGTGCCGAAAACCGACACCTCTTGCTATCTATGACGCAGGCTACCCCTTAGTATGGTATCGAGTTGAATGACTTTGCCATTCCCTCAACCATCTGGTCGAGACCCGACTGAATCTTGCCGCCAATCATCATCTTCATCATCATATTGAGCTCAGCGTGCAGTACAAGGCGTATGCGGGTGTCGCGCTCGGCTACGGGCTGCAACTGAATCCAGAACGAGAAATCAATCGGCACTCCGCCGTCGTCGCCCGTGATTTTTACATACTTCGGAGCCTCCTTGTCGATGATTTGGAGCTTTACGGTGAAGCCTTTGGCTTTGAACGAGCAGTGATTCTCGTCGGCCTGCCACTCCTCGACCTTGTCGGCTAACGCAGGTGTCAGATTGTCAAATCGGCTGATCATCGCGAAAACCACCTCTGCGGGGAGCAGAATTTGTTGCTGTTTCGATTCGTATTTTTCCATCTTTTATCTTGTTTTACATTGTTGATTTCGATTCTGTTGCTACCTTGCTATCGACCTTGCGAATGAGTCCTTGCAAGACGTTTCCTGGGCCTAATTCGGTAAATTCGCCTACTCCGTCGGCTATCATTCTGCGGACGCTTTGTGTCCAGCGTACGGGGGCCGTAAGCTGTGCTGTGAGGTTGCGCTTTATGGCCTCGGCATCTTGTTGTGGCTCGGCATTAACATTTTGATATACAGCGCAAATCGGACTACTGAACTGCGCCTCGGCAATAGCCTTTTCGAGCTCCTGACGAGCCGGCTCCATCAGTGGCGAGTGGAAGGCTCCGCCCACGGGTAGCGGTAGTGCTCTGCGAGCACCTGCTGCCTTCAACTGCTCGCAAGCTTTGCGGACGGCATCCGATGCTCCCGAAATGACCAGCTGCCCCGGACAGTTGTAGTTTGCTGCGATAACAACTCCGTCAATCTCGTCGCAGACGCTCTCGACCACTTCGTCGTCAAGACCGATGATTGCCGCCATAGTTCCGGGGTTGGCCTCGCAAGCGGACTGCATAGCCTCGGCTCGCTTGGCTACCAGACGCAGACCGTCCTCAAAAGAGAGTGCTCCCGCAACTACGAGTGCCGAGAACTCTCCGAGCGAGTGTCCGGCTACGGCATCGGGCACTACGCCCAAAGTCTTGGCGAGAATTACCGAGTGGAGGAATATCGCGGGCTGGGTCACGCGAGTTTGTCGTAACTCCTCGGCCGTGCCGCCAAACATAATGTCCGTGATGCGGAATCCGAGAATATCGTTCGCCTGCTCGAACATCTCGCGAGCCTGCAAACTGTTGTCGTAAAGGTCTTTGCCCATTCCCGAAAATTGAGCTCCCTGCCCCGGAAAAACGTAAGCGTGTTTAGCCATTTTGTTGTCCTTATTCTTGTTTAATCTACCGCAAATATAACGAAAAAAACGGATAACATTTTTGCTTCGTGAAATAATTTGTCAAATGCCTGAAAATAAGTGCTAAAAAGTTTGTTTATACCATTTTACTGCCGTAACTTTGCACCCCGATTACTTATTTATATTAGGTTAAGACGAATTTTTATCATATTATAACTTATTTAATTTTATGAAAATCAACAATTTATTTACCGCGGGAGTGTATTCTGCTCCCTCGATTGAAATTGCAGAGTTCTCGGTAGAGCAGGGCTTTGCAGTTAGTGGCACCGGTTCTGCTGGTTGGGAAGACGGTGACAAGGAGAATAATTTGGGTGAGTTCTAAACTATTGTGATGCTATGAAAAAATTGATGAAATTGATGATGGGCATTGCAGTAGCTGCAATCTCATTCACGGGTTGTGAGAACAACTTCGAAGGTGCTAACGTCGAGAACAAAGGTTTCGAATTGACCGTTGTTGCCGACAATCTCTCTCGTACAGAGTACGATGCAACTATTGATGATATCAAGTGGTCGGCAGGCGATGTCGCACAGGTGCTTGTTAAGGGCGTTTATAACGATGTTACAGCATCGGTAGATGCAGACGATGCTCGTATTGCTTCGTTTACTTGGGCTCCGGCTGCGCAGTACGCTTCGGCTGTGACCGAGGGTGTTCACACCGTTCAGGCTTATTTCCCCAAATCGGCGTATGTTTCTTGCCAGTACAACAATACAGGTGATACCTCTGTCGAGAAAACCCACGCTACTCGCTACGGTCTTGAACTGCCGAAGGCTCAAACTGCAACTACTGCAACTTTCGATAAGTCGGCAGATATTCTTGTTGCAGATGATATGGATGTTGAGATTACCGCAGACGACCTGGCAGCAGGCAAGAAGACTGTTGGTAACTTCCACTTCCGCCGTATGGTGGCAATTTCGGAGTTTACTTACAAGGTGACCAATACCGAGTTGCTCGCTTCGGAGGAGAAGGTCGCATCGGTTTCGTTTGAGGTTGTTTCTACCGGTAAGAAACTTGCAGGTAGAATGTATATCCAGCCGAATGCGGATGGTGCAAAGTATGTTACCAACGACCTCGAAGAGATTACCGATAACAAGGATTACTTCTATGATAGCGATGCAAGCAAGGTTACCGTAACTCTTTCGGATACTCCCGCATTGAAGAGTGGTTTTAAGGCTTGGTTTGTTACCTCGCCCGTAACTTTGGATGCTGATGATAAGCTTATCTTTACTGTTGTTACCGACAAGGGTACAACCATCACTAAGACTGTCGAAACTGTTGGTAAGGAGGTATCGTTCCTCACTACACAGAAGAATACTCTTACAGTAAATCTTAACAATGCTGTTGAGATTGAGAAGGCAGAGGAACCCGAAGTAGGTGGAGTTCTTGCAGATGGTAACTATGTGATGATTGTTAAGAATGGCACCAAGTATCTTGCAGTATCGTCAGCGGATGCAACGAGCAACAAGCGTCGTGTGGCTGTTGAGGCTACCAATTACACTGACGGTGCAGCGACCTATCCGACTAACGATGATGCGATTGTTTGGAATTTCACTGCAACCACTGGTGGTTACTATATCCAGCAGGGTGGCAAGTATCTCTATGGAACAGATAATCAAAATTATCTCCAACTTGGTACAACCGAGGATGTTATTAAGGTAGTTGATCAGGAGAACGGAACCTATCAGTTGCTGTCATCAAATAATACTACCGACGAGCGTTCTCTCGCTTTGAATGGCTCGCTTGGTACTAATGGAGAGTTCTCGTTCTATAAACTTGCTACTGCAAGTGGTAATGGTTATACCGATGACATCATCTTGGTACCGGCTGTTGCTGATACTACTCCGAGATTGTCGGTTGTTGCACAGCCTGCCGTTGTTGCAGCAGAGGGCGCTACCGTAGCCGTTGAGTTGAACGCATCGAATCTGACCGATGCTATTACCGTTAGCGAGAATGCTGATTGGATTACTGATGCCGCGGTTGCTGACGACAAGTTGACCTTTACCGTTACAGAAAATACGTTTGAGGAGGAGCGAGATACAACTATTACTCTTACTTCTGGCGACCTTACAGCAGAGGTAACCGTTAAGCAGGCTGCAAAAGCTGCTGCCGGAGCTGCGCAGTGGGTTAAGGTTACTTCGTTGGCTGATGTTACTCCTGGTACTTATGTGATTACTGCTGGTGACTATTACCTTCCGAATGCGACTGCATCATCGAAGCCAGCCGGCAAAACTTTGGCTTCGGCTAATGTGGCAGTTTCGGGCAATGTATTGTCGGGTGATGTTGCAGATGGCATGAAGTGGGAACTCTCGGGAACAACTTCGGCGATGAAAGTTACTCAATTTGGCGGCACGAATGTTCTCTATAACTCGTCTTCGACAACAGTAGCTGTTGGTTCGAGCACTAACACTTGGGCTATCTCTGCCGTGACCGGTGGATTCTACTTTACATCGAGCAATAACTCGCGTGTATTGGCTCTTTATAGTAGCCAGGATTGGCGTGCATATACGACTAGTAACCCGACCAATAACGGTGCTGCTGTGGCTACTCTTGTACTCTATAAACTCTCGGGTGGTGATGCCGGTGAGGGTGGTGGTGATGTAGTGGAGCCCGCTACTCCGACTCTCTCGATTGATAAGAGTTCGTTGAAATTCGAGGCTGCCGGTGGCTCGCAGACTGTAACTGCTACCACTACCAACTACGATGGCGCAATCACAGCTACTTCGAACGACAATCATTTCACAGCATCGGTTTCGGGTAATGTTGTTACCGTAACCGCTGCTAAAAACGAGGATACAACCAAGAAGACTGCAACTATCACTATCAAGGCAGGCGACCTCTCGGAGAGCGTAAGCGTTGAACAGGCTGCCGGCGAGGTTAGCGGTGGTGAAAGCTCATCTGTAAAGTGGGTTAAAGTAACTTCTGCGTCGGATATTACAGCGGGTGGAGAGTATGTACTTGCTGCTAAACATACAAGTGGCACCTATGCTTATATTCCTAATGCTGCTGTGACGAGCAGTGGTGTGACATTAAAGTCAAGCTCAGTTCTTAGTGGTACTGAGATTGATGACAGCAACGTGTCGGCTGATATGAAATGGACACTTGTTGCATCTGGCTCTGGCTTTAAGATTCAGTCGTCTGCAAGCAGCTCGAATATCTTGTACACGAATAATAATACCGGTAATAATGTTCGTATTTCTAACGGAAGTGCGCGTAATGAGTGGACTTTTACGGTGGATAATTCATATGGCTGGAAAATCAGTAACGGAACTCACCGCTTGGCTGTATATAGCGCAACAAGCTTGCGTAACTACGGTGCAACCACGACAACGAATCAGAACGGTACATTTATAATTTTCAAAAAGAGTAATTGAGAATCGGGTGGCGAATCGGGAGGGGCGACCCCTCCCGTCGCAGACCCTACTCCGGGATTTGACGCGATATCTGTATCATCGGTAGGTGAGACATCTGCCGTGGTGAGTGTGTCGGGTAGCGACTTTGCATACTCTGCAAATGGCGTGACCTTCCACTACCAGCCGGCAGGAGGAACAGCGAAGAGCCAAGCAGCATCAGTGTCGGGCAACAACGCAACAGCGAGCCTGACAGGATTGACTGCGGGGACTTCGTACTCCCTCTATGCGAGTTGCAAAGCCACTAATGGTACGGACGTACAATCCCAGACAACAACCTTCACGACGCAGAATCCTATCGAAGTGCCTGCTCTCGGACTGTCGTGGCTCGAAATTCCTGCGGAGATGAGCGGTAGCGAGATGGGTGGCGTGACGACATCAAACCTCTTCCTGCACACCTTCTACTACGGCTCGACGAGCGATTCGAATCGTAACTACACCGTCTGCTACGACAAGGGCAAGATGACGACATATTGGGTGGCCTATCCGCTCGGTAGCTCGCACTTCGGCTCGACAGACCGTACGGATGCCTGGGCTTATGTGAGCAGTTCGCTGCTCTCGGAGGATTGCCAGCCATACGTGAAAAAATCGTTCTACAACTCTCCGGATGGTGGCACGAACAACTACTCGAAGGGTCACTTGTTGCCCTCGTCATCGCGTACCAACGGAACGACGATGAACGAGCAGACATTCCTCTCGGTAAACCTTGTGCCGCAGATTCAGACGAGTTTCAATAGCGGTGTCTGGTCGAGCCTCGAAAGCGCATTGCAGAACATTGCCAAGAGTAAAAATATCTTTGTCGTAACGGGTACTGCGCTGCAGAAGGGTAAGGACGAGGAGATTGGTACAATGGAGCGTACATACGATACGAAGGGTAAGGAGATTTCGGTGCCGAGATACTTCTACAAGGTTATCTTGAAGGTAAACTCGACAACCAATCCGACATCGGCCTCGGCTATCGGCTTCTGGTTTACGAACAAGTCGCATTCGGGTAGCTACGAGAGCTTTGCGGTGAGTGTCGATGCTATCGAGCAGAAATTGGGTATGAACTTCTTTGTCAATCTGCCCGATTCGATTGAGGAGAGTGCCGAGAGTAACACCTCGTGGAGCTCGTTCCAGAGTTTTTAGGTAGGGTACGATATTTATTTGTTTTAGAGTCTGCGAGAGCAGGCTCTTTTTTTTGTGCTGGGAGAGATGGGGACTCTGGGGATTGTGGGGT
>JAZRHV010000021.1:0-25985 GCA_045644925.1 Alistipes sp.
TATTGCATAATACTAAATTTGTTTATATATTTGCAAAGTAAAAGTATTATAAAACCAACCATAGCACCAGATAAAAACAATGAAAGAGACTGTAAATGTGAGCATTGCATCACAAGCATTCACACTTGACCAGGATGCCTACAACCTGTTATCCGGCTACCTGCGCGAGGTCAAGAGCCGACTTAGTGGAGGCGAAGACGACGAAACTTACGCCGATATCGAGGCTCGCATAGCCGAAATTTTCCGCGAAAAACGCCCCTCGCCGATGCTTGTTATCACAATAGACATCGTACGCGAGGCGATGACACAGATGGGCACGCCCGACGACTTCGGAGCAGCTACCAACAGCGATAACGACAACCCCTTGGACAATGCAACCGGCAGCAATCTATCCGCGCTGCGTCGTTCGAAGAGTGACCGTATGATTGCGGGTGTATGTGGAGGCTTTGCAGAGCACTTCAAGATTGATGCTGCGATGTTGCGCCTTGTATCGGCAATTTTAGTTCTGTTCGGAGGTCTTTCGCTGTGGGTTTACGTCATCTTGTGGCTGATAATCCCCGAACAACAGATTTCAAACACCAAAAACAGATAAAGCAATGAGCGAAGAGAACGTAAAAGCGCAGATGCGCAAAGGAATTTTGGAGTATTGCATCTTGGCAATAATCTCACGCGAAGACTCCTACGCCCCGAAAATCATTGCCGAGTTGAAGCAGGCACAGATGATTGTGGTCGAGGGAACGCTCTACCCTATCCTCACGCGACAGAAGAATGCCGGGCTGCTCACTTACCGCTGGGAGGAGTCGCCGCAGGGACCTCCGCGCAAATACTATATGCTCACCGAGAAGGGTCGCCAGCACCTCCAAATGTTGGACGAGGCGTGGTCGGAGCTGGTCGAGCAGATTGAACTGATACGCAACAAATAAAACCTTAAAACTATGAAGAGAGTGATTATCGCTGCATTCACTGCGGCAACAATGTTGATTTCGTTCGGTGCAACCGCTGCCGAAGGCATCTTCTCGAAGCGCATCAAGCCCAACGGAAACAAGATTATCGAGAACAGACAGAGCGCAATGCGCTTCGACAAGATTTCGGTTAGCAACTGCATATACCTCACAATCAGCGACCGTCGTGACGGAGATATCCTCGTGCGTACGGACGAGAACATTATGCCCTACGTCAATATGGAGGTGCACGACGGCTCCTTCCGCGCGTGGCTCGATAACACGCAGATCTTCGAGGGCGACATACGTGTCGAGGTCGAGATGCCATACAATGGCTTAATCCGAGATATTACCGTCAGCGGAGCATCGAGCGTCAATATCATCCCGACACTCGAAGCCGGAGAGGTCGAACTCTCCGCCACGGGTGCTTCGCGCATCACGACGAAGGTTCGCGCCAACAGCGTCGAGGTTGATCTCACGGGTGCATCGGCAGCAAAACTGAATATCGAAACAGTACAACTCGAACTTTCGGCATCGGGAGCCTCGTCACTCAATATACTCTCGGCTAATTGCCGTGAATGTGAGATAGACGCTACGGGAGCGAGCAAAATCACAGGTGCGATTACAACCTCAAAGTGCGAATGTGACGCTTCGGGCGCATCAAAAATCTCGCTCACGGGTTCTGCTCACAGTGCCGAGTTCGACATCTCGGGAGCATCCAAGCTCAGCGCATCCGACTTCGTGACCGACATTTGCGACATCGAGGCATCGGGAGCATCGGCCGCATACATCAACTGCACGACAACCCTCAGAGCCGAATCTTCGGGCTCGTCAAAAATCGGATATTCGGGTAACTGCCACGTAAATGTCAGCTCGGACTCGATTTTCAAGCAAAAGTAACAACCTCAACATCTCAGAATTATGAACGAAGTCAAGAAATGCAGCATATCGGGCATAGCCTTCACAATGGACAAGGATGCCCACTCGGCACTGCGCAGATATATCGACACACTGCAAGAGAAGTATGGCCAGCAGCCCGATGGCGAGGAGATTATCGCCGACATCGAGGCCCGCATTGCCGAGCTCATCCTCTCGACGCAGGATAATGCTCGCGTGGTCGAACTCCCTCTTATCGAGAATATCATCGCTCAACTCGGCTCGGCCGATGCCATTTCGGAGGAGAGCGACACCGAGAGTGAGCACAAACCCAAGAGCGAACCGCGCATTCCTCGTCGCCTTTACCGCGATATGGAAGGGGCAAAGTTGGGTGGTGTTTGTGCCGGCATAGGTCGTTATTTCGATATCGACCCCGTCTGGATACGTCTGGCGATATTCGTACCGCTGTTGATAACCCCATTTTCGGGTATTTCGGCCATTTTACTCAGTCTCTCGGCTATTTGCGGCAATATCTTCGGAGTCTTTTTATTGACATACCTGATACTCTGGTTTGCCATTCCCGTAGCTCGCACACCTCGCCAGAAGCTCGAAATGAAGGGCGAGAAGATTACCGAGCAATCTATCCGCGAGAGTGCCGCTGCCGGCAACTCGACCGATGCTGACACCAAGGCTCGACCAGTGGTTGCCAACACCGTAACAGCGTTGGGAGGTTGTCTTTTGGCTCTCTTTAAGATTTTTGCAGCCATAGTTATATTCGCGCTCTCGATGGCAGCCTTAGCCCTTATCGTCGGAATTATAGCGATTATCTCAACTGAGGGATCCGTTTGCGACTTTGGTGCACTAAATGAGTTTTTCGCACTAACCAATAGCGAGGTTTCAATCTGCATTCTGGGCATTCTCGCGGTACTCGTACCCATCGTATTGTTGCTCTACGTGCTTATCTGCCTCTTTATGAGCCGCAGACCTAACCGCACAGCCTCGATTGCGATGTTTGTCCTCTGGATTGTGATATTCTTCATCCTCTGCTTAGCGTCGATTAGAGCCGTACACCAAGTCCACTCGCTGCACGATATCGACAACATCGAGCAGATAGGAGAGATCTTGGAAGAACGAGCAGAGCAGATCGAGGATCAGTTCGACAAAAAGGTCGAGCAGATTGAAGATGCCGTTGAGAAGAGTGTCGGCGAGGGTGTCGAGTCGGTAACGATAACCACAACCGACGGCACAAAAATTAGCGTCTTCGACACCGAGAAGAACGGTGGCAACTTCCGCCAAACGACGATCAATATCGACAAATAGTCCAAATCAGGGAGTACACATCCAAGAGGTTGCCTTCTCAAAAAGGGGCAACCTCTCTTTTATTCGTCCATTTTTACAACCCTTTTGCAAAAAATTGCTACCTTTGGACGGTTTTTTGATTTATATCCCGATATGGCAACTATTAAATGTATCGGCATTCTCACTTCGGGCGGTGATGCTCCGGGAATGAATGCCGCAATCAGAGCTGTGACCCGCACAGCAATATACAACGGTCTCAAAGTTAAAGGCATTATGCGTGGCTACCACGGATTGGTAACCAACGAAATTATCGACTTTACCTCGTCGAGCGTCAGCAACATCATCCAGAAGGGTGGCACAATTCTCAAAACAGCTCGTAGTGTCGAGTTCCGCACCGAGGAGGGCCGCAAGACCGCATACGCAAATATGAAGGCGGCAGGTATCGACGCACTGGTAGTTATCGGTGGCGACGGCTCACTTACGGGAGCTGCAACCTTTGCCCGCGAGTTCGATATCCCTATCGTCGGCCTTCCCGGCACTATCGATAACGACCTTTCGGGTACCGACTCGACCATTGGCTACGACACAGCCCTCAATACAATTATGGATGCCGTCGATAAGCTGCGCGACACGGCTACCAGCCACGAGCGTCTCTTCTTTGTCGAAGTTATGGGTAACACCGCAGGCTACCTCGCCCTCAACGGAGCCATCGCTTCGGGTGCCGAGGCTGCAATCATCCCCGAATGTGAGACCGAGGCCGATCAACTGAGCGTCCTAATCGACCAGGGTTTCCGCAAGAGCAAGAGCTCGGCCATAGTCCTCGTTGCCGAAAATAAGCAAACCGGAGGAGCTATGGGTCTTGCCGAGCGTATCAAGCACGAATATCCGCAGTACGATGCCCGCGTAACGATCCTCGGACATATCCAGCGTGGAGGTTCTCCCACAGCCTATGACCGCATTCTCGCCTCGCGTATGGGTGCAGCGGCAATCAAGGCTCTGCTCGAAGGCCAGCGCAACGTGATGATCGGTATCCGCGACCGCGAAATGGTCTATGTGCCCTTCGCCAAGGCCGTGAGCCGCACGAAGAATATCGACCGCGAGAATACCGAACTTGTGAAGATTTTATCGATGTAACCAACCCGACAACCCAAACCCACACTTAATGAAGAAGATTATAGGTATCGGCAATGCACTGACCGATATGCTCGTAAACCTGCGTAGCAACGATATCCTCGAACGCTACAACCTCGCTCGCGGCTCGATGAGTCTCGTAGATTCGCAGTTACAGACCGCCATCTCGAAATCGGTGGCAGGCCTTCCCTACTCGCTCTCGTTGGGCGGTTCGGCCGGCAACACTATCCGCGCAATGGCGTGTATGGGCGAGCAGACCGGTTTCATCGGCAAGGTGGGTAACGACACCACCGGAGACTTTTTCGTTCAGGCACTCGAAAACCTCAATATCGCACCCGTAATTTATCGCGGCACCGAGCGTTCGGGTAAGTGCGTATCGCTCATCTCGCCCGATGGCGAACGCACAATGGTTACACACCTTGGCGCAGCTCTCGAATTGAGTGCGAGCGAGATTAACCCCGAAATTTTCGAAGGTTACGACTGCCTCTATATCGAGGGCTACCTCGTCCAGGACCACGAACTTCTGCGCCACACCATAGCCACAGCTAAGGCTTGCGGATTGAAGATTGCAATCGACCTCGCGAGCTTTAATGTCGTGGCCGAGAATGTTGATTTCCTGCGCGATATCGTCAATGAGTATGTCGATATCCTTTTCGCTAACGAGGACGAGGCCACAACCTTCACGGGCGAGGCCGAGCCTATCAATGCCTTGCAGGCGATATCCGAGATGTGCGAGCTGGTGATTGTCAAGATTGGTATGCGCGGAGCACTTATCAAGCACGGTGGCGAGGTTGTCCACGTCGGCATCAACCCCGCAGCCAAGCGCGTAGATACGACGGGAGCAGGCGACTTCTATGCCGCAGGATTTATGACGGGTCTTTGCCGAGGATTATCACTGCGCCAATGTGGTACTATCGGAGCATTTGCCGCAGGTAAGGTTATCGAGGTTGTCGGCACCACCTTCGACGAGGAGCGTTGGAACGACCTGCGACGCCTTGTCCGCAAGGTTGAGACCGAGAAATACCTCTTTTAGCGTGTCCAAATGGGCATCTGCAATGGTTTTGTAGAGTTTTTAACGCAAATTTTCCCGAAAAATTTGTTTGTAAACATTTTTACGTTACCTTTGCACCCGCAAACGAGAGAAATCGGGAGCTTAGCTCAGCTGGTTCAGAGCATCTGCCTTACAAGCAGAGGGTCGGGGGTTCGAATCCCCCAGCTCCCACAAAGACAAAACGAAGCAAAAAGGTGTCGAAAATTCGACACCTTTTGTTTTTGTTGCCTGTGGCGCAAGTTTACTTGCAGACACAGGCGATGAAAACAAAAAAAAGGTTGATTTATCAACTTTTTGCTTCGTTTTGCCTTTGTTAGGGCCCCACCGGCGAGGTGAAGGGATGGGCGACCGCAGGGAGCCAATTCCTCAGCTCCGCAAAAAAAATTGTTTTTTTCCAAAGCCCCACCGGCGAGGTGAAGGGATGGGCGTAGCGGAGCAGACCAGAGGTCTGCGGAGTAGCCAATTCCTCAGCTCCGCCCCAACCAATGGGTTAGATGAGTTAGATGAGGGCGCAGTCGCCCTGCGACTGCTTTATGGGGAGTATGGGGTTTATTTTGTTTTTCAGAAATACTTTCGTATATTTGTGGTAGCATTGCGGAATACGCACTGTTTATAGATGGCATTTAGGGCTATTGGATTTGTAACAAAAACGACCAATTTTTAGAAACAAAAACACCAATAGGCACGATGAATGCCCTCGCTGTATGGCGTGGGTTGTGCTTGTGTTTTTGTGGGTGCTTGGTCGTACCTTGTTACATCGAGCGCACCCACGTTTCTTTTTTTTTAGGGACATCGTGTGTAAATTAAACTAAATCAATATACAAAGCGTAAATATTTATTATTTAATCTAAAACTTACACACTATGAAGAAGTTATTATTTTTCATTGTTATCACATCGCTTTCGAGTTGTGTTGGTATAAGCAAGTTTGCATACCATGCAATTGACACAAACTTGAATAATAGTGATTATGAAAGCCTGGTTAGAAGGACTGTAACCGGAGAAGCTTCTGCTACCTATGTTTTCGGCATTGGCGGTATGAGTAAAGATGCGCAACAACTTTATGATTCTTCATACCAAGATATGGTATTGCACGCAAATCTCGGGAGGGGTCAGATGATCGTAAATATTATTGCCGAAAGCAAACTTCGAAATTGGTTTGGAGTAGTTGTACAACATACAGTTTACACCACAGGAACTGTAGTTGATATTAAAGATCAAAAGTCGCAAAATTTTTCTCAAACTTCTATTTCAAACACGGCAAAAAAACATCAAGTCGGAGATAAAATATTACACAATGGCACAGAAGCTATCGTAGTAAAAATCAAAAGCAATGGCACACCCCTTCAACTTATAACAGCCGAAGAAGCGTATGTCTCTTGGGGAGATGAGTTTAATAAATCACACGCAACGGTTGGAGCAACAAATCCCCATAAAGGCAAAAACAACACCAATGTAATCACAAAAATATACAATTGGAAGAATCGTTATCCTGCTTTCGCTTGGTGTGCTGAATTAGGTAAAAATTGGCACATTCCATCCAAAAACGAAATGGAGGAAATCGCCGCATCTGGAGTGTTAGGTAAATTAGAAGAGCCGTATCTAACATCCACCGAAGTCGATGCTGAAAATTGCTACGCAATACTCAATGGTGCGTTATCGGTTAGTAAATATACACGAGCGAATGTTCGTGCAATATGTTATTTAGAATAACCCCTACATAAAACACGATGCGGAGCACCACAAAAAACTCAAACAAGACAGCACCCCACCATCGCCAAACTACTAACGCACGCAGCAGGTGAGAGGTGACCGAAGGGAGGATATTACAATCAAAGATTGTCGGTATTGTGGAATGATGTGCGAAAATTTATTTTCTGGCACAATCGTTACACAATAACGATAATTTGCAAAGCAAATAATATCCGACCGCAGATAAGTCATCCGAACCGCCACAGTGGGTCAGTAGTTTAGGAGGGGTAATAAACAAAAATAGGCGGGAATCTCTCGATTGCCGCCTACCTCGGAGGGTCGCCCCTCCTAAACTACTAACCCAAACTTAAATAAATGAAGAAACCTCACTGCATCGTGCAGTTGAGCGATGCAGCTGTTTATCCAAAGGACAAATCTAATGCCAAAACGGATACGAACCTAAGATTCGTATCCGTTTTGCTATGATTTCGACTAAATGTTATATTCTCTCGACTAACCGAATATTCCGGTGTAGGTGAGGGGTGTGATATTCGCCAATTCGGCCTTCACTTCGGGCGACACGTCGAGCGTTGCAATGAAGTTGCGAATCGACTCCTCGGTTATAGCCTCATTAGTACGAGTCAGAGCCTTCAACGCCTCGTAGGGTTTCGGGTAGCCCTCACGACGTAGGATTGTCTGGATACCCTCAGCCACGACTGCCCAGTTGCGTTCGAGGTCAGCTTCGAGAGCCGCGCGGTTGAGCAGCAACTTACCCAGGCCCTTCATCAGCGACTTGAACGAGATGAGCGTATGCGCCACGGGGACACCCATATTACGCATCACGGTCGAGTCGGTCAGGTCACGCTGCAAGCGCGACACGGGGAGTTTTGCCGACAGATGTTCGAATATTGCATTTGCCATACCAAAGTTACCCTCGGCATTCTCGAAGTCGATAGGATTAACCTTGTGGGGCATTGCGCTCGAACCCACCTCTCCGGCCTTGATGCGCTGCTTGAAGTACTCCATAGAGATATAGGTCCACATATCGCGCGAGAGGTCGATAAGGATTGTATTGATACGCTTCAACGCATCGAAGATTGCCGCCAGGTTGTCGTAGTGGTCAATCTGGGTGGTGTACTGCGAACGCGACAAGCCCAGACGCTCGCCCACGAACTTGTTGGCAAAGTCTGCCCAATCAATCGAGGGATAAGCCACGTGATGAGCATTGAAGTTACCCGTCGCACCACCGAACTTTGCCGAGATAGCGATATCGAGCAGATGTTCGAACTGCTCATCCAGACGCTCCACGAATACAAGGATCTCCTTACCGAGGGTTGTCGGCGATGCAGGCTGTCCGTGAGTATGCGCAAGCATCGGAATACCCTGCCACTCTTCGGCCAACGATGCAAGGGTTTCGAGCAACTCCTCGAATGCGGGCATATATACCTCGGTCATCGCCTCTTTGAGCATCAGCGGCTGCGAGGTGTTGTTGATATCCTGTGAGGTCAGGCCGAAGTGGATAAACTCCAAGTAGGCATCCAAACCGAGAGCTGCGAGCTTCTCTTTGAGCAGATACTCCACAGCCTTCACGTCGTGGTTGGTGGTCTTCTCAATCTCCTTCACACGCTCGGCATCCTCGGCAGTGAAGTTGCGATAAATGTCGCGCAAAGTGTCGAAAAGGTCGGGATTTACACCTTTAAGTTCGGGCAACGGAAGTTCGCACAGAGCGATAAAATATTCAACCTCTACACGTACGCGATATTTAATCAGAGCGTACTCCGAGAAGTATTCAGCCAATGGCTCGGCTACTCGACGGTAACGACCATCGACAGGCGAAATTGCAGTTAATTGTGTCAGCATAGTGTCTTGATTTTGGCTCAAAATTAATAAATAATAATGAAACCTGCTACTTTTTTTGTACCTTTGCAGAGGATTTGCAGAAAATCCGCTAAAATTAAACCGAAAAGAGAATGAATTTTTTGACCAAATTGTGGAACGGCATCGTGGAGAGCTTCAAAAACACTCCGCTGTTCGTCTTTGTGCTCGCGGCTATAATCATCGCAGCACCGTCGCTGTTTGGATATATTTTGTATGCAATTTTAGGTCTTGTCTTATTAGGCATCATCGCCTTCGGAATCTTGGCTTGGAGAATCCGCCACGTGCAGCGCGAGGTTATGGACCAATTCCGCCAGCAGGGCGAGCAAGCAGGACATCGACAATACAGCTACCGCTCATCACGCCGCAAGGCTGACAATGAGGGAGATGTGAGCATCCACGCTACACCCGCAATGCCCGAAAAGAGGGTAAGTGACGACGTCGGCGAGTACATCGATTTCAAAGAAGAAAAAACCAACGATAAATAGAGAAACCGTGTTTAAGATTTTCGAACAGATAGGTCTGTATTGTCAGCTGATGGGCAAGGTATTTGCTCGTCCTGAAAAGCCTGCAATATATGGCCGTCGCATAATGTATGAGATGGAGGCTCTGGGCTTCAACTCGATAGGCCTAACAGCCATAATCTCGATATTCATCGGAGCCGTTATCACGCTCCAGATGGCTATCAACCTCGAATCACCCTTCATCCCCAAGTATCTTATCGGCTACGCCACACGCGAAACGATGATTCTCGAATTTTCATCGACGGTGGTAGCTTTGATTCTTTCAGGTAAGGTCGGTTCGAACATCGCATCCGAGATTGGTACGATGCGTATCACCGAACAGATTGATGCGCTCGAAATTATGGGCGTAAACTCGGCCTCGTATCTGATTATGCCCAAGATTGTGGCTACGGTGGTCTTCTTCCCGCTGCTGACGTTGTTGAGCATCATCATCGGCACCATCGGAGGTTATATCATCGCTACGGTTACGGGAATTATGATTCCGGCACAATATATCGAAGGTCTGTTCTACTGTTTCCGCACCTACTCGATTGTCTACTCGCTTATCAAGATGGCGGTCTTTGCCTTTATCATCACTTCGGTATCGGCATTCTGTGGCTACTACGCCAAGGGCAACTCGCTCGAAGTGGGTAAGGCTTCGACCCGTGCTGTGGTGGCAGGTTCTATCGTAATTATGCTCTTCAACCTCATATTAACTCAATTGCTGCTGACGTGATTAAAGGCGAACACATATCCAAATCGTTCGAGGGACGCACAATCCTCGATGACATTTCGGTCGAGTTTGAGACCGGAAAGACCAATCTTATCATCGGCCGCAGCGGCTCTGGTAAGACCGTCCTTTTGAAGACTCTGGTCGGACTGCACACGCCCGACACAGGTAAGATTTTCTATGATGACATCTGCTACACAGATCTTGGCTTTGAGGAGCGTAAGGCTATCCGCAAAGATATCGGTATGATTTTCCAGGGCGGTGCGCTGCTCGACTCATCTACCGTGGTCGAGAATGTCAAGCTGCCGCTCGACCTCTTTACTGAGCAGAGCGAGGAGGAGAAGCTCGAGCGTGTAAACTTCTGTCTGCGCCGTGTGCGATTGGAGAATGCCGACCACCTCTACCCTTCGGAGCTGAGTGGCGGTATGATTAAGCGTGTGGCTATCGCCCGCGCCATCGTACTCAACCCACGCTACCTCTTCTGCGACGAGCCCAATTCGGGCCTCGACCCGCAGACCTCGGTGGTTATCGACAACCTAATTCAGGATATCACTCGCGAATACAACATCACAACCATTATCAACACCCACGATATGAACTCGGTAATGGAGATTGGTGAGAAGATTGTCTATATCCACGAGGGCAAGAAGTGGTGGGAAGGCTCGAATGAGGATATACTCCTCTCGGAGAATAAGGAACTAAATGACTTTGTCTTCGCCTCGGCGATGGCCAAGAGAGCTAAATCGGTTGCCAAGTAGCAACCGTTTTTTTTTTGCAGCATAGCACGGATTTTGCAAAATGGGACATAGGAAAATAACTACGCCATTTTCAACAGTTCGACATATCGTCAGAAGGTGTTTAACAGCTCCCCATAATCGGTTTTTGCCGAGCTATTCCACTCGCAAGAGGCCGATTTATCGGTTTTGAATAAAAAATACATTTTTTAAGGAACGAAAATTTGGTGAATCGTGCGAAATGTTGTACTTTTGCGGCGTTAAAAACGGAAGATTTTTTCACTTAACAATAAAAAACATTAAAAATTATGGCAACTATTAAGATTGGTATCAACGGTTTCGGTCGTATCGGACGTATGGTATTCCGTGCAGCTTGCACACAGACTGACAAGTATGATGTAGTAGGTATCAACGACCTCTGCCCGGTTGAGTACTTGGCTTATATGCTCAAGTATGACACTATGCACGGTCAGTTCGATGGCACTATCGACTTCGACACCGAGAAGAACCTTCTTATCGTAAACGGTAAGGCTAGCCGCGTAACCGCAGAGCGCAATCCTGAGGACTTGAAGTGGAACGAGGTAGAGGCAGAGTACGTAGTTGAGTCGACTGGTTTGTTCCTCACTGCTGAGAAGGCTGAGGCTCACATCAAGGCTGGCGCTAAGTACGTAGTTATGTCGGCTCCTGCAAAGGACAAGACTCCTATGTTCGTATGCGGTGTTAATACTAACACTTACGCTGGTCAGACTATCGTTTCTAACGCATCGTGCACAACTAACTGCTTGGCTCCCATCGCTAAGGTTCTTAACGACAACTGGGGTATCGCTGACGGTTTGATGACTACTGTACACGCTACTACTGCAACTCAGAAGACTGTTGACGGTCCTTCGTTGAAGGATTGGCGTGGTGGCCGCGCTGCTGCTGGCAACATCATCCCCTCGTCGACTGGTGCTGCTAAGGCTGTAGGCGTAGTTCTTCCCGAGTTGAACGGCAAGCTTACCGGTATGGCATTCCGCGTTCCTACTTTGGACGTTTCGGTTGTTGACCACACTGTAAACCTCGCTAAGCCCGCAACTTACGCAGAGATCTGCGCTGCAATGAAGGCTGCTTCGGAGAATGAGTTGGCTGGCGTTCTCGGTTACACCGATGAGGACGTTGTATCGTCGGATTTCCTCGGCGACGCACGCACTTCGATCTTCGATGCTAAGGCTGGTATCGCTCTCACTGACACCTTCGTTAAGGTTGTTTCGTGGTACGACAACGAGTGGGGTTACTCGAACAAGGTTCTCGACCTCATCTCGGTTATGAAGGCTTACAACAAGTAATAAGTAACAACTTCATACAACGCGAGGCCGTCCGAAAGGATGGCCTCGTTTTGTTTGATGTATATTTAATCTGTTTAGCGATTAGCAAAGGACATAGTTAAAGGGTTGCTCAACAAATTGGTTGAACAACCCTTTCCCATAGAAATTATATAACAAGAGCTAATTTTAGGCTTGCGAAGTCCCAGCCACCTACTCGGGTCGCGTAGCATTTCTGAGCCACTCAACCTCCTCCTGCGGCATATCGTAGATCGATGCCGTACGATATACTCCCGCCCAGCCGGTCAGGTGGTCGTTGATACTGCCTCGCGCACCCTCCACAGGGCGGTATTTACTCCATCGCGAGGGGAATATAGCCTCATTCTTCGAGCCAAAGGGACGTTCGAGGCCGTGCCATATACGACGCTCGTCGTCGGCAAATCCCTGGGTGCTGTTACGCCACATCAACTCGGCAATCTCGCGCCACAACGGCTCGTTATCAACCTTCGAGAGCCAGAGATACTCGCCTATCAGCAGCGAGCCATACTCATCCAATGCCGGGTGCTCGACACCGACGATATTAGCACCTGCGGGGCGCCAATTATAGATCGTAAAGTCGTCATCCGCATCGTAGATCGGATTTTGGATATATATCCACGAAGCAAAATACCACGCAGCCTTGCGAGCATACTCCAAATACTTCTTATCGCCGGTAGCCTCATACATCAGCTTTGCCGAGGTAAAGAATGGCTGAATACCCTCCTTGTCGATGCTTGCGCAATCCATAGCACCGCCATAGCAGCGGAATTTATCGATATCGTTGGAGTAGTAATAGTTGAAGGCATTGTCGATAATCGGCACCAACGAGTCGTCGCCCGACATCAGCCAATAGCGTACCAAACCCATAATGACAAAACCGCCACTATCTCCGTTATAGTTGACGACCTCACCCGTGGGTCCGTTCCACACCGATCCCAATGCGCCATCTTCGCGCGCTCCCGCCTTCACAACATCCACAATACGCTTCACGGCATTGCGAAACTCGGTAGCATCCTCGCCGTGAGATTCGAGCAACACAACCAAGCGCGACAACTCGCTGATAGACCAACCCATATTCGAGGCATCACGATTATCGTTCTTGCGAGGCTTGTTGCTCATCAGCACACCCGAAGGGAATGTGCGGGTATTGAGCCAACTGCGGAAGACCTTCAATCCGAAATCGATATCCTCGGGCGAATTGTTGCGATAGCCATACTCGATCGAGAGTCTTGCCATCTGGAATACCTGACAGCCAAAGCCGAGTTCGCCTCCGTGATCCTCGACATACTCGCCCTTTTTGAGATGCTTCGACTCCTCTAAATCGTTCTTATGCCAACGATTTAACTCGGGATGTTTGTAGTAATCCTCAACGGTATAGCCATCCACAGATTTACCCATACTCTTCGGATAGTAGCCAATGCGGAAGGTCTGGTCATCAAGACGGGCATCATACCAATAACCCTTATCATCTTGACGACGACCCCAATCCTGGAACGCCTTATCCAGGCGCATAACCTCATCCAATGTGCGCTGCGAGGGGACTTCGTGGTTGATATTACGCCACGCCACGGGGAAGATTTCGGCAAAACCGTAATTTTCGCGCTTAGGCTTACCCATACAAGCAAAGGCTTTGGCATTGAATTCCTCGCCTGGGGCAAGGGTCAGATAGGTGTCGTAACGACCCGTAAACTTCAACTTATTGGAGTAGGTCAGCGGAGCCTCCGTAACGGGCCAATAGATAAGGTGGCGGAACGAGCCATCTTCGAGCAGTTCCATCGAGCAAGAGCTCTGATACGATTCGGGGGTCTTATCCGACACGAAGAGGGCAAAGACCTTTCGCTTATTCTCGGAGATTGTACACGAAGGTATCGAGCCACGGTCGTAGGCAAATACCCACGGCTCGCCGTTATGCTCCCAACCCTGCGGCACGTTTACATTGTCGCCAAAGTGGTTGCCGTTGTAGTTTGTGCCGGGAATCAAATAGGAATCCGCACGAAATCGAGGTTCAGCCGCCAAGTAGAGTTTGAAGGTCTGCACCGAGTCGCTGTTATTCTTCACGCAAACATCAACTCTCCACTCATCGCCTTCACGCACAGCCGACATCTCGGTATCGAGGCCATCCACAGCCGGCAGAGTGCCGACATTGAACGATACGTTCTTAGTACAAGAGATACAGAAGAGCAGTGCAAGTGTCCACACTGCCAATTTCGAGGCCCAATTCATATTATAAAGGTTTTAGATTATTATCCGTATAAAGCGTAATCCAAACGAGCACCACGCCATAATCAGAGTATCGAGCGTTGCAACTTCTTGGCAATCTCGACCTTGTGCTGGTTGAGCAGCACCACCTTGCGAGTGATATCGGTCTGCTCCTCCTCGCTGAGATTCGGGTCACACAGACGCTCATTCAGCTGGCCGACCAGACGCTCGATAAGCTTCGACTTGTAGAGCATTATCGCCTTGGGAACACCCACCGAGAGTAACTCCTCATCACTCTCGACGTGGACATCCTTCTTGCGCCAAATCTCGCTTGCCACGTAGTTATCATCCGACATCAGCAGATCTACCGCCACGTTGCACACTTCGGGATCACTATGGCTCGTAAAGTGGCTCATGGGAATCTCGACACCCTCACCCGACTCATTCCACAGTGCACGATAGAGATTCAGCATCTCGTTATACGCACGATTTTCGAACTGTATGCCGTCTACATCGAGGTCACGCAGAATCTCGGCTGCGACATTCATCTTTACGTAATTGCGGCCCTCCTTGAACTCGAAGTAACGATGTCCGAATTTGAGCAGATATTTCGACAGTTCTCGTTCGAGCGAGTCGATACTGCTACCCGCCTCAACAGCACCACCCGAAGCCACACTCTGTACCAGAGTCTCTTGACGCGACTGCTCGGCACGACGTTGCAACTGCTGACGACGCAGGAAATCATCAGCCTCGGCATCACCCGACGAACGCATACGCTTGCGAGCAACCTCGCCAACAAGAATATTCTCGTCGATATTCATAATGCGTGCGCAGTCGGCAATATAGACCGTACGCTGGATATTATCGGGGATAAGCGATATCGAATTGACCATATCGGTAATCACAGCCGAACGCTTAATCGGGTCGGCACCAGCATCTTGAAGGAGCAGTTTAGCCTTAAACGAAAGAAAATCCTCCTCGTTGGCGTGGATATACTCCTGAAACTCTGTTGCCGTATGTTTGCGAGCAAATGAGTCGGGGTCTTCGGGCTCAGGCAACGACACCACACGCACATTCATACCTTCGGCCAAAATCATATCAATACCGCGCAGCGAGGCGTGAATACCCGCCGAGTCGCCATCGTAGATTACGGTAATATTGCGCGTAAAACGGCTCAACAGACGAATCTGCTCGGTCGTAAGCGATGTACCCGACGACGCTACGACGTTCTCAACTCCGGCCTGGTGCATCGAGATTACATCGGTGTAACCCTCGACCATAATGGCGAAGTCCTGCTGCTGGATAGCCTTCTTCGCAAAGTAGAGACCGTAGAGCTCGTTCTTCTTGCTGTATATCTCGCTTTCGGGCGAATTCTGATACTTGGCGACCTTCTTGTCGGTACGCAGAGTACGACCTCCGAACGCCACGATACGGCCCGAAATATTGTGTACGGGGAAGATTACGCGATCATAGAATCGGTCGTGGAGTGAGCCGTCACTCTCGCGCTTGATTGTAAGACCCGTTGCCGTCAAGAACTCCTCGCGATAGCCTGCTGCAAGGGCATCCTTCGACATTCTGTCGCCACGCGAAGGGCAGAATCCGAGACCAAACTTCTTGATTGTAGCATCCGAGAATCCGCGAGCCTGGCGGAAGTAGGTCATTCCGACACTCATACCCTCGGCCTCGTGGTGGAGATAGTGCGCAAAGTAGTCGGCAGCCCAACCATTCAGCGCAAACATACTCTCGCGGTTGTCATTACGCTGCTGCTCTTCGGGCGTCAGCTCCTTCTCTTGGACCTCGATACCGTACTTCTTCGCAACGATTTTCAGAGCCTCTGGATAGGTGACATTTTCGTGCTCCATCACGAAAGTCACAGCATTACCACCCTTGCCGCATCCGAAACATTTATAGACACCCTTCGCCGGCGAAACGACAAACGACGGGGTCTTTTCGTTATGGAAAGGACAGCAAGCCTGGTAGTTTATACCCTTACGTTTGAGCGTGACGTAATCACTGATTACATCAACGATATCCGCAGCGGCATAAATTCGGTCTATGGTGGCTCTATCAATCATAGTGCAAATGTAATAAATTTTTTCAGCAAACGCCAATAATTTATCTTATCCAAAGATAAAATCCGGGTGCGAATTTTGATTTTATATCCAGGTGTTATAATTTTGCAAAATATGGATTTCAAACTTGTATCGGATTACAAGCCCACCGGCGACCAGCCGGAGGCGATAGCCCAACTGACAAAGGCCATCTGCAAGGGGTCGGACTACAACACCCTGCTTGGCGTTACCGGTTCGGGTAAGACCTTTACTATCGCCAACGTAATCGAGCAACTAAACCGTCCGGTACTCGTTTTGAGCCACAACAAAACTCTCGCAGCACAGCTCTACGGAGAGTTCAAGAACTTCTTTCCGGATAACGCTGTCGAGTATTTCGTTTCGTACTACGACTACTACCAGCCCGAAGCTTATCTCCCCTCGACCGATACCTACATCGAGAAGGATCTCTCGATAAACGACGAGATTGAGAAGATGCGATTGAGCACCACCTCTACCCTGCTCTCGGGCCGACGAGACGTGATTGTCGTATCGAGCGTGTCGTGCCTTTACGGTATCGGCAACCCCAACGATTTCCACGCCACCTCGATCAGCATCAAGGTTGGCGACATTGTCAGCTTCAAGCACTTTCTCTACCGCTTGGTCGAGGCTCTCTATACCCGTACCGAGCGCGAGCTCACACCCTCGACCTTCCGCGTGACGGGCGACACGGTAGATGTTATGCCGAGCTTCGGCGGCAACTGCTACCGCATATCGTTCTTCGATGACGAGATTGAGGCGATATCGGTCATCGACCCCGTGAGCGGACAGCGTTTCGAGAGCATCGAGCAGGTAACAATCTTCCCGGCAAATCTTTTTGTAACGACCAAAGAGCGCATCAACAGTGCCGTGCAGCAGATATACCTCGACCTTGGCAAACAGATAGCCTTCTTCGAGAATGAGGGCCGCCCCACCGAGGCACAACGCCTCAAACAGCGCGTTGAGTATGACTTGGAGATGATTAAGGAGCTCGGCTACTGTTCGGGCATCGAGAACTACTCGCGTTACTTCGACGGCAGAGCCGAGGGTACACGCCCATTCTGTTTATTGGACTACTTTCCCGAAGATTTCCTGCTCGTGGTCGATGAGAGCCACGTGACCATCCCGCAAGTTCGTGCGATGTTCGGTGGAGACCGCGCCCGCAAGGAGAATCTTGTCGAGTATGGCTTCCGACTCCCCGCAGCAAAGGACAACCGCCCGCTACGATTCGAGGAGTTTGAGAATCTTACACGCACAACGATATACGTCAGCGCGACCCCTGCCGACTACGAGCTCGTTCGTAGTGAAGGTGTGGTTGTCGAGCAGTTGATTCGACCCACGGGACTTATCGACCCGCCCCTGGAAGTGCGCGTAACGCTCAACCAGATTGACGACCTGCTCGAAGAGATTGACAAGCGCGTCAAGAGCGACGACAAGATTCTCGTCACAACCATCACCAAGCGTATGGCCGAGGAGTTGTCGAAATACCTCGACCGCATAGGTGTTCGCAACCGCTATATCCACTCGGACGTAGACACACTCGAACGCATCCAGATTCTCGAAGACCTACGTGCCGGAATGTTCGACGTGCTTATCGGCGTAAACCTCCTGCGTGAGGGCTTGGACCTCCCCGAGGTCTCGTTGGTGGCGATTCTCGATGCCGACAAGGAGGGATTCCTGCGCAACGTACGTTCGATTACTCAGATTGCCGGCCGTGCAGCACGTCACGCCAACGGCAATGTCATAATGTATGCCGACACCTGCACTGACTCGATGCGTACGGCTATCGAGGAGAGCAACCGCCGTCGCGAGAAACAGGTGCGCTACAATATCGAGCACCAGATGCTCCCCCGCCAGGCCCAAAAGAGTGGCACAGGCCAGAGCCTGCTGCTCGGAGAGTCGAAGTTCAAGGGAGATGTGGTCTATCCGCTCGCAGAGGAGCACTACGGCAACTACGCAATGGCTGCGGATATCCGGAAAAATTACGTCGCGAGCGAGAATATCGACGCCCTTATCGAGAAGGCCAAAGAGGATATGGAGCGAGCAGCTCGTTCACTCGACTTCCTTGCAGCCGCACGCTACCGCGACCGTATGTACGAATTGCAGAAGATTAAAGAGGAGTCGCGAGGTTAATTATCCTCGTCGTCACGATCTTTTTTCAGCGTAGCATACGAGAGAATATGCCATGTAATCAGCATAGCGAGCGCACCCATCAGCCACTGTGCCCACCAGACATCAATCACCATTATAACGCTATAACCAATCGTGAGCCAGAGCAGCGTCACCGAGATAATCTTGGCGTGGAGCGGTATGGCGCGATACTCACGAAAATTGCGGATATATTTACCCAGACGCGGGTGGTTGATAAGCCAATCGTAGAGTCGTTGCGACCCTTTCAGATAGAGCGTCGCGGCAAGCAACAATAGCGGTGTTGTCGGCAGCAGCGGAACGACAATTCCAACAATGCCCAACACCAACGAGAGCGTTCCCAATATGACGCAAATCTTTTTCACGCTACAAAAATAGGATTTTATCTCTCTCGCCAAACAAAAAAAGTGTATAAAACAGTGATTTTTTCTTACATTTGCACAAAACAACCGACAAATGAAGAATCTACTCAGAACTCTCGCCATAACATTTGTGATGTTAGTGGCACTCTCGCCTGACGGCATTGCCAAGGGTCGAGCAAAGTCTAATCACCGTAACAACGGCAAATATGACATCTACCTTCTTATCGGCCAATCAAATATGGCAGGTCGCGGCAAGCTCTTGGCGCAGGATACGCTGAAAAACATCAAGGGCGTTTGGCTCCTCAATAGCAACGAAGAGCCCGAACCCGCCCGCAATCCGCTGAACAAATACTCCTCGATAGGCAAAGAGTACAAACGTCAGCAGATGAGCCCCGGATATGGATTTGCAACCAAAGTTCACAAAAAGAGCGGACGCAAAATTCTGCTGGTACATAACGCCCGCGGAGGTACGCGCATAGGTTGGTGGCTCCCAGAGAGCGACTACGCCACACCGAACTACTACAACGAGGCCGTACGTCGCACCAAGGAGGCGATGAAGTATGGCACACTGCGTGGCATTATCTGGCATCAGGGATGTGGTGACAGCAGCAAGGAGGGTGTCGCCAACTATATGGGTCGCCTGCGACAGCTTGTAGAGTCTCTGCGTCGAGATTTGAACGCCCCCGACGTTCCGTTCGTGGCAGGCGAGTTGGCATATTGGCGTACACAGTCGGCTCAATTCAACAAGATGATTCGCACCATCTCGGAGCATATTCCCAACGCCTATTGGGTGAGTGCCGAGGGTTGTAATATGTTGCGCGACAAGAAAGACCCCCACTTCGGACGCGAGGGTCAGTTGCTCCTCGGTGAGCGTTATGCCGACAAGATTCTCTCGATAGTCTACAACAAAAAGTAGAGATTCTCAATCCGCCAACAAACAATTAGGGCTGTCCAACAAAATCGTTGAACAGCCCATTCTTTGTTAGGAGTTGTATAACAAGAGCTGAGTTTAGCCTTGTAGACGGCTTCTGTATTAGAAGAGGAAGCCGGTATTAAGATAGAACGCACCGTTGCCGTCCTGATTCTTAATCCTTGCATCCTTGCTGAATCGGCTAATCGGCAGACCATACTCAGCGCAGACAATAAAGTTCTGGTTCATAATAAATCGCAAACCGGCACCGACAGTGATGTGCGGACGATCCGAACCCGTACCCAATGCCATATACTCGTCATACTGAGCCTTTGCCTCTGCGAGCTTAACATCGTCGCCACGATAGATCGACTGCTCGGCATTGAAGGTCATAGGATAGGCGCGAGTAACCATTGTACCGTCGCTGAATACGTTAAGACCGAATGCGATATTCTGCTTCCAGAGAGTAAACTTCACGAATCTCCAACGGAGCTCGGCAGTGTAGGTTGCCATATCCAGACCCTGCACACGGGTACGCATCATACCACGCACTGTGCGGAAACCACCCATACCATCACGGTCATACGACGGACCTACGGTCGTAATGTAAGGCAATACATACCACGGAGCAGACTTGCCGATAGTACCCTCGTAGTTCAAACGATAGGCGAAGGTCAGCACATCATTCTTCACGAAGGGGATATAGTGGCGGAATGTTGCCGAGTAGCGGTAGTAGGGATTTGTCGAGCCGAGCCACTTCGGAGCGAGCATCATATGAGCCTCAGCCCACACACCTCGCGTGGGAGCAGCCTCCTTGTCGCGCGTGTCAAACATCAAACCGAGGCGTGCCGACGAAACAAGACCTCCGTTAGCCTCCTTATCCGAGATAAGACCCCACTCGCGATACTGATGATAGAGTGTCGGAACCTCATTGGGGAAGACCTTATTCTCGGCCTTACCCTTATTAATCTTGGCACGGTCGATATCTCCGATATTGAAGTAGTTGAGATGATATCCTGCCTCCCAGAACAGTTTGTTATTCCAGATATTACCCACAAAGTCGGCTTTGAAGAGCAGAGCCAGACGCTTGATGCGATACTTCGGTGTATAGATAGGATAGTCGCTCTTCTTATCCTTACCGAGAGCTACTGATTCGTGGTCGAAATACGAAGCATAACCGTTGAATCCGTAGAAGTCCATCGCCTTATCGTTGGTAATGGCGAGCGACGACGAGAAACGAACTCCCGGAATCGAGAACTTATTGTCATAAGAGATAACAAAGAGCTGCGAACCCTTCGTAAAGAACGACGCCTCGAAGTACCAATTTTGACGCGGATTAGGATAGGTCGAGCCATCGCCAAAATCGTAGATATTGAGCAGGGCACCGAGCTGGAAGCCCTTATCGGCATCGAACGCAATCGCGGGCAGCGGACCATAGTTATAACCTGTCTTGATGATCTCGCCATCACGCATAACCACAGGCTTCTCCTTTTTCTCTTTCTTCTCTTTCTTGCTCTTTTCGGCCGAAGCAGCACTCTCCGTAGCGAGAGTCTCGGCATAGATGGTAGACGACAAGAGTGTCGCCAACAACATCATTACAACGTACTTAATCTTCATAATCACGAATGGTTATTTGTTACTGAATACGATTTCTCTGATTTGCTTATACTTCTCGCGCAGAGCCTTATTACGATGCAGGCGCATATCCGAGATAATAAGACGTACAAGGCGGAACACCTCGTGAGCAACAATCGGGGCGGGCAGGGCAGCCAATGTCAAAGGCAGAGCCCACTGCCAGGGCAGGCAGATATATGCGATAATCGAGTAGATTATCATCAGCAAGGGCCATACCACGATGTTTATCAAATATCGCACCGAATTGTGGAATGCATGATCCTTGAACATCTTGCAGAGTTTAGCCAAGATAAGCTTCATCGGCAGTGTCAGTATCGTCGCAGGTATCGAGTAGGGCAACGACACGAGCAGAACGACATACTTCATAATCTGCGAAAAGGTAAAGTTACGCACTGCTACCGACGAGAGGCTGATTCTACCGCTCGCCATACGCATCTGGTAGGCCTCTTTACCCAACGCAAGCAGTTTCTCGGCAACTTCGGGCTTCTCCTCACGCAACTTGGTCACCTGAGCAACCGTAGCGTTATTGGCCTCGAAATAGAGATCCATAGCCTTTGCCTTACGCCACTCGGCTGTCTGACGCATATGTCTTACGCGACGCTTAACCACCGCAGCGCAAATCTCGTGCGTAGCGTCGTAATATTCGTCATTGGGGATATAGAATATCGCCTCCTTCAAACGCTCGTCGAGCATCTCCTTGATGATATTCATCTGCTCGGCAACGCTATTCTCGGTATGTGATGCGAGGAAATCGCGCACATTTATCGGCTCGCCAATCTGCACACGCAACGTCGAACGGAAACGGAAGAAGTTTCCGTAGCGCATACCGACCGGAACAATATAGAGCGGCATATCGGGCATCAACTCCTGCGCCTGGAAAGCGATGCGGAAGATTCCCTTTGCTAACGGCTGAGCCGAGAATTTTGTCTGGTGCTGACCCTCGGGGAAGATGCAAAAGCGCACTCTGTCGCGCAAAACATCCACAGCCTTCTCGATGGTCTCGTTATTCTTCTTCACCTCGTCCACGCCGTCACGCATACGCATAATCGGCATAATTTTGAGGAAGCGGAAAATCTTTGCCAAAATAGGCTTCTTGAAGATATCGGCACGCGCAACAAAGACCTTCGGGCTGCGGTCCATTGCCAAGATAACCAGCGCATCCATCAATGCGTTGGTATGGTTCGGAGCCAAAATCACGGCGCCATCCTTAGGGATTCGCTCCATACCGACATATTTGATATGGCGATACGAGAGTTTTACAGCGAGATCGACGTAATAGCGCAGGTGCTCGTACCACCAGCCATTATCTTGGATTTTAGACTCTTTTTTGCTCATAACTTATGCATCAAGCTTTGTTCGACGGAAGATTGTAGCAACGCTCAATCCCGAAACAATGTGCCAAACGCCCCACAACGCAGTAATAATCACCATACCGCCATTATTCTGCCATACATCAACAGGGAAGATTGCAGGATTGAAAATCAGAGCCAAGCCGAGGCCCGAATTCTGAATACCGGTCTCGATAGTGAGCGAGCGACGGTCCGCTCTGGGAACTTTGAGAAGAGATGCAAAACCATAGCCCGCACCGAGAGCACTTGCATTATGGATAATAACTACAACCAATGCGCAGAGGATGCCTGCATATACGGTCCAACGCTGCTCCAAAGCGGTGAGTACCTGCGTGAGCGACACCACAACCATACCGATAAAGAGAAGAATCGAGAGGATCGATGTCGGACGCTTCAACTTATTCGAAAGGTTGGGCAGATAGCGCGAAACAATCAGACCGAGCACAATGGGCACACCGAGAATCAGCAAAATCTGCTGCAACATATCGCCAAAAGGAATACTCAATGTCGGGATGTCGTTATGCACCGATGCGTAACGGCAGTAGAGCGTACCCCAGAACCAGAAGTTGAAGGGCGTAACGAGCGGAGCAAAAGCTGTCGAGATTGCAGTCATCGATACCGACAGCTCGACATTTCCCTTCGAGAGCGACGAGATGAAGTTCGAGATATTACCTCCGGGGCACGAAGCCACGAGCAACATACCGATAGCCACCATTGGCGTAATTAGAGGATTCATCAAAATTGCCACCAAGAATGTAACGGCCGGAAGGGCTACCCACTGCAAAGCAATACCCAAAATTACCGACTTGGGATTGCGGAAAATGTCCTTAAATGTCGATAATTTGATACCCAAAGCGACACCAAACATCACGAATGCCAGGATGATGTTCACAATAAACATTTCGCCTGCTCCAAGATTAATATTCAGAGCATCGAGATTTAGTAAATGTTCCTTCATTTGCTTTCTATTTTACAACTGCCTCTGCGGCTTTTATTAATTTTTATACTCCGATTCTCTACGAGAATAACATAGGACGAGGATTACCACGTTGCACATACGTTTTTACCTCTCCTTTATTCTGCAAATGTAATATTTATTTCGAGAATTGAGCCTTTTTGAATAGAAAATAGGTCTTTATACCTACCAATAAATATAGCTTATCACAAAAAGACCCTCGCCTTTCGGCGAGGGCTTCTCTGTAAAATGGTCGAACTACTTGTTCGAAACCATTCTTCTCTCCTTGATGCGAGCCTTCTTACCAGTGAGATCACGGAGGTAGTAGATACGAGCACGGCGAACAACACCATACTTATTAACCTCGATCTTCTCAATGTGGGGCGAGTAGAGCGGGAAAATACGCTCAACACCTACACCGTTAGAGATCTTACGGATGGTGAACATCTTGGTCTTGCCCGAACCCTTGATCTGGATAACTACACCACGGAAGCTCTGCAAACGCTCCTTGTTACCCTCGACGATCTTGTAAGTTACGGTGATAGTGTCACCAGCCTGGAACTGGGGAACGTCAGCGTCGGTCTTTGCCCACATCTGCTCGTTCACCATCTTGATAATTGCATCTTTGTTCATTGTTGCAACAAATTTATTGGTTATCCGCTCAACATTATCGCTGCACCTCGACTACCATACTCGCCAACTGACTTGTAATCTCGACTTTCGCAACTTAGTGATTTCCAGCGTCTTTATAGTCACTACCCACCACACTATCGCACCGTCCATTTGTCTTGGCACCCTATATAAGAGGTTGATACGGGCTGCAAATATACAAACTTTTTCGCAAACAACTACTCTCCCACCGAAAAATTTTGTCCGCGAAGGAGTTAGGCCCTGCCGACCAAAAAGAAATCGGGGCGCAATTCCGCACCCCGAAAACTCTATTTACTATCTCAAACGTAAGATTCCTATTGCTCCGCTTTGAGCTTTGCTGCAACCTTCTCGAGCATATCGTCGGTCATGCTTGAAAGATCCCATTCAGGCTTCCAACCCCACTCCTCGCGGGCACAGGTATCATCCAAGCAGTCGGGCCAACTGCGCGAAATCTGATCCTTCACGGGGTCGATATCGTAATCCATCGTAAAGTTGGGCAGACGCTTGCGAATCTCGGCAGCAATAATCTCAGGTGTGAAACTCATAGACGCGATATTGAAGCTGTTGCGATGCACAAGCTTCGCGGGGTCGGCCTCCATAAGTTGTACGCAAGCCTTCAACACGTCGGGCATATAGATCATATCCATATAGACATCCGACGGCACGGCACAGGTGTAGTGACCCTTACGCAGAGCCTCGTAGTAGATTTCGACAGCGTAGTCGGTCGTACCACCTCCCGGAGGCGCTACGTTCGAGATGATTCCCGGAAAACGTATCGAGCGGGTGTCAATGCCATATTTCTGGGCGTAGTAGTTGCCGAGCATCTCGCCCGTAACTTTGCAAATACCATATATTGTCGTCGGCTGCATAATCGTATCCTGCGGAGTATTGACCTTCGGCGATGTAGGACCGAATGCACCGATAGACGAGGGCGTAAAGAGGGCGCAGTGGTGCTGACGAGCCACTTCGAGTGAGTTCATCAGCGCACCTATATTTATACCCCACGCCATTTGAGGATTTCGCTCGCCCACGGCCGAGAGCAGAGCCACAAGATTGAAGATTGTGTCGATATGGTGACGTGCCACCACCGAAGCCAAGGCCGTAGCATTGAGTGCATCGAGCACCTCGAAAGGACCTCCATCGGCAAGGTTCTTACACTCGCGTACATCTGTTGCCACAACATTATTAGCACCGTAAATTCCTCGCAGATAAGTTGTTAGCTCGGTACCAATCTGACCTCCGGCACCAACGATAAGTATCTTTTTCATAGATATAGGTTTATTTTCGAGAGTAAAAATACAAAATATTTCAGAAAAACGGCTATTTTTTTGGTAATTTCAATTTTGTTGCATATTTTTGCACCGCTGAAAAGCCAAGAATGCTGTTGTAGCTCAGTGGTAGAGCACTTCCTTGGTAAGGAAGAGGTCACGAGTTCAAGCCTCGTCAACAGCTCAAAGGAGAGAAGAATTGTTCTTCTCTCTTTTTCTTTTAATAAATCATTGATAATTAACATTATAA
>JAZRHV010000022.1:0-13436 GCA_045644925.1 Alistipes sp.
GACTCCTTAAAATCAATAAAAATTCCCCCCCTGCGCGAAGCAGGTTGGGATTTTGTTTATAGCGTCGAGTCGATTACTCCTCGCTCTCATCCTCGTTCAGCGACAATGGACGCGAGAACGACGAGTCGGGAATCATACCGCCTTCACTTTCGGGCTTTGCCCACTCGGCCATAATAGCCTCCTTCTCGGCATAATCATCCGCACCGTAGTATTCGGGGAGGATATCCTCAAAGCGGCAGGGGGTGAGCTGGTAAGCCTCGTAGCTTGCTCCCGAAGTCTTTACCTGCTTCGAGTAGATAGAGTAGATTGCAGTAATGGTACCCTTAGCACCATCCATCGGAACGTACTGACTTGCATACTTCGAGTAACCGCTGGTGCGGACTACGTAAGTACCGGCAACATTCTTTGCATCAGCATCGCGATCGTAGCCCACAATCATCTGACCATAGAGCGATACATTCTTCTCGCTGTAAGCCATCTTGCCCCACGGACCGTCAAGGAACTCCGATACGAGCGGCGAGCCGTCGGCATCCTTCATCATACCGCTGGTGCAAATCCAAGCAGGGTAGTAGCCGGTCTCCGAATCCATATCATCCGCAAAACGATCAGTCTCTACCACGCCATTATGGTTGGGCACACCCTTGTAGATAACCTCCAAGCCCTGGAACTCCATCAGACGACCAAAGTAGTTGATACCGTTATCGCTATTCTTATAGAGGAGCTGCGAGCAGTTATTCTGGTCGATTTCGAGAATGTCGTATGCATTCTTGTTGCTACCATCATTTGCCAAGCGACCCTTCGTAAGCTTTACCTTCGGACCCTTGAAGACGTGTTTCTTAATCTTTTCGGGGCTCACGATGTTCGAGTTGGGGTAGAACTTGGGGCGACCATACGAGTTCATACCCTCGGTCGGAATATCGCCAATCGAGAGCATCATACGGAAGTTACCCATATAAAGGCCATTAAGCTTTACATATACCCACTGCGAATCGAGAGTGGTCATATTGAAAGGATACTCGACATAGAGACCATTCGAGAGTTTGAGCTCGATAGCAGCAGTATCGTCATAGATATAGAGCGACTTATAGATGTTTCCCTCCTTATCGTTGCTGATAACCTTACCCTTGATGTAGTAGTTACCCACGATATAGCGGTTAGTCGATTGCTCCCACTCGGTAGCCTGCGACTTGTTGGTCACAAAACGCTTGTACATTGTTTTGTCAAGACCGTCGCTGACATTAGTACTACCCGTACCATCAATACTACCGAAGAGCTTTTTGAGCTCGTAAATCGAGATATGCTTCATACCCAGAGCCTGCATAATCTGATCGTTATATACGGGTTCAGGCGAGGGAGTCTCGAAATTGTTGTAGCAGCTCGTCATAATCGAGCCGACAACCATAATCAGAAATATCTTAAACATTTTCATAATATTCAACATTTTTGCGGTTCGACATTAGAAACGGAAATATACATTGAGGAAGTAAGTAGCTCCCAACATATAGAAGTACTTCGAATCGAAACGCGAGTAGTAGGTTGTCGAGGGATTAACGCTCGCACCATTCTCGTCGATAGTCAGACCACGGAACTTACGCATACGCATCTGCTCATAACCACCGGTCTTGATATTCTGATTGTTCAGGATATTCTTAGCTTCAAGGCTGAAACCGAGAGTATACTTACGCTTAATCGAGAAGTTCTTACCGATGCTTGCCGAGAGGGTATAGGCATTACCCAAATCCTCCTGAGCCTGGATTGTCTGGATGTTTTGGAGAGCCCACACCTTAGTATAAGCATCCTTGGCATTGTTCACGACATCCGTATAGCTCTGCACAGCGTTCTTGGTACGGTATGCGGGGTTCATCGAGAGGTACATCTTGTCGTAGTAGTTGAAGTTTACTGATGCAAACCAGCTCTTCGGACCACGGAAGTCAAGACCGACGTTTACAGCCAACTGCGGAGTGCTCTCGATGTAGTAGTTCTTCCAATAAACCTTATCCACGAGCTTCACGTCTGCGCTGTTATCGACAATCTGCACGAAGTTCGGGTTCGAGGTGTAACGATAGTCACCCCAGCTAACTGCGCCCTGGAACGAAAGACCCCACTTGATGGGAACCTTCAAGCCCAACTCAACGCCATAGTACTGCTTGTCGATGTTACTCATCGCAAAGTTGGTGAACGACGACTGAGTATCATCATAGAACGAGATAACCTTCGACATATCGTTCATCTTAGTATAGTAAGCCGACAGACGAGCCTTGATGTAGGGGAGATTGAGGTTATAGGTCAATTCCGCACCAAAAACATTGTAAGCCTTCAAACCGGGAGTTACCTGGTTACGTGTACGAGCCGAAACGAACGCTGTATTGAATGTCGGAGCATCCTGCATCATCATCACGTTTGCAGCCACCGAGTGCGCACCTGAGAAACGGTACGAGAAGTTAGCCTTAGCCTTATAAGTCAGGTAGTTCAGGTGCTTCGAGTCGCCATACGAACCGCCGGTAACACCATCATCCTCACGGAAAAGACCCTTGCGCCACAAACCCTGACGCCACATCTCTGCGTAGCCGACCTCGCCACCGACCTCCATTGCGAAGCCGCCAACCGAGTAGCCGTAGAGAGCCCACAACTTTGCCTGACGAGTGTGTGCGTAGTAGTCGTACGAATACTTGTCGCCCTCTTTCACTACGCGCGCGTGTCCGTGCTTATAATAGTAATCGAGGTCGTTCTGGTATGCGAGAACATCGCTACCGAGGTCACGCTCTGCGAACTTATCGGTATCGACCCAATAGTCAGCACCGAGCAGATCCTTAACCGTAGTATAATACTCTGTACGGTTTACGCGAGCGTTGATACCACCATTCAGGCGATGATTCTGGTTGAACTGATGAGCAATAGTCGCAGCGAAGTTATAGTCGATCTGGTCGGTGTGACGCTCCTCGATCATATAATTCGCACGCTTACCTGTTGCATAGCCGGCAGTCGAGGGATCCTCGTACTGGTTCTTGTTGTACATATCAGCGAAGTTGATACGGCCATTCCAGTTGCTCTGCATACTTGCAGCACCCAAAATGTACTCCATAAACTGGTTGTTGGTAATCGACAAACCGTTACCGTCAGCCGACTCGTTCAAGATACCCGGAACGGCAGGAGTAATCTGGCTCGTATAGTACGAGGGGAGGTAGCGATAGTAGTCGGGACGCGGGTCCGAACCATCCTTCCAAGTAAGAGCCGAGTAGCCGTTAAAACCGAAGCGGATAGATGTTGCTGCGGTCAAGCGGGTCTTCTCCGAGATGTCGTAGTAGTAGTTAAGCATCGCGATAGGCTCGTGCGAACGACGTACGCGAGTGTTGCGCAACTTGTCGCCCTGATAACCTACGTTCGGGTTGTAGTAGTTGCTACCGAACATATCGTAAGCCTCCTGAGTCGAAGCCTGCTGAGCACCACGCTGCTGCGGAGTACCGAGCACCATAAGCGAGAGGCGATGCTGCTTACCAAAGAGCTTCTCGACAGCTGCGAAGTAGCCATACGAGTTGTAGTAAACGCCATCAACATAGCCGTTACCACCCTGACGGGTCGATACCGAGAATGCGTACGACCAGCCGTTATCGAGCGCACCCGAAGCGTACGAAACGATAGCACGGAAGCGATACATCTGGTTGCCGTTAGACACGCTTGCGCGGAAACCCTTACGCATCTGCGAAGCACGAGCGTTGATATTGGTCGAGCCGCCAAAGCCACCGATACCATACTCTGTGGTCTCCAAACCTGCGGTGTTCTCCTGGTTACGGGTAGCGTCGTTCATACCGCTCCACAACGACCAAGGACCATAGCCGGTCAATGCGTCGTTGAAACGGATACCATTCAAGTAAACATCTGTGTACTGCGAATCGTAACCACGCACGTTAAAGCGCATCTCCGAGAATCGGTACGAAGCGATGTTGTTGAAGATATCCTTCGAAGCCGAGAGCGACGAGGGGAGAGCCGAGGTATCCGAAGCCGACGAATCGTTGTCGAACTCAGCGAAGATCGAGTCATCTTGTGCCTCGCCCTGAGCTACGGGGGCGATAATCACGGTGTTGAGATTCTTCTCGCCGTCACCCACACGTACAACGAGGTCGAGAGCCTCATATTCAGGATTTGAGAAGGTCAGCTTGTAGTCGCCCTTAGGCAGATTGCCGAGTGAGAAGTTACCCTCCTGGTCGGTCTTAACTCTCTGACCGGTGCTGTCGATAGTTACCTCGACATTGCCGACAGCCACACGGTCGGTACGCGAGACAACCTTACCCTTAATTCCGCCCTGCTGTGCATACGACACGAGCGAAACCAGCGTACAGATTAAAATTAGTAGAGTTTTTTTCATATTGTTTAATGATTGAGTTATTTCGAGATGTAGATATATACGGGGAAGTGGTCTGCAAATCCGTTCTGGAAGTTGTTACCCACGAACGAGCGCAGAGGATAGCCCTTATACTGACCCTCCTTCTGAATCATATAATCACGACGGAAGATGTTGCCATAGAACTTCGTACCCTCGCCCTTCTGGATTTTGAGCGAGCCGGTCGAGCCGGTAGCCAAGTTCTCCGACATAACGATAATATCGAAGAGATTCCACGAATCCTGATAAGCCAACGTACCGTAACCAGCTTTGAGCATATCGATAAACGGAGTGTAGAGGTCTCCCTGCTCCAACTTTTTGATATTGGGCTTTGCACCCATAATCTCGGTCACGCTCTTGTCGGTAACGTCGTCGTTGAAGTCACCCATCATCACAACTTTTGTTGCGGGGTTAATCTTGCGTACCGAGTCGGCAATCGCGCGGCACTGCGCTGCGGCAGCGTTACGCTTGTAAGCCGAAGCCTCCTTACCGCCCAAGCGTGACGGCCAGTGCGACACGAGGAAGAAGAAGGGCTCGCCCTCGATTGTTCCCCACATAGTCACCAGGTCACGAGTGCGGAATTTGGGATTTTCCGGAAGGTGGAACTTCTCGGCCTTGCTGCCCTCCAACTTGAAGACATCGGGACGATAGAAGAACGCGCAATCGACACCACGAGCATCGGGCGAGTCGAAGTGTACGATACGGTAGTTTCCGTGTTTGAGTTTGGGTTGCGAAGCCAAATCCTCCAACACCAGACGATTCTCAACCTCCGATACACCGATAACCACAGGGAATGCCTTGTCGATACGAGCGATATCGAACAACACACGCTCCATATTCGAGAGCTTCGCTTGGTACTTGTAGGTGTTCCACTTCTTGGCACCCTCAGGCAAAAACTCCTCATCGTGAGTTTCGGGGTCGTTGATTGTGTCAAAGAGGTTTTCGAGGTTGTAGAAAACCACCTTGTGCGGCATCTGCGCAAAGCAGGCGATAAATACCGCAACAAACAGAGTTGTAAAGAGTAATCTCTTCATAATTTAATTGGTTGTTATTGTTTTGTGTATTACTTCTTCTATTTGAACACCGTTGCCCAATCGTTATAATTCTTCTGACGCTTAACCTGATCGGCAATCGCGGGGTTAAGATTCCGGAAGAATACAAATCCGCTGCGCTCCTCAATCTCTGCAATCGACACCGCAGCCGACGGTATCGTTATCGAGTTAGCCTCGGCCGTATTCTCCCACAAGAAGCCGATAGCGATAATCTCTTTGGGGTCGGTAATCTCCGATATGTGCTTTTTTGTTGCACCCGACTTGGTGCGGAGTAGGAGCTTGTAGCAGTGCGAGGGTACCGAGATTGTGCGACCACGACTGGTAATCTTCTTTGTACCCGACTCATAGAGAGTTCCCACCACACAGAAGAGCGTATCGGCGCACACCGCATTGCGAGCGCAGGTTTCGAGTGAACCCCATTTGCCGCTATTGAGCGTTCCGTTCTGCGGGAACATATTTGTCGAGTAGAATGTCTGCGCGTTGGTCATCCAGGTACTATATCGCGTAGCCGAGGGGAGCATATGTCCGCGGTTAAGACCTCTAACCACCGATTGGTCGCCATACGAGCCTTTGATGATGTTCTGCTGCTGCGACTGCGGGATTATCGGGTCAGTATATACATAGCGCAGAGTGGCCTTATAGTCGCCCGGCTCGCTCACAGCGTCATCGAATGCCCAAGCATTTGTGCGCGTATTGAAACCACCGCCTGTATAGGTGGAGTGGATAGGGTAGGCTACCCATTGTGACACCAGATGGTTAGTGTCGTAGCAGATCGAGTAGTTGCGTACCGGTTTTGTCTGACCTGCAAGGGTAGTGTAATATGTTTTGTGAATATAGTTCGCTTTTGCAGAGTACGCAGGCTGTTCACCCCACGCACGGTTGTAGTCCGAGTTATCGACCTTGCCCCACTGCGAGAAGGGGAGCGAGATAACCTTTCCGTCCGAGAATTTCACTTTAACCTCGCCCGAACGTGTCGAGGTTGTTTCGTTACGGTCAAAATAGATGTAGAACGTCGTTCCGTACATTCCGTTTTTGCCTGTCAGTTGCTCTACGGTTGTATTTGCCGAGAGCGAAGCCCACGAGCCTTCGGTCGTGAGAGTAATCTGGTACTCGCCATTCGGGTCGCCCTGCAATCCTCCGGTGAGTTGTTTTTCGTTGTAGCTTGCAATGTTAGCCGTAAGCCAGGCTTTCGACTTGTAGATAGGCATTCCGCTATCGTCGTCGCCACCGCCAATAAGTTCGCAAGCGGTTAGCGTCGTAACGAACAAAAGAGTGCCCACTACAACACCCATTCTCTTAAAAATTTCGCTCAAAAATCTCTTCATCTTCATCGTGCGAAAATACAATAAACATCCACTATACAATCGCTTTTGTATGTTAATTTATTGTATCATTTTTGTCGATTATCGGGGTCAATCGACCTAACCCTTTTAGAAAACCATACTCCTGACAGGGCCGAAGCCCCGCCAAGAGTGTATGGTTCAATGTTTGGTTATAAATTAGTTCTGCTTGAAGAAGTACAAACCGAACTTCAAAGTACCCTCGTCAGTGTACGAGCGGATGAACGCAGACTTAGCATTTGCCGAGCCAACATTTACACTACCGTCCGAAAGGGTAATACCGCCATTTGCGTTATCCTTTGCAGTCCAAGCATAAGGCGCTGCATCCAAAGTCAACTTACGATTAGATGCAGCAGTTGACTTGAGGTACTTGCCATCCTTCGAGTTCTTAACATAGAACTGTCCGTTACCGGCATCCTCAAGAGTAACAACTACAGCCTCTGACGACTCACCCTCTTTGAGTGTAAGCTCGCCATTCTCGAACTTATAAGATACAGTAGCAAGGTCCTTGCTGCTTGCTCCGCTACCGTTGAAGAGCTGATAGTTATAAGGAGCCAAATCATCACCGTCGCTATTCTTTTCGAGGTAAGCAGCCATATAGTAAGTACCTGCGGTGAGGTTTGCAGCACGGTCGATCATAGTGTAGGTAGTAGCAGTTGCACCAGCCTGAACAACCTTAACCGACTTGGTGAGAGTCTTGGTGCCGTTAGTGTAGGTAATAAGAACATTACCAACCTTTGCAGAACCCTCGTTTACAGCCTTCGGAGTAACGTAGAGAGTTGCGCGAGAGTTACCGCCAGGAATCTGGCGACCGAGAGTAAAGTCAGTCTCGTTGTCGATCTCCCAAGAAAGTGTATAACCATCCAAATCGTTAGTTGTAACGGTAAAGGTTGCGCGTGCGCTCGCACCGTCAGTTGCAGCGAAGTTGACCTCAGTCTTGTCTACGTTGAGCTGCGGCGAGTTGGGATCAGCCTCTACCGAGTAGGGCATTACGTTTACATAGTTGGTCGAACCCGAAACCGAGAGACCAACATAGTAACCCTTGATGATTACAGTCTGACCTTCGAACTGAGCGTAGTCAGCGTTGTTGATATACTGAATCGAACCCTGCTTCGAAGCGCCCTCGATATCGGTAATGTTCACATAGCTACCCGAAACAGACCAAGTACCCATGAACTCAACCTCCTTAGCGATCTTGTTATCTGTCAATGCGTCGAACTCAGCACCCGAAACTACTGCCGGATTGTGCGAAACCTCATTGCCGGTCGAAACAACCTCTACAGTCGCTGCATTAGTGAACTGAGGAGTACCAAACGAGCCTGTATCCCTAGTATATACAGTTACCTGACCAGAGATGTTGATCTTCTCACCTACGGTACGACCGTGATTTGAGTGGTAAACAACCATTGCACCGCTCTCGTCAGCGATAACGTAAGCCTGAGTACCGGTAGCAACAACAGTTACGCCCTCGAACGAGAACTCAGCACCCGAACCAACAGCCTCAGGAGTAACCGACGAAATCATCGGAGCACCAGTAGCATTCTGAGTGAAGTTTACCTCAGCCTCCTGAGTAAGCTCCGTGCCCATCATATAACCAACTGCAGTGAAAGTTACCTTAATCTCACGTGCAGCAGTCGATGCGGGAACAGTTACATTAACAGTTGCGTTGCCATTACCACTCTTCTTCGAGAGAGTTACGTCTGCGGGAGTAACCACTGCGGTCCAAGGAGCATTCGAAGTAACGGTTACTGTTACAACACCACCATCAAGAGTTACGCCGGTAACATCAGCAACAGCCGAGATTTCGGGCATACCCTCAAATTTTTCATTGTTGCCCGCATTGGGATCCTCACAAGCAACAAACGCACCAGCAGTCAGCACCAAAGCCGACATCAGAAGCGATTTGAAAATCTTTTTCATAATGTTTAATAATTAATTAAATAAAAGTTAGTAAAATAGTGTATATAAATTTCTTCCAATCGTTTTATGTCATCCAAGCGTCCAAACTTTGTGTGGAATTAAACCTAAAATACACAAAAGCTTACAAAAGTAAATATATATAATATATTTTCCAAATTTTGACGAGGATAATTTGACAGGAAGAGGAGAAGTAAATGGGGAAAATGGGGCGTGTGGGGACGCAGTCGCACTTTGCGACTGCTTATGGGGAGATTAGGGAATTTAGGGAAATTAGAGAGATTAAGGAATTTAGCAATATTTTCTCCTTAATCTCCTTAAATTCTCTAAATTCCTTAAAATCTTTTAACCGACATTTGTTTTTAAGGGCTAATGGCATTTAATGGCATACGCTCCCGTTGGTCGCTGAATGGCAACGAATGGCATTTAATGGCAAAAAACTTTCCTGCTATGCCATTAAGCACTCCTTGGAGTGCGAATGCCATTCAGTGAGCCTTCAGGCGAACGCCTGCCATTAAGGGCTGAAAGCCCGAATGCCATCATCATTCGCACGGCACAACCGTCTCCACCCCCCCCGCATAAAAAAAAGAGAGCCGATTGCTCGACTCTCTCTAATCATTGACCTATTGGTCTATCGACCATACTTCTCGGTACGCCAGTCGCTGATTACACCGCTCCAATTAAGTCCGTATGCGTAATCATAGACATTACCGTCAGCATCCTTATAACACTTCATATCGAAGGGCAAATCCTCGCACTGCTGCTCGACAGTCTTCATATCGGCAGGCATCTGCACCGGCAACAAGCCCTGAGGCTCGGTCTTACCCGACACGATTTCAAGGAATGCCTGATTTTGAATCTCGAAGCCGACAAGGATAGCATCCACGACACCCTCAAACTCCGAGAATACCATCGGACGCTCGGCTGCAACCATAACAATCACAGGCTTATTGCCCATTGCCTTACGTGCTTCGAGCACTGCATCCAACTCGCACTTGTTGTGGGTTTGTACAGTCTTACCACGATAGGTACGGTTCTTAAAGCTCTCCTTCGGGTCACCACCTGCAAGGCTCTCTTTACGAGCATATTTAGCAGTGTAGTCGCCATACTGCAACGAGATGGGTACATAGCCCGTACCGCCGGCTCTGATATCTCGTGCCGAGTAGCCACGACCAACCGTCGGGCCTGCGATGAACACCAATGCGCAATCGGCCTCCTCAGGATTCGAAACTACGTCGAAATATCTCTTCACAAGCTCCAAACTTACGCCATAACCATCGTGTGGCTCACCGCTATATGCACCGCTCCAATAGTTCTTGTTTTTGGGGTAGTGATGCACCTGAACATAGACCTTTGTACGCTCCTTCAACGGCAGAGTCTTGTTGTGGTTTTTGAGCATCACAACCGACTTTAACTGAGCCTCAAAGCCCTTCTGGGTAAACTCCTTACTACCTACAACCTGCTGGCTCACGTGGGGTTCGAGATAGGGATTTTCGAACAAGCCCGTACGGAAGATATTAACCAGAAGACGTACCGCCGACTGCTCAAAACGCTCACGAATAGCCTTCTCTCCGAATTTCTGCGCACCAAGTTCGTACGCCTCGATGATATGCTTCTTGGTGTTGATACCGCCAAACTGGTCCACACCAACCATCAGCACCTGCAAATAACGCTCTGCAACGGGCATATTCTCTACGCCCCAGGGTTTACCATTATTATAGTATGTCCACTTATAATCATTCACAATACCCCAATCGGTGCAGACTACGCCCTCGTACTTGTACTTCTCGCGCAAGAGGTCGTGGATGATATATTTACTATATCCGTTAGCGACATTCTCGCCCGACGGGTCCTGATTGTAAGAGATTGTGTAGTAGGGCATAATGGCCGACGCCATACCCGTACCGCCTTCGAGCTTGAACGCTCCCTCGGTAAAGGGCAGAAGGTGCTCCTCGAAGTTATTACCGGGATAGACCGCATACTTGCCGAATGCAAAGTGTGCATCACGACCGGCCTCACCGGTACCACCTCCGGGCCAGTGCTTAGCCATAGCATTTACCGAATTCGTACCCCAAGCACCCTCCACAGCATCCTTGCCTGTCGAGGTCTGGAATCCATCAGTGTATGCACGTGCGATATCGGTAGCCAACTTTGAGCCCTCGCCAAAGGTTGCCATAACTCGACGCCAACGCGGGTCGGTCGAGAGGTCAATCTGCGGAGAGAGAGCCGTAGCCATACCGAGATGACGATACTCCGTAGAGGCCACATCGCCAAACTCGCGAGCAACTGCGGGGTCAAAGGTCGCTGCCATACCGAGCAGACCCGGCCAAATCGAGATTGTTCCACCTCCCGAAGCGTACTCCTCGTCCGAAATCAAACCGTGACGCGGGTCTGAGCTATTATTTGCGGGAATACCGTGCTCGCAAGACTCACACAAAGCCTGGATATTGTTATTCCAAGCCGCAGCCAAATAGGGGCTACGGATAGTCTTAATCAGAATGTGGCGAATCTTATCCTCGACAACCATCACACGTTGCTGGTCGGTCAGCGACGATGCGGGGACTGCTGCCTCCTGGAAAGGCTTACCGTTGTAGGTAATCTTGCGTGTTGTTGAGTTAGTGTGAGGAATTGAGAGCGACGAGCTGTAAATCATCAAGCCTGCAATCTCATCGAGCGAGAGTTGTGTTGCGAGGTTCTGGGCACGCTCCTTCGAGGGGAGTCGCCAATCCTCGTAAGCATCGAGCTGGCCGTTACGGTTGAGGTCCTTGAAGGCGAAACCATCCACCTCGATAATCTTCACGCCCGAATCAACATTGTAGCCAAGGGTGCGGCCACCCTCATTTACAACCTCCACAAACGAGCCCTTATCGGACTCGCTCCACTTCGACTGCGCCATTGCCGAGCTGTTGCCGACAACTAACGCAATCAGTGCCAAAAGTAAAAACTTTCTGTTCATAATATTAATGTTAGTTTAGGTTTATCGTCTGCGGAAGGGCATATTAGGCATTTTGGGCATCTTGCCACCCAAGCCTGCGGCCATCTTCATCATCTTGCGCGTGTCCTCGAACTGCTTCATCAGGCGATTCACATCAGCCATAGTCGTACCCGAACCCTTCGCGATGCGCTCACGACGACGGGCATTGATGATTTCGGGATTCTCACGCTCGGCAGGGGTCATCGAGCCGATGATAGCCTCGGTCTGCTTGAAGACATCGTCGTTCAACTCCACGTTATTGAGCATCTTGCCCATACCGGGAATCATCGAGGCGATATCCTTCAAGCCACCCATCTTCTTAATCTGCTGAATTTGACCAATAAAGTCGTTAAAATCGAACTTATTCTTGACAATCTTCTTTTTAAGTTTGCGAGCCTCCTCCTCGTCGAACTGCTCCTGAGCGCGCTCCACGAGCGACACCACATCGCCCATACCGAGGATACGGTCGGCCATACGTTCGGGGTGGAAGACCTGCAAGGCATCCATCTTCTCGCCACTCGAAATAAACTTCAACGGCTTATTTACCACCGAGCGAATCGAGATAGCCGCACCACCACGTGTATCACCGTCCAACTTTGTCAGTACCACACCGTCGAAGTCGAGGCGGTCATTGAACTCCTTGGCGGTATTCACTGCATCCTGACCCGTCATCGAATCGACAACAAAGAGAGTCTCGCTCGGCTTTACGGCAGCCTTAATTGCGGTAATCTCCTGCATCATAGCCTCATCAACTGCCAAGCGACCTGCCGTATCGACAATAACCACATTATAAGAGTTCTGACGCGCATACTTGATAGCGTTCTCGGCAATCTGCACGGGATTCTGGTTGCCCTCCTCGGTATAGACAGGAACGCCTACGGTCTGGCCGAGAATCTTCAACTGGTCGATAGCTGCGGGGCGATAGACGTCGCCTGCCACAAGCAACACCTGACGGCCCTTCTTGCTCTTGATGAACGATGCGAGCTTACCCGAAAAAGTTGTCTTACCCGAACCTTGCAGACCTGCAATAAGAATCACGGCAGGCGTACCCTCCAACTTGATGTCGGTAGCGGTGCCACCCATAAGCGCAGCCAGCTCGTCGCGTACAATCTTGGTCATCATCTGACCCGGCTTGACCGATTTGAGCACATCCTGACCCATAGCCTTGTGCTTAACCTCGTCGGTAAAGTTCTTGGCTACCTTGTAATTAACATCGGCATCAATCAGCGCACGGCGAATCTCTTTGAGAGTTTCGGCCACGTTGATTTCGGTAATACGGCCCTCGCCTTTGAGTATCTTAAACGAGCGTTCGAGTTTATCGGTTAAATTTTCAAACATATCTATATAATTTTTACTCTGGGCGCGAAGATACGAAAATAATTCACAATTCACAATTAATAATTCACAATTGACGAACGAAGCAATGGGGAGAGGCTGCTTGCAGACTATCCCTTGCAAGGAGGAGATCAAGACGCCAAAGGCGGATTAATTCAAAATTCAAAATTATTTTTTGGGTTGGAGGGGTTGGAGGGGGTATTTAATGGTATTTAATGGCATACGCTCCCGTTGGTCGCTGAATGGCAACGAATGGCATTTAATGGCAAAAAACTTTCCTGCTATGTCATTCAGGGCTAAAAGCCCGCCTGCCATTCAGTGAGCCTTCAGGCGAACGCCTGCCATTCAGCAGTCGCAGACTGCGCTTGTCATTATCAATCGCACGGCACAACCTTCCCCGCTCCGCACAACCCGTTACACCGTTACACCGTTACAGTGGG
>JAZRHV010000023.1:0-132304 GCA_045644925.1 Alistipes sp.
TATGCCGAGCCGCCACCGACCGAAGCCGAGAATAGATTGCGTAGCAATCCTCGGCAAGTTAAACACTTGCTCCAATGGCTTATGTAGCCGCAATTCGTGTGTTACCTATCCCCCAAACCCCCTTTCTGTAAAGGGGGCTTAGTGCTTGCGTAAGCCAATAGGTTTGCTCCTTTTCTTTTTGTGTATAGCGGAGCATCATTTGACTTAAAATTGCGACTATGGCCGGGCAGGGTGAGATGAGTTAGATGGGGTAGGTGGGTTGGTTGGGGGCGCAGTCTGCGACTGCTTATGGAGGGCGAATGGGTGATGCTGTCAAAAAAAATAGGGCAAAGCATAATACTTTGCCCTATTGTGTAATATCATCTTATACTGATTAACTAATCTTGATTATTTTTTAGTTCAATCTGGTAATAACTGTTATCGGGTTTGGTTATCGCACCGGTGGCAGCATCGATTCCCCAACCGAGAATTTCGCAAAGGTTGATAATCGCTACGGGATTAAATTTCTTGTCTATTACGAGTGTTTCGATCTTGTAATTTGCCGCTTCAGCCTTGACAATGGTATCATCAAAACCTCGCTTAATTTTTGTGGTGAAAGGGAAACTTACATCGTGGTACTTGATGCCATCAATGGTGAGGCTTACACCCTCTTTAACATTGCAGTCAAATGTAACTTTTGCTTTTGAACCACAGAAGATTGATGCGCACGAGGTGGCAGTGCCCAAGCAGACTGCACAGGCAATTAGATAAAAGATAGATTTCTTCATAATAAATAAGTTTGTTTGCATCTCGGCACCGCAGATGCATCCATACAAAAAGAGAGCGTGGTGCTGTATGCCACACTCAAAGTCGAAGGTCCTAGGAAAACCTATTTGCACGAATATGGAAATAGCAGCCCACGCTACATGCGTGAAACCACTATGCTAACTCTGTGCAAAAGTCTGTGAATTTCCTAGGTTCTCGACTTACAAGTTAAGCATAACGCCTCTATAAAATATGTCGCATTGATGATATATTATCTCTATGCGACAACAAATATACAAAATAGAATCAAACCAAGCATTAAATTTTACAAAAAATCAGAGGAGTAAGTTTTGTCTTGTGCGAAAGTGAGAACAAGCAAGACAATTTATTGTGGGTTTACTCAAATATACGAATTTTATAGCTATTTGTCCGAGATAAGGCTAAGGGGAGTAGAGCTTTTGGCTGAAATATTGTTGTATTTGGGGTAATTTATCGAAAAATAATTACCTTTGTCGCGATTGGTAGAACGAAAATTGTAAAAAAAAAGTATGAGCAAGGTTATATCTATTATCATTCCGACATATAATATGGAGGCGTATCTGGATAAGTGCCTTACCTCGTTGATTATAGACGGAATGGAGCGTGTGGAGGTTGTGGTTGTGAATGACGGCAGTCGCGACAGTTCGTTGGCCATTGCTCAATCTTATGCCGAGAAGTATCCTGAGTCGTTTGTCGTGATAGACAAGCCGAATGGTAACTATGGTTCGTGTATCAATGCGGGACTTTATCGTGCAACCGGTAAGTATGTGAAGGTGCTCGATGCGGATGATTCGTTCTACACCGAGAACTTCGCAAAGATGGTGTCGATGCTCGAAACTCTCGATGTGGACCTCTTCCTTACGGACTTTGTGCGCATTTATGCCGATCGCGAGAAGAGGGCTGAGTTGAACCGCTTTCCCGCGGGTGTCGTTATGGACTTTACGAAGGAGTGTCTGCAAGATAAAAAACGCCTGTGGAGTATCTGGATGCATAATATCGCCTACAAGCGTGAGAATCTTATACGCATCAACTATACCCAGTCAGAGGGTGTATTTTACACCGACAACGAGTGGAAATTTAAGCCGATGGCGACGGTCAAGAGTGCCTACTATTGGGATCAGCCCGTATATCGCTATCTCTTGGATCGTGAGGGACAGTCGGTAAGTCTTAATGTTACAGCCAAACATTTGGTAGATGATATGGTTGTGACCGAGAAGATTATCAAGGATTACGAGGATATGGTCGTGATGAATCCCGAAATGGCGAAGATGTATAAATATGTGGTATATCGTCGTGTGTCGTGGCTCTATAAGGTCGATCTTGTGAAACGAGGTCTGCTCGATAATCCGCAAATTTTGGAGTTCAACCGTAAGCTTAAAACGCTGAATCCCAAGATATATAAGAAGGTCGGCAAAAATCGCTTGACCAAGCTGCTGCCGTTCCGCTATATCAAAATGTGGCGTAAGAATCCGAATAGTTTGATGCTCAAACTGCTTGTGAAGTTAGCGAAGTAGGATAGTTTTCAGATACATTTAGAATGTAGGGTGTCTAAAGTGGACACCTTTTTTTATTGTGGCTGTGAGCTTGGGATGACGAATTGGCTGCTTCGCTACGCCCATCCAGATAGGTCCCTTTGCAAGATGACTGGATTGGCTACTTCGCAGACCATAGGTCTGCTTCGCTTAACGCCTTTCCAGTTCCGCTCGCCGCGGAGGCACTTAAAACCTTTACTTCGCAAGAAGCTTGCTACGCAACCTCTATTTGTTTTTCACACCTTTGGGTTTGCAAGTAAACTTGCACCAAGGCATAAAAAACAAAAAGATGTCTTTCGACATCTTCTTGCTCCATTCGGTTTTGTCGGGATGATTGGATTCGAAGCGCAGGGCGTAAGCCCAAGCTCGCGGGGATACCTTATAGGCGCAGCCTAAATGGCGAGCAATATATTTATCCTATCCCCGCAACCAGAAATTAAAGAATACCAACCACCCCTAAAAAGAGCAGCAGTACGCGAAGCGTGATGATTTTTTTGTTGTGATGGCGTGGGGAGCTTGCTCACAACGCTACAATACAACAAAAAAACAGCAGAACTTTCGTTCTGCTGTCTGCTCAACTTTGTCGGGATGACTGGATTCGAACCAGCGACAACACGCCCCCCAGACGTGTACTCTAACCGGGCTGAGCTACATCCCGAGTGATTTGGGTGTGCAAATATAGTAATTTTTAATGTAAACAACACCTTTCCTCAACTTTTTTTTCTAAATTTGTGCGATATGAGGGTGAAAATTGCAATAATTGCCGTCTTGACGGCCTTTTTTTGTTCGTGCGGTGGTGCATCGAGCCCCTCATCTGATGTTTTCGGAGTCGAAAAGTTTGTTCCCGAATTTGCCGAAGGTTTCCGCATTGCAGCCATGACCGAGGGCGAAAGTTCCCTTATCACGATATCAAACCCCTGGCAGGGAGCCGATTTCGAGCAGCATATTTTTGTGGCTCGCGCGGGAGAGAGAGCCCCGAAGGGCTTTGTAGGTCAGGTGGTCAAGGCTCCCATTGCGAGGGCGGTATGCCTGTCATCGGGATATGTGGCGATGTTCGACGCGCTGGGCGAGGTCGAGAAGGTTAAGGGTGTTTCGGGTATCGGTTTTATCACTAATGACTATATTCGCAATCCGCAGTCGCAGGTGGCAGATGTGGGCTATGATGCAAATCTCGACTTTGAGCGCATCGTTGCATTGCGTCCTGATGTGGTGATGATGTATGGCGTGGCGGGCGAGAATGCGGCAATGACGTCCAAGCTGCGCGAACTGGGCATACCTTATATTTATATAGGCGACTACGTCGAGCAATCGCCGCTCGGTAAGGCGGAGTGGATATACGTGGTGGCAGAGCTTACGGATAATCACGCAAAGGCCGACTCGCTCTTTGGCGCGGTAAAGCAGAATTACCAAAATTTAGCGAACCGCATAGCGGCCGAAACGACAGCTCGCCCGAAGGTTATGCTCAATACGCCCTATCGTGATATCTGGTTTTTACCCTCGGCAGAGAACTATATGGTGCGACTTATCGCTGATGCGGGAGGAGAGGCTTATGCCTCGACGGCCGAGGGGAATGCCTCGCAACCGATAGATTCGGAGCGTGCTTATCTGTTGGCTTCGGGGGCTGATGTGTGGCTCAATGTCGGAGGGTGCACTTCGATTGCGGAACTTGCAGCTCAGAACCCTCGCTTTGCACAGATGCCTGCGGTGCGAAATCTGCGAGTTTATAATAATAACCGCCGTCGAACATCAGCCGGAGGCTCGGACTTTTGGGAGTCGGGCATCGTGCGTCCTGATGTTATTTTGCGGGATTTGGTGAAGATTCTTCATCCTGAAATTGTCGGGGAAGAGGAGCTTACTTATTACGAGCAGTTGAGATAGAAGACGATGAAATCGAGAACTACGATACTATTTGCATTGTTGGCTGTGGCTGTGGTTGTGCTCTTTGTGGCGGACCTGGCTATCGGCTCGACTTCGATTGCGCTTGACGAGGTGTGGGCTGCGCTTACAGGTGGCGAGTGCGACGGAGCCACACGCGATATCGTGCTGAAAATCCGACTGATAAAGGCCGTTATGGCAGTGCTCGCAGGTGCGGCATTGGCGGTTAGTGGCTTGCAGATGCAGACACTCTTCCGCAATCCGTTGGCAGGCCCTTATGTCCTCGGTGTGAGCTCAGGCGCGAGCCTTGGCGTGGCGATTTTCTTGCTCGGAGCACCGATTTTAGGCCTGGCCGCTTCGCCCGCAATTCAACTTCTCGGCACGGCAGGTGCTGCGTGGATAGGGTCGGGTCTGATTCTGATGTTGGTTATGGCCCTGAGCCGTCGCATCAAGGATATTATGGTTATCCTGATTCTCGGAATGATGATTGGCTCGGCTATCGGTGCTGTGGTCGAGATTCTGCAATATTTGAGCGACGAGAATGCGCTTAAATCGTTCGTGGTCTGGACTATGGGCTCGTTAGGAGATGTTACGGCCACGCAGTTGCAGCTTGTCGTTCCGGTGGTGCTTGTGGGTTTGATTTTGGCGGTTGCGCTGATTAAACCGCTAAATCTTTTGCTCTTGGGAGAGAATTATGCTCGCACTATGGGTCTTGATATCACGCGCTCGCGAAGGATGATTTTTGCATCGACAACACTTCTGGCAGGTACGGTTACGGCATTCTGCGGTCCGATTGGATTTGTAGGTCTGGCGGTGCCTCACTTGGCGCGTATGCTCTTTGCGTCGGCCGACCACCGAGTGCTAATTCCGGCCTCGATGCTGTCGGGTGCAGTGGTGTTGCTGGCGTGTGATATGGTGGCGAAGTCTATGGCGTTGCCAATCAATACGGTAACGGCCCTTATGGGTATTCCGATAGTTGTTTTTGTTGTTGTGCGTAATCGCTCGATTGTCTGATGATAAAGCTCGAAAATATAAAACTCGGCTACGGCTCGCGCACTCTGCTCGACGGGGTTTCGACCACCTTCGAGCGAGGTACGCTGACGGCTCTGCTTGGACGTAATGGCGCAGGCAAGAGTACGTTGCTGAGAGCTGTGGCGGCTCTGGGCCGCCTGAATGGAGGCTCGATTTGCGTCGGTGGCGAGGATATCTCGACTCTCACAGCCGAGCAGATAGCTCACCGCATAAGTTTTGTCACGACCGATAAGGTGCGTATCCCGAATCTTACGTGCGAGGATGTTGTGTCCCTTGGTCGCGCACCCTATACCAATTGGATTGGCCGTATGCAGGAGATTGACCGCCAGATTGTTGCCGAAGCGTTGGCTGCGGTGGGAATGAGCGATTTTGCTCGCAAGACAATGGATGCGATGTCGGATGGCGAGTGCCAGAGGGTGATGATTGCCCGTGCCTTGGCGCAGCAGACACCTGTTATCCTGCTCGACGAGCCGACGGCATTTCTCGACCTGCCCACGCGCCACGAGGTGTGTGCGCTATTGCGAAGACTTGCACACGAGGAGGGCAAGACGATAATCTTCTCGACCCACGACCTCGATATTGCTATGGCGCAGTGTGATATGGCGGCGATTATCGACTCGCCTGCCCTGCTACACAAACCGACCTCCGAATTGCAGGAGGATATTGCCCGCATATTCGGTATTTTTTAATCTTGGGGGTTTGACTAATACCTTAAACTTATGAAAAAGATTCTCTCTTTTGCGACTCTTTGCCTTTGCTCGTTTGTACTTATGTCGTGTGGAGGTGGCGAGGCGCAGATTATTACCACACAAGAGCCGATAGCAGATGGCGAGTGGCAGTGTTTCCGCAAGGAGTTTACGCTCCTCTCGGCCAAAAAAGCATCGTTAAAAATCGCTGCCGATACGAAGTATTGGCTCTGGGTCAATGGCGAACTTGTCGTGCGAGAGGGAGGTCTTAAACGCGGACCCAATCCGACCGATAGCTACTGCGATGAGTTTTGCGAGTTGCCCAATCTGAAAGTGGGCCGCAATACCGTTGCGATTTTGGTGCAGTACTATGGTAAATATTCGTTCAGCCACGCACCTTCAGCTGTGCCGGGAGTGTGGTTTGAACTCGATACCCGATTTGGAAAGGTTGTCAGCGATAAGAGCTGGAAGGCCGTGCGTTACGATGCCTTTTGGGCTCCGGCAGACGAGAATCCCCACGGCTCGCGACAGTACCGATTGGCAGGTGCTAACGTAGGCTACGATGCTCGCAAGGAGGTCAATTTTGCCGCAACAAAGTTTGATGATAGTGCGTGGAGCAGTGCTGTCGAGGTGTCGCGTGAGGCGTCGGAATGGGGCGAGTTTGTTCCGCGACCTATTCCGCAGTGGCGTTGGAGTGAATTGCGTGAGTACGAGGGTCGCAGTGTAGCCGAGGATGGTGCTATCGAGTGCAAGTTGCCCTATAACGCACACGTTACACCCTACCTGCGTATCAAGGCGAAGGGTGGCGAGCGAATCGTGATGTGTACCGATGACTATTGGATTGGCGTGGCTCGCTCGTTCTACACCGAATATATCGCTCGTGAGGGCGAGCAGGCGTTCGAAACTCCGATTTGGACCAACGGACACAAGGTGCTTTATTATATTCCCGAAGGTGTCGAGATACTCGATTTGAAATACCGCGAGAGTGGCTTCGATACCGATTTTGTTGGAGCGTTTGAGTGTGACAACGACTTTTGTAATGAGCTGTGGGAGAAGGCGAAGCGTACGCTTTACGTGACTATGCGCGACAACTATATGGATTGTCCCGACCGTGAACGAGCTCAATGGTGGGGTGATGCGGTTGTCGAGTTGGGTGAGGCTGGATATGTGTTTGACGAGAGAGCTCATACGCTGACACGCAAGGCTATTCTCGAACTGATGAATTGGCAACGCTCCGACGGAGTTATCTTCTCTCCGATTCCGGGCTGGTACTCCCAAGAGTTGCCCTGCCAGATGTTGGCAAGCGTCGGTTACTACGGATTCCATACCTACTATATGCTCACGGGCGACAAGCAGACTATCGCCGAGGTCTATCCTCGTGTACGAAAGTATATCCGAGAGGTATGGGAGGTCAATAGCAACGCAATGATAACCCCTCGCAAAGGCGGTTGGTATTGGGGCGATTGGGGGACCAATATCGATAAGCCTGCCCTGCAACAGTGCTGGTATGCTGTGGCTCTGCGAGGCTTTGCCAAGATGGCTCGATTGACGGGTCATAATCGCGATGCGATGTGGGCCGAACAGATGCTCGACAAGATGCATTATGAGTTCGAAAAGGCCTTCTGGAACGAGGAGTTGCAGCACTACAAATCCAAAGGGTATAGCGACTCGCCCGACGACCGTGTGCAGGCTATGGCGGTGCTTGCCGGTTTGGTCCCCGAAGAGAAGTTTCCGATAATGAGAAAATTCCTGGCTACGCACTACAACGCCAGCCCCTATATGGAGAAGTATGTGCTTGAAGCTCTGTGTCGTATGGGGTACTATGAGGATGCGTTGGCCCGTCTCGAAAAACGATTTGGAGAGATGGTAGCTTCCGAATATTCGACCTTGTGGGAGGGTTGGGTCTACACAGGTGCGCGAGGTATGAAGTACAAGTCGGGCAACGGAACATATAACCACGCTTGGAGCGGTGGCGGACTTACGATTCTATCGGAGTTTATCGCAGGAATTTCGCCCATAAAACCCGCCTTCGGGCAGTTTAGGGTATCGCCCAATTTAGCAACACTCAATCGCGTGAAGAGCGTTGTGCCAACGGTATTTGGCAATATCGAATTGCTGGCCGAGAAGTGTGGCGAGAGCCTTGAAATCGACCTTACAGTTCCCAACGGAACGACGGCTGTGGTCGAGCTGCCAAAGGGATACAGCCTGCTTGAATGTGGTGCAGAGTCGGGCGAGAGCCTCACGCTTGGCGCAGGTAGGTATAATATTGTTGTAAGATAGAGCAGATTCCGTTGGTAGTTTGCTGATTTTTTCAAAAATTTCACTACTTTTGTGGTGCTATGGAGAATTTTATCGTTAGTGCAAGAAAATATCGTCCTGCGACCTTCGCTTCGGTTGTCGGTCAGAAGCATATTACTTCGACCCTCAAAAACGCTATCGAGCGAGGTCAGCTGGCTCACGCATACCTCTTTTGCGGACCGCGAGGCGTAGGTAAGACTACCTGTGCACGTATCTTTGCAAAGGCGATAAACTGTCTGCATCCTGTGGGTGCCGAGGCTTGCAACGAGTGTGAGTCGTGCCGTACGTTCAACGAAAATCGTTCGCTCAACATCCACGAGTTGGATGCTGCGTCGAATAACTCGGTGGACGATATCCGCAACCTGATTGAGCAGGTGCGCATCATCCCGCAGGTGGGTCGTTACTCGGTATTTATCATCGACGAGGTCCATATGCTCTCGCAGCAGGCGTTCAATGCCTTCCTTAAAACTTTGGAGGAGCCGCCCGCACACGCAATCTTTATCCTTGCGACCACCGAGAAGCATAAGATTATCCCGACGATTCTTTCGCGTTGTCAGATTTATGACTTCAACCGTATCCGCGTGGAGGATGGCGTGGAGTATCTGCGCTATATAGCCTCGCAGGAGGGCGTGACTGCCGATGACGAGTCGCTCAACCTTATCGCTCGCAAGGCTGACGGTGGTATGCGCGATGCGCTGTCGATGTTCGACAAGGCTGTATCGTTCTGCGGTCAGACGTTGGAATACAAGAATGTTGCCCAGACACTCAACGTGCTGGATTACGATACCTATTTCAAGATGACCGAGTTGCTCTTGGCCGGTAACTATGTCGATGCTCTGTTGCTCTTCGACCAAGTGCTGTCAAATGGCTTTTCGGGTCAGATTTTTATGTCGGGACTCAATCAGCACCTGCGCGATTTGTTGGTGGCGAAGGGCCCTGCAATCTCGCTTATCGAGTTTACGGGTACACTGCTCGAACGATACCGCGCTCAGGCTGCAAATTGTGAGCCCGGATTCCTCTTCGGTGCGATATCGGTGCTGACCGATGCCGATGGCAAAATAAGGCAATCGTCCAATCAACGCTTGCTTGTAGAACTGGGGCTGATGAAGATTGCGGCACTCGGTCAAAAAAAAAATGAGCCAATAGCTCTCGCGGCAAACTATCCTCTGCCCGAACTTCCGAAGGGTCTGCCTACGACAGCGCAGGCGACGCCTAATATCCAGCCAACACCTGCAACTCCTGTGACATCGCAACCTGCGGTGCAGCCGACTGTGACTGCGCAACCAAAGGTTGATGTGGCACCCGTCCGTGAGGTTGTGCCGACTGCGGAGCCTGCACCACGTCCGGAGCCTGTGTCGCAACCGGAGCCCAAGAGTGTGGCGACAGAGGTAGAAAGAGGACAGGTTGCGCCCAAGAGTACTCCGACGACGCAGCGAGCAACTCTTTCGGGAGCTTCCATTGCGTCACTGCTCAATGCCTCGTATAACGATATGGTAAGTGGCGTTGAGAGCGAGAGTGTCAGCATCGTTGCAGAGCGTGTCGAGGACCCGAAGACTGCCGAAAAGTTGGCTGATGCGAGGGCTGAAATTATCAGCGTGATTAATCGCGAGCGTCCGCGCTTTATCGTGGCATTTGAGACGATGCGTTTCGAGGGATGCAAGATTATGCTCACGGTGCCAACCGAGGCTCTGCGAGATGAGATATACCACGCAGCGACCGATATCTTGATGAAGATTAGCGAGGTTGCCGGAGTGAATGGCGTGATAGAGTTTGATATCACGGTACGCGAGGAGAAGCGCAAGATGCGACCTATTAAGTTGGAGGACCGTCTTGCCCACATCGAGAGCAAGAATCCGCTCTATGCCGAATTTAAGAGTGCGCTCGACTTGGAGGCCGAGTAGCATTGTGGAATTGAACGACAATTAGAACAGATAAAAATATAGAAAAATGACTAAAAATTTTGTTGAAGAGTTGCAGTGGCGCGGTATGATTCATACCATTATGCCCGGTGCTGAGGAGCAGCTCGCGAAGGAGATGACTACGGCCTATCTCGGTATCGACCCGACGGCCGATTCGTTGCATATCGGACACCTTGTGGGTGTGATGATTCTCAAACATCTGCAAATGTGCGGACACCGCCCCATCGCCCTTATCGGTGGTGCTACGGGTATGATTGGCGACCCCAGCGGTAAGTCGCAGGAGCGTAACCTGCTCGACGAGGCTACTCTGCGTCACAACCAGGAGGCTATCAAGCGTCAGTTGGCCAAGCTGCTTGACTTCGATTCGGATGCTCCGAATGCAGCAGTGCTCGTGAATAACTACGACTGGATGAAGGAGTTTTCGTTCCTCGACTTCGCTCGTGACATCGGTAAGTGCATTACCGTAAACTATATGATGGCGAAGGATTCGGTGAAGAAGCGTTTTAATGGCGAGGGTGAGGGTATGTCGTTTACCGAGTTTACCTACCAGCTCTTGCAGGGCTACGACTTCCTGCATCTCTATCAGGCGATGAACTGTAAGGTTCAGCTCGGTGGTGCTGACCAGTGGGGTAACATCACCACCGGTACCGAGCTTATCCGTCGTAAGCTCGGCTCGGAGGCAGAGGCGTTTGCAATTACCTGCCCGCTGATTACCAAGGCTGACGGTACGAAGTTCGGTAAGACCGAGAGCGGTAATGTATGGCTTTCGCCGGCTTACACTTCGCCCTATAAGTTCTATCAATTCTGGCTCAACGTGAGCGATGAGGATGCGAAGCGTTATATCAAGATCTTCACTCTGCTCGACAAGGCAACTATCGATGCCCTTATCGAGGAGCACGATGCAGCACCCCACTTGCGCATATTACAGAAGGCTTTGGCTAAGGAGATTACCACAATGATTCACTCGGCTGAGGAGTACGAGAAGGCTGTCGAGGCATCGCAGATTCTCTTCGGTGGTGCAACGTCGGATGCTCTGCGTCGCTTGGACGAGCAGACCCTGTTGCAGGTATTCGAGGGTGTCCCCCAGTTCAAGATTTCGAGCGAGGATTTGGGCTGCACGTTCGTAGATTTGTGCGCCGAGAAGACCCAGATTTTCCCCTCGAAGGGCGAGTGTCGCAAGATGATTCAGGGCGGTGGTGTATCGCTCTCGAAGGAGAAGGTCGCAGACCCGATGCGTGCAGTGACTGCCGAGGATCTTATCGCCGGCAAGTACCTGCTTGTGCAGCGCGGTAAGAAGAACTACTACCTGGTAATTGTCGAGTAGATGAAATACGAGATTCGACTCTCCGAAATGGAGTTTCACGCATATCACGGTTGCTACGATCTGGAACAACAGGTCGGCAACCGTTTCTGCGTAGAGCTGACCCTCACGACCGAGTTGGGCGAGGTGGCTGCCGAGGATTGCGTCGAGAAGGCTGTGAACTATCTCGATGTCTATCAGTCGGTGGCGCGACAGATGCGCGTCAAGCAGCGCACCATCGAGCGTGTGGCGATGAATATCATCGAGGCGTTGAAGTCCGAATTTCCGGCTGTCGAGGGTGTGCGTTGCACCGTGGCGAAGCTTGCTCCTCCCCTCGGAGGTAAGATTGGTCGAGTAAGCGTAACTCTCGAAGGGTAATATATAAATCCTGAAATAAAAAAGTGTCCAACTTTACAGGTTGGACACTTTTGTTTTAGAGGTGTGAGAGCAGCTCTGCAATCAAGACTCCGAGATGGTTGCCGAGAGCATAGCCGATGATGCCGGCGCATAGTCCTGTAACAAGGCTGCGCTTATTCTTCATCGCTGCCGCGACCATCGGGACAAACGGGGGCGAGTTGATAAAGGCTACGGACGAGATGACCATCGAGTCGGCATCGACCTTCATCAATCGGCAGAGTAGTGCGTGGATAGCCAGCGAGAGGAAGACCGCAATCGACATAAACGCAAGCTGGTAGACTCCGCTCGTGAGGTCGAGATTCGAGAAGTCGGCCATCGAGGCGATAACCATACTAAATATGTATATAAGATACATTCCTGCATCATAGGCCATATCCAACTTCTGTATGGGACGGATGAATGAGCACAACACTCCAAGGGTTGTGAGCAGTAGGATAAAGACCACCATAAACCACCCTTCGGGCATCAGCAACGCAACGCCTCCCGATATGGCAGCCACGCCAAGTGTCGCAAGCAGAATCTTGCCAATCTGGATAGCTCCGTCCTTGGTGAAGAATCGTGCATAGGTGTTCTCCTTGGCCTCCTCGGTCTGCTCTTTGAGCATCTGCTCATCGCTCTGCGACAGCTCGTGCTGACGACTCTTCTCGCCATAGAGATAGCGGAAGAGGCGGATGCCGACAGCAAATAAGAAGACAAAATAGAGGAATGAGATGATGATATCGTATGAGTTTACGAGGATAAATCTCTCGCTGTTGATTCGGAAAATGGCCTGCAAGGCAGCGGCATTGAGCGTTCCTCCCGTGTACATACCTGTAATGATGCCGCCAATCTCGGCTCCCTCCTCGACATTCTTGCCAAAGAGCAGATATCCTGCAACTACGGCAATCACGACCGATATGAATCCAGATATAATGACCTTCAATTGCAGCGGAGCATCCTGAAACGAAAACGTGCAGCCGAAGAGCATCATTGGGATAGCCAACGGAATCAGGACGTTGGGCAGAATATCTTGCAGCGTGGCGATTTCGCTCGGCATTCCGGGGATATTACCGACGGCCATACCGATTGCGTAGAGAATCATTATGGGTCCGATTTTGTCCAGTGCGGGGACCTTTCGACATAGCCAAATAATGCCTGCGGGAGTAAGGCAGAAGACGAGAGTTAGCAGAATTGAGTAGAATATAGCCATAAGCATTTGCGGATGCAAATGGTGCATCCCGATACAAAGATACGAATAAGCGAGCAAGAAATATCAAGTTTACTTGAATATTTTTTACAGCGAGCGAAAGTATCTTCGAGCGTAAGCTCAATGTTACGAATAAGCGAGCAAGAAATATCAAGTTTACTTGAATATTTTTTACAGCGAATGCAAGTATCTTCGCCTATGGGCAAAAAAAAACGAGGTCGCGGAGGTGTTCGACTCGCAGCGAGCACCGCTTGCAAGTCTTAGCAACTCATATAGTTGCAACCTTCCGTTTCCTCTACCAACCTAAAACTACTAACCTAAATGAACCTTAAAACTTCGCTGCAAAGATAAGGGCTTTTTCAATACTGTGCAAATATTTTAGCTAAAATTTTCAAAAAATTTTTAATATTTTTTATTAAGGTGGCATTTCGTAAGCTTAAATCGTTGTATTTCAGATATTTGTATAAAATGTGGGTTTTCAGGTTGTTTTGAGATGAAATCTCGTGTCCAGTGGATTCTCTGCCCGAAATGTGTTGTGTTGTGCTCGAAAATTTTTGAAAATCTCAAAAAAAATAACCATATTTGTAAAAATATTGGCATAGAGTAGCATTTTGCAATGAAAAGATTGATAGTTAGCCTTGTTGTCGGCCTTGTAGGATTGTCTGCTTTTGCTCAGACAAGCTCTGAGGATTGGATTCTTCGTGCCGAGAATGTTGGCGAAGGAAAGTATTATGGAGTGACCTCTGCAAACGGAGTTGTGGGCATTATCTCGTCGCGTGATCCCTTTACGGCAAAAGAGGTGGTATTGGCGGGTGTCTATGACCACTTCGGCCGTGGTCGTGTAAATAACTTTTTGCCCAATATCAACCCTCTGCATCTGAGCTTTAAGTTCAATAACGAGAAGTTCGACCGCAAAAAGGTTTCGAACTTTACGCAGACTCTCGATATGCGTACGGGCGAGTTTGTCGGCAATTTGGAGTATCAGGGGACCAAGATGAGCTATCGTTACTGTGCTCTGCGTCAGCTGAGCCACGTAGTGCTGATGGAGGTAGAGATTACCCCTTCGGCCGATCTCAGACTCGAAACATCTTTGGCACACAAGGTGCCTCAATCTTTGCACGGAGCAGTGATGACGGCCAATGATCTGATGTTTAAGTTAAAGACCGAGCCTCCGTTCAAGGTTATCACAACGACGGCTCTCTCGCCGACCGAGAATGTGAAGGTTGCTTCGTCGTCGTTCTTCCTCTTTGAGGATGAGGATGCTGCGCTGCCGGTATATCATCAGACCCCCGATAACGACTACCACAACCTGATGTTCCGCAAGGATTTGAAGGCCGGTCAAACCTTTAAGTTCCAGGTCATCGGTTCGCTTATCTCGACGGCACAGACGGCCGACCCGCTCAATCAGGCAGAGCGATTGCTGACATACGCACGCTTCCAGAAGAGAGGCGAACTTATACGTAAGCACCGCGAGGCGTGGGCCAAGTTGTGGGAGAGCGACATCGTCATCGAGGGCGACTTACGTGCACAGAAGGAGGTGCGCAGTATGCTTTACCACCTTTACAGTTTCTCGCGTGCAGGCGTAGCTCACTCGCCGTCGCCGATGGGTTTGAGCGGTCTGGGCTATAACGGTCACGTATTCTGGGATACCGAGATATTTATGATGCCGCCCTTGATGCTCTTGCAGCCCGATATGGCACGTTCGATGCTCGAATATCGCTATAAGCTGCTCGACGAGGCGCGTCGCAATGCTGCATCGTATGGATTTGCGGGTGCGATGTATCCGTGGGAGAGCGCATCGACGGGTGCCGAGGAGACTCCGGCAACATCGTTGTCGGGAACATTCCAGCACCACGTTACGGCGGATATCGCTATCGGCTGTTGGAACTACTACCTTGCAACGCAGGATAAGGAGTGGCTTCTCTCGCGTGGTTGGCCTATCATCAAGGCCACTGCCGAATTCTGGGCAAGCCGCTGCGAGAAGGGCGAAGATGGCAAATGGCATATCTACAATGTGATGTGCGCTGATGAGTTCGCGCTCAATGTCGATGATAACGCCTACACCAACTGCGCAGCCAAGCGCAATCTCGAATATGCTGTTGCGGCAGCTGCGATAGTGGGAGAGAAGGCTCCTGAGCTCTGGTCGGAGATTGCCGAGGGTTTGTTCTTTGCAAAGATGGATAATGGGGTGACAAGCGAACACGTGGGCTACAACGGGGCCAATATCAAACAGGCAGATGTTAATCTGCTTGCCTTCCCCCATAAGCTTATCACAGATAAGGAGCAGATGTTGCGTGACCTGGACTACTACTCGCAGAAGGTACCGCAGGTACGCACCCCGGCGATGACGCAGTCGATGTTCTCGATTATCTGCACACGTTGTGGCGACCGCGAGCAGGCGTGGAAGTGGTTCCTCGACTCGTATCGACCCAATCAGCTGCCTCCGTTCGGAGTGCTGGCCGAGTTTAAGGGTGGTACGAATCCCTACTTCGCAACGGGTGCCGGTGGTACGTTGCAGTCGGTACTCTTTGGCTTTGCAGGCCTCGATTTCAACCCGAAGGGTGGAATTATGCAGGTCAAGGAACACGCTCTGCCGGCGCATTGGAAGAGCTTGACCATAAAGGGTGTCGGCCCCGAAAAGAAGACATTTGTAATTGTAAACAAATAGGCGCGTTTAGACATCGACTCTGTGGCTGATGCAGAACGACACGACGAATATGAAAAAATACGACTATCTGATTGTTGGAGCCGGACTTTTTGGTGCGGTGTTCGCTTGGAGAGCCAAGCAGGCAGGACGTAGTGTCCTCGTGATTGAGAAACGCCCGCATCGTGGCGGCAATATCTATTGTGAAGATGTGGACGGCATCAACGTACACAAGTACGGTGCGCATATCTTCCACACTTCGAATCGCGAGGTCTGGGACTTCGTGAATCAGTTTGCCGAGTTCAATAACTACATCAATTCGCCTGTGGCGAACTATAAGGGACGACTCTATAATCTTCCCTTCAATATGAACACCTTTAATGCGATGTGGGGTGTGACTACTCCGGCCGAGGCCGAAGCGAAGATTGAGGAGCAGCGTCGTGAGGCCGGCATTACCAATCCCCAAAACCTCGAAGAGCAGGCCATATCGCTCGTGGGTCGCGATATCTACGAGATATTGATTAAGGGTTACACCGAGAAGCAGTGGGGCTGTGATGCTCGCGAGCTGCCGGCATTTATCATTCGCCGTCTGCCCGTGCGACTGACCTTCGATAACAACTACTTCAACGACCGCTGGCAGGGTATTCCGATTGGCGGTTACAACAAGATTATAGATGCACTGTTCGAGGGTATCGAGGTACGCTGCAATACAGACTTCTATGATGACCGCGAGGGCTGGTTGGCTCAGTGCGATAAGGTTGTCTTTACGGGCCGCATTGATGAGTATTACGATTTTAGATATGGTGCGCTCGACTACCGTTCGTTGCGCTTCGAGAGTGAGGTGCTGCCGATGTCCAATTATCAGGGATGTGCTGTGGTGAACTATACCGAACGCGAGATCCCCTATACCCGCATCATCGAGCATAAACACTTCGAGTATGGTACGCAGCCGACAACGGTTATTACACGCGAGTATCCCGATTCGTTCGCCGAAGGCAAGGAGCCTTACTATCCGATAAACGACGAGCGTAACAACGCCCTTGCCGAGCAGTATCGTGCATTGGCGGCTGAGGATAAGATGGTTATCTTCGGTGGTCGTCTGGGCGAGTATCGCTATTACGATATGGACAAGGTTATTGAGAGCGCACTTAAAGTAGAGATATAATGAGCAAGAGTGTAATTTTAGTCTGCGCCCACAAGCCCGACCTCTGTCTGTCGCACGAACCCTATATGCCGATTCAGGTTGGCAAGGCTATCTCTGCGGTCGATTTGGGTTTTGCGGGGGATGATACGGGCGATAATATCAGCGATAAGAATCGTAGTTTCTGCGAGCTGACGGCTCACTATTGGGCGTGGAAAAATCTCGGTGAGGCAGAGTATGTCGGCCTGAGTCACTATCGTCGCTACTTCGACTTTGGCGAGTGTGTGGGTAATGTCCGCATTGTGCGTACCGAGGAGTTCTTTGCCGAGGAGCACCATGTGCCCGATATGGATAAGGTTTTTGAGAAGTGCGATGTGATTCTCTCGAAACCGCGTGTGCAGACCCGAAATCTCTACACCGAGTATGCCCGTAGCCACCGTGGCGAGGATATCGTTACAGTGCGTGAGATAATCGGTGCAAAGTACCCCGAATATCTTGCGACCTTCGACAAGGTCTTTTTCGATAATAATCTTTTGGTGCGATTCAATATGTTCGTGATGCGTCGCAAGGATTTCGATGCCTACTCCGAGTGGTTGTTCGATGTACTGTTCGAGGCCGAACGTCAGATCGAGGTGCCGAGCGACCCTGTGCAGGGCCGAATCTTTGGTTATATCAGCGAGCGTCTGCTGTTGGTCTATGCGCTGCACCACAAGATGCGTATCGACTATAAGGCAGTCTATATGGTTGATGACCGTCTGAAACCCAAGCGTAAGTGGAGTTACGCTATGCACCGCGTGATTAACAATACAACTTTTGCTCTGCGACGATTGATTGGTTGTCGCAGTGCAAAAGCTCCTAAAAACTTGAAGTAGGTTTAGGCTTTTTTAGCGAAAAATCTTTCGAAAGAGGGGATATCCCAACTTTTTACGCAGTTTGAGTTTGCGCACGAGATTCCAAGGCTTGTGGCGCAGGCTCTTTGTGCCTCCGTCTGCAATAAACTCGTCCACGGCATCGAGTATGCGTGCCGAGCAGAGCCCGTCGCGATGAGCTTCGTGTTTGTCACGCCATATACGCATTGCCTGCATCATCTCCGCAGGTCGGGTGAGAGCCTCGGCAAGTGCCGATTCGACCTCCTCGGTCGAGGTGATATTGAGCAGGTGCGCTCCGGGCATCGAGTTGCGGAAGGTTACCACCGGCTTGTCGAGTAGCATAAATTCAGTGATGATTGACGATGAGTCGCAGAGCATCACATCGGCATCGAGCATCGCCTCCATAGCGAAGGTGCTGCCGTAGTAGCGAGCATTCGGGTATCGTTCGGCAAGCGAACGGTAGTGACCGAGGGTCTGCTCGTCGTCGAGCTTGGGGTGGAACATAAATATCCAATTCCAGCGACCCGATGCAACCATACGCTCCACCTCGTCGGCAAGCAGCGTGGTCGATGTGAGCGAACGGGTGAATGTCGAGGAGTAGAGAATGGTCGGACGGTCATTTTCGGCCTTATGCTCCTTCATTGCACGGATATAGCTGTCAGTTTTTGCCCAACCTGTTTCACGAATACGGAATGTACCGAGGCTATGTGCAAGCTCCTCGAATGTTACGGTGCTGCTGGGGCCCTGTGTGCAGTAGAGGTCGAACCACCCACGGATTGTGAAGTGGTCGTCGTGGCGGTCGGCTCGCTTATTGATGGGGTAGCCGTGGAAGACCTCGACCTTCACTCCCGGAAAGAAGTCGGGAATATAGTTGCCTGGGGCAAATACGGCAATGGGGTTGTAACGCTCAACCTCGTCGAAGTCGGTAATCTGCCTGCGTGAGCCGAGAACTTCGGTCGGACAGCCCTCCTCGACAAACCACGCGGACTCTCCGCCACGACGGGCAATCTCCTCCTCCAACGGGAAGAGGATTGCGTAGGCGTAAGAGTGAGCCACATAGAAGAGATAGCGTTTTTCCATATCGTATCTGCTATTTGATGTACTGTTTTACTGCTTCGGCTACGCGCTCTCCATCGAGAGCTGCCGAGATTATTCCGCCAGCATAGCCTGCGCCCTCGCCTGCGGGGAAGAGACCGTCCACCTGGTCGTGCATCAAGGTTTCGGGGTTGCGAGGTATGCGCACGGGGGTCGATGTGCGTGATTCGACACCGACAACCACCGCATCGTTAGTCAGATAACCGTGCATCCTGCGACCGAAGGTTGCGATGCCCGAACGCAGAGCCTGCGACATAAACGAGGGCAGCCACTCCTTGAAGTGTGACGGTGTAACGCCCGGTATATATGACACCGCTGGCAGCGTTTTGCTCTCGCGACCGCTCACGAAGTCGGCCACGCGCTGTGCCGGGGCGATTTGACGCTCGCCACCGAAGCGACGTGCAGCCTGCTCTACCTCACGACGGAATGCCAGACCTGCCAACTCTCCATACTCCTCGCGCAGATAGTCGAAATCCGATAGGCGTACCTCGGTAACGAGGCCCGAATTGGCATACGGAGAGTTGCGCTCGCTGGGCGACATTCCGTTGATTACGGCCTGCGAGGGGTCGGTCATTGCCGGCACCATAAATCCTCCGGGACACATACAGAATGAGTAGACTCCGCGGCCATTCTCTTGCGAAACGAGAGAGTAGGATGCCGAAGGGAGATACTCCATCTCCTTGGAGTTGTGGTATTGAATAGAGTTAATAAGTGCCTGCGGATGCTCGATGCGAACGCCCATAGCGAATGGCTTTGCTTCGAGGCGTATGCCTGCGTCGTGCAGCATAAAGTAGATATCGTCAGCCGAGTGTCCCGTGGCAACAACCACAGCCGCAGCCTCGATAAGCGTATCGCCACAACGTACGCCCGACACCTTTCCGTTGCGGACTACAAACTCGGTTACGCGATGCTCAAAGAGCACCTCGCCACCAGCCTCGCGGATAGTGCGGCAGATAGACGAGATGATGCGCGGAAGTTTGTCCGAGCCGATGTGTGGGTGCGCCTCATAGAGTATTTCGGGCGAGGCTCCGTGGAAAACCAAGGTCTGCAACGCCTTGTTGTAGTCACCGCGCTTCTTACTGCGCGTAAAGAGCTTGCCGTCGGAGAATGTTCCTGCGCCACCCTCGCCAAAGGCATAGTTTGAGTCGGGGTTAATCTCGCCATTGCGGTTAATCTGCGCCACGTCCATCTTGCGGGGCAGTACCTCCTTGCCGCGTTCGAGCATTATGGGGCGCAGTCCGAGCTCGATAAGGCGTAACGATGCGAACAGGCCTGCCGGGCCTGAGCCAACGACAACAACGTCGGGTTTGCCGACCACCGAGGGGTAGTCGAAGTGGACGGGTGCGGGCTGGGGCTCGTTGTCGATATAGATTTCGAGCGAGAGATTAACTTTCGGGGCTCCGCGACGCGCATCAATCGAGCGTTTGACAACTCGCACCAATGCAATATTGCGGTCGCTGATGCCCAGACGACGTGCTGCCAGCGACGTATAGGTCGCAGCGTCGGAGGCCTGCTTGGGCGTGAGCGTGAGGGTCAGCGATTGGGGCATAATCCTATCGGTGTTTGGGTGTAATGGGTCTGCGACGGACTATTTGAATCGCTTCAAAATAGCATAAATCTCGAAGGCAAAACCTCCGATGACCAAGATGGGCGCAAGTGTGATTCTGCGCCACGAGAACATCTCGTAGTTGAACTCCGAGGGCGACTCGCTGCCACCACCGGCCATAAGGATAAAGCCCAGGATGATAACGACAAAGCCGGCAAGCATCAGAACGTAGTTCTTCATCGTCAACGGCATCTTCTCGTCGTTGGGATCCGATATCTTGTTGAAGAGATTTTTCATAGCACTAATAGAGATATATCTTGTTAGACTTCATATTTACGAACTTATTGACCGCAAAGAGCGTAAAGAGCAGCGATACGATAATGCCCACGGCAACCATTCCGCCCAGGATGAAAAGAGCCGCCTCCAACTGTTCGGGTGAGGTGAGTTCGGGAAGCTTGCGCTCGATACCGTAAACTGTGCCACCAAACAATGCTGCGGCAATGATGCCCGACCAGATACCCTGCTTGATACTGCGACCGAGGAAGGGACGGATGATAAACCATTTGGTCGCACCGACCAGCTTCATCGTGTTGATAATGTAGCGTTTCGAGAATATCGCCAGGCGGATTGTGTTGTTGAGCAGCGTGAGTGATATAATCAGCAGCACAACAGCAAAGATGAGCAGTGCGGGGCGTGCCTTTCCGACGGTCGAATGGACCTGTTCGATAAGTTCTGCCGGGTACGAAATGTGTGCCACACCCTCGCGAGCCCCCATCTCGGCGATGAAGGTATCGAGAGCGGTGCTCTCCTCCGATAGGGCCGTGAGGCGCACCTCGTATGAGTCAAGCAGGGGATTTTCGTCCAAAACCTCCTCGAACTCGACGGCAAAAATCTTGCGGAATTTGCTATCGTTGAGCTTCTCCTCCTTCGATACGTATGTCACCTCGGCAACGAGCGGATTCTCTTCGAGCATACCCTTCAATGTGGCCTTGCGCTCGTCGGTGATGCCATTATCCAACTCGACAATGAGCGTAACGCTCTCCTGCAACGAGTCGGTGATGCGCATAGCAGCGAACATCAGATAGCTGACCGCACCGAGCAAAAAGAGCACCAAGGCGATGCTTATGGTCGATACGATATACGAATTTCGGACGTTGCGTTTTATTCTTCGGTTATTCTCCATCTCTTCTTATGCATTTGCGTATTGTGACAAAAATCAAAATCAGAACTCCGAGCAGAATTACTGCCGAGAAGGCTGCGGTAATGCCCTCGACCAGATTCCAGGCGGGTGCGCGGAAACGCCACTCGACATCGTGCTCGCCTTCGGGCAGGCGCATAGCGCGGAGTACGTAGTCGGCACGGAAGTAGGGAGCCTCCTCCCCATCAACGTATGCTGTCCAGCCCTTATTGTAAAAAATCTCGGAGAAGACCGCCACGCCCTCCTCGCTTGCCGAGTAGTGGTATTTCAGGCGGTTGGGTGCATACTCCGTGAGTCGTATTTCGCCTTCGAAATCGATAGGTGCATAGGCCCCGATATCGGGCTTTTGCGCGAAATCGACTACGGCAACACGTTTCAGGTTGGTCTTGGCGAGTGCGTCAATCTCCTCGCGCGGAGAGTTTACGTAGCGCATACCCTCGACAAACCACGCGGCTCCATTTGCGCTCTCGCGACGGAGAACTTCGCCTTTGGGTGTGATGACATAGCGTGTATTGAGCATATCGAGAACGCCCTCATCACCCTTCGAGAGATAGTTGTCGATAAGATCCTGATAGCGTGAGAGCTTGGCTCCGTGGTAGCCACCCACCGAGCGGTGGAAGTGCGATGTGGTTGCATCGTTGAAGGGGCTGACCGTGAGGTTGAGGACGCGATAACCCAAATCCTTATCCTGCAAAATTTGGAGATCGGCCGGTGTGGGCTTGACCTTGGTGTGACGCTCGGCAACGAAGCGGTCGTTTGCGAGGAATCGCTTATTGACCGGCACCATATCGGCCAAGACCAATACAGCCATAACCGAAACGAGAACGATGCGGTTTGCCTTGCGCAGCGCAAAGAGTGCGACAGTGCCCGCAGCTAAAACAATGAATAGGAACGAACGCCACGCATCGTGGCTCATAATCGAGATGCGCTCCTCGACCATAGCGGATGCAACTTCGACACCCAACTGCTCGTGATATCCGCGAGCGATGTAGTCGTCGCCACCCGAATCTTTGAGCATATAGTAGAACTGCTCGATCATCATATCCTCGGCCTCGGTGCGGCCGAAGTCGAGCAGCGAGCCTCCTGCGACAGCAAAGAGCAGACATATTCCGCCTGTGATGCCCGCAGCCCACGTCATCGGGCGTAGGATGTTGTGGCGAGTTGCTTCATCTGCCTGCCACAACTTCCAGAGCGCGATACCGGCAAAGAGCGGCACGGCCCACTCCAAGACAACCAACGTGGTCGAAACGGTGCGGAACTTGTTATACATAGGCAGATATTTGAAGCATAGCTCGGTGAACCACATAGCGTTGTGGCCCCACGAGAGGATAAGCATCAGCAACATCGAGCCTACAATCCACCAGCGATCTCGACCGCGCGAGAGCATCGCTCCGAGCAGGGCAAGGAATATCGCCACGGCACCCAAATATGTCGGGCCGGCGGTATAGGGTTGGCCACCCCAATAGGTCGGCAACTGCTTTGCCGCCTGGCGCAGACCGAGGTCGTCAAGGGCGTCGCCAACGGGACCATCCTGTGAGAATGTAGAGCCCGAATCGCCTCCTGCGAGGTCGGGGATAAGCATATTCCAGCTCTCGGCAATGCCGTAGCTCCAAGCTGTGGCATATTCGAGGTCGAGGCCATCGGTGCCTTCCGAGTCTTTGCTGACAAGCTCCGAGCCGCCACGCATCGTGTCGGGGGTGTGCTGCGAGGTGTACCAGAGGGGTGCGAAGTTTGAACCAAGGGCTACGATACCCGCAAATGCGAGCACCGCGGTACGCTTCCAGAACGAGGCGTGGCTCTTCTCTTTGAATGCAACGACCAGCTCGCTAATCCAAAAGAGCACCATCGCCAACAGGAAGTAGTATGTAATCTGCGGGTGATTGGCTCCGAGTTCGAGTGAGGTAAAGAGAGCCGTAACGACACCGCCTGCGAGCATATTGCGACGCATAGTCATATATGCACCGCCCATCATTAGCGGAGCCCAAACCAGGGCCCACATCTTCGTTACGTGGCCTGCACCGATGATAAGGAAGAAGTAGGTCGAGAGACCGTAGGCTAATGCGGCAACAAGTCCAATCCACGGTGAGATGCCGAAGATAAGCATCATAACCCAAAAAGCCGTCATCGCAAAGAAGACAAACGATGCGGGCGTGTCGAGAATCTTGACAACGGCACCGATGCTGTTCTTTACGGCCTGAGCAGGGTATTTTACGTTAATCAGATATGCCGGCATACCGCCAAACATACCGCCCGTCCACTGTGCATCTTCGCCCGTAGCTTCGCGGTGTTCGCGGATATCGCTCCACATACCTTCGTACTGCTCGACATCGTGTTGAGGCAGCACCTTGCCCTCGAATTGAGGGTAGAAATAGAGTGCCGATACACTGAAAAAGAGCAGGAGAGGCACGGCGTAGGGCAATATTTTTGAGATAAAAATCTTCACTTTATCCATAATACAGATATTATATACGGCCAAAGGTACAAAAAAAACATTGACTTATAGTGGCTGCAGATGCGAAAAATGATTATATTTGCAAAATAAACGGTAAGAGTTAATGATTACAATCAATACGATTCGTAAACCGATAGAGGCCGAACTCGCTGAATTTGACAAATTCGTCAAGCAGAATTTCAGCGCAAAAGATGGCCTGATTGCCGAAATGCTCGAATATGTGCTTACCTCGCGAGGTAAGGGCATACGTCCTATTTTGGTTATGCTCTCGGCTGCAATGAACTCCGCGAATGAGGGCCATTTCGGTAAGCGAACACACCTCGCAGCGATGCTTATCGAGATGATTCACGTAGCGTCGCTTATCCACGATGACGTTATCGACGAGTCGGATATGCGTCGCGGCAGAGCCTCGGTAAATTCGCGCTGGCAGTCGCGTAACGCCGTAATCGTCGGCGACTATATCCTTGCAAAAAATATGGACCTCGGCTTGTCGAGTGGACAATATGACCTCGTGTCGCACGTTATTAAGACGATGACCACGCTCTGTGAGGGAGAACTTATCCAGAGCGATCACGCCTCGAAGCTCGACACTTCGCGTGAGGCCTACTTCGATATTATCTACAAGAAGACGGCCAGCCTTCTGAGTGCAAGTGCCTCGGCAGGAGCGATGTCGGTGGGTGCTTCGGGTGCGGATGTGGCAGCAATGCGTCGCTTTGGCGAGTATGTGGGTCTGGCATTCCAGATTCGTGACGACATCCTCGACTACACACCGACGGCCGATACGGGTAAGCCCTCGAACAACGACCTGCGTGAACGTAAAATTACGCTGCCGCTTATCGAGGTGCTCGAAAAGGTTAGCGCAGAGGAGCGTGCCGAGATATTGTCGCTTGTCGAACGATGCGCTACGGACGAGAGTTGCGTAGAGCAGGTGCAGCAGCGAGTGGTCGCTGCGGGCGGTATCGAGGCGGCAACCGAGACGTTGAGAAGCTATCTGCAACGAGCAATGTCGATTTTGGGCGGATATGAGGATTCTCCCTATCGTCAGGCGTTGATAGATCTTTGCACCTACATCGCAGAGAGAAACCGATAAATTTTACAAAACAATATTTAATTAACTTTTAACCAATCCTAAAAAAAATTATGGAAAAGAAACAAAATTCGAATGTGCCGGCGATTATCGTGTGCATCTTGCTCTTCGGTATGATTTCGTTCGTCACTAACCTTGCGTCGCCGATGGGCGATATCTTGAAGAACCAGTTCCAGGTGGCTAACTGGATGGGTACTCTCGGTGTATTGTGTAACTTCATCGCATACGCTGTAATGGGTATTCCCGCAGGTAACCTCTTGCAGAAGAAGGGTTACAAGTTCACTGCACTCGCAGCTGTGTTGGTAGGCTTCACCGGTGTTGGTGTTCAGACTATCGCAGGTCTTCTTTCGGGTAACCTCGCATTCGGAATCTATCTGTTGGGTGCATTTATTGCAGGTTTCTCGATGTGTATGCTTAACATTGTTGTTAATCCGATGCTTAACAAGCTCGGTGGCGGTGGTAACCGTGGTAACCAGCTCGTTCAGGTGGGTGGCTCGTTCAACTCGTTGATGGGTACTGCCGTTATCTTCCTGACAGGTGTATTCGTTCCGAGCATCGTTGATGCAAAGATTAGCCAGGTATTCCCCTTGATGTTCATCGCATTGGCAATCTTCGCTGTGGCATTTGTGGTTATCCTTATGACCAAGATCCCTGAGAATCCTGAGGTTGGTATGGCAAAGACAGAGGAGAAATCGGCTTTCGGTCCTATGTCGTTCCGTCACTTCGTTCTCGGTGCTATTGCAATCTTTATCTATGTAGGTGTTGAGGTAGGTATTCCCAACGTATTGCAGAAGTGGTTGCAGAATGGCGGTCTGAACGTAGAGTCGGGTGCTGAGGCTATCGCAGGAACCGTAACTGCAACTTATTGGTTGCTTATGCTCGTAGGTCGTTTGACAGGTGCTGCTCTCGGTGCAAAGGTGTCGGCTAAGTCGATGCTTACCGCTGTATCGGGCGTAGGTCTTGTATTGGTGCTCGCAGCTATGTTCCTCGATCCCGCAACTGCTGTTAATCTTCCCGTATTCAAGGGTACTGCCGGCTTCGGTATGGCTTCTGTTCCCGTGAATGCAGCGTTGCTCGTACTTTGCGGTCTTTGCACTTCGGTAATGTGGGGTGGTATCTTCAACCTCGCAGTTGAGGGTCTCGGTAAGTACACCGAGAAGGGCGCAGGTATCTTTATGGCAATGGTTTGCGGTGGTGGTATTCTCCCCTTCATCCAGAACTTCGTTGTCGATATGACCAACAACGGTGCAGGTTATCTGACCAGCTACTGGGTAATCGTTGCAGGTCTTGCATTCTTGCTCTACTACGCATTGGTAGGCTCGAAGAATGTAAACAAGGATATCCCGACTGCATAAGTTTGGAATTCGTTGCGATCTGAATGTCGCTAAAATGATAAGCTGCCCAACTTTCGTGGTTGGGCAGCTTTTTTTCTGCTATGGGTGGCGTCCGATAAGGGGGGGGCTATTTTGTCTAAAAATGTTGCGCAATCTTCTCGGCGAGGATATGCATCATAGGCCTTTGATTGTAGCTGCCTAAGGCTGTGATTCCACGGTGGTCGGCATAGAAAATCTCGTCGGCATTGTCGAGGAGTGAGGGGGTGATGTCGCGGATTTCGAGTTGTAGTCCGGCTCTGATTATCGCCTTGGCCAAGAGTTGCCCCTCGACCGAGGTGGGAGTGGCGGAGGTCGTAATAATGTAACCTTCGACGACGAAAATCTCGGCATCATCGACCGAACGGGCGCAACCCGTTGTGTCGAAGCGTACGGCAACCTTTGCTCCGCGAGATTCGGCAGTGAGTGTTGCCACCTCCGCAGCCGTACGTCGTAACGATGAACGCTGCTCCGAGAATGGGAGGTCGTAGATGACATCCACGCCCGCGGGCATCACAAGGCGCATACCTATCTGCGGATATGGCGAAACCTCTCCGCCGAGCAGTACTACTTCGCCCGAATGGTAGAGGCGCACCTCGACGTGGGCAGGCATAGCTGTCGGATAGTTGTATTTACGCAGGAAATTGCTGATGAGCGACGATAATTCGTCTGTTTTGAGTGGCGACGGGCGGTGCAGAATCTCCTGCGAAGCTTTGTCGAGAAGCTGCATATAGGCGGCAAGATGCAACGCCTGATGCCCGAAGGTCATTATCGTCTGGTAGACGTAGACCCCGTTCGGGAAATCATCGCGCTCGAAGGCACGGCCATCTATGTAGCAACTCTTAATCATACTCTTCGCTTGTCAGCATCGTCGGCTCTCTGCTCGACGCTCTTTACATCATAAATATTTTAAGCAGGAGCTCGCGGAGCAACTCGCCTTCGGTGGCTCCTCCGGCATTTACGCCCTTACTCTTGGCGTCGTACTCGCGCAGCAGGCCGAGAATGGCGAAGACCTTGCTGTTCTGCCACTGCACGGAAACCTCCTTGGCCTCTTTGAGTGCGTAGATATTGTTAATCTTCGTGAGGCCCATCAGTTCGGGGTCGCTCGGAAACGGTGTCTTCTTGGTGCGAGTCTGCCAGCGCAGATAGTTGATGACGAACATCTCGCGGAACTTGCCGAAAAGGGCCAGAACGGTAACGAGTAACGGATTATCCTTGGGGTTGCGGGCAAAGTGCTCGGCAATAGTGAGGGCACGTTTTACGTCGCGAGTGACAACGGCCTTGCACAGCTCGAAGTTGTTAAAATCCTTTGATATGCCGACATTCTCCTCGATATGTGCCTCGGTAATCTGGCGAGTGCCTTCCGGAAGTGAAACAAGGAGCTTGGTCAGCTCGTTCGAAATCTTCGAGATGTCGGTGCCGAGGTGGTCGGTAAGCATAGCCAAGCCTTTGGGCGTAATCGAGCACCCCTTAGATGCGATATGCTCCGAGAGCCACGGGCCAATCTCGTAGTCGCGCGGACGAATCGACTCGAAGACAACGCCATTTGCCAATGCGCTCTTGTAGAGCGATGAGCGTTTGTCTACATTTTTCTCTTTGTGGCAGATGACCAGAATCGTTGTTGTCGAGGGTTTGGTCGTATAGTGCGAGAGCTTTTCGATGTCGCGCAGCTGTTGAGCCTCTTTGAGAATGATGACTTCATAAGAGCCCATCATCGGCATCTGACGGCAGTAATTGACTACCGTGCCGGCATCGCTATCCTTGCCGTAGAGCGTAATCTGGTTGAACGAACGCTCAGCCTCGTTGAGGATTGTGCCGGCAAGTTGTTCGCAGAGGCGGTCGATGAAGTACGACTCCTCGCCCATAAGCAGGTAGATGGGGGCGAACTTGCGTGCCGCGATGTCGCGCGTGAGCGTATCGAACGTAGCAATGCTGTCTTTGAATTTTATCGCGCTTTTGGCCATTGTTAGATTGTTTCTCGTGTGATTTTCAATACATTTTCGCTCTTGGATGTGAGAGCAAAGCGGTCGTCGATGCGGCGGCCGACAACCCAGACTATATCATCGCCCGAAACGAGGACAAACTGTCGTTTGCGTTCGGGAGCCGAGACCTTTGCATCGGTCAAAAAGTCGCCAACCTTCTTGCGTCCCGACATTCCGAAGGGGATAAACCAATCTCCATTACGCCAGCGACGCAGGCGAAGCGGGTATTGCAGTGCATCTGCATCGAGCTGAGCCATATTGGACGGCACTCCGAAGGTCGAAATCTGGTCGATGTCGGTATGCTCGTAATAGAGGACCGAGTTGCCACAAAATGAACGCATATCGTCGCGAGTGACCAAAATCTCGCAGTCATCATCGTCGGCAATAGGTGTGATGGCAATCTCGCCACGTTCGAGATAGGCAACCCACTCCTTCGAGTAGAAACGCTTGCCCGAAAGACCACTGTGGTAAGCTCGCATCAGGGCGTTTACCACGTCGCTCTTGAATCCGTAGGTCGAGTTGAGAATTTCGTAGGCTACAAAGCCCTCAGGGACCTTGCCGTCGAGGCGTTCGAGGTGGAGGTAGTGGATACCGTCGCGCTCCTCGACCACGGTCTGACGGATGATGTCGATAGCGTAGTTCAAGAAGTGTTGCGCCTGTGCCAAGTTGGCTATGTTGCCTCGCATAAGCGAGGTAAATTTCGGGTTAATCTCGCGAATCATCGGTACCAATCCGAGGCGAATCTTGTTGCGCAGGTACTTGGTTGAGCGATTTGATGAATCTTCGCGGTAGGGGATGTGCTGCGAGACTGCATACTCGGTAATCTCCTTGCGTGTGGCGAACATCAGCGGGCGGATGATGTTGCGACGACGAGTGGTAATGCCCGTCAGCCCTCGCAAGCCTGTGCCGCGCAGCAAGTTGATAAAGAAGGTTTCGATAGAGTCGTCGATGTGGTGGGCAACAGCAACGGCTGTATATCCGTGCTCGGCACACAACTCGTCAAACCACTCGTAGCGCAGGCGGCGTGCGGCCATCTCCATCGAGTCGCCCGTGCGCTCCATCTCGCCTAACGTGTCGAAACGACGGTTGTAGCACTCGATGCCGCGCTTTTTAGCCTCCTCGGCAACCAGAACTTCGTCCTCTTCGCTCTCGGCACCACGCAGGCAGAAGTTGCAGTGTGCAACGCCAACCTTGTAGCCACACTCCGTAAAGAGCGAGAGCATAACCATCGAATCAACGCCGCCCGATACGGCCAAAAGGATGCGGTCGTCGGGGGCAACCAACTCGTTGCCGATGATGTATTTGTTGAAACGCTCGATAAAAGCGTCGTGGTTTGTTATCATACTCTGTGTGATTAAAGGATATTAACCTCGGTGTCAATCTCGATGCCAAAACGCTCTTTGACGCGCTGCTGCACCATTCGGGCAAAGGCGATAACCTCGCCACCCGACGCCCCACCGTGGTTTACCAGCACTAATGCCTGACGTTCGTGAACTCCGACGCAGCCCTCGCGATAGCCCTTCAATCCGGCCTTGTCGATAAGCCAGCCTGATGCGAGCTTGACCTTGCCTGCCTCGGCAACAGGGTAGAGCGGCATTTCGGGATTCTCGGCACGTAGCTGCTCGGCAACGGCAATATCCACAACGGGATTTTTGAAGAAGCTGCCTGCATTGCCCAAAACAGCCGTGTCGGGGAGCTTCGAACGACGGATGTCGCAGATAGCCTCGCGGATATTTTGCAGTGTAGCTCCACCACGAGCCTCAACCTCGCGAATAACATCTCCGTATCCGAGAATCGGATTGGGCGTTTTGCTGAAACGGAATGTAACAGAGGTGATGATAACCTTGCCACGCAGAGCCTGCTTGAAGACGCTCTCTCGGTAGCCAAAGGCGCAATGTTCAGCTGCCAAAGTCAGGAAATTGCCACTTTCGGGAACGAACATCGTGACCGATACGATAGCATCCTTGGCCTCGACTCCATAGGCTCCGATATTCTGCACGGGGGCAGCTCCGACCTTGCCGGGAATAAGCGAGAGATTCTCGATGCCCCAAAGGTTGCGATCGACGCACCACTGCACCAAATCATCCCATTCAAGACCTGCCTCGACCTCGACGGTGGTGTGATGCTCGTCATCAGAGATGACGGTGATATCGGTGCCGCAAGGGGTAATCAGCGTGCCGTTGTAGTCGCGCGTGAAGAGGATGTTGTTTCCGCCCGAAAGTACAAACCACTCTTCGGGTCGCTGCTGCTCGAAAATTGCGGTCAGCTCCTCGGCCTTGTCGAACTCGATGAGGCGGGCAGCACGTTGTTCAACGTGAAAACTATTGCGACCACGCAGGTCGGCTTGTTCAAAAACTCTTATCATTGTTGCAAAGTTAAAAAATATTTCCGTAACTTTGGGAAACAAAGTAACCAATAATTGAATCAAAAAGATATGTTTACCGAAAAAGAGAGAGCGCAAATCGAGGCTCACGGCCTGACCGTCGAGCAGGTTGAACGTCAAATCGAGAATTTTTGCAAAGGTTTTCCCTTCTTGAAGGTTGTTTCGGCTGCATCGCCAGCAGATGGTATCGTTACCCTCTCGGCCGAGGAGGTGGCCGAGGCTGTGGCGCGATACGAGGAGGCTGCTCCTGCGCTCAAAATTCAGAAGTTTGTGCCTGCATCGGGTGCTGCGACGCGAATGTTCAAGGAGCTGTTCGAGTTTGTGAACGAGGATAAACGCGGTGCAGGAATCGACCAGCTGCTCGACAATCTCGATAAGTTTGCGTTCTATCCCGAATTGCGGCAGTTTGTGGCTGCCGATGCCGAAGATAAGGCAAAGGTTGAGGCTATCGTGAAGAGCGGTTTGTGCTACGGAGCCAAGCCGAAGGGTCTGGTAACCTTCCACGCATACGCTGACGGCAACCGCAAGGCTGTGGAGGAGCATCTGGCCGAGGGTGCGATGTATGCAGCGTCGAACGGTGTTGTGAAGATTCATTTTACGGTTTCGCCCGAACATATCGAGGGTTTCCGCTCGTTGTTGGATGAAAAACTCTCGCACTACGAGGCGAAGTTTGGTGTGAAGTACGAGATTTCGTTCTCGGTGCAGAAATCATCAACCGATACAATTGCGGTAAATCCTGACAATACACCGTTCCGTACAGATGATGGAAATCTGTTGTTCCGTCCTGCGGGACACGGTGCGCTTATCGAAAATCTAAACGAGATAGATGCTGATATTATCTTTGTAAAGAATATTGACAACGTCACAACCGATGCCCGCAAGGGTGATACGGTAACCTACAAGAAGGCTCTTGCGGGAGTTTTGGTGGGTTTGCAGAGTGAGGCGGCAGCGTTGCTCGCAAAGTTGGATGCAGGTGATGCGGATGTTCAAAATGTCGCAAAATTTATTGAGGAGAAGCTATGTGTAAAGCTGCCTGCGGAGTATGATGCAGCTCTGTTGCGTTCGATTATCGACCGTCCGATTCGTGTCTGCGGAATGGTGCGTAATGAGGGCGAGCCCGGTGGCGGTCCGTTCTGGGTGGCCAATGCTGACGGAACGCAGTCGTTGCAGATTGCCGAGTCGAGCCAGATAGCTCCCGAAGATATGCCGCTGATGAAGTCGGCAACGCACTTTAATCCGGTGGATTTGGTGTGTGGTGTGCGTAGAGCTGATGGTTCGAAGTTCGACCTTACGAAATATACAGACCCCGAAACGGGCTTTATTTCATCGAAGTCGAGTGGTGGTCGCGAGCTGCGAGCTCAGGAGTTGCCGGGATTGTGGAATGGTGCAATGGCGAAGTGGAATACGGTCTTTGTGGATGTGCCCATCTCGACATTCTCGCCCGTGAAGGTGGTGCAGGATTTGTTGCGTCCGCAACATCAATAGCTTTGTAATCGAAATGTTCAAAAAGGCTTAAAAATGGCGCAGTCGGTCGGCTGCGTCATCTCTTTTATTTTCGGCAGTGTGCAGATAATGCACTTTTAGGTGAATTATGGTTAGATATATTTTGGTGGAGCGGATAAAAATTAGTACATTTGCGCGTCAATTAAAAAAGACAGAGGTAGAACGAACAAAATTCAACAACAATATATCAAACACTATGGCAAACAAACTTCAAGAATTGACCGAAAAACTCTACGGAGAGGGTCTGGAAAAGGGTCGTGCCGAGGGCGAGCGTATGGTTGCAGAGGCGAAAGCCGAGGCTGCTAAGATTCTCGCAGAGGCAAAGGCCGAGGCCGAGGCTGTTGTTAAGGCAGCGCAGAATAAGGCCGAGGATATCGAAAAGAACACAATGACCGAGATTGCACTCGCAGGTAAGCAGGCGGTGGCGAAAATCAAGGCAGAGATCGCCGAGATGATCATCGCAAAGAGTACTACCGAGGCTGTGAAGAGCGCGACTTTGGATGCTGCGTTCGTTAAGGAGATGTTGCTCGAAGTGGCTCGCAACTGGAATGGCGCAGCTTCGCAGGTTGAGCTCAAAGCTTTGCTGCCTGAGGCTCGTCAGGCAGAGTTCGCTGCTGCATTCGAGGCAAGCGCAAAGGAGCTCCTCGCAGCAGGTGTCGAGGTTGGTTACTCGAACGATGTAAAGAACGGCTTTAAGGTGGGCGCTAAGAATGGTGGCTACTACATCTCGTTCTCGGATGAGAGCTTCGATGCTCTGCTCAAAGAGTATCTCCGCGAGAAGGTTTCACAAATGCTCTATAAGGCATAACAACTATGTTTGCGAATAACTACTACGCACTTGTAGCGGGACTGAAAGAGTATACCCTCGATGCCGAAAACAAAGGCTTCGACGCCAAAGAGATTGTCGAAGAGATTTTGGAGGTCGTGTCGAAGGGCGATGCCGCAGCGGTAAAGATGCTCTATGCCTACTACGATTGCGAGAATCTCATTAATCTCCGCAACGGAAGCTCGGCGCACAATGCGCTGGGTAATCTCTCGCGTGAGGAGATTGAGGCAGAGATGGCTAACCCGACCCGTCTGCCCCATCGTATCGCTAACGTGATTCGTGCGTATGCGAATCCTGAGGGCGAGGAGGCAGAGAGTGTAGATATCGGTAAGCGTTTCGAGAAGTCGCTCTTCGAGGCTTATTACGAGGAGTGTGCCGGCTCGAAGTGTCGTTTTCTGCGTGAGTGGTCGTCGTTCGATCGAACAATGCGTAACATCACTGCGGCAGCCGTTGCCCGCTCGCAGTCGCGTCCTATCGAGGAGGTGACAATCGGCGAGGGTGACGTTGTCGAGCAGTTGCAGCGCAGTTCAGCAGCCGATTTCGGTCTGCGTGGCGAGTATGCTTTCGTGGATGGAGTGATTGCTGCTGTGAACGACGAGCAGAACCTGCTCGAAAAGGAGCGTAAAATCGACCTTATACGTTGGAACGAGGCGGGCGAACTTGTGACGTTCGACTACTTCGATATCAATGCCGTAATGGCATACCTCGTAAAGGTTAATATGGTGGCACGTTGGAGTGTGCTCGATGTGCGTCACGGTCGCGAGATGTTCGAGCGTCTGCTCGCTGAACTCGACGGCAAAGATTTGATTAATAAACAATAGCAAAATATGAAAACAACAGGACTTGTAAAAGGTATCATCTCGAACATCGTGATCGTCAATGCTGACGGTGCGGTGGGTCAGAACGAGATCTGCTTCGTTCATTGTGGCGATACCAAGATGATGGCTGAGGTCATCAAGGTTGTGGGCGATGACGCCTACGTGCAGGTGTACGATAGTACACGCGGTCTGAAGGTTGGCGACAAGGTTGAATTCGAGGGTCATATGCTCGAAGCAACTTTGGCTCCGGGTCTTCTCTCGCAGAATTATGATGGTTTGCAGAACGACTTGGCAAAGATGGACGGTCTGTTCATCGAGCGCGGTTCGGTAACCGAGCCTCTCGACTTCGAGAAGAAGTGGGCGTTCAAGCCGCTAGCAAAGGTTGGCGACAAGGTGTCGGCAGCAGCTTGGCTTGGTGAGGTTCAGGAGCAGTGGGTTGCTCACAAGATTATGGTTCCGTTCATTATGACCGGCAACTATACCGTAAAGAGCGTTGCCGAGGCCGGCGAGTATAAGGTAACCGATACGATTGCCGTAGTCGCTGACGTTGATGGTAACGAGTACAATATTACGATGGTGCAGAAGTGGCCCGTTAAGCAGGCTGTGCGTTGCTACACCGAGAAGCCGCGTCCTTCGCGCGTTATGGAGACAGGTGTTCGTGCAATCGATACCTTCAACCCGCTTGCTGAGGGTGGTACCGGTTTTATCCCCGGCCCGTTCGGTGCAGGTAAGACTGTGCTTCAGCACGCTATCTCGAAGCAGGCAGATGCAGACGTTATCATCATCGTAGCTTGCGGTGAGCGTGCAAACGAGGTTGTGGAGATCTTCGCTGAGTTCCCCGAACTCACCGACCCCCGCACCGGTCACAAGCTTATGGAGCGTACAATCATCATCTGTAACACCGCGAACATGCCCGTTGCAGCGCGTGAGGCTTCGGTTTATACCGGTATGACTATCGGTGAGTACTACCGTTCGATGGGCTTGAAGGTGTTGGTAATGGCTGACTCGACTTCGCGTTGGGCGCAGGCTCTGCGTGAGATGTCGAACCGTTTGGAGGAGCTTCCGGGTCAGGATGCGTTCCCGATGGACCTCTCGGCAATCATCTCGAACTTCTACGCTCGCGCAGGTCTGGTGAAGCTCAACAACGGCGAGACAGGTTCGGTAACTTTCCTCGGTACAGTATCGCCTGCGGGTGGTAACCTCAAAGAACCTGTGACCGAGTCTACGAAGAAGGCTGCACGTTGTTTTTACGCTCTCTCGCAGGGCCGTGCAGACTCGAAGCGTTACCCCGCAATCGACCCGATTGATTCGTATTCGAAATATTTGGAGTATCCCGAAATTCGCTCGTACCTCGATGAGCATATCGAGAAGGATTGGGTAGACCTCGTATATGAGGGTAAGACTATCGTACAGCGTGGTAAGGAGGCTAACGACCAGATTAACATCCTCGGTGACGACGGTGTACCCGTTGATTACCACGAGCGTTTCTGGAAGGGCGAGCTTATCGACTTCGTTATCTTGCAGCAGGATGCATTCGACGATATCGACGCTAACTGCCCCATCGAGCGTCAGAAGATGATGTACGAGATGGTACTTGATGTATGTCACTACGACTTCGAGTTCGACGACTTCGAGGCTTGCGCACACTTCTTCAAGTCGCTCATCAACCTCTTCCGCCAGATGAACTATGCCGAGTGGAATTCAGAGAAGTTCTTCGGCTACAAGGCACAGATTGAGAATATGGTTAACCAGCAGCCGCACAAATAATTCCGCGCTATGACAACACGAGCATTTCAGAAAGTATATACAAAAATCGACAACATTACCAAGGCGACCGTAACCCTCAAAGCTACGGGTGTAGGTAATGACGAGTTGGCTACCGTAGGCGGTAAGTTGGCTCAGGTCGTAAAGATTATGGGCGAGAACGTAACCTTGCAGGTTTTCGCCGGAACAGAGGGTTTGAAGACCGACTCGGAGGTGGTATTCCACGGTGAGCCGCCGAAGTTGAAGGTTTCGGACAACCTTGCAGGTCGCTTCTTCAACGCATACGGTGAGCCCCTCGAAGGTGGCGAGCAGATTGAGGGTGAGGCACGTGAGATTGGTGGTCCGACCGTAAACCCCTTCAAGCGTAAGCAGCCTTCGGAGCTTATCGCTACGGGTATCGCAGGTATCGACCTTAACAATACCATCGTATCGGGTCAGAAGATCCCCTTCTTCGCAGACCCCGACCAGCCCTACAATGCTGTAATGGCAAACGTGGCACTGCGTGCTAAGGCTGACAAGATTATCCTCGGAGGTATGGGTCTTACAAATGACGACTTCCTCTACTTTAAGCAGGTATTCGAGAACGCAGGTGCGCTCGACCGTATCGTGTCGTTCGTGAATACTACCGAGAATCCTCCCGTAGAGCGTCTTCTCGTACCCGATATGGCACTTACCGCTGCTGAGTACTTCGCAGTGGATAAGGGCGAGAAGGTCTTGGTGCTCTTGACCGATATGACCCTCTATGCCGATGCATTGGCTATCGTGTCGAACCGTATGGACCAGATTCCCTCGAAGGACTCGATGCCCGGTTCGCTCTACTCGGACTTGGCAAAGATCTACGAGAAAGCCGTACAGCTCCCGAACGGAGGTTCGATTACCCTTATCGCCGTGACAACCCTGTCGGGTGGTGATATTACCCACGCTATCCCCGATAACACGGGTTACATCACCGAGGGTCAGCTCTTCTTGCGTAACGACTCGGATACAGGTAAGGTTATCGTAGACCCGTTCCGTTCGTTGTCGCGTTTGAAGCAGCTGGTTATCGGTAAGAAGACTCGCGAGGATCATCCTCAGGTAATGAATGCCTGCGTGCGTCTTTATGCAGATGCAGCGAACGCAAAGACCAAGTTGGAGAATGGTTTCGACCTCTCGGACTACGACGAGCGTGCATTGAAGTTTGCACACGACTACTCGGAGAAGTTGCTTGCAATCGACGTAAACATCGAGATCGAGCAGATGCTCGACACTGCGTGGACACTCTTCGCAAAGTACTTTACTCGCGAGGAGGTTGCAATCAAGGCAGAACTTATCGAAAAGTATTGGAAAGCGTAACGCGCAATGGCAATCAAGTTTCAATATAACAAGACTTCGCTCGGCGAACTCGGCAAACAGCTGAAAATGCGCCAGAAGGCCCTTCCGACTATCAAGTCGAAGGAGTCGGCCCTGCGCTCCGAGGTCAAGCGAGCGAAGATGTCTGCCCAGGAGTACCGCGAACTCTTCGACCGTGCGGTTGCGGAGTACGAATATATGGTGGCTCTGTGGGGAGAGTTCGATTGCACGCTGCTCCGTATCGCGGATGTGGACCTCACGACCCAGAAGATTGCCGGTGTACGTATTCCGGTGCTGGGCGAGATTCACTTCGAAGAGAAGTCTTATGACATCTTCTCTTCGCCGCTGTGGTTCGCGGACGGATTGGCGATACTGAAACGATTGGCAGAGCTCGGCATTCAGCACGAGGTCTACAATCGTCGCGTCGAGTTGCTCGACTACGCTCGACGCAAAACTACTCAGAAGGTAAACCTCTACGAGAAGGTACAAATTCCCGGTTATGAGGATGCCATACGTAAAATTAAGCGATTTATGGAGGACGAGGAGAACCTCTCGAAGTCTGCACAGAAGATCGTTAAAACCCGTCAGCAGCAAGCCGTGGAGGGGCAGACGTTATGATTTCGAAGATGACCAAATACGACTTTGTCCTCTATGCGGGACAGAGCGAGGATTTTATCGAACGCTTGCGTGAGCTTGGTCTGGTGGATATTACCACCACAGGCTGGGAGCCGCAGGAGGATGATCGTCAGTTGCTGACCGATATCGAGTCGCGCATAAAGGCGAAGGATGCCCTCGAAGCGTTCCGTGCAGGCGAGAGTTTCGTTGCCGAGGCTGAAAAGACGACCAACGTGTTCGAGAAATATACCGCCACAATGCAGCAGATTGCTGAGTTGCGCTCGGAGGCTGCTCGTATGAACAAGATTGTCGGCGAGTGGAGCGCGTGGGGTGACTTCTCGGTTGATACGGTGAAGAATCTCGCATCGCAGGGTGTAGTTCTGCGCTTCTTTACGACGCAGCAGAGTACATTCGAGAGCAATGTCGAGGCTTGGAACGAGCAGTATAACATATCGGTAATCAACCAGGAGGCCGGACAGGTCTACTTCGTAGTTGTTACTGAGCCCGACCAGGAGGTCGTACTCGACGCTATGGAGGCAAAGCTTCCGCAGTGCGATGCTCGCAAGGCCGAGGCTGAGGTGGCTGCACTCGATGCAAAGATTGCAGAGTTTGATGGTCTGCTCTCGCAGTGCGCAGTGTCGGTTGAGGAGCTCGATGCCGAGATTGCAACTCTCAAAGAGCGCTTGCAGGGCGTGAAGATTGAGGAGTCGGCTACTCGCGAGGCTGATGGCCTGCTGATGATTATGGAGGGTTGGGCCGAGGCTGAGACCGCTGATAAGGTTGATGCTCTGCTCGAAGAGTATCCCAATGTAGTCTATATCAAGAGCGACCCGACACCCGAAGATGATACGCCCGTAAAGCTTAAAAATAACCGCTTTGCGCGTCTGTTCGAGATGATTGGTGGTCTGTATGCGTTGCCGAAGTACGGTACACTTGATATGACCCCCTTCTTCGCACCGTTCTATATGCTCTTCTTTGCAATTTGCTTGAACGATGCAGGTTACGGAGCAATTATCTTTACGCTCGGTTTGGTGCTGGCTATCAAGAGCAAGGCGATGCGTACGGCTGCATATCTGACGATGGTCTGTGGTGGTGCAACGACGCTCTTCGGTCTGTACACCGGCTCGTTGTTCGGTATGAGTATTCCTGCGTTGATGGGTTATCCCGATATGGCCGAGTGTCCGATTCCGTTCCTCGACTTCCAGGGTAAATTCTTCTCGTGGGCATTGGCTCTCGGTGTCTTCCAGATTCTGTTCGGTATGTTGCTGAACATCATCTTCAAGGCTCGTACCTTCGGTATTACATCAACCTTTGCACTGCTTGGTTGGTTTATCGTCCTGGTTTCGGGATGTTTGGCCGGAGGTCTGCAACTGCTCAATCCTGCGTGGGTAATCCCCGGATTTACAACTTCGTCGGTAGCCTTCTACGTCGCTATGGGCGTAGGTCTGGTGCTGATGCTGTTGCTCAACGACGTGCGTCGCAATCCGGTGATGAACTTCGCATCGGGACTCTGGGATACATATAATAATATAACGGGTCTGTTGAGCGATGTGCTCTCGTATATCCGACTCTTCGCTATCGGCTTGTCGGGTGGTGTCTTGGCACAGGTCTTCAACTCGTTGGCTATGGGTCTTACGGGTCTGGATGCAGGTATCGGCGAGTTTGGTGTGGGTACAATCTTCCAGATTTTGGGAGCTACGGCTATCCTGCTCGTTGGTCACGGTATCAACCTCTTTATGTCCTCGATTTCGTCGTTCGTACACCCGATGCGTCTGACCTTCGTGGAGTTTTACAAAAATGCCGGTTTCGAGATGACAACACGTGCTTTCGAACCGCTGAAAAAAGAACAATAAACAATTTTAACAATAACTAATTAAACAATTTACAATTATGAATTCAGCTTTGATTTTGGCTTATGTCGGTGTTGCACTGATGGTAGGCTTGGCAGGTATCGCATCGTCTGTTGGTACTGCAATTTGCGGTCAGACCGCAGTAGGCGCAATGAAGAAGAATGGCGCAGCTTTCGGTAGCTACATGATCCTCTCGGCTCTTCCGGGTTCGCAGGGTCTTTATGGTTTCGTCTGCTTCTTTATGGTGCAGGGTCTTTTGACTCCCGAAATCTCGATGTTCCAGGCAGCTGCAGTATTCGGTGCAGGTCTGTTGGTTGGTATCGTAAACTTGGCAGCAGCTATCTACCAGGGTAAGGTCTGCGCTAACGGTATCGCAGCAATCGGTAATGGCCACGACGTGATGGGTAAGACCCTTATTCTCGCAGCGTTCCCCGAGTTGTACGCAATCTTGACCGTTGCAGCTACATTCCTTATCTCGAACTTGGTTAAGTAAGAGGTCCAGCAGGATGAAAAATAGCGGAGAAGTCATAACGACTTCTCCGCTATTTTTTTGCTATGTGTGAGTTTTATTGCTATTCGCTCTGCTGCATTTTGCTGATTGTGTGGTGGATATAGTGCTCGATATCGAGGCTCAGCCGCTTGTATAGCGGGCAGGCAGTGTAGTTCTCGTTATCGAGCAAAACGTCGCGTATCGAGCGTTGAGAGTTGTTGTAGTTGCTAATCTCGTCACGCAGGGCAATGCCCTCTTTCGAGGAGGCGTTGATGCGGGCGTGAGAGAGTTTGCGCAGCTTGTCGCAGACCTCGTTGAGCAAGATCATAACCACGTTATCCATAAGCGTATGACCGTGCATATAGAGATAGGTCTGTTCGGGAACAACATCCTTCGCGTCGCGCAGATAGATACCGAAATCATCGACTGCTTTCTGCATCTGCGGATAGTCGTTGCGCAGCGAATTTAGGCGCGAGGCGACATTCTTGCGCAGCCATTCGAGCGTCGAGCGGCCATTCTCTTTGAGGTCGAGGTAGCCGAGGCGTACCGTGAGGCGGAAGTCGTTGAGTGTGAAGATGCTCTCGGTGCCCATACGAGCCGAGTAGGCGTACCACAAAAAGACGGGGTAGATGATGCGCGAGTACTCCTCCATAAATGCCACAAAATCAAATATTCGCGTGTCGTTCTTGGTCGCCTTGACGCAGACGTTGTGTAGCGAGGGAGCGTAGCACAAAAAGTTCTCGGTGGCATAGGCGTAGGTATGGAACATAAAGCGCGAGTTATTGACCGTGCGCGACTGCTCGGTGCTGTCGCCAAAGAGGTAGTCGAAGTCCGAATCGACGCAGAGGAGCTTCTCCTCGGAGGAGGTGGGAATCATCGACATCAAGACCTTCTTGCCCTTGGGTAGGTCGGGGCGTGTCGGCACCGAAATCTCGAAGCGCATAAAGGGATTGCGGAAGTGGTCGAAGATGCCGCGCCAGAAGGCTACATCCTCGTATCCTTCGACGTAAACTCGTACCAGACGCTTGGTGCCAAGATAGGGTAACGGCTGCGGTAGAGGCTCTTGTACGCTATTTTTCTGCATAGTTTCGGATTTTATTACACATTTCGTACTATAAAGATAGTAATTTACTATCTTTGCACAAAATAGATTGCAAAGATTGTACGTTTAACTGCCGAAAAAAGATATTTTTTATGACTAACGACTGGAAAGCACGCCTCGGAATGGTCTATTCGACCAACCCTGATTTCGAGTATAATACGGGAGATGAGCCTGAGGTAGAGACCCTGCCGCCCGCAAAACAAGACCTGCGTGTGTGGCGCGATTCGAAGCAGCGTGGCGGAAAAGTCGTGACGCTCGTGAAGGGTTTTGTCGGTACGGATGACGACCTCGAAGAGCTGGGTCGCACCCTCAAACGTGGTTGTGGCGTGGGTGGCTCGACAAAGGATGGCGAGATAATTATCCAGGGCGACCACCGCGACCGAGTGGTCGAAATACTGACTAAGGCAGGTTATCGTTGCAAAAAGGCCGGAAGTTAGGTTTGGAAATAGTGTAACGAGGGGATGAAGAGACTCAGGTACATACTGCTGTTTGTTGTGACGATGCTCTGCGTGAGCACCGCCTCGGCACAGTATTACTCTTGGGGAGCCGACCCCGAATCAATGAATTGGAAGCAGATTAAGGGCAAGAAGATATCTGTCATCTATCCCGATACGGCCGCTGTGCTTGGCCACAAGCTCTTCCACTACGTCAAAGCTGTGCAGCCGACGATAGACTTCGGATTCAGACACGGGCCGATGAAGATCCCCTTTGTCGTACACCCCGAAAATGCTGCGTCGAACGGTATGGTTATGTGGCTGCCCAAGCGCGTCGAGATTCTTTCGTCGCCCGCGATGTCGAGCTACTCGATGCCGTGGCTCAAACAGTTGGCTGCACACGAATATCGCCACGCCGTGCAGTACAACAATCTTAATCGCGGTTGGGTGCGCGGATTTAGCTATCTGCTCGGTCAGCAGAGTACAACCATCGGACTGCTCTTTATGCCGCTGTGGGGTTTGGAGGGTGATGCCGTAATATCCGAGACCTCGATGTCGTCGTTTGGTCGAGGTTTGCAACCTTCGTTTACGATGCACTACCGAGCTATGGGCGAGAAGATGCTCGCTCGCAAAAATAGCGATAAGTGGTTCAGCGGTTCGTTCCGAGAGCATATCCCCGATCACTACCATCTCGGTTATCAGGTAACCTCGTATGCCAACACCAAGTACGACGAGAATATCTGGGATAAGATTGTAAACTACTCGGTGCGTCATCCATACGTCGTCGCAACAACCTACGTGGCGATGCAGAAATACTACTCGACTACAACGAAAACCCTATTCCGTGAGGCCTTTGCAGAGCTTAACGACTATTGGCGACCGCTGGCAGAGGTGGAGGATTCATCGACGCGAATACCGACCCCGAAGCAGCGCAGTTATACGACCTATCGCTATCCGATGCCTTATGGCAAGGATAAGGTCGTGTCGTTCAAAGAGGATTTGGATATCCCGATGGCGTTGGTGGTAACCGATACGAAGAGCGGCCGTGAGGAGCGTATCTGCTACACGGGCTCGGTATCGACACGCCCGACAATCTCGTGTGGTAAAATATGGTGGACCGAATATCGTCGAGGTATGGTCTATCAGCAAAGAGTAAACTCGCGCCTATGCTACATCGAGCCGGGTAAGAGCGGGCCTCGTACGGTGCATCGCTATCGCAATGTGCAGTTCCCGACGGCTATTAACGGCATTACATCGTTGGCCTGGGTGGAGTATTGCCCCAATGGAGTGTATCGTATCGTGTTGGGAGATGAGGATTCGCGCAGAATCCTTGCGACAATGCCCGATGGCGTTGAGTTACACTCGTTGGCCTATGACGATAAGACGCGCCGACTCTACTTCATCGCTACGGACGACAGCGGTATGTGGCTCGGTCGTGTGAATGATGATAAGACAATTTCGCAACTCACTGCCGGAGCATACATAACCCTCAGCGACCTGAGAGCAAAGGATGGTGTGCTCTACTTCGGCTCGATAGAGTCGGGTAAGGATGAGGTGCACTGCTACGATATCGCATCGGGCGAAGAGTTCCGCATCTCGACATCGAAGTATGGCTCGTTCTCGCCGATGCCGACGGGCGAAGGTGAGGTGTTGATGACCACCTACGACAGTGAGGGTTATCATTTGGCTCGTCAGAAGGTGGAGAAGGCCTCGTTGGCGAAGGTCGCTCCGTCGCGCTTGCCGCAGAATGTGGTGAATCCGTCGCGCAAGGTGTGGAGTACGGTCAATCTCGATACTGTGCGTTTCGATAAGGCAGTGTCCGAAAAGCAGCAGAAGGAGTTGAAAGCTCGTCGATACTCGAAGTTTACGCACCTCTTTAATATCCACTCGTGGGCTCCGGTGTCGTACGATCCGTTTGCTCTGTCGGAGGGAAATGTGAATTTCAATCTCGGTGCTACGGTTATGTCGCAGAGCCTGCTCTCGAATACCGAGGGTATGTTTACCTGGGGCTGGAACAAGGAGGAGGGCTCGGTATATAAGGGTACGCTGCGATACTATGGTCTGGGTGTAAATCTTGGCCTGAGTGCGACCTATGGTGGTACTCAGCGAATGTATCAGGCATATACCTGGGTGCTCAATCCCGATACCGAGCAGTATGAACTCGTGCTGCCCGACAGCCCCAAACTCGACAAGTTCTATGATATCACGGCTTCGGCATCGCTGCCGTTGTACTTCCAGAGTGGCTATCGTACGCGATATGTCGGCATCAGTGCTTCGTGGAACTACTCGAACGGATTGGTGGCGAAGGTGCGCAGTATGGCCAATATGATTCTTGAAGGTAAGATATCGAATGTAGCAAAGCTCGGTTATAGCGAGGGTGTGCATCTGTTGCAGTTCGGTATCGGTTATCAGAATACCACCAAGTTGGCGCATAAGGATTTCTTGCCACGCCAGGGTCACGTCATCTCGATAAACTATGCGCTTAACCCTGCAAACCACGACTTCGGACAGTTGATTATGACCTATGCGAAGCTCTATCTGCCGGGTGTGGCGCGTCACCACTCGCTCTCGCTTGCAGGTGCTTATCAAACCTCGTTCGGAGGTTTCGAGTCGAAGGTGTTGGCATCGAATCTCTCGTTCAAGGCCTCGCTACTAATCCCGCGAGGATTCAATTCGGGCGATATAATGAATAAACACTACGTAGCTACGTCGGTAAACTATCAGCTGCCGCTGTGGTACCCAGAGGGTGGAATATCGCCGATAATCTACTTCAAGCGTATTCGCCTGAATCTCGGCTTTGACTATGCTTCGTTCGACAAGCAGTCGTTCGTAGCCGAGAACGAGCCGCAGCCCGGAGATGTGGCAAATATTGTCGAGCGTCGCAAGCACCTGTTTGCTTATGGTGGCGATTTGACCTTTGACGTAAATTTCTTCCGTATGCCCGCGGCGGCAACGGTGGCACTGACGCTGTCAGTCTATAAGCCCCACGGCAAGAAGGGTATGTATGTGTCGGGAGGCGTGGGATTGCCCTTCTGATATGGAGATTTAGGGAGAAATGTGTAACTTTGCAAAAATTTAGACAAGGATATGACTCAAAAAAGAGATAACGGTTTGCGTTCGAAGATAATTAAGTGGATGTGGTATGTGGTAATGGTGCCTATGGGCCTGCTCTTTGTGATGCTGCTGCTTACCTCGCTCGGCGTGTTTGGACGTATGCCTTCGTTCGAGGAGTTGGAAAACCCGAAGAGCAACCTCTCGACCGAGGTCTATTCGGAAGAGGGTAAGGTGCTCGGAACTTTCTTTGTGCAGAATCGTTCGTATGTGCAGTATGATGACCTCTTCCCGCAGGATTCGTCGCTCGTGATACGTATGCAGAACCGCAATATGCCCCCGATTGTGGCGGCTTTGGTCGCAACGGAAGATATCCGTTTCTATCGCCATTCGGGAATTGATATCCCCTCGCTTATGCGTGTAGGTGTGAAGACCATCGCTTTGCAGCGCAGTTCGCAGGGTGGTGGTAGTACCATCACGCAGCAGTTGGCCAAAAACCTCTTCCCGCGCGATACGGTGCGCAACCGCGGTAAGGTCGCTCGCGGAACAAAGCTCGTAATCTCGAAGTTCAAGGAGTGGATTACGGCCATAAAACTCGAATATAACTACACGAAAGAGGAGATTGCAGCGATGTATCTCAATACGGTAGCCTATGGCTCGAATGCCTATGGCATCAAGTCGGCAGCCCGCACATTCTTCGACAAGGAGCCGCAGGAGTTGAATATCCAGGAGGCGGCTGTGTTGGTTGGTGTGGTTAATGCTCCGACGCGATACTCGCCCGTGCGCAATCCCGAAAGTGCTTTGGCGCGTCGTAACCTTGTAATTGCGCGTTTGGCGGCTGCGGGTGCGATATCCGAGTCTGCGCGAGATTCGATAGCGTCGTTGCCCATAGTGTTGAACTATAAGCCGGTGTCGCATAACGAGGGTGAGGCTACATATTTCCGCGAGATGTTGCGTCTGGTGATGAGTGCCAAGCGTCCGACACGTCGTCAGTTCTATACCGAATGGGATTATGAGCAGGCGGTAAAAGAGTATGACGAGAATCCGCTCTATGGTTGGTGTCACAAGAACCGCAAGGCCGATGGCGAGCCCTATAACATCTATCGTGACGGTCTGAAAATCTATACCACGATTAATGCCTCGATGCAGGAGTATGCCGAGGAGTCGCTATTCAAGCAGATGCGCGACGAGGTGCAGCCGATGATGGATGCCCAGGTTAAGCGTACCGGAGAACTGTTCCAGGATATCGACCAGGAGGAGAAGGATGCTATCGTAAATCGTGCGATACGCAACTCGGACCGTTACCGCAATATGAAGCGTGCAGGTGTAGGCGAAAAGGAGATTATGGCGAGCTTCGGGCAGAAGTGCCGAATGAAGGTCTTTACCTTCAAGGGCGAGCGTGATACGCTGCTCTCGCCTCGCGACTCGATTCTCCACCACAAGCGCATTATGCGAGCAAGCTTTGTGGCTATGGACCCACAGACGGGATATGTGAAGGCCTATGTCGGAGGACCCAACTTCCGATACTTCAAGTATGATATGGCAAAGCAGGGTAAGCGTCAGATTGGCTCGACCGTGAAGCCCTTTATTTATACCTTTGCAATCGACCATCTCGGTTTGACTCCTTGTACGATGGTGCCGAACCTGCCTGTAACAATCGAGACAACGCTCGGTACGGCTTGGTCGCCCAAAGAGGCCGGTAAGGTCGAGTATGACGGTGTGCTGCACCCGCTGGCGTGGGGCTTGGCACGTAGCCGTAACAACTACTCGGCGTGGATTATGAAGCAGGCAAAGCAACCCGAAGCAGTGGCGGACTTTGTGCATAATATGGGTATTCGCAGCTTTATCGATCCGGTATATGCAATGTGTCTGGGTACGTTTGAGTCGAATGTGTTTGAGATGGTTAGTGCCTACTCAACCTTCGCAAACGAGGGAGTACATAACGACCCGATATTCGTGACACGAATCGAGGATAGGCAGGGTAACGTAATATCGAATTTCAGCAACCATTCGCAGGATGCAATCAGCAAGCAGACTGCCTATACAATGCTCACGATGCTTAAACGTGTGATTACGGGAGGTACGGGAGGTCGTATGGTGTGGAAGTATGGCTTTGGAAATATGGATATCGCCGGCAAGACAGGTACTTCGAACGAGAGCCGTGATGCGTGGTTTATGTGTATCACGCCCAAGTTGGTGGCAGGCGCGTGGGTAGGTGCTGAGGATCAGCAGATTCACTTGCGTTCGGGTGGCGAGGGTAGCGTTATGGCGTTGCCTATCGTTGCCGAGTTCCTGACCAAGGCCTATGCCGATGAGAAGTTGGGTCTGAACCGCGAGGATACCTTTGTGCGTCCGCCGATGATGCCGACATACGAGTGTCCGGATGAGGTGGAGGCCGCACCCGAAAATAGTGGCGATGAGGGATTTTTTGATTAACGAGTAAGAATAATATAAATTATAGTAAGATAATTATGAATATCGCAATCGTTGGCGCAAGTGGCGCTGTGGGTCAGGAGTTCCTGACAATCTTGGAGGAGCATAATCTCCCTATCGACTCTTTGACTCTCTTTGGCTCGGAGCGCAGCGCGGGCCGTACCTACAAATTCCGTGGTAAAGAGCTGACCGTGAAGTTGTTGCAGCACAATGACGACTTCAAGGGTATCGACGTAGCTCTGGTGTCGGCAGGTGGTGGTACCTCGAAGGAGTTTGCCGAGACTATTACCAAGCACGGTACGTTGATGATTGATAATTCGAGTGCATTCCGTATGGAGCAGGATGTGCCTCTGGTTGTGCCTGAGGTTAATCCCGAAGATGCTCTCAATGCTCCGCGCAGAATCATCGCCAACCCCAACTGTACGACTATCCAGATGGTTGTGGCGTTGAACGCTATCGAGAAACTCTCGCACATCAAGCGCGTACACGTGGCAACATATCAGTCGGCAAGTGGTGCGGGTGCAGCGGCTATGGCAGAGCTCGAAAAGCAGTATGCAGAGCTCGGAGCAGGTCAGCCTGCGACGGTCGAGAAGTTCGCTTATCAGTTGGCTTACAACGTAATCCCTCATATCGACGTATTTGCAGATGACGACTATACGAAGGAGGAGCTCAAAATGTACAACGAGACACGCAAGATTATGCACTCGGATATCGAGGTGTCGGCTACGTGTGTGCGTGTGCCTGTTATGCGAGCTCACTCGGAGAGCGTGTGGGTCGAGACGGCCGAGCCGGTATCGGTAGAGGCTGCGCGCAAGGCTTTCGCCGAGGGCGAGGGTCTGGTGTTGATGGATGAACCGCAGTCGAAAACATACCCGATGCCGCTCTTTATCGCAGGCAAGGAACCGGTCTATGTTGGTCGCGTGCGCAAGGATTTGACTTCGGCTAACGGCCTTACGTTCTGGTGCGTAAGCGACCAGATTAAGAAGGGTGCGGCTCTCAATGCAGTGCAGATTGTCGAGTGGCTCGTGGCGAAGGGTGAGTTGAAATAACAGAGTTATTTTGGCCGCTTTTTTGGAGCATTTCGGACAAAATGGCGCAGTTGAGCAATTTTAGTTTGTGAAATTCGTTAATTCATTATAACTTTGCACGATTAATATGCCGTCTAAAAGGGGCTAAGGCTAAAAGTTACACTTTTAGGCGACCCTTGACAGCGGAGGATTTTGACCCGAAGACGGATAGGATTCGATAGTATGACAAAGAGTTTTTACAGAGTGCTTGTTGCAGTGTTGTGTGCGGTATTGGTTATCGGCACAGCATCTGACCTGTTTGCTCAGGAGCAGAGTGGCGAGAAGAAGCGCGGCCGCGAGAGGCTGACCGCACGCGAGCGACTCGAAATGGGCAAGAAGGTGGGCATCGCTCGAATCCTGAAAAGTGGAGATGCAAGACTGATGTTCGACGAGGGCTATAAGTTCTATACGAAGGGAACAAAGGGCTCGTGGGCGAAGGCTTATCAGCTCTTTGATGCGGTAATGCACTACTACACCGGAACACGCACCGAGGACTCGGTGATGTTCTTCCGTGCTCGTTGCAAGTTTAAGGACCGTGATTACGAGGAGGCAACAACGCTGCTCGACGAGTATCGTCGCAGATATGGCGGTGGCGACAGCCCCTTCATCGAGGATGCCGAGGGTATGTATGCTCTCTGTTTCTACTATATGTCACCGGATCCGGAGCACGACCAGACGATTACTCGTCAGGCGATAGTCACTATCACGGAGTTTATGTCGCGATATCCGCAATCGACACGATTGGAGGACTTCCGCAACATTATCACCGAACTGACGCAGCGTCTGTACGACAAGGCGTTCATAAATGCCTTTACATACTACAAGATTGGTCGTCATAAGTCGGCAATCGTCGCGTTCAAGAATGCGTTGAAGACCTATCCCGATTCGTCGCACCGCGAAGAGTTGATGTACTACATCGTGAAGTCGGGCTATGAGTTGGCGCACAACTCGATTGAATCGAAGCAGATCGACCGATATATGGCGATGCTCGACTCGTACTACTCGTTTATTGCGGAGTTCCCCGAATCGAAGCACGTCAAGGAACTCAACCGCCTCTCGAAGGCTGCAAAGGACTTTTTGGAGAAAAACAACAAAGAAAATCTATAAAAATGGAGATTAAGAAGAACATTCCCAACAACACTGTAACTCGCAAGATCGTGGACCTTGATCACGAGACAGGTAACATCTACGAGAGCATCAACATCATCGCTCGTCGTGCAAATCAGATTGCTTCGGAGCTCAAAACCGAGCTCAATCGCAAACTCGCTGACTTCTCGTCGCCGACCGATACTATGGAGGAGACCTTCGAAAACCGCGAGCAGATTGAGATTTCGCGCTACTATGAGCGTCTTCCCAAACCGGTAATCATCGCTACCGAGGAGTTCATCGATAACGAGATTTACTACAAGAAGAAGGAGGAGTAGTTTTGTCACTCGCAGGAAAACATATCCTGTTGGGAGTAACGGGCAGCATAGCGGCTTATAAGGCTGCTGTGCTTTGTCGTTTACTGAAGGTCGCAGGTGCCGAGGTTAATGTTATAATGACACCTCTGGCAAAGGAGTTTATCACTCCGCTGACGATGGCGACTCTCTCGAAGAATCCTATCGCAGTAGAGTTCTACAACCCCGAAAATGGCGATTGGAACTCCCATATTTCGCTCGGCGAGTGGGCGGACTGCCTGCTTATTGCTCCGGCGACGGCAAATACTATGGCCAAGATGGCTGCGGGTATTGCCGATAATCTTCTGCTGACGACCTATCTCTCGGCTCGTCATCTGGTAATGGTCGCTCCGGCTATGGACTGCGATATGTTTGCCCATCCCGCAACGCAGAGTAATATTGCGACACTGCGCGAGCGTGGAGTGCAGATTATCGAGTCGGGCGAGGGAGAGCTTGCCAGCGGTCTTGTGGGTAAGGGCCGAATGGCCGAGCCCGAAACAATCGTTGCAGCGGTGGAGGCTGCACTTTCCGAAAAAAAAAAGAGCCTGCAAGGTAAGCACTTCGTTGTAACGGCAGGTGCTACGATAGAGGCTATCGACCCCGTGAGGTTCATCTCGAATCACTCGACGGGTAAGATGGGCTATGCCCTTGCCGGAGTGTTGGCGGCACGTGGTGCCGAGGTTACGCTCGTGAGCGGCCGTACGAATTTGGCTGTGCCCGCAGGGGTTAAGCGTGTCGATGTTCTCTCGGCTGAGCAGATGTATGATGCTGCTGTTGAGGCGTTTGAGGGTGCGGATGGCGCAATTATGTGTGCTGCCGTGGCCGATTATACGCCCGCAGAGGTGGCAACGTCGAAGATTAAGAAGAGTGACGACGATATGTCGATTCGCTTGAAGCGCACAAAGGATATTGCGGCAGCGCTCGGCAAGGCAAAGGGTAAACGTCTGCTCGTAGGCTTTGCGCTCGAAACCGACAACGAGACGGTGAATGCCGAGGCGAAACTCGCAAAGAAGAATTTTGACTTCATCGTTCTCAATTCGCTGCGCGAGGAGGGTGCGGGATTTGGTGTCGATACCAACCGTGTATCGCTCATCGACCGTACTTCGCGCGAGGAGTTGCCGCTGATGTCGAAGAGCGAGGTGGCGGAGCGAATCATCGACCGCATCGAGAAACTTTTGTAAGAGAAAATTCACAACAATAAATCCGTGGTGTTATGCTGTGCAGACTGACAGTTGAAAATTACGCGCTCATCGAGAAGTTGGAGATTGCGCTCGACGCCCGACTCAACATCGTGACGGGTGAGACGGGTGCCGGAAAGTCGATCCTGCTCGGTGCGCTCGGTCTGCTGCTCGGAGCCAAGAATGACGGCTCGGCAATGAAGGATAACACCCGAAACTGCGTAGTCGAGGGCGTATTTGCGCTCGAAGGGTTGGGTCTGGAACCGCTCTTCGAGGAGCTCGACATCGACTACGATAATGAGACAGTTATTCGTCGCATCATCACACCTGCCGGCAAGAGCCGTTCGTATGTGAACGATATCCCCGTGCAGCTGGTGCAGCTCAAAGAGCTGGGTGCGCGTCTGATTGATATTCACTCGCAACACCAGAATCTGATTCTCTCCTCCGAAACATTCCGTATGGAGGCACTCGATATGGTTGCCGGATGCGGAGAGTTGCTCGCTAGATATAAGGAGGAGTATCAGTCGTGGTGTGATGCTCGTCGCAGACTTGCTGCTCTGACCGAGGAGGCTGCTACCGCCCGTAGGGATGAGGAGTGGGTGCGTTTCCAGGCCGAGGAGCTCACGGCTGCCAACATCAAAGAGAACGAAATCGAGGAGTTGGAGCAGGAGCAGGCAATCTTGGCAAATGCAGATGCCATAGGTGCGACGTTGGGCGAGATAAATGCCTCGTTCGATGAGGATGAGATGGGCGTATTGGCTGCGTTGAAGCGAGCAGAGATGGGGTTGATGCGTATCAAAGAGAGTTATCGTGAGGGCGAGGAGTTAGCTTCGCGTGTGCGTTCGACACTCCTGGAACTCAAAGATATAGCAGTAACCATCGCTGCGGATGCTGAGCGTGTGGAGTCAAATCCTGCACGATTGGAGCAGGTGGATAGCCGTCTGGCTATGCTCTATGACCTCTGTCGTAAGCACGGGGCCGAGGGTGTGGCAGAGTTGATTGCTCTGCGCGAGAAATTCCGTGCGCAGCTCAATGCCATAACTCACTCGGACGAGCAGATTGCCGAGGCCGAGCGAGAGGTGGAAATTCTCAGGTTGAAGGCTATGGCTCTGGCGGACAAGCTGCACGAGGCTCGTGTCGGTGCTGTGTCGATATTCTCGGAGGAGATTGGCGGCAAGTTGTCAGCTCTCGGAATGCCTGAGGCTCGTTTCGAGGTTGATGTGCGCGATATGGGAGAGCTGCACTCGACGGGTCGCGACGAGGTGTCGTTCCTATTCTCGGCCAACAAGGCGAAGAGCCTGCAAGCTGTCGAGCGTATAGCTTCAGGAGGTGAGATGTCGCGTATGATGTTGTCGCTCAAAGCGATGTTGGCACGACGAATGAAGTTGCCGACAATCATCTTCGACGAGATTGATACGGGTGTTTCGGGTCGCATAGCCGACGCAATGGGAGAGATTATTGCGGAACTGTCGGGCTCGATGCAGGTGGTTAATATCACCCACTTGCCGCAGGTGGCATCGAAGGGCGAGGCCCACTTTGTGGTTTACAAAGAGGATTCGCATACCAATATTAAGCGACTTACAGCCGAGGAGCGAATCTCGGAGATTGCCAAGATGATTTCGGGCTCGCAGGTTAGCGAGGCGGCTATATCTCAGGCAAAGATTCTATTAACAAACGAAGCTGTCTAAAAAGACAGCCTTTCATCGGCGGTGAATTTTATTTCACCGCTGATTTTGTTTATTTACAACAAATTAGGTAGTTATATTGTAAAACGACATTGCGCACAAACACCGCTTAAACTCTATTTCTGCCCTTTGCGTGTAGTCTTCTATGTAGTCTAAATTAAATGTAAACAATCACACCCATATTTAATCACCTTTTGCAGAGTGCGAGAGGTGATTTTACTATTTTATACGAACAAGACCCCAGAAGAGTGTTGTCAATTGCGAAAAAGTTTCTAACTTTGTAGTGTCGCGTAAGCGGCGTACATATTTGATGAAAGTGTTTTCGCTTTTATCCTTAGTGGTAAAATCTGACAGTTTTCCAGAAACGAGGGTAACGACAACACTCATCATCTGTATTGGTATGCGATTCAAAGTCATATCATATACAGGTGTGGGGTCTTGTAATCGTTTATTCGTTTCGGGTTTTGTCAGAGCCTACCACTAAATAGACGGAACTGCTCCACACTTTCTTTTTGTACTTACCCGACCGACACCCACCATCGAGGAGCAGAATGGTAATTTGATTTGGTAGAATGTTAAACTAAAATCATATTACTATGAAAAAACTATTTACCTATTTGCTCGTTGCGATAACGATGATTATCGCAGGATGTAGTGAATCATTTGACGATTCAAAAATTTGGGACAAACTCAACGACCACGAGAGCCGAATCGCCAAACTCGAAGAGCTCTGCCAACAGATGAATACCAATATTTCATCATTGCAGACTATTGTGAATGCTTTGCAAAACAACGACTATGTTACAAGCGTTACGCCCGTAACGAAGGATGGCAAAACTATCGGTTACACCATCACATTTACCAAATCGCAGCCTATTACCATTTATCACGGTGAGGATGGCAAGGATGGCCAAAACGGAACTAATGGTAAGGATGGCGCGGACGGTAAAGATGGTTCAACGCCCGTTATCGGAGTAAAACAAGACTCCGATAATATCTACTATTGGACTTTGAATGGAGAGTGGCTACTCGATGCTCACGGGAATAAAATCAAAGCACAAGGTACAGACGGAAAAGATGGTGCCGATGGCAAGGATGGACAGAATGGTCAAGATGGCAAGGACGGTATCACGCCTCAGCTCAAAATCGAGAACGATTATTGGTCTGTCTCATACGATAATGGTGCTACTTGGATTCAACTTGGCAAGGCTACGGGCGAAGATGGGGAGAATGGACAAGATGGCACTAATGGTACAAATGGCGATTCGTTCTTCCATAGCGTGGACACATCTAATAGCGAATATGTAGTATTTACTTTGGCAGATGGTACGCAAATCCAACTGCCGACTTGGTATGCATTTGAGCAGTTGCGCACTTTGTGCAACCAAATGAACACCAATATTACATCATTGCAGTCGATTGTAAATGCGTTGCAGAACAACGATTATATCTCCTCTTGCACGCCACTGATGGAGGATGGCGTGCAAATTGGCTATACAATCACTTTTGCAAAGTCGGGTTCTATTGTTATCTATCATGGAAAAGATGGCGAAGATGGTATCAACGGAATAGATGGTGCAACACCTATCATAGGTGCCAAATACCACACCGACAATATCCTATATTGGACTATTAATGGGGAATGGTTGTTAGATGAGAACGGAGAGAGAGTTCCAGTCCACGGAAAAGATGGCGAGAACGGAAAAGATGCAATCACTCCTCAACTCAAAATCGAGGATGACTATTGGTGTATTTCATACGATAATGGTGCGACGTGGCAACAAGCCGGCAAGGCAACAGGCGAAGATGGAGATGCTTTCTTCCAAAGCGTTACACAAGATGAAGACTATGTTTACTTAACTCTTTCAACGGGTGAACAAATTGATGTTCCGAAACATCATCCTCTGTCGGTAACTTTTACCGAAACCGAGGATATTCGTGTCTTGGCAGATAAAACATATACAATTGGTTATACCATTACGGGCGCCGACGACAAGACCGTTATCAAGGCTCTTGCCCAAGATGGATTCCGCGCAGTGGTCAAGAAGACAGATAGCGCAACGGGTGTTATTGAGATTACCACGCCCTCAACCATTCTGCCAACAGAAATACTTGTCTTTGTAACCGACGGCAAGGAGCGAACAATTATGCGCTCAATAAATTTTGTTGAGGGTGTGATTATTGTTTCTTCGAAATCATACACAGTCGATTATGCGGGCGGAACAGTGCAAGTACCTCTTTCGGCCAATATTGACTATACGGTTGAAATCCCCGAAGCCGATAAATCGTGGATTTCTGTTGCCGAAACTCGCGCCGTGATGCGTGACGAAACATTGACATTTACAGTGGCGAAGAATGAAACATTAGCAGCCCGATACACAATGGTAAAACTTATTGATGCACTTGGCGTTACCTCTGAAACAATCTTAATTTCTCAAAGAGCAGGTGCAGCGCAGAGTGTTCATGTCGCAACGGCGGGAACATTGGAGAGTTTTGTGGGCACAAGTAATAAAGACCTTGTTGAAGAACTTACGGTGACAGGCAATCTGAACTTTATAGACTTTGAGTTTATCAAGACAATGTCAAATTTGCAGTTACTTGATCTTTCGGGTTTGGATAATACGACACTACCAGCCAGTTGTTTGGAGAAGACAACCATCCCGACCGTGTTGTTGCCATGGAATTTGACAGCAATACCTAATAGAGCGTTCTACCAATCGGCAATCACCTCAATCTATATCCCTGAAACGGTACAAACAATCGGTGAGTATGCTTTCTATCAGTGTAAATCGATTAAGGGTAATTTGACAATCCCCGACGCGACTACTTCAATTGGAAACTACTGTTTCCAAGAGTGTACATTTGATGGAACACTAACACTTGGTGCAGAGTTGGAAATAATTGGTGAGCAAGCATTTTGTTATTGTAGAAATTTTACTGGGAATTTAGTTATTCCCAATTCAGTTACAAAATTGTCATATCAAACATTTGTTGAATGTGGTTTTGATGGGACATTGACATTAAGTGAGAATATTACAACAATTCCACAAGAATGCTTTAGGAAGTGCAACTTTACGGGTAACTTAATAATTCCAGATGCTGTTTCCATTATAGAAGATGGAGCGTTTTGGTTGTGTAATGAATATAGTGGATATTTAATTATAGGAACCGGTATAAAAACAATTGGTATGCGTGCATTTCTAAAATACACCGATGAACAATCCCCCGGGAAAAATTATAACACATATATGTTCAGTAAAGTTTATTGCAAAGCAATGTCTGCACCCGATTTTGTCAGTCACAAGGAAAGCAAAAATGCTGGAAGTTTTATTGCGGATGAGTGGCCGTGGGATACAGTGCCATTTTTAGGCATTCCTATATCATCCACAGGATATTCCTATTCCTGGTGGTCAACAACATTTGATGTTATCGAGGAAATGGAATTTTAACAACATAAATTATTAGCATTATGAATACTATGATTAAAGAGCCTGCATTAGAAAATAAGACTTATGAATTTATAGGTCGCTTGGCATTGGTATTATTTGGACAAAATATTAAAATGAGTTATTCGTCATTGATTCAGGTACTGATTGATAACGGGCTGACCGCCTATGGAAATGAACGAGGTATGGCAAGCGGTATAGCAGCGGCTTATCGCCATTGGGAAGATATAGAATCCGAATATAAAATTCCAACTACATGTGGCGCAATCGCCAATACCTTTGTGAATAAAGATGGCTATCCTTCGTGGCTGGATAATTAGTTAAATCGAGATGAAATTTCAGGCGTATGTCGGGCTTTGTATAGTCCAGAGCATACGCCTGATTTTTTATTCACAATGCATCTTTGGAAGATGCTTGATATTAGCGTTTTACTTTCAAAAGGTTTATTTACCTTTGTACTCGTAGTTAGTTGGCTTAATTGCGACCCTCGTGTAGTCTTCTATGTAGGATTTCGCAATTTTTGTAAAAACTAACACTGAAAATCAATCAGTTAAAATAAAATAATGGTTGTCTAAAAAGACAGCTTCATTTTTTTTGATATTTATATCGCAGGATTGGGGGGGCTACAACTACACCTTTCTTAGTTGCTATCCTTATCTCGGACTCGGTGCCAGCCTCAGCCTTGGATTCGGCCCCTCTTGCTAATAATTAATCTGCTTGATATTCTCGGCCCAGAACTTCTTGACATCCTCCCAACGGTAGTAGGGAGCACTCTTGCTCTCGATGTCGAAGTGCACCTCCTCCTCGTTATGCATAAAGCGGATGAGGATATCGTCGCAACCCTTCTTGCGGTAGAAAATCATCTGCAAGTTAGCTGCCATCGGTGTAAGCTTATAAGAACGCCAAACCTCGCTAATGGTGTCGTAGTCGGTAGTTGCATAGGTTGCTCCCGGCAAGCCCATAAGTGGCGCAAGGCTGAAAATTGATGTGTCGTGGCCGAAACGGAGCGAGACGCTCGGAGTGCCGGCTGCTATGTCGCTGTCAATCTGATTGATGATAGCATTGAGGAGATCCTTGCCGACATTGCCCATAAGCGGGTAGTAGATATATTTGCCATAGCGAGCGTAGTATGCGAAGTTGCAATAACGCCAATACTCGTAGATCTCATCCTTGGTGAAGAGGTCGAGAAGACAGACATCCTCGATGTCGAGGCACTGCATATTGAGAGCCATATCGGCCATATAGAGCCAGAACTTGCGGCCATCAACCTCGGTGCGGATGTACTCTGTATCGTTGAAAATCTTGCCCAGAGTGAGCGAGATATCGACATTCTTATTGAACTGCTCATTCTGACGCATACGCCAGTAGGTATTCTCGCCAATAATGACCGCTAATGCCTCGTTTGGTAGGTTTTCGTTCCACGCATGTCTGAAAATGTGAATCTGCTGCATCTCGGAATTCGACGCATCGCGGGTAATCTTGATTGTCGGATTCTGGGTTTTAAGTCCGTCGCAGAAGGCGGCCATACTTACTATGCAGCGTTGGATAACAGAGGATTGTGCATTAACGGTCAATCCCTTCTGCTTGAAAAGTTCGGGGAAGTTCTGCGTCATACGGGTTGCAATCTCCTCGTGCTGGCGAGCACCTCGTTGTGTAAGTTCGCCACCGCGCTGTTTTGCTACGGAGTAGACGCGAAGAACACGAGTGCGAACATCCTCGCCAAATGCTGTGAGCTTGCCTGCCTTATGTGCCTCGTTGAGAACCTGCACGGGGAAGTCGTAGTACTCATCTTTGAGTACGTAACGCGAGCCGTGACGGCCATAGTGCGAGATGTAGAACGGCTCGTATCCCTTCGGTGCGGGGGTATAGGTGGCTGTCGGAGTGGGGTAGTTGAAATAGACACCACCGGCACGGTTGATATCAGCCATAATCTCCTCGCGAGAGGTCTGGGCCGACACCGCGGTTGCCCAAAGGACGAGAATTGCAAATATGCTTAAAACTCTTTTCATTAGGTTAGTAGTTTATTGTTTTACAACCATTTCTTATAACGGAAATACCACATCGTAAGTCCCGAACAGAGGACCATAAGCAGTATGGCAAAGAGATAGCCGAGAGGAATCGTCCAACCGTTGGCGAGGGTTACGGCCCAATCCAATTCGGGCATAACCTTGAAGTTCATACCATACATACTTGCGATAAGCGTTGCCGGGAGGAAGATTACGGCTGCCACCGAGAAAATCTTTACAATCTCGTTCTGCTCGATGTTGATAAGACCGAGTGCCGTATCCTGGATATAGTCCAGACGCTGGAAACTGAAATCGGCGTGGTTAATCAGTGAATTAACGTCCTTAATCATCAGTTGCAGACGCGGGTAGATATCGTTCGGGAAACGCTCGCTACGCAAGATGCCCGAAAGGACACGCTGGCGGTCGAAGATGTTCTCGCGCAACAACATCGTGCTCTCCTGCAAGGCACTGATGCGCAAGAGTACCTCCTTGTCGATAGACTCCTCGTTGTGGAGGTCCTTGGTCAGTGATGCTACCTGCTTGGTAATCATCTCGACAAGGTCGGCGTCGAAGTCGATGCGCACCTCCAAAAGTGAGATGAAGATGTGGTAGCCGGTTGAGTAGCTGCGGTAGTTCATCTGCAAACGCTTCTCGGCCTCGCGGAAAGTACGGAACTCGGCATTACGCACCGAGACCAGCACACCCTCATTCGAGATGATGAACGACACCGGCTCGACAACGAACGAATCGCCTGTCGGGATAAAGAAGTTCGAGTTGGAGATGATAGCATTCTCGCTCTCGGAGTACTTAGATGTAGACTCAATCTCCTCGACCTGCTGTTTGGTTTGGAGGCTGATCTCCATAAAGTTCTCGACAGCCTTCTGCTCCTTAATCGAGGGAGTTATCATATCAATCCACAAGATATCATCGTAGCCCAACTCCTCGAAGAGCTCGACATCTGCGTTGCGGATAATTTTGTTGTATTGTTTCAGGTAAATTGTAATCATATTTGCACACCTCTGCTTTATAAATACTCTTTTTAGGCTGATTGCCGCTTACCTTGCGGCTGCTTGTGGGTCGGGCGTATTGGTAGCTCTAACCCTTGGTGTAACCGGAGTGCGGGTCCGCTCTCTCCGAGTTACAGAGGTGCTCTTCAACCCGGGTTCGCTCTGGGCTCGACCTTAATGCCTGAGTTCCAGAACTTTTGCAGGGCTTTATGTTTCTGCTCGTCGAACAGAAAATCTATGTTGTGTGTGAGATATTCGTATGCGTAATCCTTCTCGCCGTAGCCATACTCCAAGATGGCTTCGTAGATGTGCTCGATGCCGAAGGTCAGAGCCTGCTGCAAGGAGTCGATGACCGAATAGGAGGTGCCTTTGCGGGCTACCCAGACTGCAAAGCAGAAGGGCATACCTGTCGCCTTCTGCCAAGCCTCGGCCAGGTCGTACGAGTAGCGGAACTCGCCCTCGTAGTCGAAGACCTTGTCGCCAATCAGCAAGAAAGCATCACCCTCGGCAGCCGACGCTGCGAGATTGTCGTACGAGTCGAGCGAAATCCATTCGGGCTCGATTTTCCAGACCTTCTTGGCTAAATAACCAACCAACTGTACCGATGTGCGTGAGTGAGCATCGAGGAAGATGCGACGGATGTCGCGCAACTCGCAGTTACTCATAAGCTCGACAGTGCGCACCGAGCGGATTGCGCCGATGCAGTAGTCGGTAATGATTTCGGTGGATGTGAGTTGTGGAACAACGGCCGCAGGCAGTAGGGCGATATCGACCAGACCCTCCATATAGAGCCTTGCACACTCGGCGGGAGGGGCTAACGTGAGGTCGGCACGAAGGTTACCTGCGTGCTCGATACCATAGACGAATGGTATCGTATTGAGATACGACACTGCCGCTATTTTGGGTACAACTGCCATCGTCCATATTGTTGGTAAATAATTCGGTTAGTATTAATCCTTGCAAAAATAGGTATTTTTTCTTGAAAATGGTGCAGATAACGCAACTTTTCTTGTGGTAAAGTTTATAAAAAACGTAGAAAAAATGCACAAACCTCTTGACAAGGGGGTATTCGGGGTTATATATTTGCACCGTCAAACATCGCATAAACGACGGTTATCGACAATGGCGTACGAATTGTTAATAACGTCGCGAGCAAGCTGAAATTTCTGAAAATCAACTGTTGGAGCTTGCATTGGTGGCGATTTTCGACATCTTTCAACAAACATTAAACACATTTTCAACAATGAATTGCGCACAACTCGAACGTGCGCTGCGAATCTTATCCGAATCGCGTGGATATTCGTTTCATTCTCTCCCATCCGCCAGGATTGCGGAGGTGACACATCTCCCCGCGGCCGTTCTCGAACCACCGACTGTTGCCTCGGTCGAGGCTAAACGTCACGGACGAATCTCTTACGAAGTTACACTCCACCTCCTCTGCCCTGCGGCAAGAGCATCCGCATCACAGCGGAGCGAATGTTTGGAGCGTATGGAGTCTGAACTCTTGGAGATATTCACCCAACTATCGGACGATGAGTGTGTCATCGCCATCGAGGATCTCGGAATGACCCCCAGAGAGTATGCTTTCACTGCTCACGGAGAGATATCGCAGACCGCACGAGCCAAAGTAGTAACATTCTTTTAAGAACTTATCACTATGATTTTTACATCCATTCCTGAAAACTATCAACCGATAACTCAGCCCCTAATCTATCAAATCGACCTCGGAGAGCACCGCGAGTTTGTCGATGTGAAGATTCTCGATGTGGCTCACGAAGAGGTGCTTGGTATCAAACGTCTGTACGATGTGCAGACGGCCGAAATCGACATTGCCTCGCTGCTGGCTAAAACTTTTCGATTCCGATTTGTCGAGGGATGCACCTTGGTAGCCGATGCCGAGGGTCTCTATTCGGCCATAGCTCTCGAAATCGACGGCGTACAATCCGAGGTGCGATACTTCTCGCCATATTCGCTTGTCGATGGGTGCAGCACGGTATTTCGAAGCGGTGCGAAGCTACAATCTCTTGCCCGTGAAGAGAACGACTGTGTAGTGTTGTATGCTCCGTCGGGCGGCACAATAACCTGTGAAACCTACTGTAACGGCTCGATTGTCGATGCGGTTGATATTGAGGTTAAGCCCAATGCAGGTTTGCAGGTTTTCAAACTCTCACCGAGCAACTTCTCGGAGGGTATCGACGAAATTATCGTTCAGTTTGTGATGGACGGGATTGTCGATTATGTGACTTATCGCATTCAGCCGAAGCCCGAAACGTCGCACCGTCTGGTGTGGATTGCTGCGGATGGAACGCTGCAACTCTATACCTTTCCCACTTGCCGCAGCCGACGTGTCGCGGTCAAGAAGGAGCGAATCCAATCGGTCGAGGGCGTTGCGGTAACAGCGTGCGAGGCCGAGGAGGTGCTGACTTTAGTTTCGGACTACGAGACCGTGGCCGAGATAGAGCGACTTGGCGAGATTATCGAATCGAAGCAGGTGTGGGTAGAGCGTGGATACGAGGGCGTTCGTGTCGATATCCTCTCGTCGGAGAGTGTGGTACGTTACGGCGGAGCCTTGAACTCGCTGAAAATCGAGATTAGTCCCTGCGACAGAAAGGAGCGATTGTTATGATTGGCCTCTATGTGGATGAGCGTCCGTGCGTTATCGACGGCACGCAACATATCGGGATAGATTATCGAGAATCCGCTCTGACGGATGTCGAGAGTGGTCGCGAGGGTCTGCATATCCGACTGCGACTCCCTTCGACACCCGAAAACGACCGCATCTTAGGCAATGCGGCAGATGTCGAGAGTGCTGAGCGATTCAATGCCGAGTATCACCGCGCTCGTGTCGTAGCGGACGGTGCCAACATCTTCGAAGGTACGGTCTATCTCGACGGAGTAGAAATCGAGAGGGGTGCAGCGAGCTATCTGCTCGAAATTATCGGCGGCTCGTCGCAGTGGGCCAAGTCGGCAGCGCGTGAGATGTTCAACGAAATCGGAGTGGAGTACGACGCAAGGCTCGATATGAACGAAATCTGTGATAGCTGGGAGAGCGACTCGCCCGTAAAGTTTCTGCCGGTGCATCGTGACAAATACGAGTTGCAGAACGGAGTGACTACGCCCTACGCTCCGGAGCGAATCTTGACGACCGACGACTATCATCCTTTCCTTTCGGTGGTGGCGATGCTTCGAGCAATCTTCGAGAGTGCAGGCTATCGTGTCGAGAGTCGATTCTTCGAGAGCGAACTCTTCCGCTCGCTCTATGTGAGTGGAGCTTATCCAACCACTGATGTAACCTCGCGTATCGAGCAGATGGACTTCCGAGCCGGAAGACTTGAAAGCGTGACCGCAACAGCAAACTATGCAGGTCGAGTATATGTCTCGCCGTCGGTGGCGGCCAACTCGCTGGGCAATGTTGTCGATGTCGTCGAGGAGAGTCTGGTGGATGAAGCCGGCAACGAGGTGCTTACGGGTTTCTACTCGAATGGTGGTTGCTTCGTGATAGATGAGAATGGCGCGGTGACCTTCACGCCCACAACGGCCGTGAAGGTGGGATTTGAGTACGCACTGAAATTTGCGTGCAAGTATCGTATCGCGACGCGCTATACATTGAAGAGCTTTGACCACATCTATTTCGAGCAGGAGATTACAATTCCCTTCGAACTGACAAATCGCTTTGTTGATCACCGCGAGAGTGCCCGACCGGGGTATGAGTATCGTGTCGTTATCTTCGACTACTCGGATGATTACGATTATCGTCTGCGCTGCAAGGGAGATAACAAGTGGTTTAACGTGGCAGATATCTCGTCGCGAACGGCATTGGTGCAGGCACCTGCGGGAGTTGCGGCTATCACGCAGGTCGAACTGCTGCGCAAGGTGCGCGGAACATCCCAGTACGAGGCCTGCACCGAGGATTGGGCTCTCTATGGCGGACACGTCGCCTACGAGGGTACAACCGAGGTGGAGATGACCCTGCGAACACCGGCTGTCGATGTTACTCCGACATCGCCCAAATACTTTGATTCGATCTATTTCGGAGGCGGAGAGCCGGGGTGGCCCGTGACGCTGCTGCCGGGGACAACCCTGCGACCGATATTTACATCGACAAAGGGTTATGGTTCGCTTCTGATATTTGCGGATGTGGCGCAGATATCGGTGCGGCAGAACCGATTGCTCGATGCGGTGCGCCATCTCTTTAACCTGAGAATCTATACCGATGAGCGCGAAAAGAGAGTATATATCGAGCCGTTTGACGACTTCGTCCGCAAGGATGAAATCTATGATTGGAGCGATAGGGTAGATCTCTCGCAGCCGATACTTATCGAGGAGCTGGCCGGCTCGGTACACGAGCGTCGTACGCTATGCTACAACGACGAGGACGGCACGGTGCGTCGCTACAATGCCGAGAATGATGAGGTGTTCGGAGCGTGGAGCTTCGATGTCGATTCGCGAGCGGCCATCGAAGGCGAGCAGGTGCTCTGCAACCCTCTCTTCACATCGACGATTAACGATGATGAGGTCTATGCAAATGCCGAGTCGGCTCTGGTGATGCAAGTGTGTGACCGCGATGACGACGACACCAACGACAATGCCAACTTCTCGCCTCGTATAGTTCGTTACTTAGGTATGGCTCCGCTTGCCGAGGGTGAGCGTTGGGGCTATCCGTACAGTGATCACGACTATCCGTTGGCAGCCTTCCACTTTGCAGGGGATGATACGCGCAGCGGTTCGACCCTCTGCTTCGAGGATAGGGATGGTGTGACGGGTCTGCACTCGTACTATGACCGTCAGTTTGCCGAGGAGGCGCGTGGTCGCAAGGTGACGCTCTCGCTCGCACTATCGGCCGAGGATTTCGAACATCTCTTCCACTTTGTCGAGGGCGCGGCATCAATACGTTCGACATTCGTGCTGAAAATCAACGGAGTGAAAGGTCGCTATCGACTTTGCGATATCGAGGGTTACGACCCTGCGAAGAGCTCGGTGCGTTGCAGGTTTGCTCAAATAGTTGAGCCCTATGAGTAGGGATGAACTCGCCACAGAGTTGGCATCTATGCTGGTCGCAGAGCAGCAACAGCTCTCGCCACACCAGATGATAACGCTCCTGCTCGACAGAGGACTGCTCGCTCGACGTGAGGTCGAGAAGGTGGTTGCACGACAGAGAGTTGAGGCTCTGTGTGCCGAAGGTATGGGGCGATGTGACGCGATGGCCGAGGTGGCTCACAGGATGTGTTGCTCGTACGAAAAAATCAGGGCATTTATCTATCAAAAAAACGAAAAACAAGACTATGCAATCAGAAATTAACATTCGTAACGCAGCAGATGCCTGCTATATCGACATCGACGGAACTATCGGAGTGCCCGAAGAGTGGCAGTTCGACGAGCCGTCATCGCGAGTTACGACCTACGAAAAATTCCGAGATATGGTGGCGAAAATCGCCGATATAGACTCTCCGAAGATTGTGGTGAATATCCGCTCGACGGGTGGCGATGTGAACGATGCTATGCTCATTCACGATGCATTGAAGAGCCTCGATGCGCAGATTGTGACCCGCTGCTATGGCTACACGGCCTCGGCTGCGACAATCATTGCACAGGCTGCGAGCGAGGGTCAGCGTCAGATATCGGCAAATGCTCTCTATCTTATCCACAACTCGATTTGTGCCACCGAGGGTAACGCCGCCGAGATGGAGGCGAAGGCCGACCTGTTGCACAAGACAGACAGCCGCATAGCCGAACTCTATGCCGTAAGGTCGGAGCGTCCGGTGGAGGAGTTTGTCGCGTTGATGAACGAAAATGGCGGCTGCGGACGCTGGCTCTCGCCCGAAGAGGTTGTCGAGGCCGGTCTGGCAGACGAAATTATCGGAGATGCCGGCACAAAGACTACGGGTGGTAGCTCGGTGGTCGCAGCGGTGTCGGACAAAATCTCGACAATGCTCACGGCATTAGGCCTCGGTCGAAAGCGAGAGCCGGAGGTCGTTGTTGATCGCAATATTCTCCACTTCGATGAGCCTCAGGACTTGCAGCCGATGTCGAAATCGGTGATATCGTTCGTCGAGGGTCAGCGTGATGTCGCTCCGACCACAGTCAAGGCGGTCGAAGATCCGTCGATATGCGGAGATGTCGTGAAGACCTCGAACGAGGCGGCTTATGCTGCCGATGTGCGCAGCTTTACAAGATTCTAAACTTGCGCTTTACAAACAAATTTTAATCAAACAACAATCTAAAAATTTACAAAAATGGCTTTAATTGAAAATTCAAAACTCTATTCGGGTAAGGACCTCGAAAATATCTTCTTCCATCCTATGGTGTCGGGCCCGACGGCCAATGAGATCGGTATTCGTGTGCTCTACAATATGCCTATGTCATCGGTTATCCACCTCTGGAAGCCTGAGAACGACCTGCTTAAACCCTTTTCGCAGGGCTGGCAGGGTGGCTCGGCTGCCTCTCGATCTCAGAAACATATTGACCTTACGCGAGTGAAGGCCGAGATGTCGTATGATGCAACAGACTACTTTACATTGGTATTCCAGAACTTGGTAAACCGTGCAGATATCAACTTGCAGGACCTCTCGGGAACCGAGCTCGAAGAGGCCGAAACCGCAATCTTCAAGAAGGCTCTCTCTGAGAGTTTGCGTATGACGATGTGGATTGGAAATAACTCCTTTGGCGAGGTTTACAACACATTCGATGGATTCTTTGCCAAGGTAGAAAATGCCTATCAGGACGTGGGCCGCCCGTATGTCGGTATGGATGGTGATACAATCGATGAGTCCAACATCGCTGAATTCTTCAGCAGAGTGTGGAATAGCGCAACGGATGAGTTGAAGTCGCTCAAAAAGGAGGGCCAGTTGGCTTTCTTTGTTACATCGGATCTCTATAACTTGTATGAGGATTATGTCTACCAGAATTCGGATATAACCTGCATCAATAGCACTGACGCAAATCCGACACTCAGCTATCGCGGTATCCCGGTGGTCGACCTCGGCATCTCGCCGCAGATGTTGCGCGACAACAATATGAGTGAGTGTCACTGCTTGCTCACCGATCGTCGAAATCTTGTATTGATGCTCAATACGGCAGATTTCCCTGAGGCAGAGGTGCGTATGTGGTACAACCCTGACCAGATGGAGAATCGCCAGCGTGCGGTATTCCTCGCAGCTGCCGATTGTATCGATATCGATCTTGTGGTATACGGTCATCAATAGTAGCTCGATATGAAAAGCCTATCGCAAAGTTCCTCCCACCGCAAACCGGTGGGAGGGGTGCGCTCGGTTGTACTGACGGCAACGGATAATGTTGCGGAGGCTCTGTTTGCTGCCAGCGGAACTTTGTGTACCTCGTTGAATTTCGTCGATGAAGGGGCTTTGATGGAGTGTGAACTGCTCGAAGAGAGCTCCTGCTTCGAGGAGGAGCTCTCTTCGGAGAGCGGTGTGGTGTCGGTGGCTCATAACCTTGTATTGGTTGCCGAGCGTAATGTGGCCGAGGAGTGGCTCGCTCCCGAATTTAGGACCGAGAGCCTTAAACGTGGCCTATGTGCAGTGGTGACGCTGAATAACGGATGCAGGCTGTTGGTCGGCTACTCCGAGCGATTTGGCGCACAACAGCCACTGCGCGTAGTGTCGATTAAAAGCTCGTCGGGTACTCGACGCACCGACCCGCCAACGGTAACTCTCACACTCGAAAACTTTGATACATCCATCGCCTCCGTCATCGTGACAGACTGATTTGTGAAACTATGGAAAAACTTACAAAAACCAAAATAGCAACCATCGGCAATAAGGCTGAGCCCTACATCTCGCAGGGTCGTCGCTGTGCCGAAAACGACAAGTTCTGGCGTTGGGGCGACGATAATCTCTTCCCCGGTGCGCTTGCGCTGATGTCGCGACGCTCATCTACGCATCGTCGCATAATTAACGACAAGGCCGACTATATTTCGGGTAAGGGATTTACGTTCGATCCCGAAGAGCAACTGTTGGGCGAATTTATCGCCTCGGTGAACGGTGCGGGCGAGTCGCTACGTCAGGTGCTCAATAAGTTGGCTTTCGATAAGTCGCTCTTTGGTAACGCCTTCTTGGAGATTGTGACTGATGCCGACCACTCGTTCCTCTCGCTCTTTCACCACGACGCTTCGCGCTGCCGAGTGGCAAAGGATAGCCAGCATATCGTATTGCATCACGATTGGGCTCACTTCGATGCCGAGTCGGCCATAACACTACCCCTCTATCCGCTCTTCGAGGAGCAGGCTGACGGAACGCTGCGAGCGATGATTCACTACAAGGATTATGAGCCGATGTTCGACCACTATGGCGTGCCGCCCTACATCGCAGGTTTGAATGTCTCGGCCATAGCCTACAAGACCGACAAGTGGAACATCTCGCGTTTGGACAACTCGTTCCAGCTATCGGGAGTGATGATTCTCGATGGCGGTGTAGATGATGAGCAGCAGTCTGAGCGTATTGCCCGCATCGCCGAGGAGAAGTTCGCAGGCGATCCGGGTCAGGTGATGTTCGTGGTGCGTAATGGCTCGGAAGATGATAATTCGCGATTTATCCCCTTCGTGTCGCAGAACGATGGCGATTGGAAGGAACTGCACGACCAGGCGACATCCGATATAGTTGTGGCCCACTCGTGGTTCCGCTCGTTGAGCGGTCTGGACTACTCGTCGGGCTTCAACTCCGAGCGAATCCTGCACGAGTACGAGATTGCTCTCAACACCGTAATCCTTGCCGAGCAGGCCGAGCTTATGGAGCCGATAATCTCGATATTGCGCGATGTGGCAGGCATTGATGCCTCGTCGTTGCAGATTGTCAATCGTCCACCCACGCGCTCGAAACCTATATATATGAAGGTGTGGGAGGCTCGCAAGGCCGACGGCTTGGATTATGACCCGGAGGATGAACAGCAGCAGTATTTCCTCGCTCAGATAACCAAGTACAACATTACAAGTATAGACTAAAAATTATGAAACAGACTCTTATCTCACCCGAAACCGTAGTTACGCTCGCCTTTAACGATGGCGAGTGCATAGATGCTGCGACCATCTCGCCCCTCGATATCGCCGTGGCCGAGGAACGTCACGTCGTGGCGGTGGTCGGCCCCAAGATGTATGCAGCGATGTGTAATGGTCGCTACACTGATTTCTGCGATGAGTATGTAGCTCCGGTTGTGGCGTTGCGTACGCGACTGCTGATGTTGCCTGCGATGGTGGCTCGCAGTGGCCGTTTCGGCATCACAGCACCTGCTACCTCGACGCTAAAATCTCCCTCGGACCGACAGGTCGAACGTCTTGAACGCTCGTTGCGCGAGAAGGCGCGAACGCTGCAACGACGAATGAGCCGCCACCTGAACGAAAATGCAGGAAAGTTCCCCGAATACGACCCTGCGCAGAATGTACTTAACCGTTGCAGTAACGATGGAAACATTATCCAGACTCTTTAACGTCGCACTCGTGGCCCTGGCGTCGCTCTTTACACCGATAGTCCCGCTCGTGGGGTGTGCCATAACCTTCGTGGCGATAGATTTCGTCACGGGGGTAGCTGCGAGTCGAGCGCGGGCGCGACGACAGGGCCGCGAGTGGTACTTCGAGAGCCGTGAGGCGTGGCGCACGGTGCTGAAACTCGGATTTGTCGTTATTGCGATTGCGATGTCTTGGCTTGTCGAGAGCTGCGTACTCGACTTTATGACGCTCAACCTCGCCAAGATATTCACGGGATTTACCTGCGTTGTGGAGTTCTGGTCATTCCTCGAAAATGCGTCACAACTCTCCGAATCGCCGCTATTTGTCTGGCTGAAACGATATGTGCGCCACCGAATAAGAGAGGAGGTGGACGGTGAGTAGAGGTCTGAGTAACAACAACCCCGGAAATATCCGACGCTCACGTGTGCGCTACAAGGGCGAGTGTGCAACGAGTACCGACCCCGAATTTCGACAGTTCGAGAGTATCGAGTGGGGCTATCGGGCAATATTTATGTTGCTCTACACCTATCATCTGCGTCACGGATGCCGCACTCTGCGCCAGATGATAGACCGCTATGCTCCGCCCTCGGAGAATCCTACGTCGAACTATCTGCGATTTGTCAGCGAGCGGTCGGGCGTAGGTCCCGATTATGTGATTGATGTAACCAACCAAGCACTGATGGTCGATATCGTCTGCGCCATTTCGCAATTCGAGAATGGTGTGCCGGCCAAGCGAGAGGATGTCTTGCGTGGCTGGGAACTTTTTAGGGAGTAAAAAAGGCTGTCAAACCGAAAGTTTGACAGCCTTTTTCTTATTCAAAGACTCGCTTACGCCTTGAAAGCCTCCTGCAACTTTGCAGTTACGTTTGCCTTGATAGTGCGCTCGGTCGAGAGAACCATATTCTTGATTGCCAACGGAGTAGACTTGCCGTGGCCGATAGTTACGGGAGCATTTACGCCAAGCACGGGAGTACCGCCTACGTTCTCGTAGTTCATAGCTGCCCAGAAGGGGTTTGACACGCCCATACGAGTATTAATCTGGTAGAAGCCCTCGACGAGTTTGAGGATGGTGTTGCCGACAAAACCGTCGCAAACAACTACATCTGCATACTTGCCCGTGAAGAGGTACGACGACTCGACATTGCCAACGAAGTTGAACTTGCCCTTCTCGCCCTCGGCCTTCATCAGTGCGTGAGTAGCCTGCGCCTGTGCGTTACCCTTAGCCTCCTCTTCACCGATATTGAGCAGAGCCACGCGCGGATTCTCGATACCGAGAGCCGACTCAGCGAAGATCGAACCGATAAGACCATACTGACACAAAACCTCAGGCTTGCAATCGACATTCAGACCTACGTCGAGCAACATCACGGGAGTACCCTTTACGGTGGGAACTACGGTCGAGATTGTAGGACGGATAACACCTTCGATGGGTTTTACAGCGAACATCGAGCCGACCATCATCGCACCGGTGCTGCCGGCACTTGCAAAGCCCTGGATAAGACCCTTTGCGAGGTAACCGAAACCTACGGTAATGCTCGAATTAGCCTTCTGCTGGAAAGCCTTTGCGGGGTGGTCACCCATCTCGATAACCTCGGTGGTGTGAACTATCTCGATCTTGTCGCTATCGCAATTCTCTGCTGCAAGGATGGCTTTGATCTGCTCCTCATCGCCAAAGAGAACGATACGGCTCTCGGCGTCCAACTCGTTAATGGCCATTACTGCACCCTTGACTGCTGCTTCGGGGGCGAAATCGCCACCCATTGCATCTAAACCTATTTTCAACATAATTTCTTCTATTTTTGTTGGTTTTACGGTTGTAAATATAGTGTTTTTTCACAAAAAAAAGACACTATTTCTCAAAATAGTGCCTTTTTCTCTGTAAGATGCTGGTAAATTATTCAGCAACCTTCTTCTCGATAGCGAGCTTACCGCGGTAGAAACCGCACTCAGGGCATACTCGGTGATAGAGTACCGATGCGCCACAGTTCGAGCAAGTTACAACGGTCGGAACCTCCGCCTTGTAGTGAGTTCTTCTTTTGTCTCTTCTGGTTGACGAGACTTTGTGTTTAGGATGTGCCATATTTCAAAAACTGTTAAAATTTATAATTTTCTAAAAATTCTTGTTCTTTCGCTAATCTTCTTGCTCCTCGTCCTCTGCTACTGTCGTGAATCGAGCCAACATATCGGGATTGCACTCTCCCTCTTCGTGAACTCGGCTGTACGGCAACGCAAGAACGATGCTCTCGTAAATGTACTGCGCAAGCGAAACCTCTCCGTCGGCAGGCGAAATCCACATAACCTCGCCATCATAGTCGCGAATCTCGCTCGAAAACTTTACTAACAAATCTCCATCGTACTCGATGGGAACCTTGCAATCTTCGAGGCAGCGGTCGCACTCGCAAATTACGTAACCCTCAATCGCAAAGCTCAATTCGAGCATCGTCTCCGAACGCTCCATAGTGACACGTACGTCGCAGTCGCCACCCTTGATATCGCTATTCTCCATAGCCTCGAAAAAGGCACCATCGGCTTTGAAGTCGAACTCGTGATGTCCGTTTTTCAAACCTTTGTAGGCTATCGAATATCTCTTTGCAATCTCCATTCTACGCAATTAGTCCGCAAATGTACGATAAATTCATAAATTGTGCAAAGTTTTCGACGAATTTAGTATTTTTGTTGCAGTAAAATGTGAAAATATGGGTAAAAACGAGGGTTTTAAGGTCGAAATAACGAGTGACTTCGCTGATTTTTTGCGATATAATGTTGCTGTGACGTGCGGATGCTTTGCCGAAAATGACGAGCGCATCGCCTTCGTCTCGGCCGAGGATACGATTGCTCCGGTCGGCTCGGCTCTTGTGGCGGCTCCGAAAGGTCGTGATGCAAAGCGTGTAATTTCGTTCGAAACCGACGAGTGCCACCACTTGCAGATGTACATCTATTTGATTCCTTACACAACACCCACAGGTCGAGATATCGGCGACTATAAGCCCTTTGCCCTCGATGTGCGCGTGATGCGTGGCCGGAGAGTGGTGCTCAAAGAGCAATATTCGGTCAATCAGTGGTCGGGCGCATCAATCGAACTGAAAGTTGGCGAATAGGCTATCCCCGAATAGAGTGTATCCCTAAAATATCAATTAAACAACAAGGGTGTCCGACTCGAAAGTCAGACACCCTTTGTTATTTGGAGCTTTCGCTTATTACAACTGGGGACCAGCTGCTACGAGAGCCTTACCCTCATCGTTACCGGTGAACTTGGTGAAGTTCTTGATGAAGCGGCCAGCCAAATCCTCAGCCTTAGTGTTCCACTCAGCTGCGTCAGCGTAAGTGTCACGAGGATCGAGGATAGCGGGATCTACGCCCGGCAACTCAGTCGGGATAGTGAAGTCGAAGATAGGCAACTTCTTGGTCGGAGCCTTGTCGATCGAACCATCGAGGATAGCATCGATGATACCGCGAGTATCCTTAATCGAGATACGCTTGCCGGTACCGTTCCAACCGGTGTTTACGAGGTATGCAGTTGCACCCGAAGCCTGCATCTTCTTAACGAGCTCCTCACCGTACTTAGTGGGGTGGAGCGAAAGGAATGCAGCACCGAAGCAAGCCGAGAATGTCGGAGTAGGCTCGGTGATACCGCGCTCAGTACCAGCCAACTTAGCGGTGAAGCCCGAAAGGAAGTAGTACTTAGTCTGCTCGGGAGTGAGGATCGAAACCGGAGGAAGTACACCGAATGCGTCAGCCGAAAGGAAGATTACCTTCTTAGCAGCGGGAGCCTTCGATACGCCCTTCACGATGTTGTCGATGTGGTAGATGGGGTACGATACGCGAGTGTTCTCGGTAACCGACTTGTCTGCGAAGTCGATCTTGCCGGTAGCCTCATCAACAGTTACGTTCTCCAAGAGAGCGTTGCGACGGATAGCGTTCCAGATATCGGGCTCGTTCTCCTTCGAAAGGTTGATAACCTTTGCGTAGCAACCACCCTCGAAGTTGAATACGCCCTCGTCGTCCCAACCGTGCTCGTCGTCACCGATGAGCTGACGCTTCGGGTCAGTCGAGAGGGTAGTCTTACCTGTACCCGACAAACCGAAGAAGATAGCTGTCTCGCCCTTCTCGTTGGTGTTAGCCGAGCAGTGCATCGAAGCCATACCCTTCAACGGAAGGAGGTAGTTCATATACGAGAACATACCCTTCTTCATCTCACCACCATACCAGGTGTTGATGATAACCTGCATCTTCTCGGTGAGGTTGAACACAACTGCAGTCTCCGAGTTGAGGCCGAGCTCCTTGTAGTTCTCAACCTTAGCCTTCGATGCGTTGAGTACAACGAAATCGGGCTCGCCGTAAACCTCCAACTCAGCGTCGGTCGGGCGGATGAACATATTCTTAACGAAGTGAGCCTGCCAAGCAACCTCCATAATGAAGCGGATTTTGAGGCGGCTATTCTCGTTAGCACCGCAGAAGGTATCAACAACGTAGAGCTTCTTGTTCGAGAGCTCCTTCGATGCGAGAGCCTTCAACTCTGCCCAAGCAGCCTCGGTTACGGGCTTGTTGTCGTTCTTGTACTCGTCCGAAGTCCACCAGATAGTATCCTTCGAAGTCTCGTCCATTACGAAGAACTTGTCCTTGGGCGAACGGCCGGTGTAAACACCAGTCATTACGTTAACAGCACCCATCTCGGTTACGACACCCTTGTCGAAACCGGTAAGGTCAGACTTAGTCTCCTCGCGGAAGAGCTCATCGTACGAAGGGTTGTAAACCACCTCGGTAGTTCCGGTAATACCGTACTTTGTCAAATCAATTTTTGCCATAGTTTTTAATATGTTTTTAATTAAACCTCTTCTAATCCTTGTGGTGACTTAGCGTTGTTTCTCTCTTCGAGAGTCCTGCTCTTGCCTGCCTTTCCGGCTCGGTTGTGGCGGTTACTGTTACAACTCTAACACATTTTCCACAGCCCCCTTCTTCGGCAATCTAAATCACGGTGCAAATATATATCAAATTTTTGGTTTGTGAAAAAAATAACACTAAAAAATCATTATAGAGTTTAATAATTTTACAAATAGCGTTCCCTTTATGCAGAGAGCGTGTCTGATAAAGTTGTTTTAGCATCAGGCTCGTGCCTATATTCTCCATCTTTGTTGACGAGTATACTGCGCTTTTATGGATTGCGAGTGGCTTTGTATGAAGCTCTCCTAAAAGCTCTTGTTGTACAACTCTTTGCAAAACCAAGGGAACCCAACAAGTCATTGGGTTCCCTCCTGTTTGTTAATGCCATTATGAGTTATTGGTTTTTTCGCAGAGTCGGATATCCATCATTGGCGCCGGCTATCCATTCCCAGCCATAGTCTCTTATTGCAGAGTTCATTTTGCTGATGGAGTTGTTTGCTGTGGTTACATCAGTGAAAGAGAAACAGTTGGTCGCCACATGGTAGCTTGAGTCGTCCCCAATTCCGTCTTTATTGGTTGTTTCGACACTTGATCTATTGGCTAATTCCGTTGTGTCGACTGTCCAAGAACCGATAATCTCGGCATAGTCGCCTGTAGAACCGAGACAAGCACCGACAATGCCTCCTACATTGGTAACTCCCAATACTGTGGCTGTATTCCCACAAGCAACAGTCTCTGAACGGTCAGAACTTCCGACAATACCTCCGGCACTGTAATTGTTGCTGGTCACGCTGCCAGAGTTGAAGCAGCCGATAACCTGACCCATAACACATTGAGCTGCAATGCCCCCCGATGAGTGTCTCTGACTTGTGCCCAATATGGTTGCTGCATTGGTACAACCTATTATTTTGCCACTATTACCGTTGTATCCGACGAGTCCGCCTGCTTCGCCATCCGTACAGGTTAAATTGGAATCGGCTGTGGTGTGGCAATTTTCGATAGTTCCGTAATTAACGCCGACAATGATGCCCGATGTTGCTTTGCCGGTCATATTTACATTTGCGAATGTAAGATTCTTTATTGTACTGCCTTTTTCAAGACTGCTCATAAAGCAGGTGGCATCGGTAGTGCTGACCATATGCAATCCTCTAATCGTCTTGTTGTTGCCATTTATCGTTCCACGATAGGAAAAGTTTAGTTTGGTGGGGTTCTTGTCGCCTAATATGGTCCAGTTGTTCTCGCCTGTGAGGGTGATGTCTGCTGTAAGGGTGAGGTTGGGATGCGAACTCTCACCCTTGTTGAAGGCCGTTATTACAGCCTCTTTCCAAGTATAGAGTCCTTTGGAGGAGTCGACCCTATAGGTGTTGGTGCTCAGCACATACTCAGCATTAACCTCTATTGTAAGTGGAATATACTCCGAGAGAATCGAGGTGTTGCCGTCAGATATTGCGAGAACTACGCTTGCCTCTTGGGTACCTGCGGCGAACTCCTCTGATAGATTTTCGCCCGAAATGGAGACCGAAATTGTGCCATTTACTTCGTTTGACGAGAATGATGTTATGGGAAGATTTACAAATTCTGCGGCTCGTGTTGCTGTATAGACAACCTTGGCAGATAGCGCAGACTCCCACACTTTTGCTAACTCTACAACTGCGCTCTTGGGCGAGATTTCGAAGTCGAGGATGGCTCCTTTTGACAAGAAACCGCTTGGCAAGCATTTAACAATAGACATAGTCGCTTTGCCATCAGAGTGGGTGGGAATATATGACACCGATTGGATTCTCGATATGAGTTGAGTTGCTGAATTTTCAATATTATTGAGTCGCGATTCGAGGGTCGAAATCTTGTCGTTTATCTCCTGGCGAGCCTCCTCTGCGCCGTTGAGTTGTTCGTTGATGTACTCTTTGAGTTTCGAAATCTCCTCTTCGAGGGCTGTGATATCTTCGTCTGTTGCTCCGTTGGCTTCGAGTACTCCGATGGCCGTTTCAAGGGCGATGATGCGAGCCTCGATAGCGGGGATTATTACCTCTTCGATTTTTTGGAGACGCTGGTCGAGGTCACTGATTTGATTTTCGATTTTGTCGCATGAAGTTAGCATTAAGGCCACTGCAGCGAGCGTAACAAAAATTCGTTTCATAGTGGTCTGATAGTTTTTTTGTATTTATAAATTGACTTAGTTGTTTTTTGAGCCGACAAAAAAGCAGGAGCAACCTCGCGGTTGTTCCTGCTCAAACAATATAACATACAATACCGCATAAGCCTGACGGAGGAGGTGCAACGGCTGCAGACGGCAGGGTATGTAGTCGTTTGGTCATATACTTTCTACTTTTTTCTTGTTAGCAAAGATAGTAAAAAGTTTGAAGTATCCAAATTATGACTCGCGTTTTTTTGTGATACACAACCCTCGGCTCAAAAATAATTACCTTTTATCAATTGCCAATTGTTAATTATCAATTATCTTTGCGGTACTTTATAACAATGCGTTATTATGAAAACCGATTTTCTGGTTATCGGCTCCGGCTCTGCCGGTTTGAGCTTTGCTCTGAAAGCCGCTGCTCACGGACACGTGACTGTCGTTACGAAAGGCGAACTCGTCGAGTGTAATACCAACTACGCACAGGGTGGTATCTGCTCGGTGACCTACGCTCCCGACACCTTCGAGAAACATATCGACGATACGCTCGTCTGCGGTGCCGGCAAGTGCGACCGCGAGGCTGTGGAGCTCGTTGTGCGCAGTGCGCCTGAGGCTGCGAGTGACCTTATTAATTGGGGGGTGCGTTTCGATAAGACCGAGGATGGTAATTTTGACCTTCACCGCGAGGGTGGCCACTCCGAGCATCGCATCCTCCACTATCAGGACCTCACGGGTGCCGAGATTGAGCGCGCGCTTATCGAGCGTGTGCGCGAGAACGAGAATATCACAGTTTTGGAACACCACTTTGCCATTGACCTGCTCACGCAGCACCACTTGGGCGAGATTGTTACGCGCCATACGCGCGGTCTGGCCTGCTTCGGAGCGTATGTCCTCAATACCGATACGGATGAGATTCTCACCGTGCTGGCGAAGTTTACGGTTGTAGCTGCGGGAGGTTGCGGTAACCTGTATAATACCACTACCAATCCGTTGGTTGCTACGGGCGACGGTATCGCTATGTGCCACCGCGCCAAGGCTCTGACGAAAAATATGCAGTACATCCAATTCCACCCCACCTCGCTCTACAATCCGGGCGAGCGTCCTTCGTTCCTCATTACCGAGGCGATGCGTGGATATGGCGGTATCCTGCGTTTGCAGAACGGCCAGGAGTTTATGGATAAGTATCACCCGATGCGCTCGCTCGCTCCGCGCGATGTCGTGGCTCGCTCTATCGACCACGAGTTGAAGATTCGCGGCGAGGAGTTTGTCTATCTCGACGTTACGCATATGCCTGCCGAGCAGACGCGCACCCACTTCCCCAACATCTACGAGAAGTGCCTCTCGATAGGTATCGACATTACCAAGGATATGATTCCCGTGTGCCCTGCGGCTCACTACTGCTGCGGAGGTGTTACGGTCAATCTGAATGGCGAGAGCAGCATCCGCCGACTCTACGTCTTGGGCGAGAGTTCGTGTACAGGTCTGCACGGAGCCAACCGCCTGGCCTCGAACTCACTCACCGAGGCAGTGGTATATCCCGAACGCGCCCTGAATCACGCACTGAAAACTTTGGCGAAGGTTGAGTGGCAGGAGGGTATCCCCGATTGGGACTTCGAGGGCACGGCCGAGGCCGAGGAGATGGTCCTCGTACTGCAAAACCGCAAGGAGTTGCAGAGTATTATGTCGAACTATGTGGGTATCGTTCGCTCGAACCTGCGTTTGGAACGCGCGATGAAGCGACTGACGATTATCTGGCAGGAGACCGAGGGGCTCTACAACCGTACCAAGCCCTGCCGCGAGCTCTGCGAGTTGCGCAATATGATTGCCGTGGCATACCTCACAATCAAGCAGGCGCGCGAGTGTCACGAGTCGGTGGGATTACACTATACGATTGACTATCCGCCGAAGAAGTAATTCAAAATTCAAAATGCAAAATTATTTGTTTGACGCTATGATTTTGAATAGAGCGGAGCAAATCTCTGCGGAACTGTTATAGCGGTATTGCATTTTGAATAGAAGTACTTTTTTAAGCTAATTTTGAATTTTGATTTTTGCATTTTGAATTTAGTCTATGACTTTACAGGAAGAAATTTTACGTCGCAGAACATTTGCCATTATTGCCCACCCGGATGCGGGTAAGACCACGCTGACCGAGAAGCTGCTCCTCTTCGGAGGTGCTATCCACGTTGCAGGAGCCGTCAAGAGTAACAAGATTCGCAAGAGCGCAACCTCGGACTTTATGGAGATTGAGCGCCAACGCGGTATCTCGGTCGCTACGTCGGTTATGGGCTTCGAGTATAAGGATGTGAAGATTAACATCCTCGATACTCCGGGCCACGAGGACTTTGCTGAGGATACCTATCGTACGCTTACGGCTGTGGATTCGGTTATCATCGTTATCGACGGTGCGAAGGGTGTCGAGGCGCAGACCCGCAAACTTATGGAGGTGTGCCGTATGCGTAAGACTCCTGTAATCGTCTTTATCAACAAGCTCGACCGTCCCTGCAAGGAGCCGTTTGATCTGCTTGATGAGGTGGAGCGCGAGCTCAAAATTGGTGTGCGCCCTCTGGCATTCCCCATTTCGAGCGGTGCGACCTTCAAGGGTGTATATAACCTCTATGAGCATAACCTCTCGCTCTTTACGAGCGACGAGCGATTGACGGCCGATGCTTCGACCGTCGAGATTGAGGATATCTCGCAGCCTATCTTGAATGACTATATCGGCGAGAAGTTCGCCAACCAACTCCGCGAGGATGTCGAGTTGGTGGAGGGTGTTTACGACACTTTCGACCGCGAGGCCTACCTGCGTGGCGAGGTTGCTCCCGTATTCTTCGGCTCGGCAGTCAATAACTTCGGTGTGCGCGAGCTTTTGGAGTGCTTTATCCGCATCGCTCCCTCGCCCCGACTCTCGACTACCGAGGCTCGCCCGATTAACCCCGACGAGGCGAAGATGACAGGATTTATCTTCAAGATTCACGCAAATATGGACCCCAACCACCGCGACCGTATCGCATTTATGAAGATATGTTCGGGTGTGTTCGAGCGCAACAAGAACTACCTGCACGTCCGCAGTGGTAAGCAACTCAAATTCTCGTCGCCCACGGCATTTATGGCCGAGAAGAAGTCGGTCATCGACTTCGCATATCCGGGCGATATCGTCGGTCTGCACGATACGGGTACATTCAAGATTGGCGACTCGTTCTCCGAGGGCGAAAAGCTCAAATTTACGGGTATTCCGTCATTCTCGCCTGAGTTGTTCCGCTATATCGAGAATGCTGACCCGATGAAATTCAAACAGCTCGCAAAGGGTGTCGATCAGCTTATGGACGAGGGCGTAGCACAGCTCTTTACCTCCAATCTGAACGGTCGCAAGATTATCGGTACTGTGGGTCAGCTCCAATTCGAGGTTATCCAATACCGTCTTGAACACGAGTACGGTGCAAAGTGTCGCTGGGAGCCGATTTCAATCTACAAGGCTTGCTGGATAGAGAGCGACAATGCCGAGCAGCTTGCTGACTTCAAGCGTCGCAAGCATACCAATATGGCTGTTGATAAGCACGGCAGGGATGTCTTCCTGGCCGATACAAGTTATGCACTCGCGCTCGCGCAGGAGAACTTTAAGGATATACGATTCTACTTTACTTCGGAATTTTAAGAAAAGTTTCCTGATTAGGGATATTAGGGAGGTTAGGGAGTTTGCTCTAACCTCCCTAAATTCTCTACCCCCCCCTGCAAAAAAAAATCAGCCCGACCTCGTAAAAGGTCGGGCTGAAAAGCATTGTCGAATTACTCTCTTACCATCTGTAAGTTACGTCAAACTGGCGCACCTTCAAGAAGAACTCGGCAACAGGCTTCTCTGTAAGTTCGCTTGAACCGATGTAGAAACGCTCTGTGGAACCAGCTGAAAGTACAGCATTGTAAGCACAATTAGTGAATGAGCCATCTCCGGGGGTTCCGTTACTCTTTACGGTTGACAATGACTTAGAGTTTGCCGACTTATTTGCTGTTGTTCCTGTCGTTACACCACTATACAGAGTTACAGACTTACTTCCGAGGCCTGTCGTATGGTAGCAGGCATATACCGAGTATGCAACATTTGTGTTTGCCGGCAGATAGAACGTCGGAGAGAAGAGGCTGCCATTCTTTCTGTTTCCATTGGTCAGATACATATAACCAATCTGCAAACCATAATCCGACTTTGTAACAGTTCCGGTAGTTGTCCAACCGATATCGCTTGCATTCTTCTTCTTCATATTTACCGAGTAGGGCAAACCTGTGATATAGTGAGTCTGCTCGGCTGACTTGTAAACGGTGCCGTCAACGGTCTTGATATAAGCGTAAACCTTGTAGGTGCCCTGGCCCTGATTTGTCTGGTTGGCAATAGAGAACTGCTTGTTCGAAGCGGTAGCGGTGATGTTCGATCCATTGATATTCACACCGCACTCCTTAACCAACGTGCTCGAAATACCAGCAAACGAGCAGTTGCCATTGAAGGTAATGGTGTTGGTCAATGATGTGTTGTTAGCCTCCGAGTTGCCACGCTTGTAGAGAGTGTAAGTCGTATAGACATCGCAGAGATTAACTGCCACGCCCTCGAACTTGTCAATTGTCAGCGGAGTAACCTCGCCGGCAACGAACTTCTTCTCCTTGCCATAGCTTACGGTCTTAATCATCTGCTGGCCACCATTGGTAACGGTCACCTTATAACCCTTCGAGAGAGTTACCTCCGGAACGTGGAGATAGTACGTGCCTGCTGCGGGAGCAGTGAGAGTGATGCTCTTCGAGCCTGCGGGCTGAGATAAGCTGCCATCAGCGCAGTTGTAGGTCAGGATACCTGCGAGATACTCGTTGTTGTTACCCTCGATAACCACCTTCTCTGCTGCGAAGCCGAGTGTGAGCTCCAAGAGCGCTGTTACGGGCTTAAATTCGAGGTTTACCTGATCCATCGTAACCTCCTCGCACGACGCTACCATATAGGGAGTAGTTGCGCTGGTCGAGGTCTCGATAGGTACGATGAAGTTTACATTGGTGCCGTTGATACCCGTGGTTGTGGGGTAGTAAGCGTAGTAGCTGTCGATAGTCTCAGGCTCGTAGATCTCTGCGCGGAAACGTGCGTTCTTGCGGTCGTCGCTCAGGGTGTAAGCCTCGAAAGTGGCAGTCTCGCCTGTGCTGGCAATATGAATCTTAATCTGGTCGTTATCCTCCCACAACATATCGGTAACGTCGCCATTGAATGCTACGCGCGAAATCTCGGGCATATCCTTGCCTGCCGACACGGTCATCTCAACGCGATTGCGCTGGATAGTGTTATCAAAGTCTGAATTTTTGGCGCAACCCACCATCGCGAGGATTGATGCCATAAGGATTGTAATCTTTCTCATCTCTCCCAATGTTTTAGTCGTCCAATTCATCTCCATAATTTTTAGTGTAGTCGGTGATGCCTGCACCGAACGAGTTGGCAAAGCCTCTCTCGACTGCCACCGAAAAGAGTTCCACAACGGGTGGAACGTAAGTGCTTGTTCTCTTCATAAAAAGTATCTTATTTCTTTGAATTTCTAACTTAAAGCCGTTTTGCGAAGACAAATGTATGTTTTTTGATTTGTACTCGGAAACAAAAAAAACGATTTTCAACAAACGCCCTACTTTTCCCCACGAACACCGATAATGAGTATAATAAAAGGGCTGTCGCGACCCACGTGTCGGACAGCCCTTAATATTATATATAAGGTATCGGATTACTCCTCAGCAACAACCGAAAGTTTGATAGTTGCCTTAACCTCGCGGTGGAGCTTCACGCTTGCCTCGTACTCGCCAACGGTCTTGATAGCGTCAACGGTTACGTTCTTGCGATCAACAGTTACACCCTTTTCGAGGAGAGCCTCAGCGATGTCGGTCGAGGTGATAGCACCGAAGATCTTACCCTCCTCAGCCTTAACAGCGAAGGTGAGCGGGAGGTTAGCGATCTTCTCAGCCAAAGCCTGAGCGTCAGCGAGGATCTTAGCGTCCTTGTGAGCGCGCTGGCGGAGGTTCTCAGCGAGTACCTTCTTTGCCGAAGCAGTTGCTGCCTTTGCGAAACCCTGAGGAATCAGGTAGTTATTCGCATAACCGGGCTTTACGTTTACGATATCGTTAGCGTAGCCCAAATTCTCTACGTCTTTGATCAAAATAACTTCCATAGTCTACTCCTCCTTATTTCATACAGTCAGTTACGAACGGCAGAATTGCGAGGTGACGCGCACGCTTAACAGCCTGAGCTACCTTCTTCTGATACTTCTGCGAAGTACCTGTGAGACGACGGGGAAGAATCTTACCCTGCTCGTTGAGGAACTTCTTGAGGAACTCACCGTCCTTATAATCTACATACTTAATACCGAGCTTCTTGAAGCGGCAGTACTTCTTCTTCTTAACATCCACCGATACGGGGTTCAGGTAGCGGAGCTCGCCAGCCTGTGCGTTGTTTACATTTGCCATAGTTTACTCCTCCTGCGATTTGTTAGCAAGCTTTGCACGACGCTTTGCCGAGTACTCGACAGCGAACTTGTCCTGCTTGAAAGTTAAAAAACGGATGACACGCTCGTCACGACGATACTGAGTTTCGAGAGTGTTGATGATGTTACCCTCGCCAGTAAACTCTACGAGGAAGTAGAAACCGGTGGTCTTCTTCTGAATGGGATATGCGAGCTTTTTGAGGCCCCAGTTCTCCACATTTACGATCTGACCGCCGTTCTCGGTGATAACACCTTGGAATTTGTCACAAACCTCCTGAACCTGAGCGTCAGAGAGAACCGGAGTGACAATGAAAACGGTTTCGTAATTGTTCATAATTGTTTAATTTTTAATTGTTTTTTCGCTTAAAGCGGCTGCAAATATACATATAATTATTTAATCCACAAAATGTAACGAGCATAAAAAGGATATTTTGGTGTTGAACTTGCCCTCGAAATCCTCATTTACGTCTGGTAAACTGCGGTTTCTCGGACTGCGTTCGCCTAAAACTATCTCTTTTTATACTCGTTTTTGTGTCTTGGGTAAGGGGTTTTTGGTGTTAAACTTTGATGGGGGCTGGGTTAGATGAGTTAGATGGGGTATTTATTGTCATTCAATATCATCTCCCTAAATTCCCTATCCTCCCTAAACTCCCTAAAACTTTCGCTCTTTTTCGAAAATTTTAGTACCTTTGTAATGAATAATAGTAAAACCATTAAAATTTTTGAGATATGAAACGAGTTATTACTGCACAAAATGCCCCCGCAGCTGTGGGTCCCTACTCGCAGGCGGTCGAGGCTAACGGAACACTCTACGCTTCGGGTCAGCTCCCCGTAAACCCCGCAACCGGTACTATGCCCGAAACTATCGAAGAGCAGACACGCCAATCGCTGGCCAATCTGAACGCAATCCTCACCGAGGCCGGTTACAGCTTTGCCGATGTGGTTAAGACAACGGTTTTGTTGGCGGATATTGCCGACTTTAAGGCGATGAACGGAGTCTATGCCGAGCACTTCTCGGAGCCATTCCCTGCGCGCGTGTGCTACCAGGTGGCTGCTCTGCCCCTCGGTGCGAAGGTTGAGATTGATGCCGTAGCGGTAAAGTAAAGACCTGCAATACAACTTATAACACAAAGGGCGTGTTCCAAAAATGTTGGACACGCCCTCTATTGTTTTTATTCTCTTTTTACCTCTACTTTGCTGCGTCGATTACCGAGCAGATGCGGTCGAAGACCTCGTCCATTGTGCCAAGGCCGTCGATATCGAAATATTTGCCCTGAGCCGAGTAGTAGTCTGCAACAATGGCTGTCTGTGCGCGATAGGTCTCGATGCGGTTGCGGATAACATCCTCCGAAGCGTCGTCAGCGCGACCCGACTCTTTACCGCGGAGCAGGATGCGGTTTACCAACTCCTGTTCGGGTACATCCATATAGATCATCATATCGACTTTGAGTCCGAACTCTGCCAAAATCTCGTCGAAACGCTCTGCCTGGAATGTCGTGCGGGGAAATCCGTCGAAGATATTGCCTGCGCAATCCTGATTCTCGCGAACATAGTTTGCGATGATGTTGATAACAACCTCGTCCGGAGCCAACTCTCCGCGCTGAATAGCGGCCGATACCTGCTTGCCAAGCTCGGTTTCGTTCTTAATCTCGTTACGGATAATCTCGCCTGTCGAGATGTGGTTGATTCCGTACTTCTCTTTGAGTCGTGCAGCCTGCGTCCCCTTGCCACAGCCCGGTGCACCGAATAAAACTATATTAAGCATATCGTGTAGTGTTTTTTCGCTCGGCAAATATACAAACAATTCGCAAACCTGTGTCCTGATATCCAAAATAATTTTATATATTTGTACCGATATAAAAGTGCAAAATTGAAACCGAGATATATTTATAACTTAAAATTACTTGATAGAATGAAAAGATTTATGATTTTTTGTGCTGCAGTAGCTGCTGCGGTAAGTGTGACAGCGGCCGAGCCGTTACAGTTGCGCAAGGACAACATCGATGAGATTGTCAAGGCGATGACTATCGAGGAGAAGGCTCATTTGGTGGTGGGTGCGCGTCTTGCCGATAACAAGGAGGCTGCCGGTGAGGTGGGCTACACCCGTAAGATTATCCCCGGTGCAGCGGGTACGACCTATCCCATTCCGCGTCTGGGTATTCCGCCCATCGTTTTGGCTGACGGCCCTGCGGGATTGCGTATTGCCCCCAAGCGCGAGGGCGACGAGAATACCTACTACTGTACGGGTTTCCCCGTCGGTACGCACTTGGCTGCAACCTGGAATGCCGATATTATCTACGAGGTTGGTAAGGCTATGGGTAACGAGGTTCTCGAATATGGTGTCGATGTGCTGTTGGCTCCCGGTGTGAATATGATGCGTAACCCCTTGTGTGGTCGTAACTTTGAGTACTATTCTGAGGATCCTCTCTTGGCAGGTAAGACCGCTGCGGCGATGATTAACGGCGTCGAGAGTAATGGCGTGGGTACTTCGCTCAAACACTTTGCAGCAAACTCGCAGGAGATTAACCGTCTGGCGAACGATGCTCGTATCTCGCTTCGCGCTCTGCGTGAGATTTATCTCAAAAATTTCGAGATTGCCGTGCGTGAGTCGCAGCCCTGGACTATTATGACATCGTACAACTATATCAATGGTCGCTACACTTCGGAGGACCGTGGTCTGTTGGAGGATATCTTGCGTGGCGAGTGGGGCTACGAGGGTACCGTGATGACCGACTGGGGTGGCGGTGTCGATGCAGTGAAGCAGATGTGGGCAGGTAACGATATGATTCAGCCCGGAAAGTATGCTCACTATGAGGCTATCGTGAAGGCTGCGAAGGATGGTTCGCTCTCGATGGCTGACCTCGACCGCAATGTTCGCCGTGTACTCGAACTCATCGTTCGCACTCCGCGTTTTGCGGGCTACAAATTCTCGAACAATCCCGATTTGAAGGCTCACGCAGCACTCACACGTGAGGTTGCAAGCGAGGGCTTCGTGCTGCTCAAAAACGATGCTGACCTGTTGCCGTTGAGCAAGGGCGAGAAGGTTGCTCTCTTCGGTGCTGCGTCGTACAACTTCGTAGCCGGTGGTCGCGGTTCGGGTGATGTTAATAAGGCTTATGTCGTTGATTTGCGCGACGGTCTTATCGGCAACGAGTTCGTACTCAACGAGTCGCTCGATCAGCAGTACCAGAAGCATATGGCTGCCGAGAAGGCGCGCATTAAGCCTATCGCTGCGCTGCGCAGATGGTATGTTTACGATATCCGCCCCAACGAGATGAAGGACCCCTACTCGTTTGTTCGTGGTACGGCTCAGGAGTCGGATGTGGCAATCATCACTATCGGCCGTAACTCTGCCGAGGCGTTTGACCGCCATATTGAGCGTGACTTCAAACTCTCTATTGCCGAAACAGCTCTACTCAATGTCGTTAGTCGCGAGTTCCACGCACAGGGCAAGAAGGTGGTTGTTGTGCTCAATGTCTGCGGTCCCGTCGAGATTGCTTCGTGGCGTGATAAGGTGGATGCAGTGCTGGTGTGCTGGATGCCCGGACAGGAGGGTGGTAACTCGGTGGCTGACGTGCTGCTTGGCCGCGTATCGCCCACAGGTCACCTCCCGATGACCTTCCCCGTGAAGTATGCAGATGTTCCTGCGCAGAACTTCCCGCTCAACGTCCCCGAGACTGGTAAGAACCAGTCGTACGAGAATCAGAGCAAGGTTTGCCAGCCCTATGATGTTCCCAATGTGGACTATACGAACTACGAGGAGGATATCTATATCGGCTACCGTCACTATGCGACCAAGAATGTGGCCGTGGCATACCCCTTCGGCTTTGGTTTGACCTACTCGACATTCGAGATGTCGGATATGAAGGTTGCCGGCTCGAAGAGTGGCTTCGAGGTGTCGTGCAAGGTTTCGAATACGGGTAAGTTCCCTGCAAAGCAGGTCGTGCAGCTCTACTCTACGGAGCTTGCTCCTGAGGTAGACCGTCCCGCAATCGAGTTGCGCGGATATAAGAAGACTCCGCTCTTGCAGCCCGGCGAGAGCTGCGTGGTTACTATCGCCGTCAGCAACGATGACCTGGCTACTTACAGCGAGAAGGAGTCGGCTTGGAAGGTACGCAAGGGTGACTATAAGCTTTCGCTCGGTTTCGACTCGGCTACATTGCCCCTCTCGAAGGTTGTGACCGTCAAGAAGGAGAAGGTTACTCCCGTGACCGATGTGATGAAGCCTGCAAATGGCGAGCTCTTTATCAAGTAATATACACAATATATAATAATATGTCGGAGAAGAAAAGAACCGAGATATCTGAGTTGGGCGAGTTTGCCCTGATTGACAAATTGACTTCGAAATTCGCGGCAAAGCAATCTTCGACGCTGAAAGGCGTCGGAGATGATGCCGCCGTGATTGACGCAGGTGGCGATGAGGTGGTTGTTATCTCGACCGACTCGATGCTCGAAGGTGTCGATTTCGACCTTACGTACTTCCCGCTCAAACACTTGGGCTATAAGGCTGTGACGGTCGGTGTGAGCGACATTCTCGCGATGAATGCCCGCCCCGAACAGATTATGCTCTCGCTCGGCATCTCGTCGAAGTTGCCGGTGGAGGCTCTCGAAGATTTTTATGAGGGCGTACACTTCGCCTGCGAGGAGCTGGGTGTCGATTTGGCCGGTGGAGATACGTCGGCCTCGATGACGGGATTTGTCGTTGGTATTACGGCTGTGGGTCGTGCCAAGAGGGAGAGCGTTGCCTATCGCAGTGGTGCCAAGCTGAACGACCTGATCTGCATTACGGGTAATCTCGGAGCAGCCTATATGGGTCTGCAACTCCTCGAACGCGAGAAACGAGTCTTGCGTGATGTGGTCAATCCCGAACCGCAGTTTGAGGGTTATGAGTACTTGCTCGGAAAGTATCTGAAACCGCGCTCTCGCAAGGATGTTGTCGAGCAGTTGGCCGAGGAGGGTATCGTTCCGACCTCGATGATTGACCTCTCGGACGGTTTGGCCAGCGACCTGATGCAGATTTGCAAGTCGTCGCAGTGTGGCGCACGAATCTACTTGGAGCGTATTCCGATTGCTAAGCAGACGTCGGCCTTGGCCGAGGAGATGCACGGTGACCCTGTGGTTGCTGCGCTGAACGGAGGCGAGGATTACGAGCTGCTCTTCACCGTGCCGTTGGAGATGCAGGAGAAGGTTATGCGTATGGGAGGTATCGATGTTATCGGTCACATTACGGCCGAAAGTACAGGCTCTGCGTTAGTTACGCCCGACGGTTCGACTATCCGACTCAAAGCCCAAGGGTTCAAAGAGTAGAGGGTGTGCAATCTGATAAAAAATGCGAAATTTTTATTAGAAGATTGCAGATTAAAAAAAAAAGCACTATCTTTGCCCCGCTAAATGACCGTTAAGCGGAAACATTAGTGGTATTGGCCCATTCGTCTATCGGCTAGGACGCAAGATTTTCATTCTTGAAAGAGGAGTTCGACTCTCCTATGGGCTACAATGACTTACACCGCAAGGTGTTTGACAGGGTGAAAAATAGCGAGAATGCCTACGTGGTGTTCATGAAGTCGAAAAGACTTCGAGGTGTGGACGGACGCACTATCGGTCCGAAAATGAGAACAATATAAAAGTAAAAATAAAAACTAATAAAACTATGGCAAATCACAAGTCATCGAAAAAGAGAATTCGTCAGACCGTGACTAAGCGTGCACACAACCGCTACTATCACAAGACTACTCGTAACGCGGTAAAGGCATTGCGTAACACAACTGACAAGACCGCAGCAGCAGAGCTCCTTCCGAAGGTAACTGCAATGCTCGACAAGCTCGCAAAGTTGCACATTATTCACAAGAATAAGGCTGCTAACCTCAAGAGCGCAGCTCAGTTGCACGTTAACGCTCTCTAATCGAGTTCGAAAACGAATGACCGTCCAACGCAAGTTGGACGGTTTTTTTGTCTTTGTGGGTATGGGTTACGGATTATAAGCGTGGCGTAAGTAGGGTCGCCGACCTCTCTTAGCCCTTGATTTTCAGGGCCTGCATCTTACACTCGATATCGAGCGGAAGGTCGGGTCCGCGCTGACCATCAACGTCTGTGATGATGTCTGTTGCGGTCGAACTTATGCGGAAGTGGTGTCCGCTGATGCGCTTAACGGTCGATGGTCTGCCTCCGCAAAGGTGGATTAGCGCATCGCAGATAAAGCGGAAGAGAGTTCGCTTGACGAAGAATACTCCGTCCAAGATGCCGTCGCCCTGCTGTGCTGTGCGGGCAAGAGGTATGCGTCCTGCCGTGCGGCCGTTGAGTACGAGAGCCGTGATAACCTCGATGTTGATGCTCTTGCCGTCGCACTCGATTGTGAGTGGCAGGCCTCTCACGGAGTAGAGCTCGCGGGCTCCCTCGATAATGTAGGCCAGGCGGCCGAGTAAGCGTTTCTGCTTATCGGGGGTGTGCTGCGAGGTTGTGGTGAGGGCTCCAAAGCTGAAAACATTGACGAAATATTGTCCGTTGGCACATCCGCAATCGACGGCTCGTATCGTGCTGTGGAGTATGTGGAGCGCAGCTTCGCGAGGGTTGTGCGGTATGTTGAGCATCGAGGCAAAGTCGTTTGCCGTACCGGCAGGGATGATGCCTATCGGGAGGTCAATGCCGTGGTGGAACATCTTGTCTACCACGAAACCTATGGTGCCGTCGCCACCGGCTACGACTATGCAGTCGGTGTCGCCGAGATTTTCGAGAGGGTTGCCGTCGAAGTCGATATCGCGAGCCGTGACGGTCACGCCGGCATTCTCGAAAATATCCAATACCGCATCGAGGAGTCGTTTAGGCTCCTGTCGTCCGGATTTGTGGTTGTATAAAAACAGAATATTGCGCATAGTCACTACTCCAAAGTGTTGAAAATATCGTATTTATCGTCTTCACTGTCGATGATGAAATAGACCTTTACGCTGTCGCGCATCTTCTCGGCAAGCTCGATGGCGCGCTCCTTGCCGACAACCATAAACATCGTTGCCAAAGCATCTGCCGTGGCACAGTCGGAGGTTACGACCGTTGCCGAGAGAAGACGTGAGGTTGTGCTGCATCCGCTTGTCGGGTCGATGGTGTGGACCACCTTGCGACCATCGGCATCGATGTAGAATCGACGGTAGTTACCCGAAGTAGCGAGAGCTTTTCCGTGTAGCTCGACAGCTGCGGCAAGGTTGTGGCCGGGCGACATATTGCCCTCTGCGGGGTTGTCGATGCCGACGCGCCAGATGTGACCTTTCGGATTGACTCCACGGCAACGAATCTCGCCACCAATCTCGACGATGTAGTTCTCGGAGCCGTGCGCTTCGAGCATCTCGGCAACCAAATCTACGGTGTAGCCCTTAGCAATCGAGTTGAGGTCGAACTGCACGCGCGGGTCGCTCTTGATGACGCGGTTGTTGCTCTCGATGAGCCACTTATCGTAGCCTACGAAGTGCAAAATAGAGTCGATGTTCGGCTCGGCGGTGGCCTTCTTGGCGGCAAATCCCCACGCATCGGTCAAAGGCTTGACGGTGATGTCGTAGCGGGTGTCGTACTTCTCGCTGATTGTGCGGGCGAGCATCATATTGTGAACAAGATGTCGGTCGAGCGAGTCGCTCTCTCCGCGGTTTATGCGACTCAATAACGAGTTGGGGTCAAATATCGAGAGTGAGGATTTTGCCTCGGCATCTATGCGCATCATCTCGGCATAGAGCTCGGATTGTGTGAGCCCCTCAATGTCGGCGCAAACGTGGAATGTTGTGCCGAGCATAGCCCCGTCGGATGTGATGTAGCGGTGTGGCGCAGAGCATCCGCCGGCATAGGCGAGCAGCAGCGTCAGCAGCATCAAGAGAGAGAGTCGTTTCATTGCCGAAAATATCTTTTTGAATGATACAAAGATACATTTTTTTTCGGAAGGTTGTGCGCGGAGTGGCAAAAAGGGGTGTAAAAGCACTCAAATATAAGAAAATTAATGCGTTTTCGCTTGTCGATTCGATTTATATTACTACCTTTGCGCCACGCTCTGGCGTGATTCAGTAAGGAGAATACGTCGTAGAGTGGAACTAAATAAACTTTTTAATACAATGGCTTATTTATCAGCAGAGAAAAAGCAAGAGCTTTTCGGTCAGTACGGCAAGTCTAACACCGACACAGGTTCGCCTGAGAGCCAGATCGCGTTGTTTTCGTACCGTATCAGCCACCTTACAGAGCACCTCAAGCGCAACAAGCACGACTTCGGCACGCAGCGTTCGCTGCTTCGCCTCGTAGGTAAGCGTCGCCAGTTGCTGGAGTACTTGAAGGAGATTGACATCGAGCGTTACCGCGCAATCGTCAAGACTCTTAACCTCCGTAAGTAAGAGGACGAAGATGGAGAGGGTGCGAAAGGGGCTATATGCCGCAGTGCGCCCTCTTCCTCTTTTTTTGTGCGGGCGCGCATAATGCGTGAGCACAAGGACGAACAAAGACGAAAATTCTAATTTTTTTTGGACGAAAATATGATGGAAGAAAACAAATTGTACCACCCGGTACGCAAGACGTTCTCTCTGGCAGACGGCCGAGAGATTATGATTGAAACAGGAAAACTCGCAAAACAGGCCGACGGTTCGGTTGTAGTTAAGCAGGGCGACACAATGTTGCTCGCTACGGTCGTAGCCGCAAAAGACGCGAAGGAAGGAACCGACTTTATGCCGTTGCAGGTAGAGTACAAAGAGAAGTACGCTGCTTGTGGCCGCTATCCCGGTGGCTTTATGAAGCGTGAGGGCAAGGCTAACGACAGCGAAATCCTCGTTGCTCGCCTTATTGACCGCGCTTTGCGCCCCTTGTTCCCCTCGGATTATCACGCTGAGGTCTATGTAACCGTAACGCTCATTTCGGCTGACAAGGATATTCAGCCCGATGCATTGGCAGGTCTTGCCGCTTCGGCTGCTTTGGCTGTGTCGGACATTCCGTTCGGTGGCCCGATTTCGGAGGTGCGCGTAGCTCGCATCAACGGTGAGTATGTAATCAACCCGACCTTCTCGCAGATGAAGGACGTAGATCTCGACATTATGGTCGGTGGTACTATCGACAATATCTTGATGGTTGAGGGTGAGATGAAGGAGGTATCGGAGGATGTAATGCTCGGCGCTATCAAGTTCGCTCACGAGGAGATTAAGAAGCACTGCGCTGTTCAGATCGAGCTCTCGAAGGAGCTGGGTAAGGATGTAAAGCGTACCTACTGCCACGAGAATAACGACGAGGAGTTGCGTCAGACTATCATCGCTGAGCTCTACGACAAGGCTTACGCTATCGCTACCAGCGGTACTATGAAGCACGAGCGTTCGGAGGCTTTCGACGCTTTGGAGGCTGAGTTTGCATCGCGCTATACCGAGGAGGAGTTGGTAGAGAAGGCTCCCCTCATCCACAAATATTTCCACGATGACGTACAGAAGAAGGCTATGCGTAATATGATCCTCGACGAGGGTAAGCGTTTGGATGGCCGTCGTACTGACGAGATCCGCCCGATCTGCTGCGAGGTAGATTATCTGCCCGCTGCACACGGTTCGGCTCTCTTTACTCGTGGTGAGACACAGTCGCTCACAACGGTAACTCTCGGTACCAAGATGGACGAGAAGGTTAAGGACGAGGTTCTCGTTCAGGGTAGCGAGCAGTTCGTTCTGCACTACAACTTCCCGCCCTTCTCGACAGGTGAGGCTAAGGCTTCGCGTGGTTTGAGCCGTCGTGAGATTGGTCACGGTCACCTCGCTTGGCGTGCGCTCAAACCGATGGTACCCGTAGGCGAGGAGAATCCCTATGCAGTTCGCGTAGTGTCGGATATCCTCGAATCGAATGGTTCGTCGTCTATGGCAACCGTTTGTGCAGGTACTCTTGCACTTATGGATGCTGGTGTGAAGATCAAGAAGCCCGTATCGGGTATCGCAATGGGCCTTATCACCGACTCGCAGTCGGGTAAGTGGGCCGTATTGTCGGATATCTTGGGCGATGAGGATCACCTCGGAGATATGGACTTCAAGGTTACAGGTACTCGCGACGGTATTACCGCAACTCAGATGGATATCAAGGTTGATGGTCTTTCGTACGAGGTATTGGCAGCAGCTTTGGAGCAGGCTCGCAAGGGTCGCCTCCACATCTTGGACAAGATTGAGGAGTGCATCTCAGAGCCTCGTGAGGACTACAAGCCGTTCGTTCCCCGCATCGTTCAGATTGCAATTCCTCAGGATATGATTGGTGCTGTTATCGGCCCCGGTGGTAAGGTTATTCAGGATATCCAGAAGACCACAGGTACGACTATCACCATCACCGAGGTTGATAATAAGGGTCTTGTTGATATCTTCGGTAGCGACAAGGAGGCTCTCGACGGAGCATTGGCTCGCATCAAGGGCATCGTTGCTATTCCGGAGGTTGGCGAGGAGTACCACGGTAAGATTACCTCGATTGTATCGTTCGGTGCATTCGTAGAGATTCTTCCCGGCAAGGAGGCTCTGCTCCACATCTCGGAGATTGACTACAAGCGTTTCGAGACTATGGAGGAGACCGGCTTGAAGGAGGGTGATATGATCGACGTGAAGCTTATCGGTGTTGATCCCAAGACCAACAAGTATAAGCTTTCGCACCGCGTATTGTTGCCGAAACCTGAGGGTTGGGTTGAGCGCGAGCGCAAGCCCCGTGAGGGTGGTGACAAGCGTGGCGACAAGCGTGGTCCCCGCAAGCACGAGTAGTTAGGATTCGGAGGGCATCAGGCCCGAAGATTATAACCGAGAGGATGTCAATCACTTGACATCCTCTTTTTGTTGTGTGTGCAGCTCTTGCGGTCGGTACGATTTTCTACAAAATATATAAACACGCGCCTGCATACGATGATATCTTTGGCTCGACCCGTTGGGTCGAAATAATCTCAAACAAAAATATCAAAGTATGAAAAGAATTTTATTTATCTATGCCCTGTGTGCGACAGTGTTGGCGATGTGGGGCATTACGCGCCACCGTGAAGCCGAACGTCTGGATAATAATCAGACAGCCCTGACCGAGCAGATTCGACTCTACCGCACTCGCCTTGACGAGTCGGCAGCATCGGTGCAGGCGTTGGAGTTACGCTGTGACGAATTTCGCAGGATGAAGGCCGAGGATGCGCGTCGCATACAAGAACTCGGCATCAAACTCCGACGCTTGGAGGCTGTGGCCAAGAGCGCGACGCACACCGAGGTCGAGATTGCCGTGCCGTTGCGCGATACCGTTGTTCTGCGCGATACGTTGCGCCTCTTCTGCTGGGCAGATGAGTGGGTAAAGGTCGAGGGAGTTGTGGGGCGTGACTCGGTGGAGTGCAGGGTCGAGAGTGTCGATACGCTGCATCAGGTGGTGCACCGTGTGCCGCGAAAATTTTGGTTTGTAAGGTATGGCACCAAGGCGATACGTCAGGAGATAATTTCGTCGAATCCTCACACACGCATAGTCTATTCGGAATATATCGAACTGAAAAATAGACGAAAACGTAAAAAATAGGCGTGAGAGATGTCGTATGGATGCGAAATATTACTATCTTTGCGTTTATGGAGAGAGAAAGTGTAGTTATATTTCCGGGATCGTTTGACCCATTCACACGAGGTCACGCTGCGGTAGTCGAAGAGGCTCTGCGCCTGTTTGATAAGGTTGTGATTGGCGTTGGCGATAATATCTCGAAGAGAGGTCTGCTCGCAGTAGAGCAGAGAGTTGCGATGATCGAGGAGATTTATGCCTCGAATCCGCGTGTTGAGGTGCGCACCTATCGTTCGCTGACGGGCGATTTCGCACTCGAATGTGGTGCGAGGGCTATCGTGCGCGGTGTGCGTACGGGTTACGACATCGAGTACGAGCAGAATATGGCCTCGGTAAACCGACACCTCTTTCCTTCGCTCTCGACGGTTATTCTGTGTACACCTGCCGAGTTGTCGCACATCTCGTCGAGCGTGGTGCGTGAATTGCTCTCGTTTGGCCGCGATGTGAGCGAGTTTTTGCCCGTAGGAGTTGATATTAACAAATACATTAAATAGATAATGGAATTTACAGCTGAGATGATTGCCGGACTGCTCCAAGGAGAGGTGGTTGGCGATAAGAACGCAAAGGTACATACCGTAGGCTCGATTGAGGAGGGTAAAGAGGGTGCGTTGGCATACCTGATGAATCCCAAGTACGAGCAGTATATCTATACGACCAAGGCTTCGATTGTGCTTGTCGGCAACGACTTCGAGCCGAAGGAACCGGTGCCTGCGACTATGATTAAGGTTGCCAATGTCGGTGCCTGCATCTTGCAGTTGTTGGCAGCATACGATGCGGCTCGTCCCCAAAAGAAGGGTATCAGCAAGATGTGCTCAATCTCGGAGAAGGCTCAGATGGGCGAGGATTGTTACGTTGGTGACTTTGCGGTTGTCGAGGCCGGTGCCAAGATTGGTAATAATGTGAAGATTTATCCCCAGGTATATATCGGTGACGGTGTGGTTATCGGTGACGGTACGAAGCTCTATCCGGGTGTGAAGATTTACGAGGGCTGCCGCGTAGGCAAGAACTGTATTATCCACGCAGGAGCCGTTATCGGAGCTGATGGTTTTGGCTTTGCGCCGAATGCGCAGGGCGGTTTCGATAAGATTCCGCAGCTGGGTAACGTGATTATCGAGGACGATGTCGAGATTGGTGCAAACACTTGTATCGACCGTGCGAAGACCGATTCGACAATCATCCGTCGCGGTGTGAAGCTCGATAACCTTATCCAGATTGGCCACAACGTGCAGGTTGGCGAGCATACCGTATCGTCAGCGCAGACCGGTATCGCCGGAACATCGAAGGTGGGTAGTAACTGCTTCCTGGCAGGTCAGGTGGGTATTGCCGACCACGTTACTATCGGCAATTGCGTAAAGATTGGCTCGAAGAGCGGTATCGACAAGAACGTGCCTGACGGAGAGGTGCGTATGGGTTACCCTGCACTCCCCGGAATCTCGTTCCACCGTGCAAGTGCCGTCTATAAGAATCTGCCCGAATTGTCGCGTAAGGTTGATAAGCTCGAAAAGGCATTTGCAAAGTTGGCAGAGGAGTAATATCGGCCTCGGTGTAAAATATGGCAGCAGGAAAGTATCGCATAATGGGTATCGACCCCGGAACAAACTATACGGGTTACGGTATCTTGGAGGTCGAGGGACGATTGGTCCGCTCGGTCGTTATGGGCGATATCGACCTGCATAAGATGAAAGACCCCTACGAAAAGCTGCGCTACATCTTCCAGCGCGTGAGTGCCCTTATCGAGGAGTATGCTCCGGCGGAGGTGGCTCTCGAATCGCCTTTCTTTGGCGAGAATGTGCAGTCGATGCTCAAATTGGGACGTGCGCAGGGTGTGGCTATGGCTGCGGCTTTGAGCCACGACAGGCCCGTCTTTGAGTATGCTCCGATGCGAATCAAGCAGTCGATAAGCGGTACGGGAGCGGCCTCGAAAGAGCAGATTGCCGCGATTATCGGTCGCCTGCTCAAAATCGAGAAGTTGCCCGAACGATTGGATGCAACGGATGGTATGGCGGTGGCATTGTGTCACTATTTTACATCGACAAGTCCGCTGAATGATGCTCTTGGCGATGAGCGTGTGAAGGGCTTGGGCGGAGCCAAGAAGGCTGCGAAGCGTGGTACCTCGTCGTGGGAGAAGTTCCTGCGCGAGAATCCCGACAGAGAGATTAAGAGCGGAAAGTAGAAGAGATTAAATAACCAAATAAAAGTTAAAAAAGTATGAAAAGATTGATGATTGCCCTGCTTGCGATTGTTGCACTTTGCAGCTGTAACAAGGGCGTAAACTACAACATTACGGGTACCGTAGCACAGGATGAGGTGGGCGAACTCTACCTGGTATCGGGTTATGGCGATGAGTCGACTATCGCAACTACGAAGATTAACCCCGAAGATGGTACTTTCGCATTTGAGGGTACGGTTGATGAGCCGATGCTTGCGATGGTTACCGATGATAACGAGACCCCTTTGACTATGCTCTTTATCGAGCCCGGCAAGATTGCCGTTGTCTATGATGAGGCGACCAAGAGCTATAATGCTACGGGTACACCCGCTAACGATAACTTAAATGTTGTAAACGAGAAGTTGAAGGATGTGCAGAATCGCTTCTATGCTCTGATGCAGTCGGAGAATAGCGATAAGGAGCAGCAGCAGGCTCTGATTGATGAGTATAATACGATTATATCGACAGCAGTGACCGAGAATATCGACAACATCCTCGGTGCATACCTCTTCCGTGTCGAGAGTGCCGAGTTGAGCACTGCCGATTTGCGTGCTCGCCTCGAAGAGTTCCCCGCAAGCCTGCGTAAGACTAAGATGTTGAAGGCTGTCGAGGAGAAACTTATCGCGCAGGAACAGACCGAGATTGGTGCCCCCTATATCGAGATTGTTGCTAAGGATACCAACGATAACGAGGTGGCTCTCTCGTCGCTCGTGGGCGAGGGTAAGTGGGTGCTTATCGACTTCTGGGCAACGTGGTGTGGCCCCTGCCGTGGCGAGATTCCCTACCTGGTCGAGGCTTATAAGAAGTATGCAGACAAGGGCTTCGAAATCTATGGTGTATCGCTCGATAATAATGTTGAGGCTTGGAAGTCGTACGTCGCAGAGAACGATATGACTTGGGTGAATGTTGTAGGTGTCAATGCCGACAAGAAGAGCCCTTCGGCAGATGCTTATGGCGTGAGCTCGATTCCTTCGAACTTCCTGATTTCGCCCGAAGGCAAGATCGTTGCTAAAAATTTGCGTGGCGAGGGTGTCGCTGCAAAATTGGCGGAAGTACTTGGCGAATAGTTAGTTCTGCGAGCCTGAGGATGCGGTTTGCGTCCTTGGCGTGTGCGAAGATGAAAATAAAAACGCACTTTTTTGCGAAAAAATTTGCGAGTGAATAAAAAATGCTTTACATTTGCACTCGCAATTCGGCACCGTAGCTTAATTGAATAGAGCATCTGACTACGGATCAGAAGGTTACAGGTTTGAGTCCTGTCGGTGTCACAAGAAACCTGCTTAACGAGAGTTAAGCAGGTTTTCTTTTTGTGGTTATTTCAGATTTTACTTTTCGCGTAGGGCGTTGATAAAGTCGGGGTAGAGTGCCCAGAGGTTTTCGGTTTGGAGCCAGAGCTGTCGAGCTTGTGCCTGGCGGGTCGGCGGGTCGGCCTCTAATCCCTGCATATACTCTTCGTCCACGGGATGGTCTGTCGCGCGGAACTCCTCGAAGAAGAGGCGGTGCTTGAAGCTCAGAACTCGCGCCTCACCATCGGGAATCTCTCCCGTACGACGGAATTCGGACCACATCATCAACAGGTGCTTTTCGGGCTGTTTATCCGAGATGTCGTTTGATATTTCATCGAAGAGTTCGTACTCCTCCATAGCGATATAGCAGAACGCAAGGGTTGTAACACAACCCGTATGGTCTTCGGGGTCGATGTCGAGCAGCATCTCGAACATTCCGGCAGCCATCTCGAAGTCGTTAATCAGGAAGTGGTCCACTGCCGAGGCGTAGATGAGTTCGAGGGCTGCGCGGGTGTTGGTGTGCTCCCATTCGAGGGTTATCTCCTCGTCGTTGGGTATCAGTTCGACAATACGCTGGAAGGCGTGGAATCGCTCGTTGCAGGCCGCTTCGATATCGTGCTGCTGCTCTTGCATCTCGTAGGAGTGGCGCAGGATTGTCGCGAAGTCGTACTCGCCACGTCCGACAATCTCGAAGGTCTGGTTGGGTGTTGGGTTGAGTGAAATTTTATTTTCGTGTGCCATATTGTTTGCGAATGTGAAGTATTACAGCGATAAGTATTGCGATAGTCACACCACCGCCAAGTGCGTAGGCCAGGGTGCGACTCTCGAGTCCGAACATTAGTGGCGAGACGAAGATGTAGCTCGCGCAGACATAGGTCATAAATAGTGCCGGCAGCAAGCCGATGACCAGAGGCTTGCGCTGCTTGACCAGATAGGCCACAATAGCCCACAGCGTGACGGCCGCCAGCGTCTGGTTGCACCATGCAAAGTAGCTCCAGATGGTCTGGAACGGAAGTGCGAAGATGATGAACAGACCGGCAGCGAAGAGCGGCAGGCTGATGTAGATGCGCTTGCGGAGGCTCTTCTGCTCGATGCCCAGGAAGTCAGCAACAATCAATCTTGCCGAGCGGAAGGCCGTATCACCCGAGGTGATGGCGCAGGCGATAACTCCAATGATGACAAAGGTCGCGATAACAGGACCGAGGGTCTCGGTGGCAATCAAATCGACCAGCACAGCTGCGTTGCCCTTGTAGGTCGCAATCGTCTCGTTCAACCCCTCGACACCGCCCCAGAAGGCCATGGCTATCGCTGCCCAAATCAGGGCAATGATACTCTCAGCAATCATCGCTCCGTAGAATATCGAGCGACACTGCACCTCGTTGGTTATGCAGCGAGCCATCAGCGGTGACTGCGTGGCGTGGAAGCCCGAGATAGCTCCGCAGGCGATGGTTGTGAAGAGCATCGGGATTATGGGGAACTTCGCTGAGTCGGCAATCATATTCTTGAGCGAGGTAAGCTCGGGTATCGGGTACTTGTCGCTCTGGGTAAACAGCACGACCAGAATACCGAATGCCATTACGAGCAGTGCCAAGCCGAAAATCGGATAGAGTTTGCCGATAATCTTATCGACGGGCAGCAGCGTCGCGAGGATATAATATATAAGTATAGCTGCCAGAATCGCCACGAGCGACCACGAGTAGTTGCCGAAGGCTATGCCGTCGAGCGAGGGAATCTCGAGTTGGTAGTCAATCAGGTTGGCAGGCTGTGAGAGGAATACCGCACCTACGAGCACCATCAGCAATACCGAGAAGAGGCCCATAAACTGCTTAGTCCTATTTCCGAGATGCTCGCCGATAATCTCGGGGAGGCTTGTTCCGTTACTCTTGAGCGACATCACACCCGAGATCATATCGTGCATCGCACCGATAAATATGCCGCCCAGCGTAATCCATAGGAAGGCTATGGGGCCATATGCCGCTCCGAGTATTGCACCGAAGATGGGGCCCAGACCTGCGATGTTGAGTAGCTGAATCAGAAAGATCTTCCATCGCGGCAGCGGGATGTAATCCACACCATCATAGAGTGTTTGTGAGGGTACGGGATTTGTTGCATTAATGCCACAGATGCGCTCCAAGAATCTGCCGTAGGTAAAGTATGCCGTAACGAGCAGAGCCAAACATACGATAAAAGTAATCATAACATCGAAGCCTGATTGATGAAAAAATTATTTCGCATAGCGAATATACGCAAAAAGTGTCAAAATTCACACATTTAATCTATTTCCGGAGCTGATTTTTTATTTTATCGGAAATTTTTTACGATATTTGCACATCGAACGGATATCCAAATCTGCGTTGTTGCCGAAATAGCTCAGCGGTAGAGCACTTCACTCGTAATGAAGGGGTCCCGGGTTCAAATCCCGGTTTCGGCTCAAATTATAGGGACTGACCACTTGGGTTAGTCCCTATAATTTTTGATTGGTACAGAGGTTGAACTCGGGACCCCAAAGCCTCCCTTATCAAAGGGAGGTTTGGAGGGATTGTCTATATAGATCCCCAATGGGGATGCGATAACGCATCCCCCGGGTTCAAATCCCGGTTTCGGCTCAAAGATAGAGGGATGACATATCGTCATCCCTCTATCTTTTTACACCCGAAATCGGGATGGAACCCGGAGGGTTCAACCGCGCCAACAGCCGAGTGCAGAGGTTGCTGGCAAACTATGCCGAGGCGCCAAGCGGAAACAACTATTGCGCAGCAATGGTTGTAAATCCCGGTTTCGGCTCAAATTATAGGGACTGATCTATTCTGTCATCTCTCTATCTTTTTATACCCGAAATTTTAGGTTTGGTTGGAAGCGTAATTTGTGTTAATTTTGTACTACAAATTATTCACAGAACTATTAAGGATTAGAGATGAAAAAGGCAACCATACTACTATTTGCACTGCTAACGACACACTTATTATGGGCGGTGCCATTACAAGAGCACACATACCCAAAGTGGCTTGATGATGCGACAATATACCACATCTATCCCTCTTCGTTTATGGATAGCAACGGAGATGGCTATGGCGACTTGGAGGGTATTCGCTTAAAATTGGACTATGTTAAAAGTGTGGGATTTAACACAATATGGATTAGCCCAATCTTTTGTAGCGAATTCGAAGATGGCGGCTATGACATCACTGACTATTACAAGATAGATCCTCGTTTTGGCACAAATAGCGATCTGGCACGTCTTGTTGACGAGGCTCATACAAAGGGTATTCGTGTCTGCCTTGACCTTGTGGCTGGTCATACTTCTGACAAGCACCCTTGGTTTAAGGAGTCGGCAAATGGGGATAAACACGGTCACTATGCCGACTACTACATTTGGACTCACGGCAAGGATCACAAGCCTGCTAAGCCAAATCCTAAGGATAGGGGTGATTGGGTGGATAACAACTATCCGCGCAATGGCTACTATCTGATGAATTACTACGATGTGCAACCTGCTCTCAATTACGGATTTTATAATCCCAATCCTGAGCACCCATGGGAGCAAGCCTACAATGCCCCCGGCCCTAAGGCTGTGCGTCAGGAGATGAAAAACATCCTATCGTTTTGGTTTGATAAAGGAGTAGATGGCTTCAGGTGTGACCTCGCGTGGTCTTTGGTAAAGGGGGATGATGCAGAGTTTAACGGAGTAAGACGATTGTGGAATGAGATTTTCGAGTGGCAAAACAAGAACTATCCCGATAGGATTTTCCTCTCTGAGTGGTCGAGCCCAATAGAGGCTATATCGTGCGGATTCGACATTGATATCATTCGTCACAACGGATGCGGCAAGATTATGTACCGCGATTTGGTGTATAATACCGAGCGTAATGCTGATCGCACTACGGGTATCTATCCACCAAAAGATTGTTGGTTGGATAAGGCAGGCAAAGGTCGTTTCGACACATTCGTAGTGCCATTCGAAAAGATGTATAAGGAGACCAAAGGACACGGTTTTCCTTGTATGCCTACATCCAGTCACGACACTTGGCGTATCAATCGCAATCAGCGTTCCTCGTTGGCTGAACTCAAAACTGCTATGACCTTCTTCTTAACTATGCCATGGGTGCCTATCGTATACTATGGTGAGGAGATTGGTATGCGTTCAATGGATGGAGTGCCAGCCATTGAGGGTAGCCGAGACCGCTCGGCCGAACGAACTCCAATGCAGTGGAGTGAAGGTGCTACGGCTGGATTCTCGACTTGCGAACCGACAAAACTCTACTTGCCAATTGATACCACACCTAATCGTCCTGATGTAGCCTCGCAAGAGAACGACCCCTCGTCAATGCTTAGTTGGACGAAGGGATTATTGGCTCTGCGTCGCGATATAGAAGCATTGGGTAATACGGGAGCGTGGCGAATGATTAGCGACCCACATAAACCCTACCCCGTAATTTACGAGCGAGGAGAGGGTAGCGAGCGATATCTTGTTATATTAAATCCACGCGAGAAGATGGCCGAGACCGTAATTGATGGTAGCCCTGTTTTGCGAGTTATCTATGGCGATAAACGAGCATTGCAAGCAAAGCACAGTGGTAAGAATACACAAATTAAGATCGCTGGCACCAGCTCGGTAATATGTAAAATAGAGTAATAAATGATATATTAATCAAAATGAGAATTATCTATTTTAGGCGTGTAGCCCCAAACTGTCATCCCGAAGGAGCGTAGCGACTGTGGGGATCTCCTACCTATCATTACCCCAGGAGATTGCCGCGAGCCTAATGGCTCTCGCAATGACGAACACACCGAAAGTAGATAATTCCGATCAAAATTCTATTTATGACCGTACGGTCGGGGTGGAGTGGTAGGATGTGGCCGTCAGCCAGACACCCACAAAGATAATTGCAGCAAAGACCAACGTGTCCCAGTGGAGGTGGTCGAGGCCGAAGGCTACCGAGGCGGCAATAGCCAAGACGGGTTGCAGGTAGCCGTAGATGCTTGTCACGGTCGGGGCAACATTGTGCAGTGCATAGTTGAGCATCAGATTAGGGATATATGTCGGCACAAAGATTACGAAGAGAGTGGCGAGCAGCAACCCTCCGTGCAGAGCCTTAAAGTCGGTATGGATAAGGCTCTCGGCTCCGAAGGGGAGCATAACGAGTGCCGCAATGCCGTAGATCCAGAGCATCAGCGTCGTGACCTTATAGCGCGAAATCAACTTCTTGAACATAACCATATAACACGCCGAGGTGCAGGCCGACAAAAAGATTAGGATGTTGCCCAAGATTTGCGAGTTTTGATGAGTGGAGGCTGCCCCCGTAAGTACGACAGCCACGGCTCCTCCCATACCGAGCAGCAGGCCTGCGACTTTGCGTTTGGTGAAGCGTTCGAGTCCCAATACCACCGAGAGAATCAGCACCAACAGCGGGCCGACGGTGTTGATTATCGAGCCGTCTATCGGTGAGGTGCGGGCAAGGCCATACATCATCATCAGCTTTCGTGTTACGCCAATCAGCAGTGCAGCTCCGACGAATAGCCGCTTATCGCGCGGGGCGACCTTCTCGGCAGGTTCCCAGAGCAGCGGGACGAGCGACATCAGGGCCGTTACGATAAGTGCGGCCGTGACCATTGGCAACGGCTCGACATACTTGCCCAGGACCATCGAGTAGAATGGATAGTCCATAGCCCAAATAGCGTTGCAGAGTATCAGAGCCAGATGTGGCCGCAAATTTTTCATATCGAAACGGTCATTTTCGTTGGATTTTGCAAAAGTCGTACAAAACCGCTGCCGCAGGATGGATAAATTGGTCGAGGGTAGGGTATAAACACACAAAAGGCATCTTCTATGGAAGATGCCTTTTGTATTAAGCCTTGCGGCCTAACTACAAGCGACTTTAATTATTTCATAAACTCGCTAACCTGGTCGTTGGGAACGATAGCCTCCTTGAAGATGTAGGCACCGGTCTTCTCCGACTTAACCATCTTGATACACTTGGTAAACTGCTTACCCGTACCGGTTTTAAGTGTTGCGACTACTTTCTTTGCCATAACGCTAAATACTATTTAATTTCACGGTGTAAAGTTACCCTTTTCAAATACGGATTGTACTTCTTACGCTCCAAACGATCGGGTGTGTTCTTCTTGTTCTTGGTGGTAATGTAACGCGACATGCCCGCTACGCCACTCTCTTTCTGTTCGGTGCACTCGAGGATGACCTGAACTCTGTTACCTTTCTTTGCCATGTTTCCTTAAAGATTTAGTAGAGTTTTTTGGGAGCGGCTGCCTCACGCAAGGCTACTGCAAGACCCTTCTTGTTAATGGTTTTCATTCCGGCAGCTGATACCTTCAAAGTGATCCAGCGACCCTCTTCTTCCGACCAGAAGCGCTTGTTTTTCAAGTTCGGGCTGAACTTACGCTTGGTCTTGTGGTGCGAGTGCGACACATTGTTGCCGACAATCGCGGTTTTACCTGTAATTTCGCAGACTTTCATTGTTAAAAAATTTTACTTTCTCCCTATAATAGGGGACGCAAATATACGAACTTTTTTTCAAACTGCAATCATCCGCTGATGATAATTTTCGAAACTTTAATTTTTACCCTTGATGTGGTTGAGCAAAAGCTCTATGGCATAGGCAGTTGCGCGGTCGATAATCTGACCTCGGTCGGTGCCCGAATTACGCATCATTGCCACTGTTCCGCGCTCTGAGGCGACTGCAAACCAGACGGTACCTACGGGCTTTTCGGCCGAGCCACCTGTCGGACCTGCAATTCCGGTGGTCGCAACAGCAAAGTCGGCACCCGATATGCGTCGCACTCCCTCGGCCATAGCGCGAGCGACCTCCTCGCTGACAGCTCCGTGACGTTCGATAAGCAACTCGTCTACTCCGAGAATGTCGCGCTTCGCCTCGTTGGCGTATGCCGTAACTCCGCAGAGGAAGTAGGTCGATGCTCCTGCCATAGCGGTAAATTTTGCCGAAATCGAGCCTCCCGTGCAACTCTCGGCAACGGCAAGGGTCTTGCCACTCTCGATAAGCAGGCGGTGTACCTGCTCTTGGAGTGTAGCTCCCTCAAAACCGACGATATTGTCGGGAATCAGCTCTTCGAGCTGGCGGAAACGCTCCTCAATTTCTCGCTCTGCAACCGCTCCGTCCACATCGTATGCCGACAGGCGCAGGCGGACGATGTTGGGAGCTGGGAGATATGCCAAACGTAGATATTCGGGCAGAGCATCCTCCCACTCGGCTATGCGGGCTGCGAGCATCGACTCGGCAATGCCCGAAGTTATAAGCGTACGATGAACTACCTGACGCAGCGCAAAGCGGTTCTGCAATCTCGGCAACACCTCATCCTCCATCAGGTGGCGCATCTCGAAGGGTACACCGGGGAGCGAAATTGCCACCTTGCCGTCGCGCTCGAACCACATTCCGGGGGCGGTGCCGTGGGCGTTGAAGAGGACCTCGCAGCTGTCTGGAACCATCGCCTGCGAGCGGTTGAGCTCGTTAAATTCGATGCCGCGCAGAGCCAACATCGAGCGCACGTGCTCCTCGACGCGCTTGTCGTTGCGCATTTGGCCACCGAACAACTTGGCGAGGGTGGTCTTGGTAATGTCGTCCTTCGTGGGGCCAAGGCCTCCGGTGAGGATGACCACATCGCTGCGCTGCATCGACTGCTCGATAGCGCGGATAATCTGCTCGGCACGGTCGCCCACAGACGAGCGTTCGCTGACGGTGAAGCCTGCGGCATTGAGCCTCTGGGCTATGTATGCGGCATTTGTATCGACGATTTGTCCGATAAGAATCTCATCGCCGATAGTGATAATCTCTGCGTTCATATTTTGGGTGATTATTCCTCTGTTTGGGGTGTTGGCTCCTCCGCGGTTTTTGTTGCAGCTTCGGCCTCGGCAATCATCATCTTGCAGGTTTTGCGTACCAGGCTCATACCTTCGTAGATGAATCCTGTGTAGAGCTGCACGAGGGTTGCACCTGCATCGAGCATCGCCTTGATGTCTTCGGGTGTCATCAATCCACCTACACCGATAATGGGATATGTACCTTTGGCGCGGGCGTGGATGCGGGCGACAACCTCGATAGCGCGACGTGTGAGCGGAGCTCCGCTGACTGCACCGGCTCCGATGTTGTTGAGACTCTTTTCGGAGGTGGTAAGGCCCTCGCGCGACGAGGTTGCGTTGGTTGCAACGATACCGTCGAGCGGGGTGTCAATCATAATGTCGGTCATCATATCGACAACCTCATCCGGAAGATCGGGCGATATTTTGAGCAATATCGGGCGATATTGGTCCTGTCCGCGACGGAATTCAAAGAGCGGTTGCAGAATCTCGATAATGCTCTCGCGCGATTGGGGAACATACTCCTTGAAGGTTGTATTGTAGCTGACATTGACCGTGAAGTAGTCGGCGTGGAGATAGAGGTTGCGGAATGCCTTCAAATAGTCGATTGCCTGCTCCTCGACAGGAGTAATGGTGTTCTTGCCGATATTGCAACCGATGATACACTCGCTATGCGGATTGCGCAAGCGACTGATAGCGTAGTCCAATCCCTTGTTTGCCAGACCCGTGCGGTTGATAATTGCGCGGTCGGACGAAAGACGGAATACTCGTGGGCGAGGATTTCCACTCTGCGGGCGAGGGGTAATGGTACCCACCTCGACAAAGCCGAAACCCATAGCCGAGAGTTCGCGATAGACCTCGGCATTGCGGTCGATGCCGGCAGCCACACCTATCGGGTTCTTGAATCGCATACCGAAAGCTTCGCGTTCGAGCGAAGGATGCTCCACGGCGTAAATCTTGCGCAGCATCCAACGGCCTCCCGGAATCGAGCCTACGGCTCGCAGTACGCCGACAACCACAGAGTGTGTACGCTCCGGGCCGATAAAAAAGTTGAGTATGCGCAAAAAAACCTTGACCATATATATACGATTCTGCTACAAAGGTAGTGAAATTCACAATTTACAATTCACAATTCACAATTATTTTTTCCAAAATCGTTCTGAGCTCTTTTGAAAAATGCTAAAAATACTCTTCGCGGTAGGTGTAGCCGTTGCGGAGAGATTCAAACTTGTCGGGGTTTGTTTTGAGAATCTCGCTTTCGGCGATGATGTCGTAGTGCTTGCTGATAGTTTGGCAGAGCTCTTCCCACGATATTTCGCGAGGTGCCGAGGGAGTAACCTCCGAGGGGTACCAGCCTTCGAGCGGCAGTGCGAAGTGACGAGCCACGGCAGCTACGGCCATCGATGTAGCATTTGCCTTGCCTTGAAGCGAATAGCCTGCAATGTGTGGTGTTGCGACGAAGGCTCGATTGAGCAGCGTGCGGTCGATATCGGGCTCATTCTCCCAAACATCTATGGCGCACTCTATGCCCGAATGTAACAGCGATTCGGTGCAGACAACCTCGCCACGCGAAGCATTTATCAGAACCTTGTCGCTCCCTTTCCACAACTTCAAAAGTTGGTCATCGACCAGGTGGAACGTATCGGGCGCAAGCGGGGTGTGAAGCGTAACGATATCGGAGCCGGCAAATACCTCGTCAATAGAGCGAAATCCGAGGTGCTCGCGCTTCTCGCGAGGAGGGTCGCAACAGATAATCCGAAAACCCCACGCCTGGGCATATTCGAGAACTAACGAGCCGACATTTCCGACACCGACGATGCCGAGCGTAATATCTTCGGGGCGAGTGTTGCGCTTGGTTAAGATATGTGCTAAAACTGCTGATACCCACTGCAAAACACCGCGAGCATTGCATCCTGCGGCATTCTCTACCGCGATGCCGTGAGCGTGGCAGTAGTCGAGGTCTATGTGGTCGGTGCCGATTGTTGCCGTGACGACAAGGCGGACCTTCGACTCTTCGAGCAGGGCTGCATCGCATCGTGTGCGTGTGCGCACGACCAACGCATCCGCATCGGCAACCATATCACGGCTGATTGCACGACCCTCGGCATAAACTACCTCTGCATAAGGCTCGAAGACACCCTTGATAAAGGGAATTCCGCTGTCGATAACGATTTTCATAACGATAGTTCGATTTATGAACGCAAATATATGTAAAAAATTACTATCTTTGTCTGATTATTATAGTTATCAATATGGATTTGCAGGATTTTAATCCGAATGGTGTAGGTGTCGATAACGGCAACTATTTCGGTATGCCCTTTACGCCTGAGCAGGCTCAGTTGGTGCTGGTGTCGGCTCCGTGGGATGTAACATCGTCTTATGGTGCAGGCTCGTCGTACGCACCGGATGCGATTATCGAGGCATCGACCCAGCTCGACTTTTATGACCCTGTGTCGCCCGAAGAGTGGCGCAAGGGTATCGCTACGGCTGAGATAGATTACGATATTCAGGAGCTCTCGGAGCGTCTGCGAGCAGATGCCGAGAAGGTTATCGAGCACCTCGAAGATGGTGGTGACCCCGAAACCGAGCATATCGCTCGCAAGGTGCGTCGCATCAACGAAGGTAGTGCGCGTGTCAATGGCAGCATATATACACAGGTGCAGCGTTGGATTGAGCAAGGAAAGATTGTCGGCCTGGTTGGTGGCGACCACTCGACCTCGTATGGCGCAATTAAGGCTGTGAGCGAGGCTCACGGCTCGATTGGAGTTCTCCATTTCGACGCACACTGCGACCTGCGCGACTGCTATGAGGGATTCGAACACTCGCACGCCTCGATTATGTTCAACGTGCTGAAAGATATGCCCCAGGTCTCGAAGATTGTCGAGGTGGGTGTGCGCGACTTCTGCGACGATGAGTTGGCTCTGGTGCGCTCGACCGAGAGAGTCGATATGTTCGACGACTACTCGCTCTCGACTGCCAAGTTTGAGGGTCGCTCGTGGGCATCGCTCTGCGAGGAGATTGTCGAGCGTCTGCCACAGCAGGTGTATATAAGTATGGATATCGACGCCCTTTCGGTGGAGTATTGTCCCAATACGGGTACTCCCGTGGTGGGCGGTCTGTCGTTCAACGAGGCGGTATATCTGATGGATTGTGTGGCGCGTTCGGGTCGCAAGATTGTCGGATTCGATATGGTCGAGGTGGTGCCGACTCTCGACAACAAGATTGACGCTTCGGTCGGTGCGCGAATGTTGTATAAGATGTGCGGTATAGCACTCAAAACCCGTAAATAGAGAGGATTATGAAGAGATTATCAATAATTTTTGCTGTTGTGGCACTCTTTGCATCGTGTAATAGGGGCGGAGTGAAGCTTGCGACCGAGGCCGATTCGTTGGCTTATGTTATCGGTATGAATGTGGGTCACAGCCTGATGCAGATGGATTCGACACTCAATGCCGACGTGGTGTGTATGGCTGTGCAGGATGTGTTTAACGGAGCTGAGAAGATGACCTTCGAGGAGGCAAAGGTTTACTATCTGCGCCAGATGAACTATACCAAGTACGAGCGATTTAAGCTTTATGAGGAGCGCTTCTTGGCCGATTTGGCGAAGAGCGACCGCGCTTATGCCCGCACGAAGTCGGGCGTAACCTACAAGATTAGCGAGCTCGGCGACCAGCAGAATCTCGCATCGTATATGCGCGACACGGTGGTTATGCGTTACAAGATTACCCGTCAGGACGGCACGGAGGTCTACTCGTCGTACGAGCAGGCTGATACGACACGCATTGCCCTCTCGAAACTTGTGGTCGGCCTGCAAGAGAATATGAAGATGGTCGGCAAGGGCGGTAAGTTTACGTCGTGGATTCCTGCGCACTTGGCTTACGGTGCCGGAGGCGACGAAGAGTTAGGCATCGAGCCCAATTCGACCCTCTGCTACGAGGTTGAAGTGCTTGATGTTATACCTTATCGTCGCAAAAGATAAAATCTCTGGATTGAAGTCGTAAAGTTTTCCAATATGAAAAGCTTTAAATTCTTGGTTGCTGCATTGGTGTTATCGGCAATTGCACCGATGGTGCAGGCGCAGAGAGTCAATGAGATTTCGCAACCGATTCATCGTTGGAAGCATCGTCAAGAGATAGTTATTCCCCAGATTTTGGGCTATAATGTATATAAATCGGATCTGCACACCCACACTATATATTCGGATGGCGAAGTTGCTCCGTCTTACCGCGTGAGAGAGGCGTGGCGCCACGGTCTTGATATTGTGGCCATTACCGACCATATCGAGTGGCGCGGTACCGAGCGTAAATTGGTGCAGTATATGGACCGATATATCCCGGAGGAGTACAACAACAAATCGAGGGGTATTAATATCAATATTATGCACGATGCCTCACGCTTGGAACTTGGCATCCTCTCTAATCTTAATGCTGGCTATGAACAGGCTGTGGAGGCGAATCAGCAGTTTGGCTTATTGATTGTTCGCGGTGCCGAGATTACTCGTGGCGACAACCACTTGAACGCAATCTTTACGACCGACAACAACAAGATCTTTCATCTCGATCTCGAAACATCTCTGCGCAACGCCTTGGAGCAGGGTGCTCTCGTGATGCACAACCACCCCACGTACGATAAATCGACAGCGACATCTTTTACTCCGATAGCCGAGGATTTATACAAAAAGGGATTGATTACGGGTATTGAGATTGGAAATAGTATCGGTTTGAGAACGAGATTTATAGATTACTGTATCGAAAATAACTATGCGCCACTTTCGAACTCGGATGTCCACGCAACCGTTGATGAGATGTTTTTCACGGACGACAACGAGGGACTCTATCGCAATATGACCTTAATTCTGGCGCACGAGTGTACCACCGAGGCTGTGAAGGAGGCTCTCCAACAGGGTCGTTGCATCGCCTACTTCAACAATAGGCTAATCGGTAAGGAGGAGTATCTCGCAGAACTATTTAAGCAGAGCGTCAGCATCGAGCATATGTACGATGACCGCAAGGAGGCAAAGGTTATCCTGACCAATAAGTCGTCGATTCCCTATCAGGTCAAATATAACGGCAAGGATAGTGCTGTCGTACACGCTATGGGTGCGGTGCAGATTGGAGTGCCGATTGGTGTGAGCGAGGTAGAGTTTACGGTTACGAACCTCCTCTGTGGTAGCAATAAGCACCCGAAGGTGACAATGCCCATCGAGCGTAAGTAGTCGGGATATTGGCACAAGATAAAAGGGTTGTTCAACTTGCTGTTGGACAACCCTTTTTGTTTGGATAAAAACTATTTCACGTCGAAGACCCCGCCAGGTTGCAACTTACGACGTTGGGCGAGCTGAGCCTCGTAGAGAGATTGCGGGCTGACGTGCTTGCCGTGCGAAATCCAGACCCCTTTGGGTCGCTCCTTGCGGTATCCGCCCCAATTCTCTCCTATGGTGCCGATGCTGTAATTCGCTCCACAGACCCACGGAGATTGTACGGCCACAGCATCCGCTTCGCAGTTCCATAGTACCTCGTTTACGCCTGCCCAGCCGTGACCCGGTCCCATCCAGCAGCGGTCCTGGATGTTGATTCGACCCTCGACAACAACATTATCGTAAAGCGTTCCCGTTGCCCAACGGTGGTGAGGGCCTGTGTCGGTGTGGGTGCGAACGCCACGACAGCGCAGAAAGACATTCGGACCATTGGTGCGAGCTCCTGATGTGGCGTAAGCGTGTCGTGCGTCCGTCGAGTAGCAATCCTTGACCAGACAGAGCTGGCCTGCGATAAGGAACGGATAGCGGCGGTTGCCCTTGATTATAGATTTATGCTCGCCCATCTTGCAGTCGCTGACTGTGATGTTTTTGGCCAGAGAACTCATCAGCACAAGGCTGAAACCAAAGTATTTGCCTTCGAGATTACGGGCCCAGCAGTGCTCGGCAGTATTGAACGCAACGGCTGTCCAGCAGTGGTTTTCGTCGGTATCGGAGGCGTAGACACAATCCATATAGATATCCTCGATACCGCACTCGCGAATGCGGTTTTTGTAGTGGTATTTAGCAACATAACCTCGGTTGTAGCGGGCGAGAAGGCTCATAGATATCGGATTCTCGAACCAGAGCGTATCGCCTGCAATCTTGGTAATCACACGCTCCATATCTTTGCGGTTGATTGTTTGTTCGTTCCAACGGCCTGCACCTTCGGGATAGCCTTTGCGCGTGGGAATTTGGTCCATTCTAAGGTCGCTAATCAGCGTCATCGGGGTCTCGGCATGAACGACCACATTGTTGCCCACGGCGAACTCTGTGGGATTGGATACCCTTATCCAGAATTGGCCCACAGGAGCATCCTCGACGATATTTAGCTTCACGGGTCGCGAGACCTCGCGTTTGCCCGTACCAGCAAAAACGAAGAGCGAACTGCTGGTTTTCGAGCCGTCGTCGGTGCGCGTCGAGTGGATGTATGTGCCGTTTTTAGGGTTGGATCCCTCGCCACGAATTACGATGCCCGAATCTTTGATGCGAATCGAGCCGCTCACGTTGTAGAGTCCGGCTTTGAGTAGGATAGCTCCGCGCTGTTTGTAGGGTAGTGCTGCCACCTCATCGACGGCCTGCTGGATAAGCTCAGTGGCATCGGCTCCGCGCTTCGGGGGCTTAATCTTTTTTACGACAGGGATGTCGGGAATTTCAGCGTCGCCATAGCGGTAGCCTACACGGCTAAAATCGAGTATCGTGCCTCCGTCATTATCGGGCTGGATGCCGAGTGCGGTAATCTCGGCTATCGGAGCGTAAGGGTTGCTGCAAGTCTGCCCTTCAGCAGGCGCGGTGCCCCACAGAAGGAGCGCTGCAAGGCTTGTGAGGAGTAGTTGTTTCATATAGTTAGGTTCTGTTTGGCTCGAATATACGAAAAAAAACGATATGGATAAAATATCGGTTGATTTATAATCAAAATGTCTGCAATTTTGCAAGATTAATGATTATTTGTATATTTGTCGCTTGGAAACAAATTTTTAACTAATCAAATAGATTTCAAAAAGATGAAAAAGGTTATTATGTCGGTTGCGGTTGCACTTTGCACCGTGATTGTATTGGGCTCTTGCGGTGGCAACGGCCTGATTTCGAAGGGTAACACTTCGGAACTCGACACCCTTTCGTATGCATTGGGTGCAAACATTGGTAACGGTATGAAGTACGAGATGAGCGACATTCCGTTCGATTTCAAGGTGATCGCAAAGGGTATCAATGGCGCAGCTTTTGATAAGGCAAGCCAGACTCAGGAGGAGGCTATCGAGTTGCTCCGCGAGTACTTTATGGTTAAGCGTGGCGAGCGTGCACAGGCTATCGCAGAGCGTAACGCTAAGGAGGACAGCATCCGTTTGGCTTCGGGCGACACGACTGAGGTTGTTCGCGTAGCAGCTGATCCTGAGATGTTCGAGAGCGAGGAGGAGCGCGAGGCTCTCTCGTATGCTTTCGGTGTTGATATCGGTACCAACGTGAAGAGCAGCGGTCTTCCCATCCAGCTCTACTGGCTCAACAAGGCTATGGTTGATGTTCAGGAGGGTAACGCTCAGCTTACTGAGGATGAGACCAATGCATTCCTTCAGAACTACTTTATGGTTGTTCGCCCCCAGCAGAACGCAGAGCAGTCGGCTGCTTGGTTGAGCAAGGTTGAGAAGAAGGCTGGCGTAAAAAAGACCGAGAGCGGCTTGCTCTACAAGGTTGTTAAGGCTGGTGACGAGAGCGTTAAGGCTACCGATGACCGTGACGTTGTAGTTGTTCACTACAAGGGTACTACCGAGAACGGTACCGTATTCGATTCGTCGTATGAGCGTGGCGAGACTGCTGAGTTCCCCCTCAATCACGTAATCCCCGCTTGGACCGAGGGTATGAAGCTCGTAGGTAAGGGTGGTAAGATTATCCTCTGGTGTCCTTCGGAGTTGGCTTATGGTCCTCGTGGTGCAGGTCGTGATATCGGCCCCAACCAGGCTCTCAAATTCGAGGTTGAGCTTATCGACGTTAAGCCGTTCGAGGCTCCCGCAGAGGAGGCAGCTCCTGAGGCAGCTCCCGCTGAATAAGCATAAAAGAACAAGCAATAGAAGATAGGGTGTCGTTTTGCGACACCCTATTTTGTGTTATAGCCTAAACTTTGATATGCCCTCAATTCAAAGAGTTCTATATCCTCCTATCTCTTAATGTATAAATCTCCCTGCATCTCGCGCCTGAATGAGCGAACCTGGAAGAAAAGCAACACCGCAGCAAGCATTGCAGACATTGTGTCGGAGATGGGCATTGAAATCCATACACCGAGCAGACCGAACTTCGGCGGAAGTATTATCAGCAGAGGAATAAGGAATATCAGCTGGCGAGTAAGAGAGATAAGTATTGCTCGCTTGGGTTTGCCGATATATTGGAAGAAGTTACCCGTAACGACCTGGAAACCGACAGCCCAGAACATCACCATCACATTCTTCATTCCATAGACTACGGCATTAATCAACTCCTGAGACTCGGCACTGTCGCTACCGACGAAGAGCTTTGCTACCTCGTGCGGCAAGAAACAGCCGATTAAGCATCCTGTGGTGGTGACACCGATAGCACAGATGATGGTTATGCGCAGTGTCTTCAACACACGGTCGTATTGCTTTGCTCCGTAGTTATATCCGACGATGGGCTGCATACCCTGATTCAGTCCCAGCACAACCATAATAAATAGCATCACCACGCGGTTGATAACTCCGTAGGCACCGATGTTCAGATCTCCTCCGTGCAACTTCAGAGCCTTATTGACGAAGATTACGACAATCGAGGTGCAGACGTTCATCAGGAACGGAGCCATACCTATCGAGATTATATTGCCGATAATCGAACTCTTAAAACGGAAAATATCGCGCTTGAAGTGGATAAAGCTGCTCTTGCGAGAGAAGTGGTGCAACGATACTGACAATGCACAGCACTGTGCAATGACCGTAGAGAATGCCGAGCCCTGAATACCCCAGCCAAACTTAAAGATAAAGAGCGGATTGAGGATGCAGTTTACCGCCACCGACAGCAACATCGCATACATCGCCTTTTGGGGATATCCCGATGCTCGCATCAACTCGTTGAGGCCGAGGTAGAGGTGCGTAATCACGTTGCCGGCCAAGATAACGTGCATAAAGTCGCGGGCATAGCCGATAGTCTGGTCGCTCGCACCGAAAAAGTAGAGAATCTCATCCAGGAAGTAGAGGCTCAATCCTCCAAAGACAACACCGATGGTGATATTCATCAGAACGGCATTTCCGAGGACCTCCTCGGCTGCTCGCTTATTGCCCTGACCCAGACGGATTGATGTGATAGCAGCTGCACCGACGCCAACCATCGCTCCGAAGGCCGATGCGATATTCATTATCGGCATCGTTAGGGCCATACCCGAAATGGCCAATGCTCCGACGCCGTGCCCGATGAAGATGCTGTCGATTATGTTGAAGAGCGATGTCGAAATCATCGCGATAATCGCAGGTATGGCATAGCGCGGAAGTAGTTTGGACAGTGGGTCCGTACCGAGCGAGAGTGTTGTTATCTGCTTTTTCATTCGGTGCAAAGATAGTAAAACTACGCAATATAGACAACAACATTACCCGAATGGAACGTCATCTGCATCCTAACGGGTAGATTGTCCTTGATTTGGCCGAGCAGTTCTGCACGCTCGAAATCAACAGCCAAGAGTTTGATGTCGTGCAGCAGGTCGAGCCCACGTTCACCGGCGTATTTATAGAGAGCCTCCTTGGCACACCAGACGACAGCTCGCAGTCGCTCATCGCAGCTCAGATTCTCCTCGTCGGGACGCATATATCGGGTTGCCACCCGCTCGAAGTTGCGGTCGAGCCGCTCGATGTCGATGGCGCAGCGTTGATTCGAGATAATCACAGCCACGAAGTCGGCACTATGCGATACGCTGATATGCTCCGCACGGTTTTCGAGAACGGGAGCTCCGTTATTGTTGTAGGCAATCTTCGTGTCCGAGCCCAACTCACGATGAACGATATATCGCCACATCAGAGCCTCGCGACGACGTGCCTCGGTGCCGAAGTCGGCAACGATACGACGCTCCGCATCTCCCGATAACGCGAGAAGTTCCCCTTCGGAGAGGGGTTGTTCGATGAATAGCTTTACGCTACTATTCATTGGCTGTGACTTTGATTTTTTCGATACGACGACCCTCCAAACTCTCGACACGGAACGTGAAACCGTGGGCCGAAACCTTGTCGCCCTTTTTAAGGAAGTTGCGTTTGAGTTCGAGCATCAGACCTGCCAAAGTCTCGGCACGACCCTGGACATCGGCGAAGGTGTCCTCCTCTAAATCCAAGACACGCTCGAAATCGACAATGTGGGTCTTGCCGTCAAAGAGATATTTACCCTCGCCGAGCTTGGTGTAGAAGCTCTCGTCGATATCGCTCTCGTCAGAAATCTCGCCTACGACCTCCTCTAAGATATCTTCGAGTGAGAGCAGACCCTGCGTTGCGCCATACTCATCGACCACGATAGCCATATGGACCTTGTGCGAGCGGAACTCTTCGAGCAGGTCGTCAATCTTCTTGTGCATCGGGACGAAGTAGGCTTTGCGCATCAGTCGCTGCCAACCGAAGTCGTTGCCCTCCTTGATGTAGGGTAGCAGGTCCTTGACGTAGAGTGTACCTTTGATATTGTCGAGATCCTCATCATAGACCGGCAGACGCGAGTACCCCGATTCGATAATTATTTGCTTGACCTCCTCGAATGAGGCCGTAAGTTCGATTGCTGTGATATCCACGCGGGCGTGCATTATCTCCTCGACTTCGGTGTTGCCGAAGTTTACGATGCCCGACAGCATCTTCTGCTCCTCGTCGGATGCCACCGAGGTCATATCGACCGCATCGGCCAACTCCTCGATTGAGATATCGTCGCCTCTGCGCGAGGCCATCTCGTTCACGCGGCTGCTCGTGCGGACCAAAATCCACGAGAGCGGATAGCAGAACCAACGTATAACTGTCAGAGGTTGCGCCAGAAAGAGAGCCACACTGCAATACGAACCCTGAGCTATGATTTTGGGCAGAATCTCGCCAAAGAGCAGAAGTAGGAACGTGACCAAAACTCCCGTGAAGAGGAATTGTAGACGATAGAATGTAAAGACCTCGCCAAGGATATCGTTCGTGAGTACAACGATGCAGATATTGACCAAATTATTCATTACCAGAATCGTAGCCAACAGCATATCGACATCCGACAGCAGTTTCAATACCGATTCGGCAGCGAACGACTTGCGCTGCTTGATATCGCGTATATCACTATGCGAAAGTGAGAAGAATGCCACCTCCGATGCCGACATCATTCCCGACAGAAGCAACAGTGCTATTGCTGCAATCAGCTTGATGACGGTCGAGAGTGTGAATCCGTTATATATCAGAATCGACTCCATTCGCGCAGTGATTAGTCAAAGAGCGAATTTTCGCTCGGCTTCGGTGCGGTAGCTTCGTTGCCGTCTTTGAGTGTCTCTTTGCTTGCCGCGGGGAGATCGACGATGAATTGCACATTGCGACGCTGGTATGCCGGAGTGCTCAACATCGCAGCGATATTGTCGTAGCGCGAGGTGCGACGGCCGAGTGTCGGGCGAGGCTCCTGTGCTGCGACGGGCTGCGGTTGAACGGGAATCTTGCGTGCGGCAGGCTCCAAAGCGGGAATCTCCGAGCGTGGCTGAATCTCGCTCTTCACGACATTGCCCATCGGAGGGATGATACTCTTCATTACCTGTGGATTATCCTCACCCTCGTCCGTAAAGCGCGTAGCGACGATGACCAATTCGAGGGCATCGCCCAAGTGGGGCTTTTCGCTCGCACCCCAGATAATACGTGCAGAGCGAATATTTCCGTTGTCGTCCTTGACCGATGCAGCCTCCTGAACATAGGTCAGAATCTCGATAACCTCGCTGTAAATAAGTTTGTCGAGCGAGTCGGTAGCAATGTTTATCAGGATGTCGCCTGCACCGAGAATCGACTTGCTGTCGAGCAGTGGCGATTGCAGTGCGTTGTAGACAGCCTCCTGTGCGCGATTCTCGCCAATGGCCGTAGCTACGCCCATATGAGCGCGGCCGCTCTTGGTCATCACCTTTTTGACATCGGCAAAATCGACGTTTACCAGCGCGGTCTTGACCGTGATAATCTCGGCAATACCCTTCGCTGCCGAAGAGAGTACGTCGTCGGCCTTGCTGAAAGCCTGACGCAACGAGAGATTACCGAACATCTCGCCAATGCGGTCGTTGTCGATAACGAGCAGCGAATCTACATATTTCGACAGCTCGTCGATACCGCGGAATGCCTGCTCATAACGCTCGGTACCCTCCAATTTGAGGGGCGAGGTTACGATTGCTACCGTCAGGATGCCCATCTCGTGTGCCAGCTTGGCAATCACGGGCGAAGCTCCCGTACCTGTACCACCACCCATTCCGGCAGTGATGAACAACATTCGCGTACCTGTGGATTCGAAGCAGTTACGCAGCTCGTCGAGAGCTCCGATGGCAGCCTCGCGTCCGCGCATAGCGTCGTTACCTGCGCCCAAACCGTCGCCAAGCAAAATCTTGCGGGGAATAGGGTTGTTGTTCAAGGCGTCAAGGTCGGTGTTGCAAACCATAAAGTTCACACCCTTGATGCCCATATCCCACATATTGCACAGCGCATTGCCACCGGCTCCACCGACACCCGCGACCATAATTATCGAGGTGTTGCCGCGCGTAGCCTTCAACTCATCCAATAAATCGTCAACCATATCTTTTTTCTCTTTTCTCTTGTGTTAAACTAATCGAGCATAGCGAGCCTTCTGGCCGCTACGCCACACCATTCCTGTCGGCTAAATCTCTTCGTCCTCAGCCTTGTTGAAGGTGTCGTTGATGCCGTCAGTAACCTTTTTGAGCAGATTGCCGAACCAGCCACCCGAACGAGCATTCTCACCTGTGGTAGGAACCTGATCGGTATCCGTACTCTCCTCCTGAGGCGTTGTCGGCATCTCTGTCGGAGTGGTCGTTGCTGTCTGCGTCGGCTGAGCAGTAGCTGTTTTTACCGCATCTTGTGGTGCGGTGTATATCGGTCTTGTAGGCTGCTGGTAAGGTTGTGCCTGGGGTGTCGGGATTACAGGTCTTGCCACTACCGAGCAAGAACCCTTCTCTGCACCCTTCAACAGTAGAGCCACTGCCGAGGTGTACTCCGGGAGTTCGATGTTATTACGCGATGCCTCGTCAAGACCGCTCGTTGCGGTGGCGATACGTACTTCGTGACCCGTAACTCGATGGAAGAGCTCGTCGATGTGGTCCATAGATGCCGAGCCTCCGGTCAGCACTACGCCATAGGTAAGGCGACCCGAATAGCCCGAATCCTTAATTTCGCTCTTGACATACTCGGCAATATCGGTCAGTCGAGCCTCGATGATTGCCGCAAGGTTGCGACGCAACACACCTCCCTTGTTGTGGTGTCCCATACTCGGAATCTGGATAAGTTTTTGCTCCGAAACGAACTCTGCGACAGCCGAGCCGTACTTGACTTTCAGGCTCTCGACACTGCGTTCGGGTACTCCGTGCAGGTGGATATCGCGATTGATGGCGTTGGCACCCATCGGAATTGTCGCCACGTGGCGGATGATGTTGCCGTGGTAGATAGCTACATCCGTCGTACTGCCACCGATATCGACAACGGCAACGCCCTCATTCTTCTCATCCTCCGAGAGTACGGCCTCCGAGATAATCATCGAGTTGGCATAGGTGCCGGCTAACTGCAAGCCCGAATGTTTGAATGCCATATTCAATCTTTCGAGCGGAGTCTTCTCGCAAAGGATGAAGTTGAAGGTCGAGGACAAGCGACGACCGAACGCACCGACAGGGTCGATGACCTCCTTGTTGTTATCGACAACGTAGTTCTGGGGTATACGCTCCATAATGACCTCGTTGTCGGGGGCGATAACCTCTCGCATACGCAGGAAGAGTGCATCGACATCATACTGCGAGATGCCGTTCTGCGGATCACGTACGTAGACGTGGTCTGATAGCGGTGCGCAGCGGATAAATGCGCCCGAAATGCTGGCATATGCCTCACTGATGCGGATGCCCAACTTCTCTTCGAGTTCGGCCTTGGCAGCTTTGATGCACTCACTCACCTGATTGATATTCTCGACAACGCCTGCATTGACTCCCTTCGAAGCCTTCTCGACAAGAGCGTCGATAACCATCTCGCCGGCTGCATTCTGCGAGCCGACAATCATCACGATATTCGATGAACCGATATCGATTCCGACTATATAATTTTTCTTCTCCATAATTCTACTTCGAGCATACGACCTGTCCGTCGTACTTGACATTTATCGTCGAGTAACTATCCCAACCACGGTTATTCAATCCGTCCTTATAGAATCGCAGAAGTTTTGCGAACTTCTGCTCGACGTTATCTATCTCGCCAAAGAGTATCGTATAACTTCCGCTACGTGGTACCAACTCCACCTCTAAGACTCCGCTGGGAGAGTTCTCGGCCACGATTTGGACTATCTCGGCACTCCAAAAAGCATCCTGCTCTATTTGGTCTACAAAGTTAATGAGTTTCAAGAAATCTTCATATCTTTTCTCCAACTTTTTTTGCTTGCGATACTCGGCATCGCTGCGAGCCGTCACGGCGTCGATTTGGCGGTCGTTATAGCGCAATGCTCCCGAAATCTGACGACGTTTTTTGTGTTTTCTGGCTCTCAGGTCCCTAACCTTCTCCGCGAACTCATCATCGCTCTGGAAGAGACCCTGTTTTAGACGTTGGCTGTTTACCGAGTCGAGGATTTCGCGCAGGTGATCCTCCTTCTTGTAGAGCGGAATCTTGTCGAGCTCAATCTTTGCAATGCGCTTGTTCGACTCGTCGATTTGCTGATCTACGTAGTCGCGGACATTACCCTCGTAGTTCGATGGGAAGGGTGGACGATAGCCTCCCGTAACTACCGGCACGTAGAGTGCCGATGCCGCAGGCGAGCGGAAGACGTAACCCTCGTGGGTGACATAGGTGTCGTAGCCGTCAATCAGCAGACGCATCATCGGTCGCTGCTGGTGTACCTCGATGTGCAGCACTCCGTCGTATGTGACGTAGGTATCGACCTTCTTGACAAAGCCGTTCTTGGTAATAATCTGCTCGATACCCGACAGGTTTACCTCTTCGACGGGTGTTCCTATCGTGCTAATGCCGCTGTGCAGAATCCACTCGCGAATTTTGCGGCTCGAAACCAGATGTCCATTGGCAGTACTGTCGGTAACCTCGATATCGACGCTGCCCACGACCTGTGTGGTGTGGTGCAGACGCAATATGCTGCCCGAATATACGATATATCCGATAATCAGGCACCATACAAAGGCCAACAAGAGATATTTGCCAATCTTCTCCTTCATTCCGTTTCGATTTGCAGACACTTTTATCTGTTTTCGGTTTGTGCTTTCAGTGCTGTGGCAATCTTCTCGCAGCAGGCATCAATATTTCCTGCTCCGAAACTTACTACCACATCAACGCCCATCTTTGCCACCTCCTCGGCCAGCATCTCGCGCTCGATGATGCGGCAGGGGACGGTTACGCGCTCAGCGATAATATCGCTCGTGATGCCCTCGATAGGCTCCTCACGTGCAGGGTAAATCGGCAGCAGGACCGCCTCGTCAGCCTGCGACAACGCCTCGGCGAACTCCTCGTAGAGGTCGCGCGTGCGAGTGTAGAGGTGGGGCTGGAAGAGAGCCGTAACTCTGCGTCCGGGGAACATCTTTTTGACCGAGGTGATTGTGGCCGACAGCTCGCGCGGATGGTGAGCATAGTCGTCCATATAAACCACTTCGGGGGTGTTGATATAGAACTCGAAGCGACGCTTCACACCCTCGAATCCAGCCAATGCATCGCGCAGAAGCTCCTCGTCGAGACTCTTGCCCTCGTGCTGCGCTGCGCACCACAACATCGCCACCGCAGCTACCGAGTTCTCGATATTGACCCAGCCCGGAATGCCGAGGGTACAACCCTCGATTACTCCCGACGGAGTTACGATATCGTAACGGTACATACCGCCACCGATAAGCTCGACGTTGCGGGCATAGAAGTCGCACGGCTCGTCGTACGAGTAGCGATAGACCTTGATATCGGGATTGTCGAGCGCGATCTCGACACCGTGCTTTATGATGAGAGAACCGCCTGGGCGAATCTGTCGTACGAACTGCGAGAAGGCATCTTTGACCGCCTCGTAGGTGCCATAGATGTCGAGGTGGTCGGCATCAACCGAGGTGATAACCGCCACATCGGGATTCAGTCGCAAGAACGAGCGGTCGAACTCGTCGGCCTCGACAGCCAGACGGTTGCCCTCGCCGAGTACCAGATTGCTCGCGAAGTTCTTGGCAATACCACCCAAGAAGGCACTGCCTCCTCCTGCAACCTTGTGGTTGAGCCACGACACGAGGGTCGAGGTGGTCGTCTTGCCGTGTGTACCTGCCACAGCCATTACATACTTGCCCTGCGAGAGGTAGCCGAGCATCTGCGAACGCTTGACAACCTCGAAGCCCTGCTCGCGGAACCAGAGCATCTCGCTATGGTCGGCAGGAACTGCGGGAGTATAGACTACGATTGTTGTGCTCTTGTCGCGGAACGGTGCGGGAATGGCCTCGACCGAGTCCTCGTAATGGACCTCGGCACCCTCCTGCTCGATTGCGGCAGTCAGGGGTGTGGGTGTGCGGTCGTAACCTGCCACGCGCTTGCCCTCGTGCATAAAGTAGCGAGCCAGCGCACTCATTCCGATACCGCCGATTCCGACAAAATATACGTTCTGAATCTCCATATTATCCTATAACTTTTTCGATCTCTGTAACTATGCGGTCTGCCGAATCGTCGATTGCAAGAGCTGCAATATTATCTGCAAGCGACTGCAACTTTTCGGGGCTGGCGAGCAGTGCAAGAGCTTCGCTTATGGCGCGCTCCACAGCATCCGCATCGCGAACCATAACGGCAGCATCCTTCTCGACCAATGCCATAGCATTCTTAGTCTGATGATCCTCTGCGACGTTGGGCGAGGGGATGAAGAGTGTCGGCTTGCCTACCAGACACAACTCCGATACGGTGCAGGCACCGCTGCGCGAAATCACGAGGTCGGCAGCCTCGTAGGCGTAGTCCATACGCTCGATAAATGCGCCCTGCCAGATATTCTCGGTGGGGTGCTCAGCGAGGAATTCGCGCATCTCGCACTCGTAGTATTTGCCGGTCTGCCAGATGACCTGAACGGGAGCTTTGCCGTCGAGGGTCGCCACCCAAGCCTTCATCATATTGTTGAGTGTACGTGTTCCGAGCGAACCGCCGACAACCAACACTACGGGCAATGACTCGTTGAATCCGTAATATTCGAGAGCCTTCGCGCGCTCGACCGTGCCACGACCAAAGGTGCCACGCAGGGGGTTACCCGTCATCGTTACCTTCTCGGCCGGGAAGAAACGCTCCATACCGTCGTATGCTACGCAGATGCGCTTGGCCTTGCGGGCGAGAATCTTGTTGGCCACACCGGCAAAGGAGTTCTGCTCCTGGATAATCGTCGGCACACCCATTTGCTGTGCTGTCCACAAAATGGGACCGCTTGCGTAACCACCAAAGCCGACCACTGCATCGGGCTTGAATTGGCGGATAACCTTGCGAGCCTTCAAAACACTGCCGATAAGGCGGAAGGGGACGGTGAGATTCTTCCAGGTAAATTGACGCTGGATGCCGAGAATGGGCAATCCGACAATATTGTAACCGAGAGCCGGCACCTTCTCCATCTCCATCTTGCCTTCGGCTCCGACAAAGAGGATTTCGACGTCGTTGCCATAACGACGTTTTAGTGCTTCGGCCACCGCTACTGCGGGGTATATGTGTCCTCCGGTACCACCACCGGAAACTATTACTCGTTTCATCTGTGGAATATGGTTTGCAATCAGCTAAAAATCAATCTGTTATTCAATCGTACAGGGCTTTGCCGGCTCGTTCGTGCCAAGACCCTCCGAAAGATTGACAAAAATAACGAAAATAAGATGAACGGACAAATAAAAAAGCAAGTAATTTCTGAGATGTTTTGTCGTGTAAGAGCGTTTTACTACATTTGTACTCAAAACGACTGATTCCGAATGGAGAAAAAGAGAATTTTGCTGACCGGAGCGACCGGCGTAATGGGGCAGGCGGGCTTGCGTGAGATATATGCTCGACGCGACTGTTTCGACCTTACGCTCTTGGTGCGCCCCTCGCGTAAGAGCCGTCGAATAGTGAGAGAGTATGCCGCGAACGAGAGCGTACGAATCGTATGGGGCGACCTGCGTAACTACGAGGATGTTCTGCGTGCTGTCGAGGGTGCCGACTATGTTCTGCACGTTGGCGGTATGGTTTCGCCCTTGGCGGACCACTATCCCGAAACTACGCTGCGTACCAATACCCTTGCAGCTCAAAATATTGTCCGTGCCGTGAAGGCTCAACCCAATCCCGATAGCGTGAAGGTGGTCTATATCGGCAGTGTGGCGCAGACGGGCGACCGTCAGGCTCCGCTTCATTGGGCGCGTACGGGCGATCCGATAGCTCCTTCGGTTTACGACTACTATGCGATTTCGAAATGCCTCGCCGAGTTGGCTTTTGCCGAGTCGGGACTCAAATATTGGGTCAGCCTGCGTCAGTCGGGCATCCTCTATGCAGGCATCCTGCGAAATCTTGACCCCATAATGTTCCACGTGCCTATCCGCGAGGTGCTCGAATGGGCTACGGTCGAGGATTCAGGCCGTCTGCTTGCTAATATTTGCGAGGATAGTGTCCCCGAATCATTCTGGGGTAAATTCTACAATATCGGCAGTGGTGCTGAATACCGCCTGACGAACTATCGTTTCGAGCAGTTACTGCTCAAAAATTCACTCGGACTACCTCCCGAAAAGCTCTTTGCGTCGAATATGTTTGCTACGCGCAACTTCCACGGTCAGTGGTATTTAGACTCCGATAAATTGGACGAGATTCTCCACTTCCGCGCCAATACTCCCGTCGAGGAGTATTTCGCCGGAATGCGTAAGCAGCTACCTTGGTTTTTTGCCTTGGCGAAGTATGTTCCGGCAGGTGTTATGCGTCTGTTTTTGCGTTGCTTGGCACACCATAAAAAGTTTGGAACTCTCGGTTGGTTGCGCAGGGATGATAAACCCCATATTGCGGCCTATTTCGGCTCGCGCGAGGAGTGGCAACAGATTCCCGATTGGGCAACTCTTGCCAACTTCGAACTTGCGGGTAAGGAGGATGCTATGCGTCTTGACCACGGCTACGACGAGCAGAAAAATCTTGCAGAGTTGGGTCTTGCGGATATGCAGCGAGCAGCCGAATTTCGTGGTGGCGAGTGTGTGAGCGAGAGGATGACGACGGGCGATTTGAGAACTCCGCTTGATTGGAGATGTGCCTGCGGACATCACTTTACGATGAGCCCGGCAACCGTTCTGCTCGGAGGCCATTGGTGCCCCGAATGTTTCTCGCAGCCGTGGCAGTATGATGCCGAGGCGAAGCGCAATCCCTTCTTTGCACAGCTCTGGTTGGCGCACCACAAGGGCGAGAATAACGACTACTCGCAGAGTGTTATCGACATCCGCAAAGTGCTGAAAAAGTAAGAATAATCTCGAAGCAATGAGCCCGACAACCGTTATAATCGCAATCGCTGTCTACATCGCAATACTCTTTGCGGTGGCCTTTGTGTCGGGACGTAATACCGATAATGCCGGCTACTTTACGGGTAATCGACGCTCGTCGTGGTGGGTGGCAGCAATCGCAATGGTCAGTGCCGCGATGTCGGGTGTGACCTTTATCTCGATACCCGGCTCGGTGGCGGTGTCGAACTTTTCCTATTTGCAGATGGTGCTCGGCTTTGTTGCTGGCTATCTGGTGATTGCGTTTGTGCTTGTTCCGCTCTTCTATCGGCTGAAAGTGGTATCGCTCTACGAATACCTCGCAGAGAGATTTGGTGGTAGCAGCCACCTTGCGGGAGCCTCGTTCTTCCTGCTCTCGCGCACTCTGCTCTCGGCATTGAGGGCCTATGTGGCCTGCACCGTATTGCAGATGCTCGTCTTCGAGCCTCTCGGTGTGCCGTTTGCTGTAAATGCAGCTATTTTTATGCTGCTTGTGTGGCTCTACTCTCACCGCGGAGGTGTTAAGACCATTATCTGGACCGACCTGCTGCGCACGGTGATACTTGTGAGTACGCTCGTTCTATGTATCGTGCTGATTGTGCGTAGTGAGGGGCTCTCGTTGAGTGGAGTAGTGTCGGAGATTGCAGCACATTCGTACAGTAAAATTTGGTTTACGGAGGATTGGAACGATGCCCGTCATCTTCTGAAACAACTACTCGCAGGGTTATTTATGGTTGTGGCGATGACGGGGCTCGACCAGGATATGATGCAGCGAACATTGAGTTGCCGTTCGCGTGGCGATGCACAGAAAAATCTCATCGTTGCCGTGTTATTGCAATCGGTAGTGATTGTACTCTTCCTTGCGTTAGGAGTGTTGCTCTATACCTACTTGGAGCGTATGGGCATCCGTGCGCACGAGGGGTCGCCATTCCCGATGTATGCCGCAGATGGTGCTCTTGTAATCGAGAAGGCCGACCACGTATTCCCCTTTGTGGCAACTCACGGAGGTCTGCCCGTAGCGGTGGGAGTGCTCTTTGTTTTGGGACTTATTGCCTCGACATTTTCGGCTGCCGGCTCGGCTCTGACGGCCCTTACAACGTCGTTTACGATAGATATTATGCGTAGCAGTAAACACCTTGACGAAGAGCGACTTGCCCGTCGTCGCAAGCGTGTGAATATCGGCGTTATGACGGTTATGGCTGCGCTGATAATTCTATTTGATGCGCTGAGCAATCGCAGCATTATCGACACCTTCTATTCGGTGGCAAGCTACACCTATGGCCCGATTCTCGGAATGTTTGCCTTCGGCATCATCTCGAAGCGTCAGGTGCGCGACAGATTGGTGCCTGTGGTGGCTGTTGCGGCTCCGCTGCTGTCGTGGCTGCTCGACCGTAACTCCGAGGTGTTGTTCGGGGGATATCAGTTCGGATTCGAGATACTTGTGATTAATGCCCTGCTGACAATGGCGGGCTTGGCTCTTGTGAGTCGTCGGAACAGAGATAACTAAACCTAAAAAATATTTGACTATGAAGAAGATTTTTACACTGCTCGCGCTCGTGATGCTTGCCTTTGTTTCGTATGGCAAGGGAGCGAAAGAAAACTCGTTTCGCGTGATGTGCTACAATGTTCGCAACTGCAAGGGTTTGGACCTCAAACTCGACTACGACCGCTGTGCCGAGGTTATCAACAAGGCGAAACCTGCGGTGGTTGCTGTTCAGGAACTTGATAGTATGACTGCCCGCTACAAGGGTTACTACGCTCTGGGAGAGCTCGCCAAGCGTACCGGAATGCACGACTACTATGCCCCCTCGATTAAGTATAAGGGCGGAAAGTATGGTGTCGGCATCCTCTCGAAGGAGCCTGCACTCTCGTTGAAGCAGTATTCGTTGCCTTGCCGCAAGGAACCGCGCACGATGCTTATTGCCGAGTTCGAGAAGTTTTATTTTATTTGCACACACCTCTCGCTGAACGAGGAGGACCGTATCACATCGGCAGGTATTATTCGCGATATCATCGCTACACTCGATAAGCCCGTGATTATTGCTGGCGACTTCAATGCAGCCCCCGATAGCCAATCAATGAAGATTTTTGGCGAGTATAGCACTGTGCTTTCGAATCCTAAGCAGATGACCTTTCCTGCCAACGAACCTAATCGTTGCATCGACTACATTATCACCAACTCGAAGTCTGTGAAGGGTCGCAACGCTACGGTAATGGTCGAGCCCGTTGCATCGGATCACCGACCTCTGTACGTGGATGTGAAGATTAAGTAACTATAACGTCTAAAAAGAAAAGGGGTTGTTCAACAAGTTCGTTGGACAACCCCTTATTTTTTTAGTATTCGTAGACGTTGGCTTGTAGCGAGTGGATAGTTCCGCCGTTTGCAATTTTGACTAATAGTGACGGCTTGCCCTCGGTAAATCGCGTTCCGAAGCGGTCGGTGCCACGCTCCTCGCGGGTTAGCGTGTATTGTCGCTCGCCGTTGAGTACGATAGTTGCTGTGCCGACGAAATCAATATCTATGGTCAATGCTCCGCATTCAAATTCGCGATCCCACGCCTTATTTATGGGTCGAGAGCGGCGGTAGTTGCGTTTGCGAAGCTTTATCGCGGGCTTACGATCTGATTCGGATAGCTTGGCAAAGTCTGTGAGTAGGATTGTGACACCATTGCGCAGTGCCTGCACCTCGTGCGGAGTCTTGAAAATCGAAGATTGAATCTGGTAACCCTTATCGAGCAATGCCTGGCAGAACTCGGCTGTGAGCAGCATACGTTTCATACTCGATACACCACATCGGCCACCAAGGGCTTCAAGGCGACGGATGGTGTTTCCGATGCTACGGTCCTCCTGTTTTCCGGGGTCGAGCAGAATCAGGCAGTTCGACACCTTGCGAGCCTCGACCAATGCGTTGTCACTGCTGTTGAATGCCACCCAGCCGTCGTCACCTAACATCTTCTGTGCCACGACATAAGACTCAGGAATCTTGCTGTGCAGTACAGCCAACATACCGTGCTTTTTACACTCGGCAAGCACCTCTTCGAGGGTCGGTACCGGAGTTCGCAATGCGGGGTCTTCCGATGCCAAAACATAGTCGCGACGCAACTGCTCGAATGTAAGCTCCCTCACCCTTACCTTCTTGGTCAGCGGCGAGTAGTCGTGGCTGTGGCGAGCTGTGCGGTTGAGCGAACTGTCGTGCATCAGGACCAGCACACTGTCGGCCGTATATTTTACGTCGCACTCGATGCCGTCATAACCGAATCGCTTGGCCATAGCGACTCCGGCTATCGAGTTTTCGGGTACGACAAACGCCTTGCTGACGCTGCCGTCTGCATTTGTAATATTACGCTCGGTCCAGCCTCCGCGATGTGCAATCATAAGCGGTTGAGCGGACTCTTGTGCTGCCGATATGCCGAAAGCAAATAGCAGGCAGAATGTGATTAATGCTCTTTTCATATTTTTAAGGTTACTCCATAGGTCGGATTCTGACTTCGGTCACGCCGTTCAACTCTTGCGTGAGGCGGTCGATGTCGGTCTTCTGCTCGACTTCGCCGTAGTGGTAGGGGTAGAATATGGCGGGCTTTATCGCCTTCACGGCATCGACGGCCTGATCAACTGTCATTGTGTAGGGTTGATTCACGGGCAGGAACGCCACGTCGATATCCTTTACGGCCTTTACGTCGTCGTTATTTTCGGTGTCGCCGGCGATGTAGAATCGAGTGTCGCCGATGGTCAGGATGTAGCCACAATCCTCGCGAGCTTTGGGGTGAAAGTCGAGGTGTCCTTCCGAGATGTTATAAGCCGGCACGGCCTCGATTTTCAGGCCCTCGATAGGCTCAGATGTGAGTCCAGGAATCATCGTAACACAGTCGAAATCAAACGCTTCGGCCGAGACTTTGTCGCATACGACAATGGTGCCCTTTTTCGAGAGTTTGTCGATTGCCGTGCGGTCGAAATGGTCGTAGTGCGAGTGGGTGACAACGATAACATCAGCCTTCGGAAGACGCGAGTAGTTCGCATACGAATCAACGGGATCGACATAGATGTAACGTCCTTCGGTAGCGAGTGCGAGTGATGCGTGCTTGAAGAATGTGAGCGTCACTTCGCCACCTGCGCGTGTGGGGATTGTATCTTGCGGATAGAGATTTTTAGGGGATTTGCAGCCGAAAAGTGATAGTAAAGAAAAAAACGCCATAATGCTCTTGGTTTTCATCTGTCTCGTTATGTTTTGTTAGTTAATAATCTAATTTACAATGTTACGAACCTCGGCAACGAGTAAATCCGATTTAATCGTCGCATTGCCACGGCAAGTTACATATTTTTTTTGAAAAATCTCGCTCCCGCGACAAATTGCGACCATTGTTATCGAAAAATTTATCATAAGTGTTATTGTCGGCAGGCTTGCCCGTTTTTTTTGTTCAAAAATGGCTCGTGCGTGCGCGCGTTTCAATTATTTGTATTATCTTTATCAAAAGATTTCTCTAAGATGCAGGCAAAGGTACCATTCAAAACCAATATGGCGATGATCGCAATCGTTGCGGTCTGTGGTGTCGTGGCTGTGATTTTGCACTTCGTGGCAGGGGCGTTTCCGATTGAGTTTTTTGCCTTTCCGATGAATCTTGTTGTAGCTGCGTTGTGGTTGCTTGCACTCTCAGAGCTCTACCGCCGTCGTGCCGAATCCAAGGTGGCTGAATTTATGCTCTCGCAGCAGGCGACATATCTCTCGCTTGTATTTTCTGTTGTCGGAGGTATCGCTGTCGGCATCGCTCACACGAAGCTGACCCAATCGTGGTGGTTTGTGGCGATGATGCTCTTTGTGATGAGCCATATCGTGATGATTACCCTGCGCGGGTGGCGCAATCAGCAGGGTGTGAGGTGGCGTTTTCTGCTGAATCACGCAGGCCTGCTTCTCGCTCTCTTTGCAGGTTTTTGGGGTGCTCCCGATGTTGAGGAGCTGCGTGTACCGCTTGTTGAGGGTCGCCCGACCTCGGAGGCTTATGTGCGCGAGGGGCAAAGTCTGCCGCTCGGCTATGAGATGGAGTTGCTCGACTTCGAGTCCTCGTACTTCGAGAATGGGGTGCCGTCGGATTATGTTGCAGAAGTGAAGATTGACGGAGCCGAGGTCACGCTCCGCGTAAATAATCCCTATTGCTACCGTTTGGGCGAGGATATCTATCTGGTGAATTACGAAAAAGACCTGGCGGGGCGTACGCACTGCATTGTGCAGATTGTGCGTGACCCGTGGCAGTTGGCGATGACGACAGGTATTGTGATGATGCTCGTCGGCGCTGTGTTGATGTTCCTGCAAGGGGCAAGAAAGGGGGCTAAGTTATGATGTCGGGTTGGACGATATTGCCGTGGTGTACGGCTCTGACCGTAGCTCTATCGTTAGCGGCGGCTGTGGTTGCTGCGCGAGCGAAGAACCGCTCGGCGTGGGCTGTGGCGTTGTCGGTGGCCTCGGTGGTGGTGTTGAGCGGATTTATCGTACAACTGTGGGTCGCTCTCGATCGTCCGCCAATGCGTACAATGGGCGAGACCCGTCTGTGGTACTCATTCTGTCTGCTCGTGGCGGGATTGTTTACATACGCAAGGTGGCACTATCGCTGGATTCTCTCCTTCTCGACAATTATGGCGACGGTATTTCTGCTGATTAATTGTCTGCGTCCGGAGATTCACGACTCATCGCTGATGCCGGCATTGCAGAGTGCGTGGTTTGTGCCTCACGTGGCGGTGTATATGTTCTCGTACTCGCTGTTGGGTTGCGCGTTGCTGTTGGCGATGTATGGTTTGTGCCGACCTCAGGCGGATATCGATGCGGCTATCGAGCAACTGCTCTATGGCGGTGTGGCATTCTTTACGGTCGGAATGCTGACCGGAGCCTTGTGGGCCAAGCAGGCGTGGGGCTATCATTGGAGCTGGGACCCGAAGGAGGCGTGGGCTGCGGCTACGTGGTTTATCTACCTTGTGGCCATTCATCTGCGACTGCATCGCCCGAAGAGCCGAAAGCTGTTCCGCGTGGTGGTCATCATCGGCTTCTGCGCATTGCAGATGTGCTGGTGGGGTGTGAACTACCTGCCTAATGTCGAACGAAGTGTACATACTTACAATATTAACAGATAAATTAACCTGTAAAACTAACGCTTATGAAACTGAGAAGACTACTGATTTTGGCGTTGACGCTGGTAGCGGTGCTGCTGGCTGTATGGCGCATCTCGAACCGCGTACCTTCGTCGGAGTATCCCGAACGTGCGCGTGTAGCCGCTATCTTTATCAAGGGAGGTTGCTTGGACTGCCACACAGCCGAGCCTAATGTTCCCTTCTATGCGAAGGTCCCCGTAGCCGGAGATATCGTGATGAAGGATATCGAGGCGGGTTACCGTGCTTTCGACATTGCACCGCTGATGGCTGCACTCGAAAATGATGAATTGCCCTCGCCTGTGGATGTGGCGAAGGTCGAGAAGGTCGCTCTCGATAAGAGTATGCCGATGGCGAAGTATTACCTGGTGCATTGGGGTAGCTATATGACCGATGCCAAGCGTGATATCATCCTCGAATGGGCCAAGAACTACCGCACAGCCTACTATAACGACGGCCTTGCGGGAGATCGTGCTGCCGAGCCGGTGCGCCCGATTGCCGAGTCGTTGCCCGTGGATGCAAAGAAGGTGGCTCTCGGTATGGCTCTATACCACGACACACGCCTCTCGGTCGATAATACCGTATCGTGTGCATCGTGCCACGGCCTGAATACCGCAGGTGTCGATAACAAGCAGTTCTCGGTGGGTGTCGAGGGTAAGATGGGTGGAGTGAATGCTCCGACCGTCTACAACGCTGTCTACAACTTTGTGCAGTTCTGGGATGGCCGTGCTGTGACTTTGGCTGATCAGGCTGCGGGACCTCCGGTAAATCCCGTGGAGATGGCTTCGCCCTCGTTTGATGCGATTGTCGCCAAGCTCAAAAAAGATAAGAAGATGGTACGTGCTTTCCGTGAGTGTTATCCCGAAGAGGGTATTACCCAGGCGACAATTACCAACGCTATCGAGGAGTTTGAGCGTACTTTGCTCACCCCCAATTCGCCCTTCGATAAGTATCTGCGTGGCGATGATGCAGCTATTTCGGATGAGGCAAAGCAGGGCTACGAACTCTTCAAGAAGTATAACTGCGCAACTTGCCACGTAGGTCCGAATCTCGGTGGCGAGAGTTATGAGTTGATGGGTCTGCGTGCTCACTACTTTGCGGATCGAGGTCTGCCCCTCACAGAGGAGGATAACGGCCGATTTAAGCAGACAGGTGTAGAGCGTGACCGTCACCGCTTCAAGGTGCCGGGCTTGCGTAATGTGGCTCTCACTTGGCCCTACTACCACGACGGTACTCGCGAGTCGCTCAAAGAGGCTGTATGCGCAATGGGTACCTACCAGTCGGGTGTTGAGCTGACCGATGACGAGGAAGATTTGATTGTCGAGTTCCTCAATACTCTCACGGGCGAGTATCAGGGCAAACCGCTCACAAACGATAACGTAAAGTAGAGAATCAATCGGTTTTGGGAGTCTAAAACTCTCTGCATCAGCCATAATCTTGCTATGTGAGAGTTCAGACTTTACTGCTGATAATCAAAAAAAGACCTCGCCAAATGGCGAGGTCTTTTCGTAAATATCTGACTTAACGATTATTTCTCGTTGAGTGCTGCGTGAGCAGCTGCCAGACGTGCGATGGGCACGCGGAAGGGCGAGCAGCTTACGTAGTTCAGACCTGCATAGTGGCAGAACTCTACTGACGAGGGCTCACCACCGTGCTCACCGCAGATACCACACTTGAGGTTCTCGCGAGTTGTGCGGCCCTTGAATACAGCCTCACGTACGAGCTGACCTACACCGTTGCGGTCGAGTACCTGGAACGGGTCGTTTTTGAGAATACCCTTGTCGAGGTATGTGGGCAAGAACTTAGCGATATCGTCACGCGAGAAACCGAGAGTCATCTGAGTAAGGTCGTTAGTACCGAACGAGAAGAACTCTGCAACCTCAGC
>JAZRHV010000024.1:0-105767 GCA_045644925.1 Alistipes sp.
TGCTCTCTGCGCTCGCTCCGCAGCGTCGGTTAATGGCGTTAAAGTTGACAGCAAAAACTCCTTAATGCCCTTAATTACCTTTAACGCCCTTCTAATCGTCGGCTAAGGAGATTAAGGAGATTAAGGAGATGTTCAATCTCCCCAATCTCCCCATAAGCCCCCCCCCAAAAAAAAACTCAAAAAATATTTGGAATTTGAAAAATTAGGCTATATCTTTGTGATATCAAAATGATATTACTCAAAATGGGATAAAAAGATTGATGCAAGAATAAAAAACAAAACAAATTTTAACCTTAAAACAATTACAACTATGGAAAACAAGAATTTTGAGTATTCGGGTAGTTTTAACAACGGCTTCGTGATGCTGTTTGTGATTTTGGGAATGTTTGCAGCTTCGATTGCGTCGTTCGTCTATGGTGTTATTTTCAGCGAGGAGGGTATGACCGGAGCACTGCCCGTAGTGATGATTTTGGGCGGTATCGCTCTGATGATTACAACAATCATTTTTCTCTGTGGTTTTATTAAGCTCGAACCGAATGAGGCTCGCGTATTGCTCTTCTTTGGCGAATATCGCGGTAACTTTCTCAAAACGGGTTTCTGGTGGGTTAATCCCTTTATGACCGTGAAGAATATCTCGCTCCGCGCACGAAATCTTAACGTCGATCCTATCAAGGTAAACGACAAGACAGGTAATCCGGTGCTTATTGGTCTGGTGCTGGTTTGGAAGATCAAGAGTGAGGAGATTTACCGAGCTGTATTCGATGTGGATGCATCGGCCAAGGAGGGCGAGATTAGTGTTTCGTCGGCTGCTCGTATGCAGATTCTCGAAAACTTTGTTCGCGTGCAGTCGGATGCGGCTCTGCGTCAGGTGGCAGGTAACTACGCTTATGACAATACTCTCTCGGCAAAAGAGGAGCTTACTCTGCGCTCGAATAGTGGCGAGATTAACGAGGAGTTAGAGGCGAAGCTCAAAGAGCGTCTGGCATTGGCCGGCATCGAGATCGTCGAGGCGCGTATCAACTACCTCGCGTATGCTCCTGAAATTGCAGCCGTGATGTTGCGCCGTCAGCAGGCTGATGCTATCATCGCAGCTCGCGAGAAGATTGTCGAGGGTGCCGTTTCGATGGTTAAGTTGGCTCTCGACCGCCTCTCGGAGGATGAGATTGTTGAGCTCGACGAGGATAAGAAGGCTGCAATGGTTAGCAACCTGCTCGTAGTTCTCTGCGCTGACGAGTCGGCACAGCCGGTAGTTAATACAGGTACTTTGCACCAATAATAAGGAGGCGCAATCGTGGCTAAACGCGATACATCGACCAAGAGTTTTGTCCTCAGAGTGGATGGCGAAACGATGGATGCCCTCGAAAAGTGGGCAGCCGATGAGTTTCGCTCCATAAACGGACAGCTGCAATGGATAATTGCAGAGGCTCTGCGCAAAAGCGGAAGGGCGCGTAAGCGCTCTTCTGCCAAGGCGCAAGATGTAGACACTAACGAGAATGATAATTAGTAACTAACGATGGGAGAAAGTGTTGGATTATACAGCCATATAGGCGAGATATTGGCTGCGGTAGTGGTTATCGTGCTGGGTGTGATTGTCGGCCTGGGTAAGGGCGATTTCCTGATTTCGGGCTACAATACCGCATCGCCGGCCAAACGCGAGAAATTCAATATTACAAGGCTGCGAATGCTGACTATGAGTGTCTGCGTAGTGATTGGTATCCTTCTTTTGATATGCGTATTTGTGCCCTCGTTTTATCCGGTGATGACCGCTATCGCTATTGTTGTGGCGGTAGTGGATGTCGTACTGATGAACACCTGGGCTAAACGCAAATAATTAACTCGGAAAACGATGAAAAAACTTTTCAAATTCAAACCTATAAACTTTAAGAAATCTGACTTCTGTTCGGACGTTGCGAAAGAGTGGTCGTGGGCGAATATCCGCCGCCAATTCTGCTACTATCCGAAATTGTGGTTGGGATTGCCCGTTGTAGCAGTTTTGGCATTTGCGATTATCTATGTTATCTGCATCTCGTTCGACTTTGATGTTGTTCCTTGGAGATTCGGGTTGGCGGCAGCGTTTACCTCTTCGTTTGGATATGCGCTTGGTATGATTTCTCTCGCCAACAGAAAAATTGAGCAGCAGAAGTTGGAAAAAGAGGAGTGTAAGCCGACCAAGAAGCAGAAGCTGATATCAAACGTCGTAGCCTACACGATTGGTCTTGGAGCGATTGCACTTCTGATATATCTCGAAGTTGAAGAGATAATGACGGATAAGAAACATATTCTCGAAACGATTATGACGCTCTTGACTATCGTATTTGCTGCGTTGCCTTCTGCGCTTGCAAAATTTATTTACAGATAGTCGGATTCTGATATTTTTAGTATCTTTGTGGTTGTGGCGCGTAGGTGCGTTGCAACCACTTTTTGTTTGTAGAACGATTTTGAGAGAAGGGTAGTCCTTCGGATATAATTATGATAAAACTTGCGATTTTTGACCTTGACGGAACGCTACTCAATACGATTGGCGACCTGGCAGCGAGCTGCGATGCTGTGTTGTGGCAGAATGGCCTCCCGCAACATACGACCGATGAATATCGCCAGATGGTCGGTCGAGGTATTCATCGTCTTGTCGAGGCCGCTATTCCCGAACATCTGCGACTGCCCGAATATGTCGAGAAGGTGCGCCAGGATTTTGTGGCATACTATCTCGACCATATCGACATCCACACGCACCCATACGAGGGTATTCCTGCCCTTATTTCGGCACTTGCCGAGCGTGGTGTGAAGATTGCCGTGGCATCCAATAAATTTCAATCGGGCACCGAGCGGCTTGTGCGCTCGTTCTTTGCTGATGTGGAGTTTGTGGCGGTGCTTGGTCAGCGAGATGGAGTACCCCTCAAACCCGACCCGCAGATTGATATCGAAATTATCGCTGCCGCAGGTGTCGAGCCGAGCGAGACACTCCATATCGGAGATTCGGGTGTCGATATGCAGACCGCCTGTGCCGCGGGTGTGAAGGCCGTGGGCGTAACGTGGGGCTTCCGTTCGCGTGAAGAGCTTGCGGAGAGTGGTGCTGATGTGATAGTAGATACTCCCGCAGAGATATTGAAGTTGCTGTAAAAGAGTGTAAAGTAGCGATGAGAAGTGTGAAAATTGTGGTGTTTACCGGTGCCGGTGTGAGTGCCGATAGCGGTATTGCGACCTTTCGCGATGCGGACGGCCTATGGGCAAATTATCGTATTGAGGATGTCTGCACGCCCGAAGCTCTGATGCGTGATAGGGCAACGGTCGTAGAGTTTTATAATAAGCGACGCAAGGAGCTCTTCGAAAAGGAGCCTAATGCCGCTCACTACGCCATTGCCGAACTCGAAAAGGAATTTGATGTAGAGGTAATTACGCAAAATGTCGATAATCTCCACGAGAGGGCAGGCTCGTCGCGTGTGACGCATCTTCACGGCGAACTTACCAAGCTGCGCTCGATGCAAAATCCCGACCTTGTGGTGCCGATTGAGGGGTGGGAACAGCGATTGGAGGATTGTGCGCCCGATGGTGCGCCACTGCGTCCCCATATCGTATTCTTTGGCGAGGCGGTGCCTATGTTTGAGCCTGCGGTGCAGATTGCTGCGACGGCAGATGTGCTGGTCGTTGTCGGCACATCGTTGGCGGTCTATCCGGCAGCTTCGCTTGTGCACTATATTCGTCCCGAGGTGCCAATCTATTTGGTCGATCCCGCATCGCCTAATCTCTCGCTTGTGCGAAACCACGTGACCCATATCCAGGCCCGCGCGGCAGTCGGTGTTCCCGAATTGGTCAAAATGCTTAAAGAGAGGTATTAAAACTGCTGTGCTCGAAAATCTTAAAGGCGTTAAGTGATGTTCCACTTAACGCCTTTAATTCTCTTTATTTGCGTTGGTTACTACTTTCCGAAGTAGATATCCAGCAACTCTTTGGCTGCGATAAACGACGAGAGTTTTGCCTCCAAAACGCGCTGCTCGACCTCCTCGATGCGACCCTCGATTTCGGGATTGCGATAGAAGGCATTTTTGAGCGTTTCGTTGATTGTTTCGTACATCCAATACTTGTTCTGGCGGTTGCGGTTGGCCTGGAAATAGCCATTTGCCTCGATGTGGTCGAGATACTCCTCGATACCATTCCAAACCTCCTCCAATCCGACCTTATCGACCGACGAGCAGGTGTAAACCTTGGCTCTCCACTGCGATTCGGGCAGGGGGAAAAGATGAAGTGCGTTTTGATATTGAGCCTTTGCAAGCTGAGCCTTGTGGATATTCTCGCCGTCGGCCTTGGTGATAACCATCATATCGGCCATCTCCATAATGCCGCGCTTGATGCCCTGCAACTCGTCGCCCGCGCCCGAAATCTGCAACATCAGGAACATATCAACCATTGAGTGCACGGCAGTCTCGGACTGACCAACACCGACAGTTTCGATAAAGATGACATCAAAACCTGCCGCCTCGCAGAGGATAATCGACTCGCGGGTCTTGCGAGCCACACCACCTAATGAACCTGCCGAGGGCGAAGGGCGAACGAAGACGTCGGGGTTGTGGACGATGCTCTCCATACGGGTCTTGTCGCCCAAAATTGAGCCGCCGCTGCGCTCCGACGAGGGGTCGATGGCAAGTACTGCCAACTTGTGATGCAACGAAGTGACCATATTACCCACTGCCTCGATAAAGGTCGATTTTCCTGCGCCCGGAACTCCTGTAATACCGATACGTATCGACTTTCCCGAATAGGGAAGGCATCGCTCGATAATCTCCTGCGCCTGGGCGTAGTGGTCGGGGTTGTTGCTCTCGATGAGGGTAATAGCCTGCGAGAGGGTAGTGATGTTGCCTTCGAGAATGCCGGCAACATATTCGTCAGTAGTGAGCTTGCGACGCTTCTTGCGCACGAAGTAAGGATTTACTATCGGCTGCTCCGACACGCCTTCGGTGACGTTGAGAGCTGTGTCGTGATGAGTGTCGGCATATTCGCGCTCGAAATGCTCTATTTTAGTGTGTATCATTGTTTTGAAGTTTTATCTTGTCAAAAAAGTCTTCGTCTATGGTCGTGGGATTTCCAAACCATAGTGCTTTACGGTGGCGGTCAATGATGATGCCGAAGGGTACGTATCGAACTCTAAACGAGCGGAAAATCTCGCCATCCACGTCGAAAGCTATGTGAATGTAGTCGGATGCACACTCGCGTAACTCTGTGCCAATCTGTTCGGGGCTCTCTTTGGTTATGATTATAGCTCGCAGCTTCTCGTTGAAATAGGCGTTGTCCTTCTTGATTTTCTGGAAGGTGCGAATCGACGGATCGGTCTTTGAGTGAACAAATTCGATGTAGGTGTATTGCGACTTTTCGGGAGTGTTGTTGTCGAGCCAGTGGTCGCTCTTAATTTTTGGGACACGCTCTCCGAGTGCGACTTGCTGCGCTGTGGCATGTTGAGCAACAACCAAGAATAGTGTTAAAACTGATGCTATGTATACAAATCTTTTCATCTATTACTGCTCCAATCGTAAATCATACTACAAAGATAACTCTTTTTGGCCAAACTCACAAAGCCCTGCTGGTTATACATCCTTTTTTAGGCAAATATCGCAACTTCTATCTTTCGGCAACTCTTGTCAGGCGATTGTAAATGTCGACCATTTTATGAGTGCGAGCTCGGTTTATCTCCTGAATCTCTCTTGGGTCCAAGAAGCCTCTTTGCAACGATGCAAACTTCTTGCAAAGGCGTTCCTCGGTCTTGAGAATCTTCTCCATCCGGGCGAGATAATTTGCCGTCTTGCCAATCTCCGCTTCGTGGCTGTTTATCTCTGACTCCAATCTCTTAAAACGGATGTAATTGCTTCGGATTTCGAACATTAAAATCAGGTGCTCAAGGTCGACCTTGTTGCGAGAAGGCTTCATTGCTCTCAATTTTGCCAGGGAGTAATCGGTCTCCTCGATGAGTTTGTCGTAACTCTTTTTGATGCCATTGTGGTCGGGGCGTGGTTGAGCTTGCGGAAATCGAACTTGGGGAATCATCAATACCTCATAGAGCGTTTGACCCTCCTCGGCCGATAATCCCAACTCTCCGCAGGCATACTCCACAACAGCCTCTTTTGGGTCTATCGGCTCGGTTTGATTCAATGCCTTGCCGTACATATAAATCAGGAGGTTAAATCCATTCATCGGATAGACATATCGCAACGGTATCATATCAACAACCTCGTAATCAAGTTCCCAAATGGTGCTAAAGATGCCCGAGGTGCTCCACGAAGTCATTACAATCCCGTTGTATTGTTGCTCTCGACAGTAAGGTATAAAGACCTTCTGATTGTCGAAGTGCTTCTCCCAAGTTGTGATGTGCATATTATCCGGATGGCTGCGAATGGAGGGTGCGCCCCAAAATTTCACACCCTGTTTAACCAATGCTTCCGCATCGCCAAACTTGCGATTGCTCCATCCGTAATTCCAATCTACAAAGATGGTCTCCTTCGGGAGTTCGCTGATATATTCGGGGTGTTCGAGGATGATATCTGCCCACATAATCGGAATTTTGCCATGACTGATTACGAGTTTGCAAATCTCCTTCATATAATCCACGAAAAGCTTTGATTTTCCTTGCTTTGCAACTTTTGCAGCACACTCGGAACAGACCCCGAGCAGGCGGGTTTCGTCTCCGCCGATATGAACGTAACGACTCGTATGCAACGATATCATATCCGCAAAAAGTTCGTCAAAAAGTTCTATGCACTTCTCGGTTTTAAGCGGGCAAACCTGGGTTACGTCATTTTTGCTTTCAGCCAATGATGAGTACCGCGCGTGGCGCAGAATGTAGTCCGTATGCCCGAATGTTTGTTGTAGCGGAATAACGTCTATTCCTAATGCCGTGCAATGCTTTACAAAATCACGAATATCATCACGGGTGTATGCGTATTTTGACGATATGGTAAAGTGTTTCTCATACGGAAATGAGGCTTCGTACTCCATTAGGATTGTATTCACACCAATTCTATGAAGTTTGGTGGCAAAGGCTTTGAGCGCCGGCATTGTCATTACTTCGGTACGTAGGTCGATATGAAATCCCTTGATTTCAAAATCGGCTGCTTTTGCACTCTGTGCAGATATTGCGATTAGCAGTGTCGCAACTACAATCAGAAGAGAATTGATACATCTTTTCATTGTGAAGAAACTCTATTTTGAGATAGACAAAGGTATATATTTTTCGTCTAAAATCCAAGTTGGCGAGAACTATTGCCGATTTAAGTCAAATGTTGATAAAAAATCCTTAAATAAGTTTCTTTTTCTCGAAAGAAAAGAGTACCTTTGTGCGGTTTGTGAAAATAGTAACAGATGGGTGCAGTCAATGTGCCAAAATAGATGTATAGGCAACCTCGAATGGTTGCGGAGATTAGGGTAGAACAAAATTAACCAAACATAATTTTAATAATTTCTAAAACGTAAAAACTATGAAAGTTTCACACATCGAACATCTCGGCATTGCCGTAAAGAGCCTTGATGAGGCAATTCCTTATTGGGAGGGTGCGCTCGGCTTGAAGTGCTACAAAATCGAGGAGGTTGCAGACCAGAAGGTTCGCACCGCATTCTTTATGCTTGGTCAGACCAAGATTGAGCTCTTGGAGGCTACTTCGGAGGATTCGACCATCGCAAAGTTTATCGAGAACAAGGGTATCGGTATCCACCACATGGCTCTTGCAGTAGAGGGTATCGAGGAGCAGTTGGCAGACGCTGAGGCTCAGGGCATCCGTCTTATCGACAAGACTCCGCGCAAGGGTGCAGACGATATGACTATCGCATTCCTTCACCCGAAGAGCACACAGGGCATCCTCACTGAGTTGTGCGAGAAGAAGTAACAAAATCTTATAAAATCATAAAATCATTATGAGCGAAATTAAAAACAAGATCAACAAACTCATCGAGAACCGCGAGTTGGCTCGTTTGGGTGGTGGCGAAAAGGCTATTGAGAAGCAGCACGAGAAGGGTAAGTATACCGCTCGTGAGCGTATCGCAATGCTGCTTGACGAGGGTAGCTTCGAGGAGTTCGATATGTTCGTAACTCACCGTTGCTATGACTTCGGTATGGAGAAGAAACATACCTTTGGTGATGGCGTAGTTACCGGTTACGGTACGATTGCAGGCCGTCTGGTTTATGTGTTTGCACAGGACTTTACCGTAACCGCAGGTTCGTTGTCGCTGGCTTTGGCAGACAAGATTTGCAAGGTTATGGATATGGCTATGCGCAACGGTGCTCCCTGCATCGGCTTGAACGATTCGGGTGGTGCTCGTATCCAGGAGGGTGTGAACGCTTTGGCCGGTTACGCTAATATCTTCCAGCGTAACGTAATGTCGTCGGGTGTTATTCCCCAGATCTCGGCTATCTTTGGTCCCTGCGCAGGTGGTGCAGTTTACTCGCCCGCATTGACCGACTTTATCATTATGAAGAAGCAGACTTCAAATATGTTCCTCACAGGTCCGAAGGTTGTGAAGACCGTTACCGGCGAGGACGTAACTCAGGAGCAGCTCGGTGGTGCTACAATGCACACTACCAAGTCGGGTGTTGCTCACTTCGCAGTTGATACTGAGGAGGAGGGTATCGAGATTATCAAGAAGCTCGTTTCGTACATCCCGCAGAACAATATGGAGGATGCTCCGCTCGCAACTTGCACCGACAGCATCGCTCGCTTGGAGGATTCGCTCAACGAGATTATACCCGACAACCCGAACCAGGCATACGATATGTATGAGGTTATCAAGGCTGTTGTTGATAACGGTGAGTACCTCGAATCGCAGGCTGCTTATGCGAAGAATATCATCACTTGCTTTGCTCGTTTCAACGGTCAGTCGGTGGGTATCATCGCTAACCAGCCTAAATTTATGGCAGGTGTGCTCGATATCAACGCTTCGCGCAAGGCTGCACGTTTCGTACGCTTCTGCGATGCGTTCAACATTCCTATCGTAACCCTCGTAGACGTTCCGGGCTTCTTGCCGGGTACTACACAGGAGTATGGTGGCGTAATTACTCACGGTGCGAAGCTTCTGTTCGCATACTGCGAGGCTACTGTTCCCAAGGTTACCGTTACTCTGCGTAAGGCTTACGGTGGTGCTTATATCGTTATGTCGTCGAAGCACATCCGCGGTGATATCAACTACGCTTGGCCTTCGGCTGAGATCGCAGTTATGGGTGCAAGCGGTGCAGTAGAGGTATTGCACGCAAAGGCGTTGGCTGCATTTACCGATGCAGAGGAGAAGGCGAAGTTCATCGCCGAGAAGGAGCAGGAGTACAAGGACCTCTTCTCGAATCCGTACAACGCAGCTCGCTACGGTTATATCGATGATATCATCGAGCCTCGCAACACTCGTTTCCGCATTATCCGTGCTTTGCAGTCGTTGGCAACCAAGCGTTTGCAGAACCCTGCTCGTAAGCACTCGAACATTCCTTTGTAATCAACGAACTTTTGACTTATGGATAAATTTGCAAATGTTGGTTGGGGTGAGATGCTGCTGATGGCAGGTATCGGCTTTCTGATTGTGTTCGCGGTATTGGTACTGCTCATCTTCATTATGAGAGGTATGGGTTGGTTCTTCACTCGCGAGCGCAAGCCGAGAGTTGCTGCTACGTCAACTGCACCCGCATCGGAGCCCGCTATCGACCACGCAATCAGCGACCAGGAGTTGGTGGCAGCTATTGCTACTGCTCTGAAGCTCTACAAGAGCGATTTGCACGACCGCGAGTCGGAGACTTTGACTATCAACCGAATCACTCGTGCGTACTCGCCTTGGAACTCTAAAATTCACGGATTGACTCAATTACCTGAGAAACACTAATTAAACTGAAAAGATGAAAAAGTATTCATTGAAGATAAACGGCAATCAATACGAAGTAAAGATTGACGACGTAAACGAGGCATCGACTGTGGCTCACGTTACCGTAAACGGAGTTAAGTATGATGTTGAGATTGAGGGTGGCAAGGCTAAGCCCGTGTCGAAGCCCCAGGTTATCGCAGCTCCTGAGACCACAGGTCTGTCGGTAACTCCGAAGACTCCTATTGCAACCAAGCCCGCGGCTGTTGCAGCTCCCGCTGCCGGCTATAAGGTTACTTGTCCGCTCCCCGGTACTGTTCTTTCGATTGCAGTGAAGGAGGGCGATAGCGTAGCTGCCGGTCAGACTGTTGCAGTTTTGGAGGCTATGAAGATGGAGAACAACATCGACGCAGAGCGTGGTGGTGTTGTTAAGCAGGTACTTGTTTCGGCAGGTTCGACTGTAATGGAGGGTGATGTTTTACTTGTTATAGAGTAGGAATATGAGTGCTCTGTTACAGTCAAGTAATTTCATCGTTGACAGCCTCGGCAAATTCGTCGAGACTGCCGGCTTCACGGCATTTTTCGCAGAGGGTGGCTACAAGTATCTGATTATGATTGCTGTGGCTTGCTTCCTTCTGTATCTTGCCATTAAGAAGCAGTTTGAGCCCCTCTTGCTGCTGCCCATCGCATTCGGTATGTTGCTCACCAACTTGCCGGGTGCCGAGATGTTCCACTCCGACCTCTTCGCAGGCGGTAAGGTACATTGGTTGGAACTCTACCACAAGGGCGGTCTTCTCGATTACCTCTACCTCGGTGTTAAGCTCGGTATCTATCCTTGCTTGATCTTCGTGGGTGTAGGTTCGATGACTGACTTTGGTCCGCTGATCGCTAATCCTAAGAGCTTCTTGCTCGGTGCCGCTGCACAGTTGGGTATCTTCGCAACATTCCTCGGTGCTTATGCTTTGGGATTTGCTCCTAATGAGTGCGGTAGTATCGGTATCATCGGTGGTGCGGATGGCCCGACCTCGATCTTCCTTACTGCGAAGTTGGCTCCTGAGTTGCTCGGTCCTATCGCTATTGCGGCTTACTCGTATATGGCACTCGTACCGGTTATCCAGCCTCCCATTATGAAGGCTCTTACGACCGACAAGGAGCGTCGTATCAAGATGTCGCAGTTGCGTCAGGTGTCGAAGACCGAGAAGATTATCTTCCCGATCGTTATTACCATCATCATCTCGTTGCTTCTGCCTTCGGCTGCTCCGCTCGTGGGCTGCTTGATGCTCGGTAACTTGATGAAGGAGTGCGGCGTTGTTGATCGTTTGACCAAGACCGTTCAGAACGAGTTGATGAATATCGTGGTTATCTTCCTCGGTATCTCGGTAGGTGCTACTGCAACTGCTCAGTCGTTCCTTAACTTCCAGACACTCTTTATCCTTGCGCTCGGTATCGTAGCGTTCAGCTGCGGTAGTGCAGGTGGTGTTCTCTTGGCTAAGTTGATGAACCTCTTTGCTCCTGAGGGCAAGAAGATCAACCCGCTTATCGGCTCGGCAGGCGTTTCGGCTGTGCCTATGGCTGCGCGTGTATCGCAGACCGTTGGTCAGCAGTACGACAAGTCGAACTTCCTTCTGATGCACGCTATGGGCCCCAATGTTGCAGGTGTCGTTGGTTCGGCAGTTGCAGCAGGTATCCTTTTGGCGTTCCTCGGATAGTCCGATACCTTTATATAATAGTAAAGAGGGTAGCAGCGATGTTACCCTCTTTAATTTTGTCTATTAGTGAACTTTTTGTAACTTTGTTAAAACTTAAATTGTGTAAACTATGAAACGACTTATTTTATTGGCTATTGCAGTGGCGTTTGGTGTGCAGACGGCCTCTGCGTGGGCGAAATTAGGTCACGAAACTGTTGTCGAGATTGCCAAAAGGCATCTGACTGAGGAGGCAAAGGCAAATATCTCGAAATATCTGCCTTACGACATCACGGAGGATGCAATCTGGATGGATAAGAATCGCAAAGGCTCACCTTGGCCCTATTCGAACGATTGGCACTCTTATTATTACGATGCGCAGTTCCGCCACGACCCTAATATGAAGATTCGGCACGGAGATACGATGCGCGCACTTGACTTGGCGGAGCGTAACCTTTCGATGTACAGAGAGTTACCAGACTCGGCTGTGATCTATAATATCCGTATGATTCTCCACTTTGTGGGCGATATGCACTGCCCGTCGCACTGCAAGTTGGCCGGAGGTCGCGATGACGAGCCGACGGTCTACGTTAAGGGCAAGAAGTATAAATCATTCCACGCCCTTTACGACAGGATGCCCGATTGGATTTATGGCGAAGATTGTCGGCCTTCGGAGTTGGCCGAGAAGCTCGATACAGCCAAAAAGGGTGTGATAAAGCGTATCTGCAAGGGCGACCACCACGATTGGGCGCAGGAGTGTATGTATTCGACAAATGTCATCCATCAGTGGAATCCTCAGGGCGAAACTCGTGTATTGCGAGATGATACGATTGAACTCTCGAAAGAGTTGGTAGAGGAGCAGCTACGCCTCGCCGGATATCGTTTGGCACATCTGCTCAACCGATATTTCGGCAAGTGATTAGAGCTGTCCTGTGCAACGGAAATATTTGCGCAGGACGAGTAGTGAGATGAGTTTCTCTCGCTTCTTGTCGGCAAATTGAGCGATATATTCGTGTGCGTGGCGGATAATCTCCTCGGCCTTTTCGGGGTGTGCCGAGAAATATGCTAAACGCTCCTCTAAATCTGAATAGTCGGGCTTGATTTCGATGTAGTGATAGTCGGGAATCAGACGGCCCTCCATAAACCACGTCTCGTACGTCGGACGAGGCATTACTGCTATCGAGTTGGTAGACATTACCCATTTGAGATTTGTTGCTACGTCGTTGCCCTCGATGGTTATGATGTAGCGGTAGCGTAGATGGTCATACATCGAGATATGGGGGACGGTCCACTCCGCAGGTAGTGAGGCGTGGCGATTCGAGATACCGGCATCGCATACTTTCGACCCGAAGTACATCTCCATAAATCTCTTGCGCAGATGATGATTGTGGTGGTGGCAGTTTATTGCACCGCGGAAAATAGCCCTGTCTTCCTTCTCGCGGAAGGGTATGTTGTCGCGCAGAAAGACAAAGTGGCGATGTTTGTCAAGATTGAGTACCACCGAGTTGGTGTTGTCATCCGAAATGGGACGGCTCTTGATGATTGAGGGGATGTCGGGGATGTGGGTTACATCGCCCGGAATCATCTGCCAACGCAACTTGTCATTAAACCAGCGTGTATATTCGTACGAATCGAAGAAGTAGGCTGTGCGTACCTTCTTGCCGAATTTATGCTCTGCGAGCTGATGAGCCTCTGCGTTGGGTAAAGAACTGTTGTCGTGCAACTTGCAGTAGTAATCCACGCGCTCGAATATGTAGTTGCGGTCGGGACGACCCTCGACCTTGGCGAGGAGCTTTGTGAGGCGTCGCTGAAAGAGCTGCTTGGGCATCGCATAGCGCATAAAATTGCGGGCAAACCATAAAAATTTTGGTCGCTTGTTGTGGAGTATGCGATTAAGCCTGTTCATCTTGTTGGACGTGTGAGTTGCTTAACAAAAAAGCGACAGAATCTCTGTCGCAATCGTTTTGTGATCCCGCTGGGGCTCGAACCCAGGACCCCAACATTAAAAGTGTTGTGCTCTACCTGCTGAGCTACGAGATCAACGCCAATCGGCACGGAATGTCCCGTTTTGGTGGTGCAAAAGTATAATATTTTTTTATATCTGCAAAACTCTTGGTGGTAATTTTTAATTTTTGTTGATATTTAGAGACTTTGGCGAGTATTTATATGTGTGTGGGTGTTGGTTGTTTCTGATAAGTTTTCTACCTTTGTGAAATATATCCAAAATTGACCATTGTACACCCAACAGATATGAAACGACTACTGCTCATATTTTCGCTTTTGACTATTGCCTTTGAGGTCGTAGCACAGAGCTCTAAAAACACCCTTGAAATCGACCCCGCGAGCTTCCGACCCGTGCAGACCGATGCGTTGTCGGGCGTGGCTATCGACCCGATAGGTCTCGACCGCTCGAAGCGTCCCTGCGCACGAGTTAAGATGCACGTAAATCGTATGACCCGCGACGAGATTGCCAATCTCGAAATTCGTCTGCCGGGAGGTAATGTCGTGCTGATGAAAAAGACGGTTGCGGTCGAAGGTAACGGCTTGATTTTCGAACTTACAGCCAAGGAGCAGACCCGATTCTATCTCCACCACGAAAAGTATGGAGATTCGAACGAGGTGACGGTCAATCTCGAACCCAATAAAGAGTACCGCATCGAGGCGCAACTTAATCTGCTATTTTCGATTACCGTAGCATCCAATACCAATGATGCAGAGGTCTATGTTGATGATGTGTTCAAGGGTCGCACGGCTAATGGCCAGGTGCTTACAATCGAGGAGGTGCTACCCGGAGAACATACTTTGAAATTGCAGTATGGCAGCTCGGTCAAGGAACAGTGCATCAATGTCAATAGTGGTAGCATCTATTTTCGCCAAGATGTTGATGTTGCGGGTATGCAACCTCAATTTGTGATTTTTGCGGTACAGCCTGTTACGGCTGTGGTTGTGCTTGATGGCGAGATTCTGCCCCTCGACGAGGGTGGTGCAACCTTCAAGTCGCTCAAACAGGGTACATATAACTATCGCGTGGATGCCAAGGACTACCACACCGAGAGTGGTACTATCGTTGTCGGTGGCTCGGAGGTGCGCAAAATTATCAACCTAAAACCTGCATTTGGCTATCTGCGTGTGTTGGGCGAATCTGCTGCGGGCGCATCGGTCTATGTGGATAATAAACTTATCGGTACGGCTCCTATTCAGGATTTTCGTCTGCCGAGCGGTAATCATAATGTGCAGATTGTCAAGGCGAAGTATAAAACATATTCGGCCGAAGTGATTATATCCGACTCTCAGACAAAGAATATTACACCCTCGCTCGAAGCCAACTTTGCGCAGGTCTCGCTTACGGTGGCTGACGGTGCCGAGATTTGGATTAATAACAAAAATATGGGTGCCGGATCGTGGAGTGGCGAGCTTGGTCTGGGTAACTATCGCGTCGAGTGTCGTAAGGAAGGGTATAGGACCTCGGTGCAGAGTGTTGATGTGACAACCTCAGTGCCTATGATAAAGACACTGATACCGCCTACGCCTATCTACGGCAATATCTCGATTATTAGCAATCCGCTTATGGCGACTATCAAGGTCGATGGCAAAACCGTTGGCGAGACACCCAAAAATCTCTCGAATATCCTTATTGGCAAGCATACTATCGAGATTTCGAAGAGTGGCTATGAGAGTTGGCACAAGGAGGTCTCAGTTGCCGAGGGTCAAACGGCATCGGTTTCGGCTACACTGAGCAAGGTCGCAACGGTAAATAGTGCTGTTTCGACTGCGAAAACTTACAAGGTCGGCGATTACTACAACGATGGCAAAAAAGAGGGCGTTGTTTTCTGGGTAGATGAAACAGGTCAGCACGGCAAGATTGTAAGTCTTACGGAGTCGAGTCGCTTGCCGTGGTCTTCGGATACTGCTGAACAGAAACGCTTAATAGGTGCTGATAGTAAGAGTGATGGCGCAAAGAATATGGATGTTGTTAAGCAGATTCCTGGTTGGCAATCAAAATACCCCGCCTTTAAGTGGTGCGCGGATTTAGGCGAAGGTTGGTATCTGCCGGCAATTGAGGAGCTAAAGATATTTGCACTTAATAATACGGTTCACGATGCAGTAAATCGAACTTTGGAAACCAAAGGTAAAAAATTGGCCAATAAGGGTGATTCTCGTTGGTATTGGTCTTCGACGGAAAGCAATGATCGATATATTGGCGCGGATGAGTTTTGTGCGTGGGGTGTCGGTATGTTTGGCGGTAGCACCGGCAACTACAATAAGAGCGGCAGCGGCTATGTGCGCGCCATAGCGGCTGTTACTTTTGGTGAGAGTGAATCTAAAACGGCATCTCCGGCATCTGCAACGCCAGCAACACAAGTCGCATCCTCAAAAACCTACAAAGTCGGAGATTACTACAACGACGGCAGAAAGGTGGGTGTAGTTTTTTGGGTAGATGAATCAGGTAAGCACGGCAAGATTGTAAGTCTTTCAGAATCGTCAAACGACCTTCAGTGGTCATCAGGTACCAATGAGCAAAAACGCCTGATTGGCGCAGATGATGAGAATAACGGTGCCAATAATATGGCAAAGGTTAAGCAGATATCGGGTTGGGAAACAAAATATCCCGCCTTTAAGTGGTGTGCCGATTTAGGTGATGGCTGGTATCTGCCTGCGATTGAGGAGCTAAAGATATTTATACTTAATAATACGGTTCGCAATGCAGTAAATCGAACTTTGAAAACCAAAGGTAAAAAATTGGCCAATAAGGGTGATCATTGTTGGTATTGGTCTTCGACAGAGCATAACTATCAACATTCGTCAGGTGAGTTTTGCGCGTGGTATGTCGGTATGAATGTCGGAGGCACCGGCAACTACGGTAAGTGCGACTACTACTATGTGCGCGCTGTCTCCGCTTTTTAGAATTTAGGCTTTTGTGCGGGCGAGGCCCGAACGCTTTGAATCTTTGCGACCGCCTTCGGGCGGTCGCATTTTTTTATCCGTTGTCCAGAGGAGAGAGTATTAGGGAATTTAGGGAAATTAGGGAAATTAGGGAAATTAGAGAATTTAGGGAATTTAGGGAATTTAGCGACTGCGCTAAAAAACTAAACTCTTTAAATTCCTTAAACTCCCTAACCTCCCTAAATTTTGAATTTTGAATTTTGAATTTTGAATTCCATTTTGTATCTTTGTTTTTTGGAAACTAATATACAAACTATATTGAATTATGTGTAGAGCCCTGATTATCGGTGCAGGCGGTGTGGGTACCGTCGTGGCACAGAAGGTTGCAGCAAATCCCGTATTTACGGATGTGATGCTCGCCAGCCGTACAAAATCGAAGTGTGATGCCGTAGCTGCTGCTATTGGCGGTAATCGCGTGAAGACTGCGCAGGTAGATGCCGACTCAGTAGAGGAGTTGGTGGCACTGTTTAGCGAGTTTAAGCCCGATATCGTTATCAACGTGGCATTGCCCTATCAGGATTTGACAATTATGGACGCTTGTTTGGAGTGCGGTTGCAACTACCTCGATACAGCGAACTATGAGCCCAAGGACGAGGCTCACTTCGAGTATTCGTGGCAGTGGGCATATCAGGATCGCTTCAAGGAGAAGGGCCTCACGGCTATTCTCGGTTGCGGTTTCGACCCGGGTGTTACCGCTATCTTCACAGCTTATGCTGCGAAGCACCACTTCGACGAGATTCACTACCTCGATATCGTAGACTGCAACGCCGGTAATCACGGTATGGCATTCGCTACCAACTTCAACCCCGAAATCAACATTCGCGAGGTGACCCAGAAGGGTCGCTACTTCGAGAATGGCGAGTGGGTTGTTACCGAGCCTCACCAGATTCACGCTCCGCTCAACTATCCCGAAATCGGTGAGCGCGAGTCGTATGTAATCTACCACGAGGAGTTGGAGTCGCTCGTTAAGAACTATCCGACCCTCAAACGTGCGCGTTTCTGGATGACCTTCGGTCAGGAGTATCTCACACACCTTCGCGTGATTCAGAATATCGGTATGGCGCGTATCGACCCGATTATCTACAACGGTGTCGAGATTGTTCCTATCCAATTCTTGAAGGCTGTATTGCCCGATCCGAAGTCGCTCGGCTCGAACTACCACGGTCAGACCTCGATCGGCTGCCGCATCAAGGGTATCAAGGATGGCAAGGAGCGCACCTACTATATCTACAACAACTGCGACCACGAAGTGGCATTCAAGGAGACCGGCACACAGGCCGTGAGCTTCACTACGGGTGTCCCCGCAGCTCTCGGTGCTTCGATGTGGGCTAAGGGCTTGTGGCGTGGTGCAGGCGTCTTCAATGTCGAGGAGTTCGATCCCGATCCGTTCTTGGCCGAGCTTGGCGAGCAGGGTCTGCCTTGGGTCGAGATGTTCGACGTGGACTTGGAGGTAGATAAGATTAAGTAACCTTTCCCTAACCATTTATAGCGACCACCCGACTGTGTTTATGCACGGTCGGGTGGTTTTTTTGAGGGTTAGGGAAATTAGAGAGATTAGAGAAATTAGAGAAATTAGAGAAATTAGAATATCCCCTTAAACTCCATAAACTCCTTAAATTCCTTAAATTCCTTAAACTCTCTATTTATAATAAAAAGTGTTATCTTTGCGACATTAAACCAATAATATAGAGTAGTTATGATTGACTTTTCGAAAGTGCCGTCGCCCTGCTATGTTTTGGATGAGCAGCTGCTGATGCAAAACCTTGCGACTATCGACCGCGTACGTCGCGAGAGCGGTGCCGAGATTATCGTCGCACTCAAAGCGTGTGCGATGTGGAGCATATTCCCCACTTTGGCGCAACATTCGGACGGCGCAACTGCGAGTTCGTTGGCCGAAGCTCGACTCGTATTCGAGGAGTATGGCGAGCAGGCGCACACCTACGCCCCCGTCTATACCGAGCGCGAAATCGAGGAGTTGATGAACTATTCGAGCCACATAACATTCAACTCGCTCGGCCAGTTCGAGCGTTTCGGCGCTCGTGCGTTGCTGCGCGGTATCTCGTGCGGTCTGCGTATCAACCCGCGTTATTCGCCCGTCGAGACCGACCTCTACAACCCCTGCGTCGAGGGCTCGCGTCTGGGTGTTACGCGCGAGGAGCTTGGCGAGCTGCCCGAAGGTGTCGAGGGCCTGCACTTTCACGTTCTTTGTGAGTCGCGCCCAGAACATCTGCGTAAGGCTTTCGAGGCTGTGGAGGAGCACTTTGGCGACCTGCTCGACAAGGTTAAGTGGCTCAACTGCGGTGGTGGTCACCTGATGACCCACGCCGAGTACGATTGCGACGAGCTGATAGCTGTTATTCGTGACTTTAAGGCTCGCCATCCGCACCTGCGTATAATCTTGGAGCCGGGTAGTGCCTTCACCTGGCGCACGGGCTATCTCGTTGCAAGCGTGGAGGATGTGGTGCGTAATGGCGGTGTCAATACAGCGATGCTTAATGTCTCGTTTGCGTGTCATATGCCCGACTGCTTGGAGATGCCATATAAGCCGGCAATTATCGGTGCGCACGACCCAGAGGAGGGAGAGAAGGCGTGGCGTATGGGTGGTAATAGCTGCCTGGCCGGCGACTTCTATGGCGATTGGGCCTTCGACCACGAGTTGCAGGTTGGTGAGCGCATTATCTTCGAGGATATGATTCACTATACGATGGTTAAAACTACGATGTTTAATGGTGTGAGCCACCCCTCGATTGCAATAGCAGAGGAGGGTGGCGAGGTGCGCATCGTCAAGGAGTTTGGCTACGAGGATTATAAGACGAGAATGTCGTAAATGTTTGATTGTTAATTAAAAGCAAAATATGTTATATCCGTTAAAATTTAAGCCGAGACTCAAAGAGCGTATCTGGGGTGGCTCGGTGCTTATCGCCAAAAAAGGTAAGGCCGCAGGCCGTGTGGATGTCTCTAAAAAGTATGGCGAGAGCTGGGACCTGTCGTGTGTGCAGGGCGATATTTCGAGCGTGGCTTCGGGTGTACTTAAAGGCAATAATCTCGCAGAGCTTATCGAGGTCTATATGGGCGACCTGGTGGGTGAGAAGATTTTTGAGGAGTATGGCTTGGAGTTTCCGCTGCTGATTAAAACTCTCGACTGCAACGATGTCCTTTCGGTGCAGGTGCACCCCGACGACGAGCTCGCTGCCGAGCGTCACGACTCGTTGGGTAAGACCGAGATGTGGTATATAACCTCGTGCGAGGAGGACGCTGCAATCTATATCGGTTTTAATCGCGAAATCACTCGTGAGGAGTATCTCGAAGCGGTGTCGAACGGCTCTCTTACCGATATGCTCAATCGCGTAGAGGTTAAGGCTGGTGATGCCTTCTTTATCCCTGCGGGTATGGTTCACGCTCTGGGTAAAGGAGTCCAGGTTGTCGAGATTCAGCAGACTTCGGATGTGACCTATCGCATCTATGATTGGGATCGTGTCGATAGCGAGGGTAGATCTCGCGAATTGCATACGGCTTTGGCTGTTGATGCTATCGACTTTGCGATGCGTCACGAGGATAGCGTCTGCAAATACGAGCCGAAGGTTAATGAGTCGGTCGAGGTTGCAAAGTGCAAATATTTTACGACGAATATGTTGAAGGTCGAGGGCGAGGTGGTGCGCGATTACGCATCGCTCGACTCATTTGTGATTCTGATGTGTGTCGGTGGCGAGGCTGAGATTGATGCCGACGGCAAGGTCGAGAAGATGTCGGATGGCGATGTGGTTTTGTTGCCGGCCGAGTTCAACGAAGTGTCGGTCAAGGGCTGCGCTACGCTGCTTGAAGTGAGCATCTAACGCGATAGTAATAAAACGAAAAAAGTGTCGAACAAAATTCGACACTTTTTTGTTTATAGCCAACAGTCAATGACCATTGGCTAATAGCTTCTAATACTGCTCTTTCTCGTTGGGGAAGTCGAGTGACTTGACATCCTCGACATACTGCGATACAGCATCGGTCATTACCGTATGCAGGTCGGCATAGCGACGCAGGAATCGGGGCGAGAAGCCCTTGTTGATGCCGAGCATATCGTGGATTACAAGCACCTGGCCGTCGCATCCCGCACCGGCTCCGATGCCAATAGTCGGAACGGTCAGCTCCTGCGACACGCGCGTAGCGAGCGCAGCGGGAATCTTTTCGAGAACAATAGCAAAGCAGCCGGCCTCCTCCAAAAGGTGTGCATCGCGAACCAATTTCTCGGCCTCGGCCTCCTCCTTGGCGCGTACCGAGTAGGTGCCGAACTTGTGAATCGACTGCGGTGTCAGTCCGAGGTGTCCCATCACGGGGATACCTGCCGAAAGGATGCGCTGTACCGATTCGAGAATCTCCTCGCCACCCTCCATCTTGATAGCATCAGCCTCGGTCTCCTTCATAATGCGGATAGCCGAGTCGAGGGCGGTCTTTGAGTTGCCCTGATATGTTCCAAAGGGGAGATCGACAACCACCAGCGCGCGCTTTACGCCGCGAACAACTGCGCGAGCGTGGTAAATCATAGCATCGAGCGTGATGGGGAGGGTCGATTCGTAACCGGCCATTACATTGGCTGCCGAATCACCGACCAAGATAACGTCAATACCTGCATTATCAACGATTTTCGCCATCGAAAAGTCGTAAGAGGTGAGCATCGCAATCTTCTCACCGCGTTGTTTCATCTCCGTCAGGCGGAGGGTCGTCACAGGACGAACAGTGCTTTCTACCGACATAGCTGTTTGAAATTTTATCGCTACAAAGTTATCGCTTTAATCCGATTTGGCAAAAGAAATCCCACAAAACCACTCCTCCGCTCACTGAAACATTGAGCGAGTGCTTGGTACCGAACTGAGGAATCTCGATTGCTCCGTCACACATATCGACCACCTCTTGATCGACGCCCATAACCTCGTTGCCGAAAATTATGGCATATTTTACACCCTCCTCGGCGCGGAATTGGTCGAGCATCACGGCTCCCTCGACCTGCTCGATAGCGAGGATGCGATAACCCTCCGAGCGCAGATGTTCGACGCACTCGACGGTCGTGGGGTAGTAGCTCCACGCCACGCTCTCCTCGGCTCCGAGGGCGGTCTTGTGAATCTCGCGGTTGGGCGGAGTTGAAGTGATGCCGCAGAGGGCGATATGCTCGATTGCAAAGGCATCTCCCGTGCGGAAGAACGAACCCACATTTTGTGCCGAGCGGACGTTATCCAAGATGACAGTTACGCCCGTTTTTGCCTGCGTGGCAAACTCTTCGAGCGAAGGTCGATTGAGTTCTGCGTTAGTAATTTTTCTCATTGTTGCGAATCTTTGCTGCAAAAGTAAGAAAAATCAAAATATTTTAACTACTTTTGAGGTTGATTTGGGCGGTTTGGCCCTCGAAATGATAAACAAAGGATGCTGAAAAGATTGTCGATACTGATTTTGTTCACATTCTTGGCTCTGCAATTTGCACAGGGTCAGGATGTTGCGCCCGCGCCTGCGTGTGAGAGCGCGTGTAGCGAGCAATCGGGAGCACTCTTTTTCGATGGCGAACTTTCAACCCACTTCGACAACGCAGAGTATGACGGCAACGATGTCGGCTACTCGCGAACTATTTTTGCCGTAAGATTGATCCCTGCCCTCGGCTACCGTTGGGGTAAGGATGGTTGCCACGCTGTGGTGGCAGGTGCCGAGCTTTTGAAAGATTTTGGCTCGGTGCGAACTATCGACGATGCAAAGTTGGTGGCATACTACCGCTATAAGGACCAAAATTGGGGTGCGTATGCCGGAATCTTCGGTCGAGATGAGTTGGTGGGTCGCTACTCGCGAGCATTCTATTCGGATTCGACTCGTATTTACAATGCTTTGGTGCAGGGTGTGGCCGGTCACTACCGCTCGGAGAAGATGTTTGCTGAGTTGGCGGTCGATTGGCATGGCCTCTACTCGCCTGAGGTGCGCGAGAAGTTCCGCGTCCTGACTTCGGTGGGAGGTAAGTTCGCGAAGTGGTTTGATGCGGGCGTGACGTTGTCGCTTACGCACTACGCCAATAAATCGACTTTCCGCGGAAACGTGGTTGATAATGCGCTGGGTAACGCCTGGATTGGTGCGCAATTCAAGGCCTTCTTTGACTTTGATGTTAGATTGGGCTATCTGCAAGCTCTGCAACGCGACCGCAAGGTCTCCGACAGCTGGCTTGCTCCGAAGGGTGGCGAACTCTATGTTAGGCTGTCGAAGTGGGGTGCGTTTATTGACAATAACCTCTATGTTGGCGAGAATTTGATGCCGCTCTACGAGGTGTGCGGAAACGACGGTTTGAACTATGCGGATGACCTATATGCTGGCGACATAACGTATTCCCCCCCCCGAAAATTTTGTAATAGGACGGGATTAGGATATGAACGCACGTTTTGTAAAGAGAGCCTCTCGGTCAAGGCCGAGGTGGCACTGATATATATGGGCGGCAAGGTGTCAAACCAGCAACTTGTGGGCATATCGGCTCGATTTGCTCCGACAATTTACGATAAATCGAAACACAAAAAATAGATATTTTACTTTTATGAGTATGGTAACTGCAACCAATGAGACACGAGAGAAGTCGCTGAACTTCCTCGAAGAGATTATCGAAGAGTCTATCGCCAAGGGCGAAACGCGAGTGCAAACCCGTTTCCCGCCCGAACCGAATGGCTATCTGCATATCGGACACGCAAAGAGTATCTGCATCAACTTCGGTTTGGCGAAGAAGTATGGCGGTCTTTGCAACCTCCGTTTTGACGATACAAACCCCGTGAAGGAGGATGTTGAGTATGTTGATTCGATTAAGCGCGATATCCAATGGCTCGGATTCCAGTGGGCTGTTGAGCGTTACGCTTCGGACTACTTCGACCAGCTCTACGATTGGGCTGTCGAGTTGATTAAGAAGGGTCTCGCGTACGTCGATGACCAAACTCAGGAGCAGATCCGCGAGGGTCGTGGTACCGTTTCGGTGCCGGGTACCGAGTCTCCGTGGCGTAACCGCTCGGTCGAGGAGAATCTCGACCTGTTTGAGCGTATGAAGGCCGGCGAGTTCGCTGATGGCGAGAAGGTGTTGCGTGCCAAGATTGATATGGCTCACCCCAATATGCTCTTCCGCGACCCGATTATGTATCGTATTCTCCACACCGAGCATCACCGCACAGGCGATAAGTGGTGTATCTACCCGATGTACGACTACGCACACGGTCAGAGCGACTCTATTGAGAAGATTACTCACTCGATTTGTACCCTCGAATTTGATGTTCACCGTCCGCTCTACGATTGGTTTATCGAGGCTCTGGATATCTATCCCTCGCATCAGTACGAGTTTGCGCGTCTGAACTTGACCTATACAATGATGTCGAAGCGTAACCTTCTGAAACTTGTGAATGAGGGCGCAGTTATGGGTTGGGACGACCCCCGAATGCCGACTATCTGCGCACTGCGTCGTAAGGGTTACACTCCCGCATCGGTGCGAGCTTTTGCCGAGATGGTGGGTGTCGCAAAGCGTGATAACGTGATTGACCTCGGTAAGTTGGAGTTCTGTGTGCGTGAGGATTTGAATAAGGTTGCCGAGCGTCGTATGGCTGTGCTCAACCCAATTAAGGTTGTGATTACCAACTGGGAGGAGGGTAAGGTCGAGATGCGCAAGGCTGTAAATAACCCTGAGGACGAGGCCGCAGGTATGCGCGAGGTGCCGTTTGGTCGCGAGCTCTACATCGAGCGCGATGACTTTATGGAGAATCCTCCGAAAAAGTATTTCCGCTTGCAGCCGGGTGGAGAGGTGCGCCTGCGCTATGCTTACCTTATCAAGTGCGAGGAGGTTATCAAGGATGCGGAGGGCAACGTGGTTGAGTTGCGTTGTACCTACGACCCGCTCTCGGGCGAGGGCTCGTCGAGCGACGGCCGTCGTGTGAAGGGTGTAATCCATTGGGTATCGGCAGAACACGCTGTCGAGGCCGAGGTACGCCTCTTTAATCCCTTGTTCGTGACCGAGGATCCGAACGATAGCAGCAACGGCCAGACTTCGTGGGAGGATAATCTCAATCCCGAATCAATGATCAAGACTACGGCGTGGTTGGAGCCCGCATTGGCTACGCAGGAGGTAGGCAAGACCGTTCAGTTCGAGCGTGTAGGCTACTTCTGTCCCGATACAGACTCTACGCCCGAGCACCTTGTATTCAACCGTACGGTTACGCTCAAAGATTCGTGGGCAAAGATGAATAAGTAACAGCAATTGTTTAACCATAAATTTTAATTAAAAAAATTATGAATTTTGTAACTAACGAAAAACTGACAATTATCGGCGCAGCCGGTATGATTGGCTCAAACATGGCACAGACTGCTATTATGATGGGTCTGACGCCTAACATTTGCCTCTATGACCCCTACGCTCCCGGTTTGGAGGGTGTAGCAGAGGAACTCAACCACTGCGGTTTTGAGGGTGTAAACGTAACCTTCACTTCGGACATCAAGGAGGCTTTGACCGATGCAAAGTACATCGTAAACTCGGGTGGTGCTGCTCGTAAGGCAGGTATGACTCGTGAGGACCTCTTGAAGGGTAATGCCCTGATTGCAGAGGAGTTCGGTAAGAACGTAAAGGCTTACTGCCCCGATGTAAAGCACGTTGTTATCATCTTCAACCCTGCTGACATCACAGGCCTTATCACTCTGCTCTATTCGGGCTTGAAACCTTCGCAGGTAACAACTCTCGCAGGTCTCGATTCGACTCGTCTTCGCAGCGAGCTTGCTAAGCACTTCGGTGTAGCACTCGACGAGGTTGAGAACTGCCGTACTTATGGTGGTCACGGTGAGCAGATGGCTGTTTACGCATCGACTGCAAAGGTTCAGGGTAAGCCTCTGACCGAGATTATCGGTACTGACGCTCTCACCGCTGAGCAGTGGGCAGAGATTCAGGAGAAGGTGACCAAGGGTGGTGCTAACATCATCAACCTTCGTGGTCGTTCGTCATTCCAGTCGCCCGCATACGTTTCGATCGAGATGATCGCAGCTGCTATGGGTGGCAAGCCGTTCCGTTGGCCTGCTGGTACTTATGTTTCGAACGAGAAGTTCGATCATATTATGATGGCTTGGGAGACTTCGCTCACAGCTGAGGGCTGCCAGCTCAAAGAGTTGGTTGGTACTCCTGAGGAGGAGGCTGCACTCGCAAAGAGCTACGAGCACCTCTGCGCATTGCGTGACGAGGTTATCGCCCTCGGCGTACTTCCTCCCGTTGCAGAGTGGAATGCACTCAACCCGAATATTAAATAGTTAATACCTATATTTTAATAACCAGGGAAATTTAGAAACCAGTTGGGGCTGTTCGAGTATTTTCGGACAGCCCCAATATTTTTTATTAAAAAAATGTTGAAAAAAATCGCGCAGCATAGTAAATAAACCGATTTTTTTGCTTAATTTTGCGAGCAACAAAAATATAAGCCCTATGTCATTTATCAATGAAAGGGTGCAGCAAGAGGGTCTTACCTTTGACGATGTTTTGCTCGTACCCGCTTATTCCGAAGTGTTGCCGCGTGAGGTTAGTCTTAAAAGCCGTTTTTCGCGTAATATCAGTCTGAACATACCTATTGTGTCTGCCGCTATGGATACCGTGACCGAAGCGTCTATGGCTATCGCATTGGCGCGTGAGGGTGGTATCGGCGTAATTCATAAGAATATGTCGATTGCCGAGCAAGCTGCGCACGTACGTCGTGTGAAGCGTGCCGAGAATGGTATGATTTACGACCCGATTACCATCTGCAAGGAGCAGACCGTAGGCGATGCGCTGGCAATGATGCAAGAGAACAGAATCGGTGGTATTCCGGTTGTGGACGATGATTTCAAACTTATCGGTATCGTGACCAACCGTGACTTGCGCTTCCAGCGCGATATGTCGCGTCGCATCGAGGAGGTTATGACCCCGAAGGAGAAACTCGTTACAACCCATAATAAGGCTCTCGAAAACGCTTCGGAGGTACTGCTCAACAATAAGATTGAGAAACTTCCCGTTGTCGATGATGACGGCCGCTTGGTTGGATTGATTACCTATAAAGATATTACGAAGGTTCAGGACCATCCGAACGCTTGTAAGGATTCGAAGGGTCGTCTGCGCGTTGCTGCCGGTGTCGGCATTACGCCCGACTTTATGGATCGCGTGAAGGCTTTGGTTGATGAGTCGGTTGATGCTATTGTGCTTGACTCTGCACACGGCCACTCAGCTAATATCGTAAATGCTCTGCGTACTATCAAGCAGACCTATCCCGATTTGGATGTCGTTGTAGGTAATATCGCTACGGCCGAGGCTGCAAAGATGTTGGTAGAGGCAGGTGCCGACGGTATCAAGGTGGGTATCGGTCCCGGTTCGATTTGTACAACCCGAATCATTGCCGGTGTGGGTGTTCCGCAGCTTACGGCAATCTATGATGCTGCTCAGGCAGCGAAGGGTAGTGGTGTGCCTATTATCGCTGATGGAGGTCTGCGCTATTCGGGCGACCTTGTAAAGGCCTTGGCAGCAGGAGGTAACTGTGTGATGTGCGGCTCGATGTTTGCCGGTACCGAGGAGGCTCCGGGCGAGACAATCATCTACAACGGACGTAAGTTCAAGAGCTACCGCGGTATGGGTTCGATTGATGCAATGAAGGCAGGCTCGGCTGACCGCTATTTCCAGGGAAAGGATGTTAATGTCAATAAACTCGTTCCGGAAGGAATCGTTGCTCGTGTGCCGTTCAAGGGTACTTTGAGCGAGACGGTATATCAGTTGGTTGGTGGTATTCGTTCGGGTATGGGTTATTGTGGTGCGAAGGATATCGAGACTTTGCAGAAAGCCAAGTTTATCCGCATCACAGCTTCGGGTATGAGTGAGAGCCATCCTCACGATGTGACTATCACACACGAGGCACCGAACTACTCGGCATAATGAGTATGAGATAGAATTTTGAGTGAGAGATAAATAAAGAGGTATATGAAACAGGATATGATTGTAATTTTGGACTTGGGCAGCCACGAGAATACTGTGGTTGCGCGAGCAATTCGTGCATTGGGTGTTTATAGCGAGATTTACCCGCACGACATCACCGTCGAGGAGTTGAAGGCTTTGCCTAATGTGAAGGGTATCGTTATCAACGGTGGTCCCAACAATGTTATTGACGGCGTGGAGATTGACGTCAATCACGATATCTATAATGCAGGCTTCCCCGTAATCGCTGCCGGTCACGAGAAGGCTCTCTGCGAGGTTAAGTTGCCCGCATTTACTTCGGATGAGGAGGCTGCAAAGGTTGCTCTCAAAGATTTCGTCTTCGAGACTTGCAAGGCAGAGGCTAACTGGAATATGGCTAACTTCGTGAACGACCAGGTGGAACTCGTTCGTCGTCAGGTGGGCGATAAGAAAGTCTTGTTGGCTCTTTCGGGTGGCGTTGATTCATCGGTTGTGGCTGCGTTGCTGTTGAAGGCTATCGGCTCGAACCTCGTATGCGTACACGTGAATCACGGTCTTATGCGTAAGGGTGAGTCAGAGAATGTTGTGGAGGTGTTCCGCAATCAGCTCTGCGCAAATCTTATCTATGTTGATGCTACCGAGCGTTTCCTTACGAAGTTGGATGGCGTTGCAGATCCTGAGCAGAAGCGAAAGATTATCGGTGGCGAGTTCATCCGCGTATTCGAGGAGGAGGCGCGCAAGTTGGACGGTATCGACTTCCTCGGTCAGGGTACAATCTATCCCGATATCATCGAGAGCGGTACCAAGACTGCGAAGATGGTTAAGTCGCACCACAACGTGGGTGGTCTGCCCGATGATTTGCAGTTCGCACTCGTAGAGCCTTTGAAGCAGCTCTTCAAGGATGAGGTGCGTGCTTGTGGTTTGGAGCTCGGTCTGCCTTACGAGATGGTTTACCGTCAGCCCTTCCCCGGTCCGGGTCTTGGTGTTCGCTGCTTGGGTGCTATCACTCGCGACCGCTTGGAGGCTGTGCGTGAGTCGGATGCAATCCTCCGTGAGGAGTTTGCAAAGGCTGGCTTGGATAAGAAGGTTTGGCAGTACTTTACCGCAGTGCCCGACTTTAAGTCGGTGGGCGTGAAGAACAACGCTCGTTCGTTCGATTGGACAGTAATCATCCGCGCGGTCAATACCGTAGATGCAATGACTGCAACTATCGAGCCTCTTGATTGGGATGTATTGCAGCACATCACTGCTCGAATCCTCGCAGAGGTGCCGAACGTAAATCGCGTATGCTACGACCTCTCGCCGAAGCCGAGCGCAACCATTGAGTGGGAGTAAATTACTCGAAAATATAGTTTGGAGCCATTTGATTTTGTCGGATGGCTCTTTTTGTTTGGATAAAAGGAAAAAAGGTTTTATATTTGCGCCCGAATTCGGGGTGTAGCGCAGCCCGGTTAGCGCACCTGCTTTGGGAGCAGGGGGTCCCAGGTTCGAATCCTGGTACCCCGACAAAACGAAACGTAGCAAGAAGATGTCGAAAGACATCTTTTTGTTTTATATGCCTCGGTGTAAGTTTACTTACAAACCGAAGGTGTATAAAACAAAAGAGGTTTGCGTAGCAAACTTCTTGCGGAGTGAAGTTTTAAGTGCCCCCGCGGCAAGCGAAACAGGAAAGGCGCCACTTCGCAGACTTTTGGTCTGCGAAGAAGCCAATTCTGGTACCCTTCGAGATGTTGAAAGTTGATGTGGCTTTAAGTGCCCCCGCGGCGTTCCTGGTGCTATATAAAGAAAAAAAAAGCTGTCGCACTCGAAAGCGCGACAGCCTTAACTAAGCCTTACGGCAAGTTGTTACTTCAACTCGAACTGAGCATTGCTGCGGAGATCGCGCGAAGACGAACCTACATAAGCGGTAAATGTACCCTTCTCGGTTGCCCAATCGTGCTTCTCGGCATCGAAGTAGGCGAGTGCCGAGCGGTCGATCTCGAACTCTACGACACAGCTCTTACCAGGCTCCAAGAATACCTTTTTGAACCCTTTGAGCTCGCGTACGGGACGCTCAACGGTCGAAACATCGTCGCCGATGTAGAGCTGAACAACTTCGCCACCCTTGACGCTGCCGGTGTTCTTAACCTTTACAGAAGCTGTAATCTTGCCACCCTCTCTCATCGAGCTCTTGTTGAGTGTGAGGTCGCCATACTCGAATGTCGTATAGCTCAAACCGTGACCGAAGGGGAATGTCGGCTCGCAGTTGTAGAGGTCGGTCCAACGATATCCTACGAAGATATCCTCGACGTAACGCTGCTGGTAGCGCGGACGCATAATGCCCTCAGGCTGAATGCTGTCGATGATGCCAGGGTATGACTCCTCGCCTGCAACGTGTGCGCCACACTGGTCGAGTGATGCGTAGTAAGTGAACGGCAATTTACCCGAAGGATTAACCTTGCCCGAAAGTACGTTTGCAAGTGCATTACCGGCCTCCGAGCCGAGATACCAACCCTGAACAACAGCATTAGCTCTCTCGATCCACGGCATTGCTACGGCATTACCACTTAAAATTACGACTGCGGTACGGGGGTTGGCCTCGCAGAGAGCCTCGATAACTTCGTTCTGACCATAGGGTAGTGCGAAATCCTCGCGGTCGCGACCTTCTGCATCCTGACCTTTGCGCTTGTTAAGACCGCCGATGAAGAAAACTACATCAGCTTCGGCAGCAGCCTTGCGCAACTCGTCAAGCGAAGCAACCTCGTCAGTAGCATTGCGAGAGTAGCCTCTCATATAGGTAACCTTATCCTCGCCATAGAGTGCTGTAAGACCATCCAAAGGCTTAATCTCGTACTTAACTTTGAGAGAAGAGCTACCACCACCCTTTGTGAGCATATAGTTCGCATTATCGCCTACGACGAGAACTTTATTAACCGCCTCGGGTGCTACGGGAAGTACGTTATTGTTGTTTTTGAGCAGGACAATACCATTCTCGGCAATCGTGCGGGCTACGTCTGCGTGAGCCTCGGTAGCGAACGAGCCGTAGGGACGCTGGCGATTCATCGTGGTACGGAAAATCATACGCAAGACGTTGCGTACCTTCTCGTCTACGAGAGCAGCATCGCCCTTGCCCTCAGCGATATACTGTTTGAGCGGGTTAGCCATATGGTAGGTGTCGTAGCCGTTGCTTGCACCTGCGTTTGTAGCCAGACCGTCGGTCCAAGTACCAAATTCGAGGTCAAGACCGTTGTTAAGAGCCTCGGGTGTGTTCTCAACACCGCCCCAATCCGAGATTACGGTACCGTCAAAGCCCCACTCGCCACGGAGGATATCAACCAACAGACGCTTGTTGTGGCAGCAATACTGATTCTGGTGGAGGTTGTACGAGCCCATAATCGACCATGCGCCACCCTCCTGAACAGCAGCCTTGAATGCGGGAAGGTAAATCTCGTAGAGTGCGCGGTCGCTGACCTGTACGTTAATGTCGTGACGCTTGAACTCCTGGTTGTTGAGAGCGTAGTGCTTTACGCACGATGCAACGCCAATCTTCTGTACCTCCTGGATGTAGGGAACAACCATCTTGCTTGCCAAGTAGGGATCCTCGCCCATATACTCGAAGTTGCGGCCGTTGAAGGGAGTACGGTAGATATTTACACCGGGGCCGAGCAATACTGTCTTGTTGCGGTAGCGAGCCTCCTCGCCGATAGCCTTACCATACATTGCCGACATTGCGGGGTCCCACGATGCCGCCAAGCAGGTGAGTGCGGGGAATGCCATACAGCGGTCGTTTGTCCAGTTTGCACCCTTCCACTCGTCCCAGAGTACCTCCTCGCGGATACCGTGAGGACCGTCGGTACACCAGACTTCGGGGATGCCAAGACGGGGAACACCCGGAGATGAGAATTTCGACTGAGCGTGAATCATCGCAATCTTCTCGTCGAATGTCATACGCGACAAAGCATCCTCTACGCGCTTTTCGATGGGCTTGCTGTCGTCCAGATAGACCGGAATGTCGTTTCCGCACGATGCTGCCCAGAGCAGACAGCTCATTGAAAACAGATAGATTAATCTCTTCATAATTTTAATGATTGGTTAATGATTATTGTGAATATTTTAGTTTAGCTTTTTGTAGTGGCAGTACATCAACTCTCCGTTATTATCGCGCAGGTGCATACCGCCTCCCTGACAGTACCGCCACATCTTGCACTCGGCACACTCGCCCTTGTGCGCCCACTCGCGATTGCGGAATGGCTCGAATCGTGTCTGCCACACCTCCCAGAATCGGTCGTGGTAGATATTTCCTTGCGAGTAGTCAGCTCTGACGCTTGTACAGCCCGAAATCGAGCCATCGACACGTATAGACGCAACCGAAACGCCTGCGGCACACTGATAGAAGTGGTCGCGCACGTCGGCCTCGTAATCGCCTAAAAAGCCTTCGCAAGCGTAGCTTACATTAATCTTGCCCTCTTTGCGTGTCTGCTTGATAAAGTCGAGTGCGCAGCGGAACTCCTCGTTTGAGAGATTGAGCGCAGGGTCATCTGCTGCACGTCCTGCAGGGAAGATTGAGAATATTCGCCAATGGGTGACACCGTGCGCAATAAGCCACTGCTTGAACTCTTCGAGCCGTGGAAGCATCGGTGGGGTAAGGCAGGTAATAACGTCGCAGGCAATATCTCGGTATTTGAGAATTTCGGCTATTGCGTCTGTGGCGCAGTCGAAAGCCTTATCGTTGCGACGGATATGGTTGTGAACGTCTGCAAAGCCGTCGAGGCTGATAGAAATCGAGCGCAGACCTGCCTGCACTAACGATGCAAGACGTTCGGGAGTGAGCAGAACTCCGTTTGTTACCAAACCCCACGGATATCCTCGACGTGCGACCTCGGAGCCGGCTTGCTCCAAATCTTTGCGCATCAGCACCTCGCCGCCCGAAAAGACGACCAGGAGCTCGCTCGGATTGACATTCGGGGTAATCTCCTCGTCCAGAACTCGTAAAAAATCCTCTAAGGGCATATCTTTCGCTGCGGCATCTGCTCGGCAGTCGCTACCACAGTGGCGACAGTCGAGATTGCATCGCAGGGTCATCTCCCAAAAGAGGGTACGCATACGATGTTCCTCAACCGTTTTGCGGTAGAGATTGCTGAATATGCGTAGTGCTGCTCTTTTGCGGAGTTTGCGGAACATACGTGCTATTTAGAACTGGTATTATTGCCCGAATTGGTTTTTGCTTTCCTGGGCTTGAGATTCGATATTATCGGCTTTTTTGACCTCTGACGATGGCTGTACAGGGCGACGAACACCATACATCACGACGATTGAAGGGACTGTTTCGGCCTTTTTGCCCTTCTCCTTTTCGCTCTTTGGAGCCTCTTTAACTGTCGAGCAGGCGGTCGAGAAACCGAGCAGTGCCACGAGTGCCAATTTGAAACTTTTCATACCGATATATATTTATATACGTTCTTTGTACAAAGGTAATGATTTTGCTCGAAATCGGAAAATAATCGTAAAAAGTTTTGCAAATCAATTACTTTTGTTTATATTTGTTAAACCTAACACTATTAACAACTGAACATTATGACCGGAAAAGTAAAATGGTTCGACGGCAAAAAGGGCTACGGTTTTATTATTGCCGAAGATGGAAAAGAGATTTTTGTTCACTATACGGGTATCGTTAAAGAGGGTTTCAAGGCGCTCTCAGAGGGTCGTGCCGTAGAGTTTGAACTTGGGGACGGAGTACACGGCGTGCAGGCTGTAAATGTCGTCGAAGTGAAAGAATAGATTTATTGCTTTCGGGTTGCGGGTGATTGCTGCTTATACAGACAATCACCCGCTTTTTTTGTTAGGGTAGTGCGAGAAACGCAGACTATCGGACGAAATATCCGATGGCAAATACCTCGGTCGAGTTCTCGCCAAGACCTCCGCTCTGGCTGTTGAGCGCAGTCTGCACTTTTACGAAATCGGCCTGCGTGAGATTTGCCGACTCTCCGTTTGCGGTGACAGCATCGCTCAGTCTGAAACGGTTAAATTCCAAGCCTGCGGCAGCTCCTGTGCCACGCATCAGGTCGGTTGTGTTCTCGTTATCGACGTAGCCCCAATCGAATCCTTCTTGAATCCAAATCGTGCCGTTGAAGTGCGTACGAGGAGCAAGGCGTGTGCCGTGCAGAGTGTAGCACTCTTCCCTGATCCAGGCAGGGTAATAGGAACCGTGCGGGTGCGCTTCAAGGTGCGCAATCTCGCCACTATTGCCCAAAGAATCCTCCCAACGTATTGGCTGCTTAGGGTAAGTGGCTCTGTGGTAAGTGACTGAGTAGTCGTCTAATACGCCATCTTTGCCATATTCTGAGCCTGCAAGCTCATACCACGTGTCATCGGGCTCGCCGTTGCCGTTTTCGTCCTGCATAACCCATACGATGCCGGGCTCGGAACTGCCCTCGAAGGGGTTGCCTGCGATGGCGATGTCATAGTCGCCACTGTTGATTACGGGCTTGTCGAAGCCGACCACGATATAGCCTCCAAAACCGCCTAACGAGACGAAATTTTTGCGTTCGAGTCGCTCGCGGGCATAATCACACGCTGCTTGCGGAGTAACCTCGCTGCCGTTGAATCCGCTCGTCATCGGGTTGTTGATAAATTGACCGGGGGCAGGGGTGTATTCGAGAACATTGGTCGTGAGTAGTAGTTCAGCATCGTCCGTGCCGAATGAATTGGTCATATTGCACGATGTAAGCATCGCTACAAATAACGCGGGTAATATTTTGACCACCAACCTCATATCGCTACTTCGCAAAGTTGAATTTTAGGTCGTCGATGCAGAAACTGAACGGGCACCACATTTCGGGAGCTTTGACCTCCGAGGAGGTGCGCTGCCAATCGGTTGTGAAGCATATTTTATCGACCGTTCCCAGCTTTTCGAGCGAGATACTCTTCCAGTTGCTTACGATATTGCCGTTATTTGCGAGATAGAACGACATCTCCGATACCTGCTCTCCGTCGAGGTAGCCCATAGCCTTCACGGCCAAGTTTACCTTCGGGTCGTTCTTCTTAATTTGCAAGTAGGTGTATGTCGCGTTGGCAATCTTGACGCTGACGGGTTTTGCCGGTTTGTCGAACTCGATGGTCGGCAGATCGTAAACTCCGTGGCGATCCTGATAGGTGGGCGAAAACCATATCGCATCGTTCGCTATGGCAAATTTATTGTCGCCATTTGTTGCCGAATAGACGCTGTATTGGTTGTGGACGGTATCGACCGTCAGTTCGTTATTTGCCGAGATTACAAAGGCGTAGGTCGTGTCGTAGGTGCCGCCCCAAAGTTCCTTGAAATCAGAGTAGAACGAGCCGAAGTTCGCACCCTGCTCCGAGTAGATAATGTCGTCGAAAAGCATACATCCGACAAGATGATTCGACGCATCCGAGCAGAGCGAAGCTTGCGCCTTTCCGGCCAAAACATTGGTGTAGGTCATCGGATTATAGCCGTCGAGCGTGAGAGTGCCTAATTCGGCCTCCTCGAAATCTACGGTGTACGCAGTTTGGATATCCTGCGGAGGATTATCCTGGCACGAAGTACACACCCCAACCGAAATGACTACCGTCATCAACCACCACAAAGAGATTGTTCTCATAATTACATTTGCGAGGCTCCTTACCCCGATTTTGTGCGAAGGAGAATCGAATGGCGGTGGGTTTATGGCTCTGTAAGCACCGAAATATCCGTCAAATTCTGTCCCGTCCTCCGCAGGTTACAAAATAAATAATGCAAAGGCAGGTCTTCTGACTTGTTCCGATTGCGACGCCTTCCCATCCTTACAGCGGACAGTGGCACAAGATTGTCGCAATTCGTGGGGAAAATCCCCAATGAATATGGCTTTGGGCCTATTCATAGAACTTACAGCAGCGGGAACTGTAACCGACTCTCACGGTTTTCCCTTTTAATTCCATAGGACGCAAGTCCCTTCGGAAACCAATGCTAACGCAAAGGTATCAAATAATTTGCGATTAACAATACAATGTTAGATATTTTTTTATAACTTTGCCAGCCTGGGCTATATACTAAGGTATATAGCTCCTATAAATGCCCATTCTGGGCTTAGGTTAGTTAGGAAAATAAATATGCGAAATTTTCGTAAGTTGCTGATTATCTTGCTTTTAGCAAGTAGGGGGGGTATTCTCGGGAGTGCCGTACGGAATTTCGTATGGAGTTTCGCGTAAATAATACGACAATCGAGTCGGAGCGTGGAGACAATGGCGAGCAACTCCGCAAACTCAACGCTTTCCTCGATCAAATCGAAGCCGACACGACTAAAAATATCGTAAATGTTGCCTTCTGTGGTGCGGCATCTCCCGAAGGAAATACGGAAAATAATCGCCTGTTGGCGCAAGGCCGACTGTCGGCACTCGAACGAGTTGTTCGTGCTAAAATCGAACTACCCGACAGTATCGTAACCTATAATGATAGTTATATCCCGTGGAGTTATCTCGCTGAGAGAGTCGAAGAGTCTGATCTTCTGCAAAAGGAGGTTATTCTGGGCATCATCGGTCGTGAGCCTGTCGTGATAGGCTATATAAACAATCAACTTTTCGATAATCGTGTCGAACTGCTCAAAACACTCGATGATGGGGCGGTGTGGCGACAACTCAACGAACGCTATTTCGCGTCTATGCGCAACGCTAGCGTAATTTTTACCACATCCCAATCATCGGTTAAGCCATCCGAAGAGTCTTTGGTTGCGGATGTTGTCGAGATGCATAAAGCTGAAACTCCGGAGAGGCCAGAGTCGGTAGCGACAGCAGAGGTCGCTGATGATTGGACTCGTCATCTATATCTGAATACGAATGCTCTCGGTTGGGCATTGGCTATATTGAATATTGGGGTCGAAATCGACCTGGCAAAGCATTGGTCTTTTGCTATGCCGATATATTATGCGGCGCACAACTACTTTGTGCCGACCATTAAATTCCGCACCCTCGCTATCGAGCCGGAGGTGAGATATTGGCTCAAAGAGAATAATATAGGCCTCTTCTTTGGTGCGCATTTAGGCGTGGCCCAATACAACCTAGCAGTAAATGGCGCAAATCGCTATCAGGACCACAATGGTACATCACCTATGCTGGGCGGTGGAGTTAGCATCGGTTATCGTTGCGCTATATCGAAGAGTCGTCGTTGGAACGCCGAATTTATTTTAGGTTCGGGCGTTTATAATCTGCATTACGATATTTTTCACAATGATACCAACGGAAAATTTATTGATACGCAGCGAAAAACCTATTTTGGAATTGACAACGCTGCTGTCAATATTTCGTACCGTTTTGACTTGAAGCGAGGTAGGCGATGAGGATGATGTTGCGCTATATATTTGCGAGTGTGGCATTACTGATGTCGCTTGTGGGTTGTGATATTCACGAATTTCCGATGCAGACACAAAGTGTAGTCCCGTTTGTGTTGCATCTCAATTTCGACACAAATCTGCCTCTGCACAAGGTGGTGCCGTATGTGCGAAGCGAGTCGAACGATGCAGTGAATGGTGGCGAGGGTTGTGATGTGCGATACTTGATTAAAGCCTATCGAGCCAATAATGTGGCGGGCGATAACGCTGTTGCCGATGCGACGGTTGTGGTTACTAAGTCCGATATCGACAACCTTAATCACTCGGTGAGTATCGAGTTGGAAGAGGGTCAATATACCTTCCGCATTTGGTGCGATTATGTGAAGAGGGGTAGTCGTGACGATAACTACTACCTGACGAGCGATTTTGGGGAGATAATCCTTGCAAATCGGGCAGAGCATCAGGGTAGTAACGAATATCGTGACGCTTTTCGCGGAGTTGCGACGGCAACAGTGTCGGAGACGAGCCGTCAGGCAACTGTCGAGATGCAGCGACCGATGGGTAAGTTCGAATTTATCTCGACCGATATGTCGGAATTTGCAGCTCGGGTCAAGGCGGATAAAGGAGTGCAAGAGATTGATTGGAACGCATATAGGGTAGTATTTTGTTATGAAATATTTATGCCCTGCTCGTATAACTTGCTAAGTGATAAGACGGCAGATTCGTGGCAAAAAGTCTACTTCGAGAGTCGTATGACTACCGATGGAGAGGCAGAGGGAGAGATATCGCTGGGATTTGATTATGCCTTTGTGGACTATCCGAAAACCACGCTGAGCATATCGGTTGCGGTATACGAGCCGAGCGGAGGGTGTGTGGTGATGTCGAAGCCAATAGATGTGCAGATTGTAAGAGGTGAACTGACAGTGGTTAAGGGCGATTTCTTGACATCGAAGGGCGCGAGTAGCTCGGATGGGGTAGCGATAAACCCAGGTTACGAAGGCGAGGATTACAATGTGGAGATTTAGATAAGAAACAACAATTAACACAATTAATAACTTAAACTTTTTATGATGAAAAAACTTTTCTTTTTGATGAGCGCAATGATGGTTGTCTTTGCCTCGTCGTGTGAGAGCGGATTTGATGGAAAAGAGTCTGCTGGAAAGGCATTGGTTTCGTGCAATGTAGAGATGCCGAAAATCGCAAGCCGTGCATATAGCGACGGTATGTCTGCAAATGTATTGCAGTATGCTGTTTATGACGCTGCGGGCAACGAGCTGACCGACTTGACCGTAACCGATGGCGAAATCTATGGCTCGACTGCTGTTAATTTCGAGCTCGTTGTAGGTCAGACCTACTCGGTAATCTTCTGGGCTGCTGCCGAGGGTGCTCCCTATGCAGTAAACTTCGCGGACAAGAGTATGACCGTAGATTACACCAATGTAAAGTGTAATGCAGAGGGTTATGATGCCTTCTACAAGTGCGTCGAGTTCGTCGTTACAGGCTCAATGTCGATGGATGTAGAGTTGCGTCGTCCTTTTGCTCAGCTCAACATCGGTACGAGCGACTACGTTGCAGCGGCAAAGGCTGGCTACGTTCCTACAAAGTCGTGGGTAAAGGTTCCGGTCTACACAACTCTTAACTTGCAGGATGGCTCGGTTTCGGGTCAGAGTGCTCAGGAGTTTGGCTTTGCCGAGATTAACAAGGGCGAGACTTTCCCCGTTGCCGGCTATGACTACCTCGCAATGAACTATTTGTTGGTTTCGGCTGATAAGGAGGTTGTCGAGGTTGAGTTTGCATATACAGCGACCGATGAGAGCGCTGCCGTATCGCGTGTCGTAGGCTCGGTGCCTGTGCAGCGTAACCACCGTACCAATATCTATGGTAAACTCTTTACCACGACTGTTGATGTGCAAGTCGTAATCGTGCCGGATTATGACGACGAGGATCTCAATAAGGAGGTTGTTGATGCCGTAGAGATTGCTCCCGGCGTATTGTACAATGAGGCTAGTGCAACATATATGCTCACTAATAAGCAGGGTATTGAGTGGTTGAGAGATGAGGTAAACAACGGCAATACATTTGAGGGTAAAATCGTAACATTGACCGACGATATCGATGTAGGTATTGAATACGACGATAATGGCGAGCGCATCTCTTTCGCTACTATCGGAACTTGTAGCAAGAGCGTGAAGAAGCCTTTTAAGGGTACTTTTGACGGTGATGGTCACTCTATTAAGAATATCTATCAGAATGGTTGGGATTTCGGCTATGAGTATGGCTCTTGGGGATCTGTCGGTTTGTTTGGTAAACTCGAAGATGCAACCGTTAAGAATGTAACCCTCGAAGGCTTCGAATTGCGTATTGAGGGTGGTAATGTCGGCGGTATCACCGGTAATGCCGCAGGTCACTGCGTATTCGAGAATATTACCGTGAAGAACTCGACATTCTGCTCTTACAACAATGGCGTTGCAGGTATTCTCGGTTGGCCCGAGGCTGGTAACTACCTCTTCAAGAATATCAAGATTGAGAGCGATGTAACTATCGCTGCATTCTGGGGCACCTATGACGCATCTCTTGCGGGTGTTATGGCAGAGGCATACACCGATGGTACCTATCATTTCGAGGATATCGAGATTAGCTGCCGACTCGACGCTTTCAACGATGTTATCTCGAACTACAAGTGGTACAACTATCGCCTTAGCGGTATGCTCGTAGGTAATGTTGAGACTACAACTACTACCGCAGAGGGTCGCATAATTCCAGACCCCGCATGTTGCAACATCACTTGCAAGAATGTGGTTGTGAACTATGGCGACTGGATGAACTATCACTACTGCGTGCCTAACAGCAACAACCAGGGCAACTATCGTGTAGAGCCGGGCTATTCGTATGGCGGTATTCCGGCAGACCACGATCACACAACTTGCCAGAATGGCGAATGCTGCAATCAACTTCTTCCATTCGACCAGCTCTTTGGTGGTGGTAAGGGTGTTGTGGGTCTTGCAACATACGATGGCGTAACTGTAAACTACCCCGCGTCGTACACTCAGGGTAACTAATCAGGATATAGACCGAAGCTCTTCGGTCAACGCGCTACGGGGTGCAGATTTCGGTCTGCACCCCGATTTTTTTTGATAGAGTGGGGTGCCGAGGTGTGAAAAATCGGTTTGAATAAAAAAAATATTGCGGAATTGTGGTATAATCAAAAAAAGTTGTATATTTGCACCACGAAAAAGTTCGGGGTGTAGCGCAGTCCGGTTAGCGCGCCAGCTTCGGGAGTTGGAGGTCGCTGGTTCGAATCCAGTCTCCCCGACAAATCAGAGAGCAGCAGAGTTTAGAACTCTGCTGTTTTTGTTTTGCTTGTGCCGTTCTGCAAGCAGTCCGCACCCGCCAAACAAAAACACCGCCCTGCGGTCTGCTCTCTGCTTTTGGGTGAGGTTGGTATTCTTGGATTTCTGGTTGAGCGAACAGGGTGTTTGTCGATTGCTCGGTCTGCGACCTGCGCTTATAATTTCAGCGGTTGTTCGCTCTTCGGCTTTGCCGTTCGAATCCAGTCTCCCCGACAAAGTTAGATGCAAAACTTCCAGATGTAATCTGGGAGTTTTGTTGTTATTTTGGAGGCTTATGCTTGCATAAAGACGAGAAGATAACAACAAAATTTTGCTTGCAAATAAGTTCTGCATTTAACTTTGTAATCTTGCAAAGGGGCATATCTGGAAAGGCGTAGCGTAGTAGGCGCAGCCTACGGAGTAGCCAATTCGTCTCCCCGACACCCCCCCCCAAAAAAAACATTGGGGAGCTTGAACTGCGCAGCAGTCGCACGGATACTAAATAAAAAAAGAAGACAACCTTTCGATTGTCTTCTTCAGTACCCCCTCAGGGGCTGTCCAATGACGAAAATCGTGCGCGTACAGCGCGTATTTCAACGATGTAGGTTCAACACTTTTGTCGCATTTTGTCGCAATGGGTTTATAGCGATATAGAATCTAAAATCTGAGAACTTTCTAAACGCATGGCTAGTGAACGCTGTACTCTACCTGAAATTTGTTTAATCACCTCTGAATTTGGAATGTAAACCATAATATTAGCAAGGTCTTTATCTGATAAACTTGGGATTGCAGCACCAGTTCTATACATCATTACTTGCTGTAAAAACAAATTACTTCGCAAATAGAAGAGGAGGTAGTATTTGTCAATTTTAGGATTACGCAATACTCTCAATCCATTGGTACAGATGCAATCTTCATGTCGTTTTGTTACAATTGCAGATGCGTGTTTCTCTGTGCCGATAGAATTACCTGCGACGGCTGTAATAATGTCAGACTCCTGTAATTCATAAGAGGCTCTACTTGGTAATTCGTGAACTTTATAATTTGTAGAATTAATAATTTCTAATGAGTGAGCATTAATATCTGAAAGCTCTACATATTCCACATCAAGTTCTTTATTCTTTAATTTGGGGCTCTTGGTTTTTACAATATCAACAACATCACCAAGCTTAACTGATGATGCAGATATTTTGTTTAATATGTCATGATTAGCAGGAGAATAAAAATCGTAATCCAAACGACTAGTCAATTCGTTGTAATCCACAACATATGATAAGCTATCAAAAGAGCGACATCCGTTCAATTTATATTGTTTATAATCAGCTAATACATTCGTGAAATCCTCATCAATGATTGGCGTCCCATTTTTCAGTACGATATTACCCAACTTATCCTTTCGGTAAATTGGTGTTCCATTTTTGTTTCCTTGATAACCTAACTTCGTTATTTTGCCAAAGAATAGTGGATACTCTAAATCATAATTTAATGTTTGTTTTTCCAAGAACAATAACGAAGTCTTTACACCCGTACCATATGGAATAAATGTTTCTTGAGGCAAATTTACTACTCCTAATATTTTAGCCTTCTGCTTTATATAGTACCTCAAATAATCCAACGACGGATTCTCAAAATGTCCATTAGGTAAAACAATACCCATTCGACCGCCTTCTTTTAACAATTGCAAACATCGTTCGATAAACAATATCTCAGCAGGCTGGCCATTACTAAGCGTCTTTGTTTTGACACATATATTCCCATCTGATTTCCATTTATATCCCATATCATACTTGTGTAGAATATATGGATCTGTAATCTTCCCTGATGTTCCAAATGGAGGATTAGTTAATAAAATATCAAACCCCTCAAATTTTGAATTACTTTGTGCATTAATCTGTAATTGCAATGTGTCAATATCATCAAGAGAATTGCTACATATAATATTATTAGGGGTATTAGCTTCTAGCAACAACTTCATTTTTGCAATTTTAGCTATATCCTTATTAATATCAATACCACACAAACTGCTGGCTATAAACGAATTACTATCAAAGTTCTGGTTGTGAGTTTGCAAATATTTAAGTGTTGAATACAAAAAACCGCCACTACCGCAACATGGATCTATAATAGTTTCATGAGGCTGTGGATCTATCATCTTTACACAAAAATTTATAACAGGCTGTGGTGTGAAAAATTGTCCCCTGCCTTCTTTTTCGTGATGTGATAGGAATTTTTGGAAAGCCAATCCACTTGCATCGTTTGAGTCATTGACAAGGTTTACATGTTGCAGTTTATTAACAATAAACGACAATGTCTTGCTAGACATATTTAACGAATCTGACTCCTCAAATATGTCTTGGTATTCTTGTTTTGCAAATTGGAAAAGTGTAATAATTCTCCTTGAAACATCCTCTGAATGATGAGTCAGTTCTGCTGCTGTAATATAGAATTGTTGTGTACTCTGATTCTCATCAAAGATTTTAATGAACAGAATTTTTATAAATTCGTTCAATGTTTGATGAGAAGAGAGCCCTTCATTAGCGTATATATAATCATGGATTTCCTCAAATCGCCGTAAAAGGCTCTCTCCTACTCTTAAATGTGTATTATTACTTTTCATGGTAATATTGTTTCATTTCCGAGTCAAAGATAATACACATTTGTGTAATATGCAAATCATCTTCTGTCTAATTGCGACTTATCAAGTTTTCTTGCCTTAGGTTTAGTCTCTTTAATACACATATCAAGATCTATATACCAAGGTTTTAGCAGGGGATGAAGTTTAAATTCTTCTTTCTCCACCAAAATATCGATAGTGTAATTTTGTTGCAAATGGTTGGGAGCCTTAGCTTGATGGTTTAGATCTTGACTATTTACAAATACAAATTCATGTTTCCCTGTGCGCAAAAATAGATCAAGGCAAAGAATATTGAATTCTGACACCAATGGTCCCGTACTCTTTATATTTAATTCATCTGTTCGAGTAGATGGCATGTGTGTTTGGATAAGACGGATTGGAGCTTTAAGATCCCAATATGCATCTTCTGTGTATTTATCATCTGCAAAGGTATCAAGCCATATTTCTATTTCTTTCTTACTTTTCCACAAGTGAGATAGATCTGGGATACCTGCACCTGGGTTAGAGCTGCTCCACTTAAACTTTGGGAATTTATCTTTATCCCCTTTAAAAGTATTTTTAGCCTTTTCATAGGCATTTTGCCCCTTTTTGAAAATTTCCTTCAAGTGCTTTGTCCTATCAAAAGAATGCTTGGCAAGGAATTTAGCCAATTTCTTTTTATCAGTAAACCCCAATCTTTTCTCAGAATTAGATTTAACACTTTTACACTCTACCACATACCATTCATCATTTGGATTACCTTTCTTACGAATATAAAAATCTCCGCGAGCATCATCTGTTTTAGCATTGTAACCTCCCTCGGGTTTTTCTTTAATTCGTAATACTTCATATCCGTTTTCTTCTGCATATCGCTTGAACAAGTTCTCTCCAATAGCGCCAAAAATATAACCTTCTGCTCCTGCACTAGTTTCAAGGACATCATACAGCATGTCTTCATCCACTCCAAATTTTCTTTTGGCTAAATCACTAAACTTTTCCATATCTCTTATATTATTATAAATTAATTAGACTTTGCGTAAAGATAGTGATTATTTCGTTACAGAGATACTGCAATGTAGAAGGAGTTTTAACAAAATAAGAAATGAACCTATTGGGACAAATTGTTAAATAGGTTCAGCATAGGTTCAACAAATGTTGCGGAGAGGTTTAATTTTGCCTAATTCCGCCACGGAACACCGCCAAACCAAGCGTATTTATACGAAAAAAGGACGAAAATCGTTGTGATTTCCGTCCTTCGTACCCCCTCAGGGGCTCGAACCCTGGACCCCAACATTAAGAGTGTCGTGCTCTACCAACTGAGCTAAAGAGGCATTTGCATCGGGAATTACTTCCTTTTTGCGAGTGCAAAGATAATGTCTATTTTTTATTCCTGCAAACTTTTTTGCGAAAAAATAGCAAAAAATGTTATTTTTTAATTGTCGGCATTGTGCTACCGTCAATCTGGTCGTTGTTCCATTCGCCACCTGCGCCCAAGAATATTATCGGGCGTATGGGTTCCAAACCTTTGAGCATCAGATAACTCTCGTAGAGATTGATGCCGTTTGTCGTACCTCCGCCAAGCGAAAATGCGACTACCGAGGGGTGCGACTTGGCCGAGTGGTACATTTCGCCTGCGCGAGCCAAATAAAACTCTTTCCACATAGGATTGTTACTCGGATTACCATTGCGCTTGATATTTCCGGCTCCGTGCGAGGTATCAACAGCCATCTGGGGGACAACATAAATGCCCACCGAGTCACAACGAGCATATAGCGCATCAGCTGCTATACCGGCCTGTACCATAAGAGCGTTGTAGCCTTGGAGTTTGAGGGCTGCAATCTCGATTGCGGTAATATCATTGCTTGCCATAGCTACACGCAGAGCCGCAGACTTGCCATTTACCGACAATTTCTTGTCATTGTATTTCACCTCGCGCAGACCGATGGGTACTGCGATATTCTCGGCATATCGCCCCTCGACCTGATTACGCACAACAAGACGCATAAGATTGGGGTTGTGGATGCTCCACAGCCACTTTGCAGGCACAACAGCTGCGAATGATACGGTATCCTCACCACGCATTTCGAGCTCGATATCCTTGTATCCGTACGCGATGCGAGTGGTGTCGGGCGCGAGCAACTCATAGTGTATGCGCGAACTTTTGGGATTAAGCGCATCGGTTTTGACTACGATGTTGAACTCGGTAATCGCATCGCCACTGTCGTTCAGACGTGTTGTGTTGTCTATATCGCGTACACGGATTGTGGGCTGCGAGAGGATTGTAACCTTGCCGAGTGCGGGTGCGGCAGAGACGAGAAGTGCTGCTGTCGGATTGTTGCTCGGTATGGTTATCTGCAACTCGTTGATGCCTTGTTGTGACTTTTTAGTCACGTTGAACTCCGCAGGGTTTGTGCCATTGGTTGTTGAGCCGACCTCCGAACCGTTTACAGCCACGATATAGCCACTCGATGCCGATTCCACGCGCAGGAGCAGCTGGCGGTTGAGCCAAGCGGCAGGGTAGACGTACGTGGTTGTGAAGATGACGTTGCCGTCGCTCTCGGCACGTTTCCACTCGGTCAGCGGAGTGATGTAGCGCGAGGGCGAGTCGCTCGATAGCAGAGCTTCGTCCACTGTGGCGTAGGGCTTGATTGCACGACGCGGTAATTCGCAATTCTGGCTCGTGGAAGTTTGAGCATACAGAGTTGATGCGAACAAAATGGCTATTACGGATAGTATGGTTTTCATAATTTTTCTATCTTTGTGCCAAAGATACGAATAAGCGAGCAAGAAATATCAAGTTTGCTTGAATATTTTTTACAGCGAGCGAAAGTATTTTCGAGCGCAAGCTCAAAGATACGAATAAGCGAGCAAGAAATATCAAGTTTGCTTGAATATTTTTTACAGCGAGCGAAAGTATTTAGGAGATTTATCTCAAAGATACAAATTTTTCGTTAAACAATGGCCGAATATCCAAAACTCAATTTTCCTGCCGTAGTTTTACCGCAATATGAGCGTGATGGCAAAACCTACGTTCCCGACCGTGTACGTGGCGGATATTTGGTGCTTACTCCCGAAGAGTGGGTGCGCAGGCACGTTATCGAGTATTTGGTAAATTGGTGTAGTGTCGAACTGCAACGCATCGTTACGGAGTATCCTGTTGCGCTAAACGGACAGCCGCAACGTGCAGATATCGTAGTTGTCGATAGCGAAGGAGGTCCGCAGATGCTTGTCGAGTGTAAGGCAGCGGATGTGAAAATCACGCAAGATGTATTAGACCAGGCTGTAAGATACAACTCGGTGGTCGGTGCACGTTATCTAATGCTGACAAACGGATTAAAAACATTTTGTTTCGAGGCGTGTGGAGGCGGAAAATATCAGAAATTAGATAGTATTCCTAAATTATAAAAGGAGCGAAATTCGCTCCTTTTGTCTATAACGACGGATAATTCTCGCGGATATAGTTCTGGAATGTCTCCTTGTAGTTCTCTCCAATGGGGACATATTCGTTGTTGCTCAGGAATATGCGACCGCGAGCGTAGCCTGTGATACATTTCAGATTGACGATATACGAGCGATGTACGCGCATAAACATATCCGAAGGCAGGGTAGTTTCGATATTCTTGATGCGGAACAGGGTTGTAATTCGAGTGCCGTCGGCAAGGTGCAGACGGACATACTCGCCCGCACTCTCGATATAGATAATCTCGCGAACCTTGATAAGCGAAACCTTATGGTCTGCACGTATCGAGATGTGCTCGTCATCGCTCTCCGAAGGCTCGGCTTCGCTGTTGCCCGTAGAGGCTCCGCTGTGGCCCTTGATTAGCTCGTGGAGTGATTGTGCCTTGTTGGCCGAACGCTCGAAATCCGCAAAACTGAAAGGTTTGAGCAGATAGTCCAACGCATCGAGCTTAAAGCCCTCTACTGCATACTCCGAGTAGGCTGTCGTGAAGATAATCAGCGGTCGTTGGCCCGTGAGCGAGCGCACGAACTCGGTGCCCGTAAGGTCGGGCATATTGATATCGACAAATATCAAATCGACGCTCTCACTCTCCAAAAAATGCTGTGCATCGACGGCATTACTGAACTCTGCCACGTGTTCGAGGAATGGGACCTTCGAGATATAGGCTCTAATCTGGGCCAGAGCCAACGGCTCATCATCAATCGTAATAGACCTAATCATTTTATTTACACGGAATTATAAGTTCTACGGTATATTCATTCTGCTTCGAATCATCAATCAGCAGCGAGTAGTTTGCGCCATAGAGCATATCGAGGCGTTTGCGTACATTTTCGAGTCCGATGCCACCCTTGCCCTGCTTTGATTCGTTGTGTCGCGAGTTGCGAATCGTGCAGCAGAGATTCAGAGGTTCTTTCTTGATGTTGATATGAATAAACGAAGGCTTACTATAACTTACGCCGTGCTTGAATGCATTTTCGACAAAGACAATCAGCAGCAGCGGCGGAATAAACATATTTACCGTTCCGGTGCGGGGATAGTTGAAGCGGATGTCGATATCTTTGGTGTAGCGTATGCGCATCAGGTTGATGTAGTTCGACACGAACTGCAACTCGTTTTGCAGTGAGGTTTGGTGCGAACTCGAATCATAGAGAACATAACGCATCATCTTCGAAAGTTCGATAATATTCTCCTTTGCGCTCTCGGTATCAATATCAATCAATGCGTGGATATTGTTGAGCGTATTCATAAAGAAGTGCGGATTTATCTGGTATTTCAGATAATCCATCTCGGCTTGCAGGCTTTGGCGACGCATAATCTCGTACTTACGTTCGTCGTCAATCGACTTGTAGAAGTATTTAATCGCGATATTTGCCGTTACCATTGCACTCGCCAGCAAGATATTCCAATACCACTGATAATCGGTCAGTGATGCGCCTTTTAGGCGTGTGTAGTTGTGTACTGCGGCTATGCCGACAAAGATTTTACCCTCGTTATACTGCTGGTAGAGCTCGACGCAACCGAACATAACCACAATCAGCGTCGTCGTGACGATGAGGTATATGATATACTTCATCTTGAAGAGCAGTCGCGAGAATATCAGGTTGTGGATCAAAAAGACGATAAAGAAAGGTGTAATCTTCAACCAGGCGATAGCCAAATTGTTGATATTGAATCTCTCGGCCATCATACCCGAATTGAGCAACGGCACGAAATAGATACCAAGCCAAATGAACGTATAGAGCAGATTCTCGCCCAATACGCCTTTGGTAAAGAGTTGTCTAAATCCTAATGTTCGGACCCATGCTTTCATATCGCAAAGATTGATTCCTTAAAAAAACAGAGGGAGGCTTTTGCGCCTCCCTCGTGTCGTAAACCGTATTAGAGTTTAAGAGTATTGGCGTTGTAGAGGTATCGCTTGATACTCTTCTTCGGAGTCTTCTCGAACTCGATGGGGTAGATAGTGATGTTTGCCACCTTCTCGTAGTTCGCCTGCAAAGCATTAAGCTGTTTGAGGTTCTCCTCCATAATCTCGGTGAGCTTAGCACGCTCGATACCCTCGGCATCTGCCGTAGCGTAGTCGGGCACAACCAGCGCGTGCAACTTGCCGTTGTTCTCGATGATGAGTGATTCGAGTACCAGGTACATATTATTGAGCTTGTCCTCGATCTCCTCAGGATAGATATTCTGACCATTGCCGGTGAGAATCATTGTCTTGCAACGACCGCGGATATAGAGTGTGCCATCCTCGTCGATAGTACCCATATCGCCTGTGTGCAACCAACCGTCCTTTTCGAGTACGGCCTTGGTGTCCTTCTCATTCTTGTAGTAACCAAGCATTACCTGCTCGCCCTTGACCTGGATTTCACCCGCCACGTTGTGGGGGTCGTTCGAGTCGATGCGTACCTGGCAATAATCCTTCAGATACTTACCACACGACTGTGCCTTAAACTTGGCAGGGTCGGTCGTAACGCTGATGAGTGGAGCACACTCGGTCATACCATAACCCACGGTGATGGGGAAACCGATCTTCTGCAAGAATGCCTCCGACTCCTTGTTCATCGGAGCACCACCACATACGAAGATGCGGACATTGCCACCGAATGCGGCCATAAGCTTGTTCTTGATTACCGAATAGATAGCTGTGTTCAAGAGCGGAATCTTCACTGCGATACTCATCGGGCCCTTTTCGAGCAGCGGGAGTACCTGCTTGCGATATACCTTTTCGAGCACGAGAGGTACCGTACAGATAATCTCAGGACGGACAACCTGCAATGCTTCGAGCAGAATCTTCGGAGTCGGCATCTTACCGAGCAGCGTGATGTGACCGCCGGCTGCCAGCGGGCAGAGGAAGTCGATAGCGCAACCGTAAGCGTGAGCCAACGGCAAGAACGAGAGCGTACGGCTACCGGGGTAGAAGAATGGATCTCCGTTTGCGTGCTTAGCGTTCATAACGTACTCTACGTTTGCCGTGAGGTTGTTGATCGTAAGCATTACACCCTTCGAGTGACCGGTGGTTCCCGATGTGTAGTTCAAGAGCGATACCTGATCGTTCGGAACACGCGCATACTTGATGTCGGTTACACGGAAACCATTAGTGTACTTTGTGCGGTAGTGCTTCGTGAGGTTCTTCATGAACTTTTCGAGCTTGCTCTCCTTTGCGTAGATTACGTGGTAATCAGTAAGCGAGAATACACCCTCGACGTTCGGAATATCCTCAGGCTCTACTGCATCCCAATAGGTGTCGCCGAGGAATAACAAACGGCTCTCCGAGTGGTTGATGATATGAATGTAATCGGTCGGAGTAAAGTCCTGAAGAATCGGGACGATGCAGGCTCCGTATGTCAGTGTCGCGATGTACGCGATACACCAACGAGGGTTGTTGCGGCCGATAAGAGCAATCTTCTCTCCTTGTTTGATGCCGGCTTTGTCGAAAAGCATATGGAGCTTTGCGATCTCCTTTGCCATTTCGTAGTACGAGAAGGTCTCGTTCTTGAAATAGTCGGTAAGAGCGGGCATTTCGCGGTGTTCGCGAAAGCTCATCTCATACATTTCAATAAGATTGGATTTTAACATATTTTATTATTTTAAGTTTGTCCGCAAATCAGGTACGGTTAAACTAATTATTCTCTTCTTTACTATTCTCTTCGTTATTTTGCTCTGCGCTATGCTCGCCATCCGGCTTGCTGTTGGGCTCCCAAAGTCGAATCTTCGACTCGGTACCGTTCTTCAAACGCTCGATATTCTTGCGGTGTGTCCACAGCAACAACAGTGCGACCAAAATCGAGAAGACGATAAACGTCCACGAGATATCGCCATAACGCTTATAAGCTGTGTGCGAGAATATTCCGGTGAAGATGGGGAAGCAGCAGCCTGCAATCATCGAAGCAAGCGAGACGTAGTGTGATACCATAAATACCAAGAACCAAACACCTAAGCACAAGAGGATAATGGTCGGGTGGATTCCGGTCATCGCTCCCACAAGCGTAGCTACGCCCTTGCCGCCCTTGAAATTGGCGAATACGGGGAAGATGTGTCCCAATACGACAAATACGGTTGCGACGATTTTGAGGTTAATAACCCAGGGAGCCGATATATGAGAGTCGTATTTTAACAGCGAAACGAGAGTTACTGCGACAAAACCCTTGATGAAGTCAATTGCAAATACGGGTAACGCAGCTCGACGACCGAGTACGCGCAGCATATTGGTTGTGCCGGCATTTTTGCTGCCGTGTTCGCGGATGTCAACGCCAAAATATCTGCGTCCGATCCACACAGCAGAGGGAATCGAGCCTAACAGATAGGCGATTATCATCAACATTACCGCGCAATAATAAGTTACTATCATAAGCCTCAATTTTAGGCAAAGTTCGCCACAAATATAGTAATTTTTTTACATTATAGCTTTTTTGAGTAAAAAATGTGTTGTTGGTTATTCAGTTTCGAGGGATTGTATTATATTTGCGTCCCGTATAGTGTTTACTTTATAAATAAGGTGTATGACATTACGTAATGTATTAGAGCCGATGTTTTCGGCACGTTGGTGGAGATCTTGGATTTCTATCTTTTGCGGTTGCGCTATTATGGCCGCTGGATATGTGTTTTTTATCAATCCCTACAACATCGTGCCGGGTGGTGTGTATGGCGCAAGTATCGTTATGCATAACCTCTTCCCCTCGATTCAGGTTGGTACCTTCGGCTATATGTTCGATATTCCGTTGCTGATATTGGCTTTGATAATTTTTGGCGGAGGATTTGGTGCCCGTACAATCATTGCGGCACTGCTCACTCCGGGTCTGATGAATATTATGTCGAGTCTTGCCTATCCGACAAAGGAGGCATTGCAGGCTCTCGATCCCTCGCAGTTGTTGGATGGTAAAATCGATTTGTCAAACGATTTGATGCTTGCAACGATTATGGGTTCAGTTATGCTCGGTGTAGGTGTCGGCCTTGTGGTACGTAATCAGGCAACAACCGGTGGTACGGATATCGTCGCTATGATGCTCCAAAAATATGCACACATCAAGTTCTCGAACGGAGTACTGTTGGCTGATGCAGTTGTCGTATTAGCAGGTCTGCTTGTTATTGGCTTTGGTTGGGGTACTGCTGACGATATCGAGACAGGCGGTTGGATGCTCTCGCTCTACTCGCTTATCGCAATCTTCCTCTCGTCACGAGTTATTGCTCGCGTGATTGACGGTGCATCGTACGATAAGATGATTTTTATTGTAAGCGAAAACCATCAGGAGGAGTTGCGTAAGTTTATTACTGTTGATCTCGATCGCAGTGCTACCTATATCAAGGCTCGCGGAATGTACACAGGTGCCGAGAAGGAGATGATTTTCCTTGTGGTTAGTCGCAAGGAGGTCAAGAGTGTTGAACATCGTATCAAGGATATCGATCCGCAAGCGTTTATGGTTGTAACCGATGCTTACGATACATATGGCGAGGGATTCAAGCCGCTGCCTGATAAGGATGAGATACAGGCTGCATAGGGTATGGCACCGTCTAATAAGAAACTTTTAAGGAGATTTGGAACAGAGAATTATAAATAATTTGCGCCCCTTGCAGGGTAATGGTCGTAAACTCTATGTCGAGACCTACGGTTGCCAGATGAATGCCGGCGATACCGAGATTGTCGTGTCGTTGATGCAGGACGATGGCTATTTCTATACCGACCGCGTCGAGGAGGCAGATATCGTGTTGGTCAATACCTGCTCGATTCGCGATAATGCCGAGCAGCGAGTATGGGGTCGTCTGAGCGAGTTGCGTCGCTACCGCAAGGCAAAACCGTCGCTTATTTTGGGCGTTATCGGATGTATGGCCGAGCGTTTGAAGGAGTCGCTTATCGAGTCGGAGTATGGTGTCGATATCGTGGCCGGCCCCGATGCCTACCGTGACCTTCCGCGTCTGGTGCGTGAGGTCGAGGCCGGTGGTAAGGGTATCAATGTCCTGCTTTCGCGCGAGGAGACCTATGCCGAGGTGGCACCTGTCCGTTTGGATAAGAATGGCGTGTCGGCATATATCTCGATTATGCGTGGTTGCAACAACTACTGCTCGTATTGCGTGGTGCCCTACACCCGCGGTATCGAGCGTAGCCGTGACCCTAAGACCATCTTGGCCGAGGCGCAGACCCTCTTCGAGAATGGCTACCGCGAGGTTACACTGCTTGGCCAGAATGTCAATTCTTACAAGTTTGACGATGTCGATTTCCCCGAATTGATGCGCAGAGTTGCCGATGTTTCGCCGTTGTTGCGTGTGCGCTTCGCAACGTCGCATCCGAAGGATATGAGCGATGCTCTGCTCGAAGTTATGGCTTCGAAACCCAATATCTGCCACTGCATTCATCTCCCCGCGCAGTCGGGATCGACCGTGATGCTCGAAAAGATGAATCGCAAATACACTCGTGAGTGGTACCTCGATCGCATAGCTGCAATTCGTCGCTATATGCCCGATTGCGCTATTACGACCGACCTTATCGCAGGATTTACCGGCGAGACCGAGGAGGATCACCAGATGACTCTCTCGTTGATGCGCGAGGTGGGCTATGAGTTTGCCTATATGTTCAAGTACTCGGAGCGTCCCGGAACATTTGCGCAGCGTCATATGGGCGACGATATCCCCGACGAAGTAAAGACCAAGCGTCTGTCGGAGATTATCGAGTTGCAGAACGAACTTTCGGCCGAGAGCAACCGTCGTGATGTGGGCAAGGAGTTCGAGGTGTTGGTCGAGGGCGTGTCGAAACGCAGCGACAAGCAGCTCTTTGGCCGTACGTCGCAGAATAAGGTGGTGGTCTTCGACCGTGCAGACTATAAGCCCGGTGACTACGTGAGAGTAAGGGTTACGGCAGCCTCGTCGGCAACCTTACAGGGGGAGGTGATTGGGAATTGATAATTCAAAATTCAAAATTCAAAATTCAAAATTCAAAATTCAAAATTTTCTCTAAACTCCTTAAATTCCCTAAACTCACTAAAAAAGAATAAAAACTTAAATAAAGAGATATAAATAATGGCTTTACAATGTGGAATCGTGGGTTTGCCCAACGTCGGTAAATCGACCCTTTTCAACTGCTTGTCGAATGCAAAGGCGCAGTCGGCAAACTTTCCTTTCTGTACGATTGAGCCCAATGTGGGCGTGATTACCGTGCCCGATGAGCGACTTATCCGTCTGGCCGAGATTGATAACCCGAAGCGTGTGGTGCCGACCACTATCGAGATTGTCGATATCGCTGGTCTGGTAAAGGGCGCATCGCGTGGCGAGGGTCTGGGTAATAAGTTCCTTGCAAATATTCGTAATACAAATGCAATTATTCACGTTCTGCGCTGCTTCGAGGATGGTAACATTACTCACGTAGACGGCTCGGTGGATCCCGTGCGTGATAAGGGCGTTATCGACACCGAATTGCAGCTCAAAGACCTCGAAACGGTCGAGAACCGTATCGCAAAGGTGCAGAAGCAGGCTCAGACCGGTGGCGATAAGACAGCAAAGCGTCAGTATGATATTCTGCTCCGCTATAAGGAGGCTTTGGAGCAGGGTTTGAGTGCCCGCACCGTCGAACTCGACAAGGAGGAGCGCAAGGTGGTTAGCGACCTGAATCTCCTGACCGATAAGCCGGTGCTCTATCTCTGCAATGTAGATGAGAAGAGCGCAGTAACGGGAAATGCTCACACCGAGGCTGTGAAGGCTGCAATCGCAAACGAGAATGCCGAAATGCTTATCGTGGCAGCGGCTACCGAGGCTGATATTGCCGAGTTGGAGAGCTACGAGGAGCGTCAGATGTTCTTGGAGGATATGGGCCTTACCGAGTCGGGTGTAGCACGTTTGATCAAGGCTGCCTACAAACTGCTTGATCTCGAAACTTTCTTTACAACTGGTGCTGACGAGACCCGCGCTTGGACCTACAATAAGGGTATGAAGGCTCCGCAGACTGCCGGCATCATCCACACCGACTTCGAGAAGGGATTTATTCGTGCCGAGGTTATCAAGTATAACGACTATACAACCCTCGGTTCAGAGAAGGCTTGCCGCGATGCGGGTAAAATTGGTATCGAGGGTAAGGAGTACATCGTGCAGGATGGCGACATTATGCACTTCTTGTTTAATGTTTAATCAATTAAAATTCGAAATATATGTCAAGAGAGGTAAGAGTACGTTTTGCACCGAGCCCGACGGGTCCCCTGCATATGGGCGGTGTTCGTACAGCACTTTATAACTATCTGTTTGCTCGTCATCACGGCGGTAAGATGATTCTGCGTATCGAGGATACCGACTCGCAGCGTTTTGTGCCGGGTGCCGAGGATTATATTATCGAGTCGCTCAAATGGTGCGGTATCGAGATTGATGAGGGTGTGGGCGTTGGTGGTCCGCACGCTCCCTATCGCCAGAGTGAGCGTCGTGAAATCTATCTCAAATATGCAAAGCAGCTCGTAGAGGCAGGTTGGGCATACTACGCTTTCGATACTTCGGAGGAGTTGGATGTTCTGCGTAAGGAGGCCGAGGAGAAGGGCGAAACTTTCGCCTACAACTATTCGGTACGCGAGAAGTTGCCCACATCACTCTCGCTTTCGGCCGAGGAGGTCGAGGAGCGCATCGCACGTGGCGATATCTGGGTTATTCGTTTCAAGATGCCCGAAAATGAGGTTGTCGAGATGGACGACCTGATTCGTGGCCATGTTAAGGTTAATACTTCGACTCTGGACGATAAGGTGCTCTATAAGAGTGCGGATGCACTGCCGACATACCACCTTGCAAATATCGTGGATGACCATTTGATGGAGATTTCGCACGTTATCCGTGGCGAGGAGTGGTTGCCTTCGTTGCCGTTGCACTATTTGCTCTACAAGGCATTTGGCTGGCAGGAGACACAGCCCCAATTTGCGCACCTCCCGTTGTTGCTCAAACCGACAGGCGGTGGTAAACTCTCGAAGCGTGACGGTGACAAGATGGGCTTCCCTGTATTCCCGCTCTTCTGGACTTCGCCTACCACGGGCGAGACTGCTCACGGTTACCGCGAGGATGGCTACTTCCCTGAGGCATTCGTCAATATGTTGGCTCTGCTTGGCTGGAATCCAGGTACCGAGCAGGAGTTGTTCTCGATGGACGAACTCGTTGCAGGTTTCTCGCTCGACCGCGTGTCGAAGTCGGGTGCACGTTTCCAGCCCGATAAGGCTAAGTGGTTCAACGCACAGTATATGCACCGCAAGAGCGATGCAGAGCTCGCTGTGCTCTATCAGCCGATTTTGCGTGAGCACGGTATCGAGATCTCGGATGAGGTCGCAGGTAAGGTCGCAGGCATTATGAAGGAGCGTGCAACATTTATCGGCGATTTGTGGGATTTGACCTCGTATTTCTTCGTTGCTCCCACCGAGTACGAGGAGAAGCAGGCCCGCAAGTATTGGAAGGGTAATAATCCGACCATTTTGGCAGAGGTACGCGAGGTGCTGGCGGGTATCGACGACTTCTCGCTCGAAAATACCGAGAAGATTGTTCACGCCTGGATCGAGAGCAAGGGTTACGGTATGGGACAGGTAATGAATACTTTGCGTTTGGCTCTGGTTGGTGCAGGCAAGGGCCCCGGTATGTACGATGTGACGGCCTTCCTCGGCAAGGAGGAGTGCTTGAAGCGTATCGACGCTCTATTCGCAAACCTTCAACCGGCAGAATAAATTAACGACCTTAAAACTTCAAAATATATGAAAACTACAATCGAACAACACGTGTGGGGTATGACCCACGAGGGCGAGGCGGTAATCCTCTACACCCTGCGCAACGAGAATGGATGCGAGGTGCAAATCTGCAATCTCGGTGCAACGCTTGTGTCGGTAAAATATCCCGATGCTAAGGGCGAGGTTGCAGATGTAATCCTCGGCTACAAGAGCTTCGAGAGCTACTACAACGACCCGGCTTGCTCGGGTAAGAGCATCGGTCGCGTGGCTAACCGTATCGCTAACGGCCGTATGACGGTCGAGGGCGTGGAGTATAACCTCGAAACAAATAATGGCCCCAACCACCTGCACGGTGGCTCGCACGGCTACGGAACAAAACTCTGGGAGAGCCGTGTAGAGGAGAATCGAGTTGTCTTTGCTCTGACATCCGAGGATGGCGATGCAGGCTATCCGGGTGAGGTTAATGTCGAGGTGGCTTATGACCTGGACGAGGATAACAATATCAACATCCTCTTTATGGCGAAGTCGGACCGCATAACTCCCGTAAACCTTACGAACCATACCTATTGGAACTTGAAGGGCGAGGAGAGTGGCGATATTCTCGACCACGAGATGCGTCTTTGCTGCTCGCAGGTACTCGAAATGAACGATGTGCAGATTCCTACGGGTAAGCACCTTGACGTAGCAGGTACGCCGATGGACTTTACCGATTGGCGTCGTTTTGGCGATGGTATCAATGCCGAGTTTAACCATATTAAGGATTTCCGTGGCTATGACCACTTCTTCGTATTGGATAATTGGAAGCCCAACATCTTGCAGAAAGTTGCCGAGTTGCGCGAGAAGACCACGGGCCGTAAGGTGACCGTTCTATCGTCGCAGGCGGGCGCTATGGTCTACACCGGTAACTGGCTGTCGGGTGGTTGCCCCATTACCAAGTCGGGCGGCAGATATGCCGACTACGCAGGTGTGGCTATCGAGTGCCAGAACTATCCCGATGCAGTAAATCACGAGAATTTCCCCTCGATTCTGCTTTCGCCTGAGCAGACCTACTGCCAGAAGATTGTGTTCAACCTCGGCCTTGAATAACAGAGTGGAGGTATCGGTATGATATGTAGAGCGACCTTCTTCCGAAGGCCGCTCTTTTTGATTTTTTACGTTGCTTTTTAACTTTTGGTAGGCATTGCCGTCTTATTAGTGAAACCAAACCGAAGATGACCGTAGCGAATGCAGAAATATTACGATTGTTAGCTGACTCCGATAGACGAAACGAGGGGTTTGCCCTGCTGGTCGAGGCTTATACCGAGCCGCTATATTGGCATTTGCGACGTATGGTGGTTGTCCACGAGGAGGCCGAAGATGCTTTGCAGGAGGTCTGGATTAAGATTTTTGCCTCGTTGGATGATTATCGCGGGGATGGCGATGCGCTGAGAGCCTGGTGCTATCGAATAGCTACGAATGCGGCCATAGACCGCCTGAGGCGAAGATGCCGTTGGCGATTTGTAACTATCGACAACTTGGGGCGTGAACTCGCAGGGTTGGTAACGTACGAGGAGAGCGAATCCTCCGAGTCGGTCGAAGTTAAGTTCCAACGGGCTATACTCTCGCTTCCGGCAAAGCAACGGTTGGTTTTTAACTTGCGCTACTATGACGAGCTGACCTACGACGAGATTAGTCGTGTAACGGGAATTAGCGAATCGTCGTGCAAAACGAATTATCACTATGCGCAGCTGCGCGTTAAAGAGTTGATGACAAGATGAAAGAGTTTGATTTTGAAAATGTAGGCAAACGAATGCCGTATAGCGTTCCCGAAGGATTCTTCGAGGGCGCAAAGCGTCGAGCAGGCGAGATTGCAGCCTCGTCGCAGAGCGGTGTGCATTGTAGATTTTCACCGATATTTAGCCGTGTGGCGATTGCTGCGGCTGTGGTCTTGGCTCTCTGCGGAGCTGCGTGGTGGACCGTTGATTATAACTCGCTCGAACGTCGCCACGAACGACTCTTGGCCGATATCTCGACCGACCTGCTTATGGAGTTGGTTAGCGAGTATGACCCCACAGCCGATGAATCAGAATATTATTAAGAAACCTTATTACAAATAATTAAAACCAGAGAACTATGAAACGAGTTATTATGTCGATGCTGCTCGCAGTAGCAGTTGCAGGAATTTCGTTTGCACAGGAACCCCAGGCTAATCCGGCTAAAACTCAGCCCACCGAGGAGCAGAAGGCGAAGATGCAGGAGCGTAAAGAGATGTTCGAAATCCGTACGCAGATTATCAAGGAGGAGTTGAAACTTACGGATGAGCAGTTCGAGAAATTTGTGCCTATCTACCGCAGCTATGGTAAGGCTAAGAACTTCAACTCTGTGAAGCACAAGAGAATTGATTGGGCTACGGCAACAAAGCAGGAGATGAACGAGGCGTTGAAGGCTCGCCTTGATAATACAATCAATACCGCTATGGTGCGCAAGACCTTTATCCCGATTTTTGAGGAGGTGATTACTCCGCAGCAGGTAAATCAACTCTACAAAATCGAGAATACCCTTACCAAGAAGGCTCGTGAGGAGTACGAGAAGAGAAAAGCGCAGTAGTTTGTAGTTAGTTTATGTTGCGTAGAAATGGGCTGTCCGCAGTGTCGGACAGCCCATTTCGTGTGGATATATAGAGCTGCGCAGCGATGTGCAGATATGTGTGCTGTGCGGGCTAATTCGTCAAGATAACCTCTTCGAGAGTTACCGTCCAGTTGAAGAGTTCATTGGCGCATTGCAGCTGCATCTGGGCAATCTGCGAGTGGTTGGTTGTGTCGGCCAAGATGGCATTGACAAACTGATCCATCGTCGAGTAGGTGTTGTCGATTTTGCTTGCCAGACAGTTGTAGAAGGCGTGCTGCTGTGCGCGGTCAAGGCCTGCGGGCAGGATGTTCTGGCTCACGAGCGAAGGGTAGGGGAAGATGTGGCGCATATTACGCGCATCGGCATCGAGTTCTTCGACGATTGTCGTAACAACATAGACCTGCACGGTGTCGTTCACGCCCGGCATCTTGACAAAAGAGGTATAGACGGGGTAGTCCTCCTCCAATGCGAGGGCTACGTCGTCAGTGAAGAGCATAAATTCGGCATCGGTCAGGTTGTTCAGATAGAGCATACGTCGATATTGGCGCAACGCCTCACGCATCGACTGACGCTGCGAACGATTCCACTTTGCCTGCTCCGAGCAGCCTGTGATTGAGAGTAATGCGAGTGTCACCATCGACACAGAGAGTAAAAATCTTTTCATCGTAAACTTTGATTTTGGTTTTACTTCCCCGTTCAGTGCAATCCACGTGCCAAAAGTCAAGATAGTGGATTTGTCTAATGTAATACAAAAAAAAGCCCGGACAAGCCGAGCTCCTAACAAATATTTCACGTGCATATTACTCCAAGAAATCCTTGTTTACAACGACCTTGACCGCACGGTGTAAGATGTTGAAATCGAGTGGGGTATGGCCGAGTAACTCACCATCAACTTCAACTGTTGTTTCGGGTGAAGATTCGACGCGGATGCGGCTACCTTGCAGGTGCTGAACGTGGCCAATCTCGTAAATCTTGCCGTTGAAAAGTTTTTTCAGGCGGAAGACTACGTGCCACCAATGCACGGGGCGAATAAGTGTAATATCGAATAATCCGTCATCGGCAGCCGCCAATGGGAGCTGCATAATGCCGCCACCGTTGTACTTGCAGATACCGATAGCAAAACTAAACAAGTGGCCGTTATAGACCAACTCGTCGTCGATCCAAATCTTCGTGCCGGGCGACTTGTAGCTAAAGAATGCCCGCACCAAGCAAGAGAGGTAGAGGCTCTTACCCTTGCGGCCCTTTGCCTTCTCGTGGTTGTAGAGCTTGATTGTTTGGGCATCAAGTCCACCACCTGCGACGTTCGCCACGTAGCGCGTCTGGCGGTACTTTGCCTCCTCGTACGACACCTCGCCGACATCTTGCAGAAAGGTATAACCCTCGCGAATGGCGCGGATAGCCTCCGAGTAGCGACGAGGGATGCCGAACATCCTAATCCAGTCGTTGCCCGTGCCGACCGAAATCACGCCAAGGGTAATATCGGTCGAGGGTACATCCTTCTGGATGAAAAGTCCGTTTACGACCTCGTGCAGAGTGCCGTCGCCACCAACAACGATGATTTTGCGGTAGCCCTGCTGTATCGCGCTGACGGTCAGTGCCGTCGCGTGGTGCTTGTGCTCTGTGAATACGGGGTCGGCTGTGATATTGTTGTCGCGCAGGAGTTTCGAGATTCGAGGAAAATCCTTCAAACCAAGTCCCATTCCTGCTACGGGATTGACTATCGCAAACCAGCGTTCGCTTATGGGTGTATTATTCTCCACGATGCTATGCTTTTACGGGTGCGTTCTTTAATGTGTCGAGCATAAACTCATAGAATTTCGCTACCGATGCAATCTCAACCTTCTCATCAGGAGAGTGGGGGTAACAGATTGTCGGGCCGAACGATATCATATCGAGGTTGGGGTAGACACCGCCGATGATGCCACACTCCAAACCTGCGTGGATAGCCATAACTGCCGGCTCCTTGCCATAGAGGGCGTTGTACGAAGCCTTCATAGCATGGAGAATGGGCGACTGCATATTGGGATTCCAACCATCGTAACTTCCCGACAACTCAACAGTTGCACCAGCCAACTCAAATACTGCTTTAATAGCCTCACCGAGTGCCTCCTTCTCGCTGTTCATCGAGCTGCGGAGCAAACATTGCAGGCGGATAGTCGAGCCGTCCGATACTACGCGAGCCATATTTGTAGAGGTCTGCACCAGGCCCTCCATCGCTACCGACATACGGATAACGCCGTCGGGAGCACCGATAACAGCCTTCGAGAGTGACTCTGCTACTGCTGACGGGATAACCTCTGCGGGCATTTCGCAACTTTCAGCAAAGATTGAGATGCTGTCCTCAATTCCCTCGAATTCAGCGATAATCTTCTTCTCATATTCTGCAACTTCGGCTGCAAATTCAGCTGCATTTTTCACGAGCAGCACAGCCGTAGCCTCGCGCGGAATTGCATTGCGCAGACCTCCGCCATCAACCGATGCGAGCAACCATTCGAGCGACGTGTGGCGCAAGAAACGGAACAACAGACGGTTGGCATTACCGCGCTGGTAGCCAATCTGGATGCCTGAGTGTCCGCCCTTCAATCCCTTGACGGTCAGAGCTACCGCCTCGTAGCCCGCGGGAGCTGCCTCGGCAGTGTAGTCGAAGCGGATGTTCGCATCCAGGCCTCCTGCACAACCCACATAGAGTTCGCCTTCGGTCTCGGAGTCGAGGTTGAGAAGGATGTCGCCGGTGAGCAATCCTGCCTTCAAGCCGAAGGCACCATCCATACCGGTCTCTTCGGTTGCGGTAAAGAGTGCTTCAACCTGGCCGTGTTCGAGTGTATTGTCTTCAAGCACAGCGAGAATGGCCGCTGCACCGATACCATTATCAGCTCCGAGTGTAGTGCCGTTAGCCGTAACCCACTCACCGTCGATATAAGCCTCAATAGGGTCGTTCTCGAAGTCGAAAACCTTGTCGTTATTCTTCTGCGGAACCATATCGAGGTGAGCCTGCAAGATTACACCCATACGATTCTCGTAACCGGGCGTTGCCGGCTTGCGAACATATACGTTGCAAGCATCATCGACTTTGTATTCGAGATTATGAGCCTTTGCAAACTCGACAACATACTCACGAATCTTCTCTTCGTGGTGCGACGGGCGCGGAATATTGACAATCTCGCTGAAATGTTTCCACACCAACGAGGGTTTTAGTGCTTTAAGATTCTTGTCCATAGTGTTCAATTTTATTAGTTGTTATTTTCTTGATTATCATTATTCTCAGATGCGTTATCTCGTGCTTTGCTTCGCTCAGCACCGTCGCGGTCAAAGGCCTCGACAATATGCTTTACGAGATCGTGGCGAACGATGTCGCGCTTGTCAAATTCGACAAAACCAATCCCCTTGATACCCTTAACGATATTCATCGCCCGCATCAGTCCGCTATCGCTTCGGCGCGGAAGGTCTATCTGGGTCATATCGCCCGTAACGACAAATCGCGCATTGCGACCCATACGGGTCAGGAACATCTTAATCTGCGAAAGGGTAGTGTTTTGTGCCTCGTCCAAAATTACGAAGGCGTTATCGAGTGTACGACCGCGCATATAGGCCAGAGGTGCAATCTGTACGGTGCCATCCTCCATAAATTTCTGCAACTTTGCGGGAGGAATCATATCGTTCAGTGCATCGTATAGAGGCTGCAAATAGGGGTCGAGTTTGTCTTTGAGGTCGCCGGGGAGAAATCCGAGCTTTTCACCTGCCTCGACTGCGGGACGGGTCAGGATTACTCGCTTGACGTGCTTGTCACGCAGAGCTCTGACGGCTAAGGCGATAGCTGTATAGGTCTTACCCGAACCCGCGGGACCGACGGCAAATATCAGGTCGTTTGTGCGGTAGAGCTCAACAAGCTTCTGCTGATTGACCGTACGTGCTCGGATTATGTTACCGTTATTGCCATAGACGATTACATCTTTAAGGTCGGGCGCAGCATCCTCACTTTGTTGTGAGATACCTTTTGCAAATGATTGAGCGACAACCTCTTTTGATATGTGACCATAGCGGTTATAGTAGGCTATAAGCCCCTGCATTTTACGCTCGAAATCCTCGATGTCGCTCTTTGAGCCGAAGGCTTTGAGCGTCGATCCGCGAGCGATGATTTTCAACTTCGGATGCAGTGCTTTAATCTGCTCGATGTAGACGTCGTTTGCTCCGTAGAGTTCGCGTGTATCGACACCGTCGATAAATATCTCTTTGTTTGTTGTTTCGGTCATATATTAAAACAAAAATCCAATTTTTAGTGAAATAGATGTAAGCTTCGAGTTAAATTCTGCACCCTCGAAGTTGTTGAGCGAGGGGGTGAAATAACCCATATATCGGGCATCTATCATATAGCGTCGCAGTAGCACTACGGCAACACCTGCGCTGTAACCGAAGGTGGGTCTGACACCTCCGAACATTACTCGCTCCTCCGCAGTATTGGGGTAGAAGTAGTTGTTCATTACCGTAAATACCGGTCCGGCATTGATTCTCACGATATTGGCAAAGCGCAACGAGAGTAGCACGGGGATATCGACCGAATGGCCCTTGACTTTGACATCCTTCTTTGCTCCCTGCACTCCGATTTTAAGAGTTTGGTTTTGGTAGTTTACCTCTGGCTGAATGGCGAAGAAACGGCCTATTTTCAGAGCAGTATGCAGACCTGCACCGACACTCAGGGGTGATTTGACTGTTGTGCCGCTCGGAGCCTTGTCGATATTAATCGTGTTGTAATACGCCGCAGCAGTAAGGCCCCACTCGAATCGTATATTCGGCTTTTTTTTGCCTTTCTGATTGGTCGTATCGTCGCCAATATTCGCTGCGGACAGTGGTGCTGTCGCAGTCAATATGCCGATTAAAAGTATCAAAAATCTCTTCATAACTCACTTTGAATCTTCAAATATACTCCTTTTCGCTGAAATATCACATATTTTCCGCTTTTTATTTGTCAAAAAATAGAGTATCTTTGCACCGTTGTTTAACAAAGTGCTTCGATCTTCGTTTGAAAGAACGACGTTTCGTGGCAGAATATTTCACTTGTAAAAGTTATGAGTTTAGTTGCGATTGTGGGTCGCCCGAATGTCGGCAAAAGTACCCTCTTTAATCGTTTGGTAGGTCAGCGTCAGGCTATTGTCGATGCAACAGCAGGTACGACACGTGACCGCCACTATGGTAAGACCGATTGGAATGGCCGCGAGTTCTCGGTGATTGACACCGGAGGTTATACGGTCAATAGCGAAGATATCTTCGAGGACGACATTCGTCGCCAGGTGATGCTCGCCATCGACGAGGCAGATGTGATTCTCTTTCTTGTCGAGGTAAATACGGGCGTGACAGACCTTGATATGATGATGGCGGATATCTTGCGTCGCACCGAGAAGAAGGTGTTGCTTGTCTGCAATAAGGTTGATAACTACGACCTTATCTATTCGTCGCACGAGTTCTATTCGCTTGGTCTTGGCGATCCGTATTGTATCAGCTCGATGTCGGGTAGCGGTACCGGAGATTTGATGGACGAGATTTTGCGCCTTCTGCCCGAAGATTGCGAGGCAGAGTATGCCGAGGAGTTGCCACGTATCACTATCGTAGGCCGTCCGAATGTGGGTAAATCGTCGCTTACGAATGCCTTGCTTGGCGAGGAGCGTAATATCGTAACTTCGATTGCAGGCACCACTCGCGACTCGATTCATACCCGCTACAATAAGTATGGAATGGACTTCTATCTGGTCGATACCGCAGGTATGCGCAAGAAGGGTAAGGTAACCGAGGATTTGGAGTTCTATTCGGTTATGCGTTCGATTCGTGCTATCGAGAATTCGGATGTGTGTATCTTGATGTTGGATGCATCGCAGGGTATTGAGCAACAAGACCTTAATATCCATAATCTTATCGTCCGCAACCGCAAGGGGTGTGTTATCGTTGTAAATAAGTGGGACTTGATTGAGAAGGATAGCAACACGATGAAGGAGTGGAAGGAGTTTCTCGAAAAGAAGCTTGCTCCGTTCAGCGATATTCCGCTGATCTTTACCTCGGTTATCAATAAGCAGCGTATTCTCGATGTTTTGCAGACGGCTATTCGTGTCTTCGAGTCGCGTCGTCGTCGTATTCCGACCTCGGAGCTTAACGACTTTATCCTCCCGATTATCGAGGAGACTCCGCCACCCTCGACTAAGGGTAAGTACATCCGCATCAAGTATGCTACGCAGTTGCCCACTCCGACTCCGCAGTTTGCATTCTTTGTCAATCTGCCGCAGTATATCCGTGAGCCGTATCGTCGATTCCTCGAAAATAAGATGCGCGAAAATTGGGATTTTTCGGGCGTTCCGATGCAGATTTACTTCCGACAGAAATAATAAAAACTCAGTTTTTGATAAAAAGGCCGCTTACGCGGTCTTTTTTATTTGTGAATTGTGAATTATTTTGTAATTTTGAGGATTGAATATACTTGTCGAAAAATATGAATCTATCCGAGATACAAAACCGACTGCAACAAGTGTTGCAACTCGTCGAAGATTGGCACGAAAAGGGTGTCAATGAATTGGAGCGCGACCTTGCGCTCGGAATATTGCGCGAAATCTATGCAGATATGCGATTTAACGCAACTCCGCAGCCCGAAACAATAGATGCCGAGGAGCCACAGAGCGTAGCTGCGCCTATGGTAGACAATGCCCCCTCTGTTGCGAAGGAGAATACGTCAGAGCAGTTTGAGGATGCGCTGCCCATAGGTGTTGCGATATCGCTCGATGATGTCTTTGAGAGCTTTATTCACGACGAGCTGATTCCCGTAAAGGAGGAGCTTACTTCGCAGGATAGCGAGGCTACGGCCGAGTTAGGTGATGTGTCAATGCCAGAGCCGGCAGTAGAAGAACTCCCCGTTGAGCCGGAGAGTACGCCCGTTGCGGAGGTTGTGTCGGAGGAGCCCGAAATGATTGAGCCTGCGCCTGTCGTTGAACCGCAGCCCGAAGTCGAGGAGGACAAACCCGAAACAGAGCCAGAACCGGAGAGTGAGCCCGAAAAGGAGGCTGATGCAGCTGCTGAAATAGCGGTTGAAACAGAGGTGGCTCCTGCTGTCGAAGTCGAACCCGAAGTGCAGCAGCCAACCGTAAACGAGTTCGCGATGGGACAGCCTTCACTCTTTGGTGACGAGGTAATCACGCCTCGCAAGTCGCGTAGAACGAGGATGATGTCGCTCTATGACGACGAGCCGGAGATGACGGTGACGATTTTTAAGAAACAGGAAGTTGCGGTTGAGCAGCCTATGCAGCCCGAAACACCTGCTCCCGTAGTCGAGGAACCGATTGTTGTGGCAGTCGAGCCCGAATTTGAATCGGAGGAGTTCGTCGAGGTGGATGTGGCTACTGCTCCCGTAGTAGAGATGCCCACCGAGCCGGAAGCTGATACACCTGCAATGCCGGCCGTAGAGGAACCTGCGAATATCGAGGATTGTTTGCCTGCCGAAAACGAAACTCCCTATATCGAGCCTCAAATTGAGGTTGCAATAACAAAAGCTGCAACGAGCGTCGTGCCCGAATCGGACCAGGTACTTGGAGAGGTAATCAAGAGCGATGTGCGAACTATTGCAGACACAATAACTCCGAAGAGCAAGACCGTTGAGCAGATGGCCAAGGGTGCGATAAGCGATATCGGCAAGGCAGTCGGCATTAACGATCGCTTCCTGCTGATTCGCGACCTGTTTGGTGGTAGCAGTGAGATGTACGAGCAGGTTGTCGCTCGCCTGAATAGCTTTGACAACTTGGAGGATTGTATGATTTACATCGTCGAAAACTTTGATTGGAATCCCAATTCGGATGGCGCAAAGCTGATGATGGAACTTATCGAACGTAAATACAGCTAATATGTCGAAGTTATACGTAGTGCCCACCCCGATAGGAAATCTCGGTGATATAACTCTTCGTGCAGTCGAGGTGCTGCGCGAGGTTGATTTTATTCTTGCCGAGGATACTCGCACGACATCGTTCCTGCTCAAACATCTCGGTATCGAGAAGAAGATGTATTCGCACCATAAGTTCAACGAACACGCAACGGTGCGTATGGTTGCCGAGTCTATCGAGGCAGGCAAGACTGTGGCATTGGTATCGGATGCGGGAACGCCCGGAATCTCGGACCCCGGATTTCTGCTTGTGAGAACTTGTGTCGAGGTAGGTATCGCAGTGGAAACGCTGCCCGGAGCAACGGCCTGCATCCCTGCGTTGGTGCAGAGCGGATTTCCGTGTGACAGATTCTGCTTCGAGGGATTCTTGCCGCAGAAGAAGGGTCGCAATAAGCGTTTGCAGGAGTTGGCTGATGAGGAGCGTACAATGATATTTTACGAATCGCCATTCCGCGTAGTGAAGTGTTTGGAGCAGTTTGCCGAGGTCTTCGGCGATGAGCGTGAAGTGTCGGTTACTCGTGAAATATCCAAAAAGTTCGAGCAGACGGTGCGCGGTACGGTAGCCGAGGTTGCCGAGCATTTCCGCCACAACGAGCCGAAGGGAGAGTTTGTAATAGTCCTTGCGGGACGTCCTAAACCTAACAAGAAGAGAGATGAGATTGAATAACGATAATGCAAAACTAAACTTCTGGCAGAAGGTAGGGTTGGAGTTGCTGTGGGCTTTGTGTAGATTTATTGCAATTCTGCCGTACTTTGTGCAGCACTACATCATTCAGGAATTTGTCTATTTCGTGGTATATCACTGTGTTCGTTATCGTCGCAAACTTGTGACAAAGAATTTGCGCGGCTCATTTCCCGAAAAGAGCGAGAAGGAGATTGCTGTGATTCGACGCAAGTTCTATCGCAACCTCGCGGAGGTAATGGTCGATACGGTTGTTATGGCCCGTATGAGCGAGAAGGAGTGCCGCGAGCGTATGGTCTTTGCCAATAACGAAGAGGTTGTTAATTTTGTCGGTGACCGCAATTTTATTGCAATGACCTCGCATATGGGTTGTTGGGAGTATCTGGGATTTTGGGGTATGTGGCTGCCCAATCACATTTTGGTTGCGGTATATCATAAGCTCCATAACGAGGTCTTCAACGAACTCTATAAGCGTCTGCGCGACCACGAGAGCGAACTTCCGGTTGCATCGTACGATTCGTTGCGATTCTTTATCCGCAACAACAAGGGCTATGAGGGTAAGCGTCTTGCTCTTGGCTTGATTTCGGACCAGAATCCGCCCCGTCTGCCCGACAGCCATTGGTACCGATTCCTCAATCGCGACACACTCTTCTTTGAGGGTAGTGAGCAGTTGGCCGTGAAGTTTGGAATACCGATTTTCTATATCCGCCAGCGCAAGGTGCGTCGTGGTTACTACGAGGCTCAAATGGAGCTGGTGTACGATGGTATAGAGGAGGTTTCTCAATACGAAATTACCGAGCGATATGTACGTCTGCTCGAACGAGATATTCAGGAGTGCCCCGAAATGTGGGTGTGGTCGCATCGTCGATGGAAGCATACACCTGAGGGTAAGTATCGCCCGATAATGCGTCCTAATCGAAAGTTGTAGATTATGCACCGAACAGCTGTTGTCATACTTAATTGGAATGGAGCGAAACATCTGCGCAGATTCCTGCCGAGCGTGATCGAGAATACGCCCGCAGAGGTGCGCATCATCGTTGCAGACAATGGCTCGACAGATGATTCGGTGGAGATTCTTGCGGGGGAGTTTCCGAGTGTCGAAGTAATCCGCTTGGACTGTAATTACGGCTTTGCCGAGGGCTATAATCGTGTTTTGGAGCAGATCGATGCCGAGTATTGCGTATTGCTCAACTCGGATGTCGAGACCCCCGAAGGGTGGTTAGAACCGCTTGTCGCACGACTTGATGCCGACGAGAGTGTGGCCGCAGTTGCTCCAAAGTTGCTATGGAGCGAGGATCACAAACAGTTCGAATATGCAGGAGCATCGGGCGGATTTATCGACTTTTTGGGCTATCCATTCTGTCGAGGCCGCATAATGAAGTGCGTGGAACAGGATTGTGGTCAGTATGATGATGCACGTGAGGTTTTCTGGGCAAGTGGAGCAGCATTTTGTTGTCGCCTCGAAGTCTTTAAGGCATTGGGCGGATTCGCCTCGGAGTTCTTTGCTCATATGGAGGAGATAGACCTCTGCTGGCGTATGCAGTTAGCCGGATATCGTATTGAGATTGAACCGCACAGTAGGGTATTCCACTATGGAGGTGCGACCTTGGCCGTGGATTCGCCAAATAAGATTTTTTTGAATCATCGCAATAATTTGGCGATGCTCTATCGTTGTGCGACACCGTGGCAGAGATGCGTGGTTGCTGTCGTAAGGCCTCTGCTCGATGCATTGGCTGCATTGAGTTATGCAGTGAAGGGTAATTTGCGCGGTGCGTGGGCGGTAGCGAGAGCCTATGGCGACTTTTTGCGTTGGCATAAGCAGCTCTCCGCAGAGCGCAAGCAGGTTCGCTCGACGGCAAAACTAACAACGCTGCCTACGACAATTTATCGTGGGTCGATTGTGCTGCGATATGCTTTCGGTAAGCGGAAATTCGAAAAAATGATGTAGAAGATATGCGTAAACTGATTATCATACCAACCTACAACGAGAGTGAAAACATTGAGGCAATGGTTGCCAAAGTCTTTTCGCTGGATGGCGATTTTCATCTGCTCGTAATCGACGATGGCTCGCCCGACGGAACAGCCAACATAGTTCGTGCGTTGCAAGAGAGCAATCCCGACAGATTGTTTCTCGTTGAGCGTAGCGGAAAACTCGGCTTGGGTACAGCCTATATCGCAGGATTTAAGTGGGCTTTGGAACACGATTACGATGCCGTTTTCGAGATGGATTGCGACTTCTCGCACAACCCCGATGATTTGTTACGTCTGACTGCGGCTATGGAGGAGGGTGCAGATGTGGTTGTCGGCTCGCGCTATGTTACGGGCGTAAATGTTGTGAATTGGCCATTATCGCGACTGTTGATGTCGTACTTTGCGTCTAAATACGTGCGTATGATTACACGTATGCCTGTCAATGATGCAACGGCCGGATTTGTGGGCTATCGTCGTGAGGTATTGCAGACTCTCGATCTCAATAGAGTGCAGATGGTTGGTTATGGCTTCCAGATTGAGATGAAGTACTCCGCCTGGAAGTTGGGATTCAAGATTCGCGAGGTGTCGATTATCTTCGTGGATCGCGTTTTGGGAACGTCTAAAATGTCGAGTGGAATCTTTGGCGAAGCATTCTTTGGGGTGTTGAAATTGCCGTTCCGCAGAATTAAACGCAGAGGTTAGAAACATATAAATTTATACCATATATGAAAACAGGTTTCGATAACGAAAAGTACCTTCGGATTCAGTCCGAGCAGATTAAGAAGCGCATCAGCCAATTTGGAGATAAGCTCTACCTCGAATTTGGCGGAAAACTCTTTGATGACAACCACGCCAGCCGTGTCTTGCCAGGATTCCTACCCGATAGCAAGTTGCGTATGCTGATGCAGCTGAGCGATTATGCGGAGATTATCACAGTAATCAGCGCAATCGACATCGAACGAAATAAGATGCGTAGCGACCTCGGTATTACTTACGACGAGGATGTGCTGCGTCTGCGTGGCGAGTTCGAGAATGCAGGGCTCTACTGCGGAGGTGTCGTTATCACTCACTACAACGGCCAGGCGAGTGCCGATGCCTATCGTCAGCGATTGGAGCGTATGGGAATTAAGGTCTATTTCCACTACACCATTGACGGTTATCCCCACAATGTCGCACTTATTGACTCGGAGGAGGGATTTGGCCGCAACGACTTTGTCGAGACTTCACGCCCGCTCGTTATTGTTACTGCTCCCGGCCCTGGCAGTGGTAAAATGGCGGTCTGCCTGAGCCAGCTCTACCAGGAGAATCGTCGTGGTCAGAAGGCTGGATATGCTAAGTTTGAAACCTTCCCCGTGTGGAATCTTCCGCTTAAACACCCCGTAAATATGGCTTACGAGGCTGCTACGGCCGATTTGAACGACGTTAATATGATTGACCCGTTCCATCTCGAAGCTTACGGAAATATTGCTGTGAACTATAACCGCGATATCGAGATTTTCCCCGTACTGAATGCAATTTTCGAGGGAATCTATGGCGAGAGTCCCTATAAGTCGCCGACCGATATGGGTGTCAATATGATTGGTAACTGTATCTCGGACGAGGAGGTCTGCTGCAAGGCTGCGCAGGAGGAGATTATCCGCCGCTACTACTACGCGCTATGCAAACTTGCCGAGAAGGGTAGCAACGAGAACGAGGTTAATAAGATTGCGCTCATTATGAAGCAGGCGAAACTTACGACCGACTTCCGTCGCACGACCGTGGCTGCTCGCGAGAAGCAGGCGGAGAGCGGAGGTGCTTCGGCTGCTATCGAGTTGCACGACGGTACGATTATTACCTCGCGTACAAGCTCGCTGCTCGGTTCGAGTGCTGCACTGCTGCTCAATGCTACGAAGCATCTGGCAGGCATCCCGCACGATAAAAAGCTGATTGCCGAGGATCTTATCTCGCCAATTCAAAAGACCAAGGTCGAGTATCTGCACGGCCACAATCCGCGTCTGCATACTGACGAAGTATTGGTGGCATTGTCGCTGTTGAGCAATCACGATGAGGATTGTCGCAAGGCTCTCGACCAGCTGCCCAAATTGAAGGAGTGCCAGGTACACTCGACGGTAATGTTGAGCGAGGTGGACCGTAAGATATTCAACAAGTTGGGTGTAGGCCTTACGTGCGACCCCGTGACAAAGGTCGAATAGGGTAGCTCTACGCTTGTTAAGAGTTTTGGGGATTATGGGTCAAAGTGCGAAAATAAAAGGTCTGATGTCGTTCTTGTTGGTGGCGATGCTGTCGATTGTCGGTGTCGCGCAGGCGCAGACCACCATTGAGCGACCCAATTTAAGTATTCCCTCGAAGATTGGTCCGGCTTATTTCGGACCAAACGCCTTTCCGGTGCCCGATATGCTCGATGGTCGCACATCTTCGGATATGCGTTTGGAACTCTATGGCGACTGCTTTCTCGGCACAACTACCGGCTCGGTTGCTGATGATATCACGGCAGACGTCTTCGCCAAATTGACAATTCCGCTCTTTACGCCCAAGGCCAACCTTACGGTCTGGATGCCTATGTTTGAGTACTTCTCGACCTCTGCCGAGGTTAATGCATTGCGCCGACTGCCTAATGCAAAGGATTTGCAGGGGCTCGATTCGGGTGATGTTTATGTGTCGGCAGATATTCAGATTCTGAATCAGGAGCGTCATCATTGCGATATGGCGGTACGTGCTGCTCTGAAAACAGCCTCGGCAAATCGCTTTGCCGAGGGTAGATGTTATGATGCTCCGGGATATTTCTTTGATGTGGCCGTGGGACGTGGCTTTGCGCTGAATGGCGGTGCAGGTGGCGCACTGCGTATGGCTGTTTCGACAGGCTTTCTCTGTTGGCAGACCGATAATGGCCGTCAGAATGATGCGGTGATGTATGGCGCGCAGTTGGCGTATGGATATAAGCGATTCGCTATTGATACAACATTTGGCGGTTATGTAGGCTGGGAGAATGATGGAGATCGCCCAATGACCCTCAAAACCAATCTCTCGTATGCTTTTGGCGATTGGTCGTTGCGCTTGTCACACCAAGTGGGCTTTATGGATTGGCCCTACCACCAGATTCGACTTGGCGTCGCCTGGAATTTCGACATTCTCTCTAAATTAAATAAAAAGTAGGGCCGTATGACCCTACTTTAATTTTATCTGATATCTTTGGCCGGTGTAATCCACGGCATACGTTTCTTGATGGCTGTCAGCACCTCGACAGGGATGTCGGTGCAAGCGATGTCTGCGCCCAAGGCAACTGCAAGTTGGAAATCTTCGACGCACTTGCCGGGCCAGAGATTTACGATAAGACCCTCTTTGTGAGCTGCAACCATAGCCTTGCGAGATGTGCCTTCAACCCTGCAAGCAACTCGTTTGAATCCCAACTCTTTGAGATGTGCAATAAGGTTGTCGCTCATCGGCTCACGGGTAATCAGCGCACACTCAGCATTGGGGTAGAGACGTTTCATTGTAAGAATTGCGCGCTCGTCGAATGACGAAAAGATGTAGAGCGCACCCTTGGGTTTAGCGGCCATAACAGTCTTGTAGAGTTTGTCGCAGTAAACTTCGAGCTGCTCAGGAGTGTAGTCATTCGACTTCATCTCCCACTCCACGTAGTGTATATCTTTGTGGCTAAAAAACTCGGCTAACTTATCTGCAAAGAGCACAGGGTTACCTTTCTTGCTGCGATACTGCTCCAAGTCGGCACGCAGGCTCTTCTCTACGACCACATCAACACCGAAAACTCGTTTAAGTGAAGAGTCGTGCGAGATTACAATATGATTATCGGCTGTCAGACGCACATCGGTTTCGTAACTGCGTACACCCTCCTTGTAGGAGCCGACGAATGCCGAAAGAACATTCTCCTCGAACTCGTAACGGCCGCCACGGTGGGCGATAAGTTCTACCTCTACGGGCTTTTGCGCCGAGGCTGTTATGGACATAATAGTAAGGACAAAAGTGTAAAATAAGCGTTTCATGTCTTTTGATTTTAGGTTATCTTTATTACAAAGATAGTAAAAATATCCAACTTCTGCGCAGAAATTTTTAATTAGAAACTCAAGATACCACCGGTTACGTGGGTATTACTTTCGATACCCGCGAGATTTTTTAGGGAGAATAAGGAAATTAAGGATGTTAAGGAACACCCGCAAAAGTCAGCGGAAAAGAGTAATGGCAACGAATGGCATTTAATGGCATTCGCTCCCGCTGGTCGCTTAATGGCATATAATGAAAAAACAATTAGTTTCTCACTCAGCCATTAAGCACTCTTCGGAGTGCGATCGCCATTAAGTGAGCGCAAGCGAACGCCTGCCATCAAGGGCTGAAAGCCCGAATGCCATCAAACCCAAATTTTATATATCCCCACCGACTTTTGCAGGTGAGCCGTCGAACGGTCGCAGTAGGTTTGAGCAGACCGAGCAGGGAAGATGTTTGAGCGGAGGCGGCAACGAAGTTGCAAGCATTGGGCAAATAAACTAAAAGGAAATTTATTTACTTTTTGATTATATGCACAAGGCTTACTATTGCACAGCAATACGCCTACGCTACAATAACACAACTGCGCAGATAAGTCTGCCACACCGCCACCGACTGTGCGAGTTCCCTACGCACAAAAAAAAAGACGACTTGAAAAAGTCGTCTTGCGGTGCGTAGGGGACTCGAACCCCTGACCCCGTGCGTGACAGGCACGTATTCTAACCAGCTGAACTAACGCACCAATTGCTGATTGCGATTGCAAAGGTAGTACAATTTTCTTTACCTCCAAACTTTTTTGCAACTTTTTTTATAAAAAATATCACTTTTTGAAGAAAGAAAATTGCACACTTCCGTAACTTCTTAATTGATAGAAATTTGGATGTGACGAAAAATCCTGCTTCGCAGAGTGCTCAAAGATGAAAATTCCATCCTCGCGCAGCAAATCTTTCTCGAAAACGGCATCAACGACCTTTTCGCTGCCTTCCAAGTCGTAGGGAGCGTCCGAAAAAATCAGGTCAAACTGCTTGGTGACGCTTTTGAGATAGAGAAAAACATTCGCTTTCACGACAAACATATTGCCAAATCCGAGCTCGCGAGCCGTCGAACGGATAAAGTTGAAGTGCACGGGATTAATCTCTACGGATGTGACACTGCGAGCTCCGCGTGATGCGAACTCATAGCTTATCGAGCCCGTACCTGCAAAGAGGTCCAGCACATCACACTCCTCGTAATCGACCATATTGGTCAATACATTAAAGAGGTTCTCCTTGGCAAAGTCCGTGGTGGGACGTGCTCGCAGATTCTTGGGTGGATTGATTGTTCGCCCCTTATATTTGCCGCTAATTATTCGCATTTTACTACTTTGTAATATTGTTTCAGGAGATTTCGCAGTGAGTTGGTGTCGGTGCCGGCTACGTGAATCGAAAAATCCTCCGACGGGAACTCGCTGACCAGTCGCTCAACGAAATATAGAACATCATCAGCCGACGGCATAGATATAGCTTCGCAGAACTCAACCTTCTCGCCATTGTAGAGTTTGAAGTATACGACGCTGCCTGCATTATATATATATAGGTGTGCCCCTGCGCATTGTATATTGTGGAGCAGCGGGGTAGTATAACGCAAACTCTCGCCATATCGAGCAGTGAGCTGCTCGGCAATCTCTCGACGCAGAACCATAATAGCTGTTACACCCTCGCAGTCGTCACTCCACACGGGTTGCTCTTCGGCAGCACAGCTGATACCCGACATTTGCAGATATCTCTCGGCGAGTGCAGGTTCGAAACACTCGGTAGGCACGACAACCGACTTTGCCGTGAGTAGCTCTACCTCGACAATCGAGCCATCCTCTGCATTGTGTTGCGGAAGATTATCCCCGATAAAAAGGAGTCCATCCAACCGGAGTTGAATGGACACTTTTTTGTTAGACGGTGTGTGATTACTCCCAGTTACCTGCCTCATTGTTACCGCCCTCCATCGAACCGAATTTAAGACCCGGATACTTGTCGAGATTGTTGATGCAGTTATCCACGAGGTTGATAATCTCCTGGCGATAAGCCACAGTGTCGAGGAATGCAATGTAGGGAGCCTTGCACTCTACAACCGGAATCACAACCTTCGACTCGGTCATAAGCTTACCTGCATCGAGGATAAACTCGGTCTTGTTGTTGGTGCAGGGGATGTAGCGAAGGTTTGCTACCTGCTCAGCAGTGAGTTCCTTGAACATCGAGTCCTTAACCGAGTACGAGAACTTCTCTACGTTCTTCTTGCGCATTTTCTTGAGCTTTGCCATACCGATCGAGTCATCCTCGTCGTAGATCTTACGCTCGCCCTCGATCTGCTCGGTAAGTACGAAGTTAATCAGGGTGTCGAAATCTGCGGTAAAACGCTGATACTTGCTCTTGAACTGACGCTGCGCGGTACGGATGTGCTTCAACTGCTCGATAACAGCCTTCTCGCGAGCCTTCTGCTCGTTCTCGAAACGAATAGGGGTTGAAATCTGCAGATAAACCACATAAACTAATGCTGCGATAACGAGCGCCAGAATTACTTGAATAATTTTTTTCATTTTAAGTATTTGTTATTAAGTTTGTACAAAATTTATTGCAAAATGCTTAGTACGACAATTGCGACCCAAATTTACGCAAAAATATCGTTCGAAACAACTCAAAGTCAAAAAAAAATTATCGAACAGCTTTCAGAGTATATTTCGGGCGACGATTTCTCGCGTTTTTTTGTCCTGAACGGATATGCCGGCACGGGTAAGACGACTGTTGTCGCTGCCTTGGTCGCGGCATTGAAATCGTTTGGTATCAAGTCGGTGCTATTGGCCCCGACAGGCCGTGCTGCGAAGGTTTTGTCGCGCTATTGCAACGAAAAGGCCCAGACTATCCATAAACGTATCTATCGCCAGCGTACCAACGCCTCATACGAATCGACCTTCTCGCTTAATCTTAACCGAGAGAGCGACGCTGTATTTATCGTCGATGAGGCTTCGATGCTCTCGAATGGCTCTTCGGCCGGCGATTCGGCCTTTGGTAGCGGTTCGCTACTCGAAGACCTTATTAAATATGTGCGTTCGGGTCGTAAATGCCGTCTGATTTTGGTTGGCGATAATGCTCAGCTTCCACCCGTCGGAGCCGACCATAGCCCCGCGCTCGACCCTGCGGAGTTGCTCCCTTATGGCGAGGTGGAGTACGCCTCGATGGACGATGTAGTGCGCCAGGAGTGCGATTCGGGCATTTTGTTCAATGCAACGATGGTGCGATGTATGCTCGAAAACGGTATCTACGAGATACCGCACTTCGATATGAGCTATCCCGATTTTGAGGCTGTTAATGGAGGAGAATTTCTCGAAAAATTACAAGATTGCTACGACCGCTATGGCCGCGATGAAACGATTGTAATCACTCGCTCAAATAAACGTGCAAACCGCTATAACGAAGGAATCAGACGCAATGTACTATGCGCCGAGGAGGAGATTGAGAGCAACGATATGCTGATGGTTGTAAAGAATAATTACCACTTTACCGAACGTATCGAAAACTGTCCGATGAACTTCATCGCCAATGGAGATATTGCCCGACTCAAACGCCTGCGTCGATTCGAAGAGTTGTATGGTTTCCGATTTGCAACTGCGGTGCTTTCGTTTCCCGATTATGATGATATGGAGATAGAGTGTAAAATTCTGCTTGATACTATCACTTCCGAATCTCCGTCGCTCACACGCGAGGAGAGCAACCGCCTGTTTTACGAGGTCGAAAAGGATTATCTCGATATTCGCAGCAAGATAAAACGATTCCAGGAAATACGTGAGAATCCGCACTTTAACGCACTTCAAATAAAGTTTTCCTACGCAGTCACCTGTCACAAGGCGCAGGGTGGTCAGTGGCAGGCAGTTTTTATTGACAGATGTCTGTTTGGGGATGAGCCGATGACGCGAGATATGATGCGCTGGCTCTATACGGCTCTGACCCGTGCAACCGAAAAAGTCTATCTCGTTAATTTTGACGAGAGATTTTTCGAGTAATTTCGAGCTGTTTTATGCTATTTTTTAGTAAATTTGTGGCCTAATAAGGAGAATGACTGTGACAAAAAATACTAAACCAGCCAAGAAAAAGGAGACGCCTCTGATGGACCAATACAATGAGTTCAAGGCGAAGTATCCCGATGCAATACTTTTGTTCCGTGTAGGCGACTTCTACGAGACCTTCGGAGCGGATGCCATTAAGGCGAGCGGAATCCTCGGAATCACGCTCACACGCCGTGCAAATGGCTCTGCTGCACATATCGAGCTTGCCGGCTTCCCTCATCATGCCATTGATTCGTATCTACCCAAGTTGGTCAGAGCGGGTGAGCGTGTGGCTATCTGCGAGCAACTCGAAGACCCGAAGGCTGCAAAGGGTATTGTTAAGCGAGGTGTTATCGAACTCGTAACTCCGGGAGTGGTGCTTGGCGATACGAATATGCTCGCCACGAAGGAGAACTCCTATCTTGCATCGGTCTATTTCGGCAGAAATGCTACGGGTGTAGCTTTTCTCGATATCTCGACAGGCGAATTTTATGCTGCTGAGGGCGATGATGCCTATGTTGATAAGCTGATTTCGAATTTGGCTCCAAAGGAGGTTATCTATCAGCGCGGTTTCGAAGATAGGTTTAATTCAGTATTCGGCAATCGACTTTATACCTATCGTCTGGAAGAGTGGGTATTCTCACAGGAGGTTAATCGCGAGAAACTCTGCCGTCAGTTTGGCACCAAGAATCTCAAAGGATTTGGTATCGAGCAGATGGATTGCGGAATCTCGGCTGCGGGTGCAATTCTCTACTACTTGGAGTTTACCGAACATCGCAATATCGGCCATATAGCTTCAATTTCGCGTATCGACCGAAATGATTTTGTCTGGATTGATAAGTTTACGATTCGTAACCTCGAACTCTTCTCGTCAAACGGAGATGATGCGAAGAGTAGTTTTGCGAATGTTATCGACCGTACGCAGACCCCGATGGGTGGACGTATGTTGCGTCGTTGGGTTGCGATGCCGATTAAGGATATCGACCGCCTGCAAAAACGTCAGGATGTGGTGGAGTATCTGGTCCAAAATGGCGACTTCAAGGATGTGCTCGGAGAGTGCATAACCGGCATTGGCGATATCGAGAGAATTGCCTCACGTATAGCATCTTTGCGCGTAACACCTCGTGAGTTAGTTCAACTCAAAAATTCGCTCTCGTCGCTTGAAACGATGAAGGCTTTGTTCGAATCTACCGACAACGAAGTGATGCACAATCTCGCATCGCATATCGACACGTTGGCACAGGTTCGCACACGTATCGAGAAGGAGATTTATCCCGATCCGGCAAACAATCAGATACAAAAGGGTGGCGTTATTGCCGACGGCGTGAGTGCCGAGCTCGACGACCTGCGACGTATCGCGATGAATGGAAAGGGTGTCTTGGCACAGATTCAGCAGCGCGAAATTGATGCTACGGGTATTACTTCGCTCAAAATTGGCTACAACAACGTCTTTGGTTACTATATCGAAGTTCGCAATACCCATAAGGACAAAGTCCCCGAAGGTTGGATTCGTAAGCAGACCCTCACGGGCGCCGAGCGATATATCACCGAAGAGTTAAAGGAGTACGAGGAGAAGATTCTCGGTGCCGAGGAGCGTATCTTGGCTATCGAGGCTATGATTTATAACGAGATAATCTCGTTTGTATCGTCGTTCCTGCGTGAGTTGCAGCACGATGCACATATTGTAGCGCAGACCGACTGTCTTCACTCATTTGCGACTATGGCTCTCGAACGAGGCTACACACGACCGACGCTCGACGACGGTTCGCGCATTGATATCAAGAGCGGTCGCCACCCTGTGATTGAGACTCTGATGCCGGTGGGGGAGAGCTACATCCCGAATGATATTCTGCTCGACAATGACGAACAGCAGATTATAATGATTACCGGACCCAATATGTCGGGTAAATCGGCTCTGTTGCGCCAGACTGCGCTGATTATCCTGATGGCGCAGATGGGCTCGTTTGTGCCGGTAAAATCGGCTCACATCGGCATTGTAGATAAGATTTTTACGCGCGTAGGTGCGTCGGATAATATCTCGCAGGGCGAATCGACATTTATGGTTGAGATGCTCGAATCAGCTTCAATTCTCAATAATATCTCTGACCGCAGTATCGTTCTGCTCGATGAGATTGGTCGAGGAACGAGTACGTATGACGGTATCTCGATAGCCTGGGCAATGGTTGAGTATCTGCACAACCACCCGACAGCGCGAGCAAAGACCCTTTTTGCAACTCACTATCACGAACTTAACGAGATGGAGCAGATGTGTCCGCGCGTGAAGAATTACCACGTTTCGGTCAAGGAGATCAACAATACTATTGTCTTCTTGCGTAAGTTGGAGCGTGGCGGCACCGAGCACTCATTCGGTATTCACGTGGCTCGTATGGCCGGAATGCCGCAGGGCGTCGTATCGCGTGCCGGCGAGATTCTCCACAATCTTGAACAAGTCTATGGAACAAACGAGATTGTGCCGAGCAAGAGTCCGAAAGATCGCAAGAAGCGTCCTTCGGTTGCCGAGGCTGACGATAAGATGGGTACGGGAGCAATGCAGCTCACGATGTTCCAACTCGATGACCCTGTGTTGGTGCAGATTCGTGACCAGATAAAGGGACTCGATATTAACGCGCTGACACCGCTCGAAGCATTGAATAAGTTAAACGAAATCAAAAAGATAGCCGGTATCTAATAAAGTAGGGCTTGAACTTCTGTTCAAGCCCTACTTTTATGAAAGATAGATGTTCTCTACTCTTGTGTCAGCAGCGAACGGATGTTGTGAATCAACATCGAAACAGCCACCGAATTGAAACCACCTTCGGGGATAATCACATCGGCATACTTCTTCGACGGCTCAACAAACTCCTCGTGCATAGGCTTTACGGTCGAAGTATATTGAGTGATTACCGACTCCATCGAACGGCCACGCTCACGAACATCGCGCAGAATACGACGCGCAAGGCGAATATCTGCGTCTGTATCGACAAAAACCTTGATATCCATCAGGTCGCGCAGCTTTTTGTTCTCGAAAATCAAGATACCATCGACTATAATAACCTTCGAGGGCTTTACCACAACTCTCTCGTCGGTGCGGTTATGCTCAACGAATGAGTAAACCGGACGCTCGATAGGTACATTATTTCTAAGAGCCTCGATGTGCTCGACCATCATCTCTGTATCGAACGCCTTGGGGTGGTCGTAATTGAGCTTTGTGCGCTCCTCATACGTAAGTTCGGGATGTGCCTTATAATAATAGTCGTGGCAGATTGTTGCTACATCATCATCCTTGAAGGCTTCTTGTAAACGCTTTACAAGTGTACTTTTTCCGGAACCGGTACCTCCGGCAACGCCAATCACGATAATACTCATACGTCTGATTTTTATAATGTTATACCGTTTATATAAAGTAAGGATTGCGCCTTGTGAAGACACAATCCTTAACATTTGTATATCTACTATGCGTCGATATTTGCGTAGTGAGCGTTCTTCTCGATGAACTCACGACGGGGAGGAACCTCGTCGCCCATAAGCATCGAGAAGATGCGGTCAGCCTCGGCTGCATTCTCGATATTTACCTGGCGCAGAATACGGGTTTCGGGATTCATCGTAGTATCCCACAACTGCTGTGCGTTCATCTCACCAAGACCTTTGTATCGCTGGATGTGAACACCCTTGCCACCGAACTCCTCGGTAATCTGATCGCGCTCCTTCTCGGTCCAGCAGTAACGCTCCTGCTTGCCCTTCTTAACGAGGTAGAGGGGCGGGGTAGCGATGTAGATGTGACCGTTCTCAATCAGCGGCTTCATCTTGCGGAAGAAGAATGTCAGCATAAGCGTAGCGATGTGGCTACCATCGACGTCGGCATCGGTCATAATGATAATCTTGTCGTAACGCAACTTTTCGAGATTCAGAGCCTTGCTATCCTCTTCGGTACCAATAGACACGCCCAGAGCGATAAACATATTCTTAATCTCTTCGTTCTCCCAGATGCGATGCTCCTGCGCTTTCTCGATATTGAGAATCTTACCACGCAACGGCATAATCGCCTGGAAGTTACGATCACGGCCCTGCTTAGCCGTACCACCTGCCGAATCTCCCTCGACGAAGAAGATCTCGGCAATCGAACGGTCACGGCTCGAACAGTCGGCCAACTTACCAGGCAGACCTGCGCCCGAAAGTACGGTCTTGCGCTGTACGGCCTCGCGAGCGTTACGCGCTGCGTGGCGAGCCGTAGCAGCCAAAATCACCTTCTGAACGATTGCACGTGCATCCTTCGGATTCTCTTCGAGATAGTGGCCCAGAGCCTGCGAGACAGCCTGGTCTACGGCAGCCGAAACCTCATCGTTACCGAGCTTAGTCTTGGTCTGGCCCTCGAACTGAGGCTCTGCAACCTTAACCGAAACAACGGCAGTCAAACCCTCGCGGAAGTCATCGCCACTGATGTCGAATTTGAGCTTTGCAAGCATACCCGACTCGTCTGCGTACTTCTTCAATGTACGAGTCAATGCGCGACGGAAACCTGTGAGGTGAGTACCACCCTCGAAGGTGTTGATATTGTTTACGTAAGAGTGTACGTTCTCAGAGAACGAGTTGTTGTACTGCATAGCAACCTCGACGGGAGTGCCATTCTTCTCGGTATCGAGATAGATAATCGACTCGATAATCGGCTCGCCGCGAGTTGCATCGAGGTACTTAACGAACTCTTTAAGACCATCCTGCGAGAAGAACTCCTCGCGGATGTGGTTACCCTCCTCGTCAGTACGACGCATATCGGTCAAGGCCAAGTGGATTCCCTTATTCAGGAAGGCCAGCTCGCGCAGACGATTTGCCAAGATGTCATACTTATACTCGGTGGTGTAGGTGAAAATCGAAGCATCGGGCTTGAATGTGATAAATGTACCACGATCCTCGCAGTCACCGATAATCTCCATCTGGGTAATGGGAGCACCCTTGCTGTAACTCTGCTTGTAGATCTTACCGCCACGGTGAATCTCTGCGATGAGCAGGGTAGAGAGTGCGTTTACACACGACACACCAACACCGTGCAGACCACCCGAAACCTTGTAGCTGCCCTTGTCGAACTTACCACCGGCGTGCAGTACGGTCAGAACAACCTCCAATGCCGATTTTCCCTCCTTCTCGTGGTAGTCGGTCGGGATACCGCGACCATTGTCTTTTACGGTAATCGAGTTATCCTCGTTGATGATTACCTCGATGTGGGTACAGTAGCCTGCCAATGCCTCGTCAATCGAGTTGTCCACAACCTCATAAACCAAGTGGTGCAGACCCTTTTCGCCGATATCTCCGATATACATCGCAGGGCGTTTGCGGACCGCTTCGAGTCCTTCGAGGACCTGAATATTCGACGCGGAATACTCCTCCTCGTGCTTCTTTACATTTTCTACTTCGTTGCTCATTATATTATAAAAATCTTATGTGCTTAAATAAACGTACAAATGTAGTTATTTTGAATGATATTTCCAAACTTAAAACTACGTTTTAACACTTTAATTTCTCATTCAAATCAATCTCGCGCATTTTTCCGTGCGAAAAGAGTAGTGTGCGAGAAGGATAATCCTCGATAATTGTTGTGTTGTGGGTGGACATAAGTACCGCACAACCGCTCTTGGCGATGTTATGGAAGAGTTTAAGGATGCCATCGGCTGTTACGGGGTCGAGATTACCCGTAGGCTCGTCTGCGAGGATTAACGAGGGCTTATTGAGCAATGCGCGGGCAATAACCAAACGCTGCTGCTCGCCACCCGACAATTCGAAGGGCATCTTGAAGTCTTTGCTCTCCAATCCGGTCATCTTCAATACCTCGTCTATACGCTCACGGATATCACCGTCGTTTTTCCAGCCCGTAGCCTTCATTACGTAGTAGAGATTATCAAACACGTTACGGTCGGTCAGCAACTGATAATCCTGAAAAACGATACCCATCGAACGACGCAACATCGGGATATCGCGACGCTTCAAGCGAGTCAAATCGAAGCCTACGACTTCTCCCTCGCCTTCAACTAATTGCAGCTCGGCATATAAAGTTTTAAGTAAAGAACTTTTGCCGCTGCCGACACGTCCGATAAGATAGACAAACTCGCCCTCGCGCACCGTCAGATTAATATCCGACAACACCAAATGTCCTTTGCTACGCAGCTCCTTTGCCGAAAGATTTGCAAAGGGATCGTCTGCGTGGTATATCGCTACATCTTTAAGCTCGATAACGCTCTTTTCTGCCATAATTTCGCATCTGTTATTTATCCGACAAATATACGAAAATCAGACGAATTATTCCACAAAAAAGGAGCGGAAATTTCCGCTCCTCGTACTTTTTTTTTGATATTTTGCAGCCAACGATTAGATAATGTCGAGTGCAATCTCCATCATACTGGTAAAACTCTTCTGACGAGCCTCGCTGGTTGTATCCTCGCCCGTTACGAGTGAGTCCGAAATCGTGCAGATTACCAACGCCTTATTACCACTGCGTGCTGCGTTGGCATAGAGTGCCACAGCCTCCATTTCGACGGCTAAAACGCCCATTTTCTGCCACTGCTTCCACGATTCGGGAGAGTCGCTGTAAAAGGTATCGCTCGCAAGTATATTACCTACCTTATATTTTACACCCAACGCCTCGGCCTTATCGGCAGCAGTACGTACCATATTGTAGTCTGCAATCGGTGCAAAAGTACCGGGAAGATTGTACTGTGCCATATAGTTCGAGTTGGTACACGAACCCATCGCAATCACGATGTCGCCAATGTGCAAATCGGGGTCGTAGGCACCTGCCGAACCGGTGCGGATAATCGTTTTAACTCCATAAAAATTAAAGAGTTCGAAAGAGTAGATGCCGATCGAGGGGATACCCATTCCGTGACCCATAATCGAGATGCGCTTACCTTTATAAGTTCCGGTATATCCATACATTCCGCGCACCTCGTTGAAGAGCACCGGATTTTCGAGATAGGTCTCAGCCATAAACTTGGCACGCAACGGGTCACCTGCCATAATTACCTTTTCGGCGATTTCGCCATATTGTGCGCCTATATGCGCAGTAGGAGTGTTTGCCATAATCTTAATGTTGTTTGCGTAAAGATAGTTAAAATTGCGCAAATAACCAAAAAACGACTATTTTTGCGTAGCAAATGATTGATATATGACTCTTCGCAAGGCTGAAATATCGGATATTGACGCTATTCTTCGCATCATTGGTGAGGCGCAGGAACAGATGGCACGTTTAGGCATCGACCAGTGGCAAAACGGCTATCCCGACCGCGCGGTTATCGCAGCCGATATTGAGGGTGGCGTAGGTCTGGTTATCGACTCTGTCGAAGGTGTTGCTGCATACTGTGCAGCGATATTTGACACCGAGCCAACCTATGCTCTAATTGACGGCGGTAATTGGCTGACTGATAACGATTCACAATATGTGGTTGTGCATCGTCTTGCGGTGGCCGACCGCTGCAAACGCCAGGGTATTGCCACCAATATTTTGCACCAGGTAGAGACCCTTGCACGTGAGCGTGGTTATTGTAGTTTTCGCATCGATACACATCACGATAATCTCTATATGCAGACCATCTGCTCGCGCCTCGGATTTGTCTGTTGTGGTGTGATTTATGTCAGCGACGGCACACCGCGCATCGCCTACGAGAAGGTGTTATAGGCAGTATTCAGCCGCAATCTGTTATCGTTAATTTAATTATCCATAATGCAATAATGCATTAAGAGCCATTCTGTACATAAAAATAATTGTGAATTATGAATTGTAAATTGTGAATTTCACTATATTTGCATCCGCATTACAGCAGTTTTGCGCTCAAAATCGGGGGTGACCGGTTTTGACAGCAGGTAGAATTTGATTGTAAGCACGTCGAGCGCTGTGTGGCGGCTCGTTAATCCCGACGCTCAAACTACAAATGGCAATAATAGCTATGCACTCGCTGCCTAATTTTCAAGGAAAATTGGCTTAATCGACGGACCCAAGGAGGTCTGACGACGAGTATCCCGAAGCGCGATTCCGCTCTTTAATTGTGCTTCATACGGGGTATCATTCATTAAGAGATAGCGCTACGGTAGTCCCGACCGTAGGGCGAAATTTAGGGACTGGGACTCACATTAGGCTGCCGCCTGCCGGGTGTGGGTAGAAGGATGAAATGGTCGGCTAAACGTGTAGAAAGCTTTTGGGTTCCTTGTTTGGACGCGGGTTCGACTCCCGCCACCTCCACCACCCGAATTCAAGCAGAGCAGACGACTTTACGGTCGTCTGTTTTTTTTATTTTGTATCGTAGTTTGTGTGCAAGCCCACACTCCGCTCCAAATAAAAAAAACACCTGCGGTGTCGCTCTGCTTGTCGTGGCGGCTGTGTTTACTGATTATGGGGTTGCGAGGATAGGGTAATGTTTATTGCTCGACCTGCGGCCTGCGCTTATATGGAATCCTCGCGAGTTCGAGCCAAAGGCTCGACCTTCGACTCCCGCCACCTCCACCACCCGGATTCAAGCAGAGCAGACGACTTTACGGTCGTCTGTTTTTTTTTGTTTTGTATCGTAGTTCGTGTGCAAGCCCACACTCCGCCCAAACAAAAAAACACCTGCGGTGTCACTCTGCTTGTCGTGACGGCTGTGCTTACTGATTATGGGGTTGCGAGGATAGGGTTATAATTTCGTTGAAACTTTGTCGATAAAAAGAGCAAGAAGCTTGCGCGTCCAATATTATAAATAGGTATCTTTGCGTAAACAAAACTGTAAACAACCGAATCTTATGACAAAGAAAATCGTTCTTTTGGGCTCAGGCGAGCTCGGCAAAGAGTTCGTTATCGCTGCGCAGCGCAAGGGCCAGTATGTTATCGCTTGTGATTCGTATGCGGGAGCACCTGCAATGCAGGTAGCTGACGAGTGTGAGGTATTCGATATGCTCGATGGCGAGGCTCTCGATGCCGTGATTGCAAAGCATAACCCCGATATCGTAGTTCCCGAAATCGAGGCTATCCGTACCGAGCGTCTCTACGAGTGGGAGAAGCGAGGCGTACAGGTCGTGCCGAGTGCAAAGGCCGTGAACTTCACGATGAATCGCAAGGCTATCCGCGACCTCGCAGCTAAGGAGTTAGGATTGAAGACCGCAAAATATTTCTATGCCAAATCTTACGAGGAGCTCTGTGAGGCTGCCGAGAAGGTGGGTTTCCCTTGTGTGGTTAAGCCGCTGATGTCATCGTCGGGCAAGGGCCAGTCGCTCGTTAAGACACGTGAGGATTTGCAGGCAGCATGGGATTACGGTTGCAGCGGTAGCCGTGGCGATATCCGCGAGCTGATTATCGAGGAGTTTATCCACTTCGATAGCGAGATCACGCTTCTTACCGTAACTCAGAAGAATGGCCCGACCCTCTTCTGCCCGCCAATCGGCCACATTCAGAAGGGTGGTGACTACCGCGAGAGTTTCCAGCCCGCACCCATCTCGGAGGAGCACCTTCGCGAGGCTGAGCGTATGGCTGAGGCTGTAACCAAGGCTCTGACCGGAGCCGGCATTTGGGGCGTGGAGTTCTTCCTGAGCCACGAAAACGGTGTTTACTTCTCGGAGTTGTCGCCCCGTCCGCACGATACAGGTATGGTTACTCTTGCAGGTACGCAGAATCTCAACGAGTTCGAGTTGCACCTCCGCGCTGTTCTCGGCTTGCCTATTCCGACTATCACTTACGAGCGTATGGGTGCCAGCGCAGTTATCTTGTCGCCCATTGCAAGCAAGGAGCGTCCCAACTACCGTGGCGAGGAGGAGGTTTGCGCCGAGGAGAATACCTATCTGCGTATCTTCGGCAAGCCCTACACCAAGCTTAACCGCCGTATGGGTGTCGTAGTACGTTATGCACCGAAGGGTAGCGACCTCGACGAACTCCGCGACAAGACCAAGGCCGCAGCAGCAAAGGTGGAGGTTTATTAGTCGATAAGCTATACCTTATATATAATATCCCACCCTTCGATGAGGTGGGATTTTTTTATTTTACTGCAATAATATATTGCTGATTTGTTAGAAATTACTTAATTTTGTAGAGCCGAGCCTTATGTAGGCTATGACAGACATATTTTTGATGAAAGTGTATTAGCTTTTATTCTCGATTGGAAATCTGGAAAATTTCGAATACTGCGAGAGTAGCAATCACACTCGTCACTCCGTATTGACTCTTCAATGGGGGTGTTCTGCCCCATTCTTGTAGATAGATACGAGTGTGGGGTATTGTTTATTCGCAGTAGGTATTCCAGAACCTCCAATCGTATAAACTAATCAACCTCACACTTTCTTTTTATACTAACCATCCAAATCGGGGTTGTAAGGCAAAAAACAATTATAATGACGAATTATTATCGAATAATAAGTTGCATTATTAGCATCATTCTCATTACTGTAATAGTTGCTTTATTCATACTGAATTGCATATACGATAATGAACGGATCATCCGTATTACTGACGTATTAGAAGTCCCCATTTTAGGATTCACTCTCGCATATCAAATATGGCAACATCGACAAGAATATATGCGATCCACCTTTTATAAGTCTTTGGATATTTTACAGAGTATTAAGCATTCCATTAAAATTTATGCTAATCAAATGAATGAAAATAAAGAGTATATAAACACTGTAATTGGGAATAAATTTTTCGAGTATTCATACGATGAAATTAAACACATAGAAGAGTGTTTAGTGAGTAAGGAATATGACGGACATATAAAAGATAACGATATCGAAGGAGTTTTATACAAAATTCAAACCTGCTTCGATAGATGCTCTACTGATGGAGAGGATAAATCAATTGCTGTAGATTTTCAAAACGAACAATATGCTTTATTGCACCATAAATTCATCAATCGAAAATACGATATAACTTACGAATGCTGGAGTAAGCAACAAATATTAGAACAAGAAGCTTGTCGTATTTTCTGTAAAAAATATCATGATGTAATATCTCCTTATATAGTAAACATTGAAACCATACTGGAATTGATAGATATCTCAAGTTGCTGCAAATGTGTGATAAAAGATCGCTTTGTAAGAATTTTACAATCAACATTATCTTCTCATGAAAAGAAATTTTTAGAATTATACATTGTTACATATAGTGATAAAAACATATCAAAATTGAGTAAAAAATACGAACTATTAAATTAGACTACCATGAAATTATTACACTATTTATTGATAGCGATAGCGTGCTATTTTCTGCAAAGTTGCGAAAAAGGTAATATGGTAAACCCTGACGATACAGAAAAGTCAGATCCTTTTATTCCTATATTAGAAGTTAATAATGATGTTATACACTCAACGAAAGACGGTGGAACCTTTTGTGTTATGATTAAACGCAATATTTCTTATAGAGTAAAATGTGATACATGGATTGAGCCAGATGCTAGATATTCTTCTTCTAGTACTTTATTTATAAATGTTAACGAATCCCATATTACTAGCACTAGACAAGGTTGTATCACTATATACAATGACCAATATAATCTATCGTGTGATATAGTAATAGTACAAGAAGGATGGAATGAACAACTCGTTCCAAATGAAAATAAAATTATATATACTTCGACAGATAATTCATGCCTTTATTTATTCGATAGTGGAGGAGATTCATCATATTTGAGAAGTCATTTCAAGGTAAATTCATATGACGATGGAAAAGGTGTAATGATTTTCGATATACCTATTACCTACCTCCCAGACTACTTCGCTTTTGGAAATCGCAAATTAGAAACTATTACACTTCCTAACACTGTGGTTGAAATAGGTAAATGTTGTTTCTTGTATTGCGACAATCTTAAAGCCTTTTATAGCAACAATGCATTCTCCGACAATCGTTGTCTCGTTATCAAAGGTGAACTAGTAGCGATTGCACCGGCTGGATTGACAAGTTTTACTGTTCCCAATAACGTATCCACTATAAAAGGTCAAACATTTTATGGCTGCTCTACATTAAAAAGAATTGCAATACCGAATAGTGTTTTTGCTATAGGCGAATGGGCATTCTACGATGTGGAAGGGATATTGGAAATTGACAGTCGCATACTTGAAATAGACCATACTCCCTCGAATAGTAGAGAATGGTTACGTTCCTCCAGATTTTCAGAGATTATAATCGGAGATAATGTATCAAGCTTAGGAAATTATGTTTTCGCCGGGTATGAATCACTTGAAAAATTAACAATAGGAAAAGCCGTAAAGCGTATAGGATCAGATGCTTTTAGGAGCATTGAACTAAAAACTGTATATTGCAAACCCAACACTCCTCCACAAGGAACAAATAGCATGTTTAACACAAGATTTGATACGAAAATATATGTGCCAACCGAATCGGTTGAAGCATATAAAACTGCCAAGTATTGGAGTGCGTATGCTGATTATATCGAGGGAAAAGATTTCTAAACTGACAATCAAATACTTGTTAATATTTTATCGCCTCACAGTTTTTTTTCTGCGAGGCGATACTTTTTCAATTCTCAATTTACTCGTACTGTCCTGATTTCAGGCGAGTAACCTCGTCCTTAGTAAGGAAACGCCAAGCACCTCGTTTGAGGTTCTTTTTGGTCAAGCCGGCATAATATACACGGTCGAGCTTCTGCACGGTGTAGCCCAGATGCTCGAAGATACGACGCACGATACGGTTACGGCCCGAGTGAATCTCGATGCCAATCTCCTTCTTATTATCCTTTACATACGAAATCTCGTCGGCATAGATATCGCCATCTTCGAGAGTGATACCCTCCGAAATCTTATCCATATCGGCACGGCTCAGGGGCTTATCGAGCGATACCTGATAAATCTTCTTCTTCTGATACGAGGGGTGGGTGAGCTGGCGGGTCATATCGCCATCGTTGGTAAAGAGCAGCAAACCGAGGCTGTTCTTATCCAATCGACCCACGGGATATACACGCTCCGAGCAAGCATCCTTCACCAACTCCATAACGGTCTTGGTTGCGTGAGGGTCGTCGAGAGTAGTTACGTAGCCCTTCGGCTTGTTAAGCACGAGATAGACCTTCTTCTCGCCTTTAACTACCGAGTCGCTGAACTTCACCTCATCTGTGGGCATAACTTTTGTGCCGAGTTCGGTAACAATAACGCCATTTACGGTCACAAGGCCTGCGGTGATGTAGTCATCAGCCTCACGACGCGAGCAAAGACCCGACTGCGCGAGGTAACGATTCAGGCGCATCTCGCCAATCTGCTTATCAGGGTTATACTTCGGATATGTCTTGGGCTTGTCGTTGCGCTTCTGGAACTTACCGCCCTTGAAATCCCTCTCGCCACGCTCGGTCTTGTCGCCAAAGCCTTTCTTGCCTCCGAAGCTCTTACCTGCGGGCTTGCTGTTGCCAAATTTCGATTTGCCACCAAATGCAGGCTTCTTGCCGAACGACGGACGCTCCTCGCTATTGCGACGCTCGCCACCGAACGAAGATTTACCGCCAAATGAGGGTTTGCTACCGCGCGGCTTGTCACCGAAACGACCACCAGACGACTCGTGGATGGGTCGATTCTCGTTATCGAAATTGGGGTTAAACGAGCGACGCTTGGGCTGTTCGCCAACCGATGCACGGCTCTCGTTATCGTGATTTACACGCGGACGACGCTCTACGCGCTCCGTCTTAACGGTTCTCAATCGCTTATCCTTCGCAAAGCGCGAAAGGGTAGCGGTCGAATCGTTTTTGAACTCTTTCATACTATTCTTTGTTTAGACGCGGCAAAGGTACGCTAATTTTCTCAAACTCCGCACAACATCGACACCAATTATGTGCGAAAAAACATTATACGACATATTATTGCCCTTTCTATCGAGAAAATTTCACTTTTATCGTATCTTTGCCACAGCACAAAGCGAGAAATTAAGTATGAAGATGAACCGCGAAATATTGCGCATAGCCATTCCGAACATCATTTCGAACATCACTGTTCCGTTGATGGGAATCGTCAGCACCGGCATTGCAGGACGCTGGGGTGATTCGGCGCAGACTATCGGTGCATTAGCTATCGGCGTTTCGATTTTTAACTTTATCTATTGGAACTGCTCGTTTATCCGTATGGGTACAAGCGGGCTTACGGCCCAGGCCTTCGGTGCAGGCAATATGCGCGAGGCTACCAAGATTTTGGTACGTGCACTTGTCGTTTCGTTGGTTGTTGGCATTGCCGTCCTCGCATTGCAATATCCGATAGGCGAGTTCTCGCTGCGAGTAATGAATGGTGGCGAGATATCGAGCGACTACTTCTATGCTCGCGTATGGGCTGTGCCGGCTGCGATGATGCTCTTCGGAATCAATGGTTGGTTTACGGGTATGCAGAATGCCATAATCCCGATGTGTACCTCAATCACGGTCAATCTTTTACATATCGTTTGCAGCCTTTGGTTCGCCTTTGGGCTCGATATGGGTATCGTCGGCATCGCCTACGCCTCGGTAGTAGCGCAATATTTCGGAATCTTGCTCTCGTTCGCGCTCTTGGCGTGGCGTTATCGTGAGATCGTGCGCGAATTGAGCCGGGAGGTTGTTCGCGAGGCCGTAGCACCGGCTCCGATGCGAGATTTCTTCCGCATCAATAGCGACATTATCGTTCGCAACTTCTGCAACGTGGCGGTTTACACCTTCTTTACAGCAGCATCAGCACGTATGGGCAGTGATCTCTACTTGGCGGTAAACACGATACTTATGCAACTCTTTACGCTCTTCTCCTATATGAGCGACGGCTTTGCCTATGCAGCCGAGGCCCTTACGGGTCGCTTTATCGGAGCATTGGATGAGATGCGTCTGCGCGATTGCCTTAAAAAGAGTATGGGTTGGGCTGCGGTGATAGCTGTACTTTACGTAGGTATCTACATCGGCTGGTGGCAGGATATCATAGCTCTGTTTGTCGGCCGCGAGGGTGGCAATCTTGACGAGATTATTGCCTGCGCGGGGGACTACATAGGTTGGGTCATAGCTATTCCGCTGATTGGTTCTATCCCGTTTATGTTGGACGGAGTGATGGTCGGAGCGACACTTACAAGAGTAATGCGCAACACAATGCTGATTGCGACGACAGCGCATTTCGCGCTATTCTTTGCCCTGCGTCCGATATTGGGTAATACGGCTCTTTGGTTAGCCTTCGTGAGTTATATCCTTCTGCGCGGAATTTGTCAATATCTGCTCTCGAATCGTTTGGATCTCATCTACGCGAAGGCTCGCACCTCTAATTAATGCGTAGCCTTATACCAGGCAGTCTCTCGGAGATAGGGGAGATAACGATTCAACTCATCGCGTTGATTTTCCAGCATATCCAACACCGATAAATCGGCATTAGCATCCGACTTCATTGCTGCAATTTGACTATCCAACAGAGCGATGCAGCCATCATTGGGAGTGAAGTTCATACCCGAAAAGTGATTGATAGCATTTAATTTACCGTTGTAAACCGAGTAGAATTTTTCGGTATGATAGCGATTTATTACAGCCTTATCGAGCTGCTTGCAGAACGCATCGACGAGAGCCTCGTTGTCGTAGGCCTTTATCACATAATCTTCGACATCGAAAAAGGCGTGTGTCGTGCGGCCCTCGTAAGGTTGCAACGATAGTACATCCAAATCTGCCACGACCGAAGTTTCGTTCAGAGCCTTCACCTTGGCCGCAAGTTCATCGAGTTCGGCGCAGACAATCGTAGCCATACATCCCGATTTGCTGCCACTATACTCGTTCTCATAGTAGTTGTAATATGTACGGCAAGCACCATCCAAATCATCTGCAACCAAATCATCGAGAAGTTGGTCGAATGGCGAGCCGTAACCCATAATTTCGCAGGGCGAGCCAATTACATAATCGGTATTATTGCGCAATTCGAACGACGCCTCTAACGACGACATAAAGCAGACATCGAAGTATATCCAATCGAGCTTTTTGCCTGTGTAGGACAATCCCTCTGCGAACTCATCGATATCGAGCTTTACGTTATACTCGCCAATATTTCGGGTAATCTCGGCACCCGGCATCGGGGTCCAATCGGGCATATATTCGCCCACCGACAATGGCACACCACCCGAGGAGGGGAGTATCGGCAACCAAGCCGTCGAGTGGCCTCCGACAATCATCGCATAGCGTTCCGCAGGTGCTGAGCTCATCATCTTAGCGAGATAACGGCCGAATTGCTCTCCGGTAAGTGTTTCCGGTAGGTTAATCGTTGTGATAACGCACTCTTTACAACACCTTTGCTCGGCATCGTAGTACAACTCCTTAATTACGGCCTTATTACGCGAACTCTGGGATAATACTACAAATCGGTCATTGCCGAGGATATCTCCGGATATCGCCTTCTGCATACACTCGATATTGATATCGAAATAGTACGACAGTGACGTGCCGAAAAGCCACGCCAAGATTGTTCGGTCACTCTTTGCGCACTGCTCGACCTTTATGTTATATTTGGTTGAATATCCTTTCAGACAGATATCGAAACTACCTCGCTTGACGATTGCATTGCCGAGATTCTCGCGCAAAGCCCTGACTGTTACGGTTTGAGGCTCTGTGCTGCCTTTGCCCCTCATTGGCGAGAGTTCAAAGCCTTGACCGTGGATAGCGATACTCCAATCACAGGTCGAGGTAAAGGTTATCTCGAACGAGCCAAGACCACTATCCAATCTTGCAACAGAAGCGTTGCCCTCGACCTTTAACGTACCATTCGGAGCGGGCGAGGGTGTAACCACGCAACCGCAAAAGCCGAGTAGCGATAAGATTATAAATATGTAGTATAGTCTCTTCATTCTGTTTTGTGATTATTTATACTCGCGAGGTTTGAGGTTATTGAACTGCCAAGTGCGCTCGCGCTTGAATGTATAATTATCGGGCTTATTCCAATAAATACGGCTGTAATCGAAATAGTAGCCCTTAATCTTGTTGCGTTCAACCTCAAATGGCACATACTCAACCGTACGGCTGATAATGCGAGACTTGCCGTATGTCCAACCCTTCGATGCTATGTAGTCCTGTCCGTGCGAGAACATCGTGATATGCATCGGGCTCTTCTCTTTGAGGCCGTCGCCCGACGATGCTATGACCTCCAAGATGCCATTCATTCGCTCGGCAAAAGCCTTCTCGCGCACCTTGTCGCCCAGAGCTCCGTAGGCATAAGCCAAGACGTTGAGCGTCTGCGGACTGAATGGGTCTATTCCGTATGACTGCATAGCGGTATATATCAACTCGTCGAGATCGCTGGTCGAAGGCTCTTCGAGGGCTACTTTGGCCAAAATCTCCAAGACGCGAGTATGATATGGGTTATTTCCGAGCGGTTTATACTCCGGCTGATAGGCAAATCCATAGTAGAGATAGTGCAGTTCTTCGCTACTCATTGGCGTAACCCATTGGTCATAGCGCATTTTCAGACCGGGGTAGTAGTATACCGAACTGCTATCTGCGATTTTCGCGTAGATATCGTCATTGTCGGGCGTACGTGCCGATACGGCCGACACCGTAAGCGTAAGCACGAAACAAGCGAGGAATTTACCTATCTTCATTGCATCCATTTTCTGCAATAACGTAGCTATTAATGTAAATCGTATTTCTCGATGAAGTTTGAGAATTTGTCGTGCAGAGCCTTCGTGCCCTCCACGAGCGGCAGACGCATTGTTCCGCCAATCAGGCCCTTCGCTTTCAGTGCGCACTTGATGCCTGTCGGGTTTCCCTCGACAAAGAGAGCCTGGACAACCTCATCATAGGGAGCATACACCTCGTCAGCCTTCTCGAACTCGCCGACAGCAGCCAACTTTATGCACTTGCCAAACTGCACAGGGAAGAGATTTGCAGCCACCGAAATTACACCCTCGCCACCTCGACGCATAACATCGACAGCCATACCGTCGTCGCCCGAAAGCACCAAAAATCCCTCCTCGCGGTCGCGGATAACCTCTTCAATCTGCTCGATTTTGCCCGAAGCTTCCTTGATGCCGATAACATTGGGCATATCCTCAGCAATGCGTTTGGTCGTTGCCGGCAACATATTAACGCCCGAACGTCCGGGAATGTTGTAAAGGATTATCGGCAGCGGCGAAGCCTCTGACACACGCTTAAAGTGCTGGTAAAGGCCCTCCTGCGACGGCTTATTATAGTAGGGTGTAACACTCAGGATTGCATCTGCGCCCGAAAGGTCAATCTCGTGCAGCTGGTCCAAAACCTCGGACGTAGAGTTGCCACCCACACCGATAACGAGAGGTACACGACCTGCCACGTGCTTGGTTACGAATGCCGCCACCTCGACACGCTCAGGAATGTAGAGCGTCGGTGTTTCGGCCGTAGTTCCGAGTGCAACGATATAATCAACTCCTCCCTCGATAACGTAATCTATAACTCGACCGAGAGAGTCGAAATCGATGCTGCCATCCTCGTTGAAGGGCGTAATCATCGCCACACCTACTCCTTTGAATTTCTCTTGAATAGCCATAACTTTCGTTTGGATTAGAACAGAACTCCCTGCAAAGGCTCCTCGCGCTTTGGCTCAGGCTTTGCCTCGACGGGTTGTGGGGGAGTTGCAACCGCCCCGCCAATCATATCGACAAGTTCTTGTTCGGTTATTATCTTAATTCCTAATTTTTCTGCTTTCTGCAACTTCGCAGGTCCCATATTTCGACCCGCGACCACATAATCTATATTTGCCGACACCGCAGCCAAATTCTTTCCGCCATTCGCCTCAATCATCTCTTTGAGTTCATCGCGCGAATAGAGCGTAAACAGGCCCGAAATCACAAAGCTCTTACCCACGAGTGACTCCGAATGCAGAGTCTTCTCCTCGGCAGCAAACTGCACACCTGCACAACGCAGACGCTCGATAATGGCACGATTCTCTTCGTCTGCAAAGTACTCGATAATCGCATCGGCAATCTTATCGCCAACCTCCTCGGACTCCATAAGTTGCTCGCGAGAGGCATTCATCACGGCATCCAACGAGAGGAAATGTGCGGCCAAATATTTTGCCGTAGTCTCGCCAACGAATCGGATGCCGAGTGCAAATAGAACTCTGCGGAAGGGCACCTCCTTCGAGCGGGCGATACTGCGGATGATATTCTCGGCAGACTTCTCGCCCAAGCGCGGCAGTCCGGCCAGCTGCGTAGCCTGCAAGTCATACAAATCGGCAATATTACGTATCAATCCACTCTCGAAGAGCAGGTCGATTGTCTCCTCCCCCAAGCCGTCGATATCCATAGCCTTACGACGTATAAAGTGGATAATACGACCCAAAATCTGTGGTCGGCAGTGGCTCTGGTTGGGGCAATAGTGTTTTGCCTCGCCCTCGTAACGCACAAGCTCTGTTCCGCACTCAGGGCATAGGGTAATATACTTAAATGGCACGCTCTCGGCAGGTCGCTCCGAGAGTTCGACACCCGTAATCTTCGGGATAATCTCTCCACCCTTTTCGACATAGACCTTATCGCCCAAGCGGATATCAAGCAGTGCAATCTGCTCGGCATTGTGCAGCGATGCTCGCTTGACGGTTGTTCCGGCCAATAATACGGGGTCGAGATTCGCAACGGGGGTAATTGCACCCGTACGACCCACCTGGAAATCGACACTTTCGAGTGTCGTCAGAGCCTGCTCGGCCTTAAACTTATATGCCACAGCCCATCGGGGCGACTTGGCCGTAAATCCCAACGCTCGCTGATTGGCGTAGTCATTAACCTTGATAACCACACCATCCGTGGCAAATGGCAGGTGCTTGCGCGCCTCGTCCCAATATGATATATATTCGTCAATCTCGGTAACCGAGTGACAAATCTTCATCTCTTTCGACACCTTAAATCCCCATTCGCGAGCCTTGTCAAGATTCTCGATATGCGAGCCAAAGGGGAGGTTATCGCCCGCCATCTGGTAGAGCGTACAGTCCAAACCTCGCTTTGCAACGATAGCGGACGACTGCTGTTTGAGCGTTCCCGCAGCAGCATTGCGCGGATTGGCAAAGAGCGCCTCGCCATTAGCCTCGCGCTCGGCATTAATCTTGTCGAACGAAGCGTATGGCATAAACACCTCGCCTCGAATCTCGAAGAGAGCAGGGTAGCCCTCGCCTTGCAGATGCAAAGGCACCGAACGAATCGTGCGGACATTTGTCGTCACATCGTCGCCGCTCGTACCGTCACCTCGTGTCACAGCTCGCACCAACGAGCCATTCTCGTAAGTGAGCGATATGGCCGTGCCGTCGAACTTCAATTCGCAAACATAATCGACTGTACCCAACTCCTTCTCGACGCGGGCTACAAATTCGTGCAGCTCGTCCAGCGAGTAGGTATTACCGAGCGAGAGCATCGGGAAGCGGTGAGCTACGGTCTGAAATTCGGACGTAAGGTCGCTGCCGACACGCTTGGTCGGAGAGTTCGGGTCGTCAAATTCGGGATGTTGAGCCTCTAAATCCTGCAATTCGCGCAACATCACATCGAAATCGTAGTCCGAAATTTCGGGCGAATTTTCGACGTAGTATTTGTAATTGTGGTAGTTAAGTTTCTCTCTTAACTCTTTTATGCGCGCTAATACCATTTAATCATATATTATACTGCGTAAAGATACGTAAATTGTTTGGGAAAACCTCAAAAAAATAAAAAAATGAGAATTTTTCTCAAAGATTTGGAACGATTGTCAAATTTTGCTTATACTTGCAAAAAAATTCAGAGTTTATATGACAAAAGCAGTAACAAAGAAGCGTCTGGTTGCAAGTTTCAAGAACCTTTCGCCCGAATTACAGAGCGCAGTAAAAGAGTTGTATCCCGCAGGTTTTTTGGATGCAATGATGCGCTTCGATAAACCTAACGGAGATTTCTTCTATGCCGTTCCGTTCGAGACCGAGGAGGTTAGCTACCTCGTAAAGATCGATGTCAAGATTGATGACATTACCGAGGATGACGATGATAAGGATTACTACGATGACGAAATCAAGGGAGCCGATGACCTTAGCGATGATGTAAATCACGGCGAGGACGATATGGGCGACGACGATGTCAATTTCTAATCACTCCCTCGATTAGCATAGTTTATAAAACTGACACCCCGACCGAAAGGCCGGGGTGTCGTCTGCTGTACGGTCAGGCTCTTCAAGCCGATTTGATGCGGCTATCCCAAAAAATTGGTAATCTTCTCGTTAATCCATTCAAACCCCGACTGTAAGAGCCGCGAAGTTTCGTAAATCGTTCCAATACTTTCCTGCATACGCTTAATAGTACCTCTCAATTTAATGAGGTAGATAAGCACAGCCACGAGGAGTAACGCCCCTCCGACAATCAGGCAGGCATATATCGCGGAGTCGAGGAGTTGCGCCAGCCAAATCGTCAATGCCGATATAAACAGCCCTATGGAGGGCAGTATTACCAGTATGAAAAAGACGAGTGCGCTGACCACTCCGGAGTTTTTGTTCGGATTCGAGGGAGCCATATCCGCAACAGCATTTTCTCGCGATGTCCACAAGGCGTAGAGCCTTCGTTTAATCGTTGCAATGGCAACGAACTTTATCAATCTCCTTGTCGATGGCATCACGTAACGACTCGCGCATTTCTGCTCCCGACTTGGGCGTAAGAAACATCGCCAATGCTGCTCCAACGAGTGCACCTCCGAGAGCAGATACAATACAAATTCCAGAATTTTTCATATTCATAATATCTTTATTAAAATTTCATTTGAGAAAAGAGCAAAGTTCACGCCAAAAATATTATCTTTGATGCCGTGAACCACAAAAAAGAGATAACCGTTTCGTTCACAGGGCATCGCGACTACAAAGATTTTGCAAGCGATGCGCTGGAAACTCTCCTTCGCCGACTTTATGCCGAGGGCTATCGCAATTTCTTGTGCGGAATGGCACGAGGATTCGACCTGGCAGCAGGGGAGTGCGTCGCAGGATTACGCTCCGAAATGCCCGATATGCGATTGGTCTGCGTAATTCCGTTTCGCGGTCAGGAGCGCAGTTTTTCGCAGGCCGATCAGGTGCGTTTTCGCAATCTTACGGAGCAGGCCGACGAGGCGATATATCTTTCAGAAGGGTATTGGGCCGGAGCATACCACCAACGCAACGATTTTCTGACCGAAAATGCGTCGGTTATTGTGGCCTATTACAACGGAACGAGGGGTGGTACTCACTATACATTACATCGTGCGGTCAAGCAGGGATTGCGTATTTTTAATATCTGCTCATGCCGTGAAGGCGAGCTATTTAACAACTTAAAATAAACACATATAAAATACATATTATGAAGAAGTTATTATTATCTCTAAGCGTGATTTTCGGAGTCTTTACTTCGACCGCACAGGATTTGAATGTTGCATCATTCAATATCCGCCTTGACACCTCAAAAGACTACAAACAAGGAGATGGCTGGCCACAGCGTTGCCCCCAGGTTTGTCGTATTATCTTATCTCGCGATTTCGATATTTTCGGAGCGCAGGAGGTAAAGCACAATCAATTAGTTGATATGTGTAACACACTGCCCGGCTACGCATACGTAGGCGTGGGTCGCGATGACGGCGCAACCAAGGGCGAATACTCGCCGGTATTCTACAAGAAGGATCGTTTTACACTGCTCGATGGCGGTACATTCTGGCTCACAGAAGGCGATACTTCGACACCCGTTAAGGGTTGGGATGCTCGTCACAAGCGCATCTGCTCTTGGGTGCGATTAAAGGATAAGGAGTGCAAGCGTGTATTCTGGTTCTTTAATCTGCATATGGACCACCGCGGCATCGTAGCTCGTCGCGAGAGTTCCAAGCTAATTATCAAGAAGATATCAGAGATTGCCAATCCAAATGAGCCCGTAATTCTAACCGGTGATTTCAACGTCGATCAGACCAACGAAATCTACTCGATAATTGCCGAGTCAGGCACTTTGGTCGATTCTTACGCAGTTGCCGATAGAAAATTTGACATAAACGGAACATTCAACAACTTCAACCCGAAGGCTTGGACCAATCGTCGCATTGACCACATCTTTGTTACCCCTTCGTGGAATGTTCGAATGTATGATGTACTAACAGACGTTTATTGGACTCCACTTAATGGAGAGGCTATGGGCAGCACCAACTTCCCGAAGGAGCAGAAGTATATGCTCTACCAAACCCGAATGCCGTCGGATCACTTCCCGATTATGGTCAAGCTTGACTACGGCGCAAAAGGCAAAAGAGGCAAATAAGCAATATTCGAGGCAAGGGTATGAGGTTGTAGAACAAAAAAAGGGTAAGCTACTTATATCGCACCGCTACAACCGCATACCCTTGCTCAATTCCTTGCCTGGGGGAGTTCTGCAGGAGCTGGTCGTATAAGACTTACCCGGCGACAAAAGTAGAACTTTTTTTTATCTTTGCAAAAAAAAATAGGAAATGAGGTCAAAAAAACTGAATAGAATCATCTTCGTTGGCGGCTTACTCGTTGTGGCTCTGTTGGTTGCGCGTAACGCCTTCTACGGAGGTGCAGTCGAGAACGAAACTTCGATTTTTGTCAATGAGCAGACCTCATACGAACAACTTTGCCGAGAAATTGATGGCGCGATAGGCAATTCGCCTCTCAAATCGAGAGCTTTTAAGTTCTACGCTTCGCACATCAACCTCTGCAACCGCTACAAAGCGGGTTATTATCGCCTCACAAAGGATATGAGCGTTATCCGAATCGCTCGCATCCTCGCACTTGGTGAGCAGACCTCGATACGATTAGTCGTAGGGGAGGCTCGTACTATTCCACAACTCGCAGCAAAGCTTTCGAGCCAGATTGCAGCGGATTCGGCCACATTGGTCAAGACATTATACAACAAGAAGATACGCGCATCGCACGGCTTTGTCCGCGACAGCATTATTGCGATGTTTATACCCAACACCTATGAGGTCTATTGGGCTATAACCCCCGAACAGTTGTTGCAGCGTATGCACCGCGAATACGACGCCTTCTGGAACGAGACTCGCGAGGCCAAGCGTAAGGCTCTGAATATGTCGCGCTACAAGGTCATAACCCTCGCCTCGATAGTCTACGAAGAGACTAAACTAACAGATGAGATGCCGCGCGTAGCAGGCGTGTATATCAACCGTTTACGCAATGGAATGCCCTTACAGGCAGACCCAACTGTAAAGTATGCTTTACAAGACTTCACAATCAAGCGTATACTCCATAAGCACCTGCAATATAAATCGCCACACAATACATATATAAATAGAGGTGTACCTCCTGCTCCGATTTGCATACCGAGCATTGCAGCCATTGATGCAGTTTTGAACTACGAAAAGCACAACTACATCTATTTTTGCGCTCGTCCCGAATTGGACGGACGACACAATTTCGCGAAAACATTGAGCGAACACAACGCCAATGCCCGCGCTTATTCGGCAGCACTTAACAAGTTGAATATAAAGTAAAAATATATAATCAATTAAAGTTTTTTATAATATGAAATTATTTACCAAATTAGCCCTTACTGTCGCTTTTATCGGCTCGTCGTTGTTATCAATGCCTGCATCTGCCGACAATGACAAGCAGATTTACAATAGAGTTGATGCTCTGATGAAGAAGATGACCCTCACCGAGAAGATTGGACAGTTGCAGCAGCTCACAAGCAGCAAAGGCGCAATCACAGGCCCTGAGGGCGAGAAACTTGATATCGAGGAGTTTATCCGCAGAGGTTGGTGTGGCTCGATGCTTAACGTCAAGACCGCCAAGGATATCGCGCACTACCAGGATATTGCGCTTAAAGAGTCGCGTCTGGGTATTCCTATCCTCTTTGGATTTGATATTATCCACGGTTGCCGAATCATCTTCCCCGAAAACCTCGGTATATCGTCATCGTGGGACCTTGCGGCTATCGAAAAGTCGGCTCAGATCGCAGCTCGCGAGACCGCGTCGATAGGTATTGCGTGGACCTTCTCTCCGATGTGCGATGTCAGCGCAGACCCTCGCTGGGGACGTGTCTCAGAGGGTTCGGGTGAGGACCCTTACCTCGGAGCAAAGATTGCAGAGGCTATGATTCACGGATATCAGGGCAAGGATTTGGGCGACCCCAACACAATCTTGGCCTGCGTAAAGCACTTTGCTGCATACGGAGCTCCGCAGGCAGGTCGTGATTACCATACGGTAGATATGTCACGCAGAATGTTCCGCGACCGCTATCTTCCTCCCTACCGTGCAGCAATCAAGGCCGGTGCAGCAACCGTAATGACTTCGTTTAACGACTTTGACGGCATCCCCGCATCGGGCAATAAGTGGCTTATGCGCGACCTTCTGCGCGATGAGCTCGGATTCAAAGGTTTTGTCGTAACCGACTACGCTGCAACCGACGAGATGCGTGCTCACGGTGTTGCCGCAAACAAAAAAGAGGCCGCAAAGCTCTCGTTCGACGCTCACGTCAATATGAATATGGTCGATCGCAACTATATCCGCTATGGCGAGGAGCTCGTAAAGGAGAAGCAGGTATCGGAGAAGACTATCGACCTGCTCTGCCGCGAGATTTTGGCTATGAAGTTCCGTCTGGGACTCTTCGATGATCCGCATCGCTACGGTGGCGACCGCGAGAAGAAGGAAACGTACCTTCCCGAAAACCTCGAAGTCGCACGTGACGTAGCGCGCAAGTCAATGGTACTGCTCGAAAACAAGAACGAAGTTCTTCCTCTCAAAGGCTCGGAGCGTATTGCTCTGATTGGCCCTTATGCCAACAACCGCAAGGAGATGAGCGGTGCATGGAAAGGTCTTTGCGAGAACGACCGCAGCACCACCTTCCTCGAAGGTTTGCAGGCTCGTTTTGGCAAGGATAATGTCACATATACCGAAGGTTGCAAGCCGTTTGAGGCTATCGAAAATGGTATTGCCGAGGCTGTCAAATTAGCTGAGGGTGCTGATGTAGTGCTGCTTACTATGGGTCTGCCCAACAAGTGCAGCGGTGAGGCTACAAGTATGACCTCTATCGAGGTACCGCAAGCACAGCGCGATTTGTTGGCCGCTGTTAAGGCTACCGGCAAACCTGTCGTAGTATTGCTTGTTACGGGTCGTCCTATGGATGTCGGCTTCGAGGTTGAGCACTCTGATGCTCTGCTCGTTACGTGGCATTCGGGAACAATGGGTGGACCCGCATTGGCGGATGTCATATCTGGCGATTTCAACCCCTCAGGCCGTCTTACTATGACCTTCCCGGTAAATATCGGTCAGATACCTATTCACTACAATATGAAGCGTACAGGTCGCCCGATGCTCGACCCCAACTCTAAGGCTAAGTACCTCTCGCGTTACCTCTTCACTCCTAACGAGCCTCGTTATGCCTTTGGTTATGGTTTGAGCTATACGACTTTCGACTACTCGGATTTGAAAGTTCTGACGCCCGAAGTTGCTATGGGCGAATCGGTTAAGGTCAGCGTCAAGGTACGCAATAGCGGCAAGCGTGACGGTGCTGAGGTCGTACAGCTCTATCTGCGTGACGATGTTGCATCGACAACTCGCCCCGTTCGCGAGCTCAAAGGCTTCGAGCGCGTAGAGTTGCGTGCAGGCGAGGAGCGCACCATCGAGTTTACGATTACACCTGAGGACATGTCGTTCTGGACCATCAACGAGGAGTTCGCCCAGGAGCCCGGAACATTCCACGTCTGGGTGGGTCACGACTCGAATGCGAAGTTGGACGGCGAGTTCAAAGTGTGCAAATAATTACCCGAATCGAACACGAAAGGGTAGTTGCCGCTATTTCTCAATTCGACGAATTATACCTATATTTGTGCAAAGAATAAAGTTATTTAGACAGTATGAACAAGGAATTTTGGAATGATGTAGCACTGAAAGGTGCCATTTTAGGAGTGGTTATGCTCGCGTCACATATCTTCGAGCAGGCAATGATGCTCAACGGTTCTCCCGTTCAGATGGCTATTGTCGGAGGTGAGATGCTGGCAGTATGTATAATCTACATATCTCTGCTTTACCGCTTTACAAAGCGTTATTCTCAGCAGTTCAGTACCGAGGAGGGATTCTCGTTCGGCAAAGGATTCAGCTATGTACTGACGCTCTCGCTCTTTACGAGCATCATCGTCGGCTTGGGCGGATACATTTTTACACACTTCGTAATAGGCTACAAGGAGTACACCGACGGCATCGTCGCTCTCTACGAAAATCTGCTCTCGTCGGCACAGATACCGGCCCAGATGGTTGGTACCTACGAGCAGATGCTCGAACGTATTGCCGAGCAGCCTGAGCCGAGTATCCTGACCACCATATCCTCTTCGATTTGGAGCTATATCTTCGGTGGAGGTATCGTGGGCCTTATTATTGCCGGCATAGTTAAACGCGAACCCAATGTCTTTGGAGATGAACAAAACTAAACATCCCGATATCTCGGTAGTCGTACCCCTCTACAACGAGGCGGAGTCGCTACCCGAACTCACAGCGTGGATCGACCGCGTAGTCAAGCGTGAAGGCTTGACTTGTGAGGTTATATTCGTTGATGACGGCTCGACCGATGGTTCGTGGCAGGTTATCGAGGAACTCAAAGGCGAATATCCATTCGTCCGCGCCATAGGCTTTATGCGCAACTATGGCAAGTCGGCTGCGCTCTACTGTGGTTTTGATGCTGCGCAGGGCGAGGTTGTCTTTACGATGGATGCCGACCTGCAAGACTCGCCCGACGAAATTCCCGAAATGCGTCGAATGATTCTCGAAGAGGGCTACGATATGGTTTCGGGCTGGAAGAAGATGCGCTATGACCCCATTGGCAAGCGTTGGCCGAGCAAGTTCTTCAACGCTACGGCAAGAGCTTTTTCGGGCATCAAACTGCACGATTTCAACTGCGGATTGAAGGCTTACCGCCTCAAAGTCGTAAAGTCTATCGAGGTCTATGGCGAGATGCACCGATATATTCCAATCTTGGCTAAGTATGCCGGATTCCGCAACATTGGCGAGAAGGTTGTCGAGCATCGTGCGCGTAAGTTCGGACACTCAAAGTTCGGTATGGAGCGTATGGTTAAGGGCTATCTCGACCTTATTACCGTAACCTTTATGTCGCACTTCGGCCGTTCGCCTATGTACTTCTTCGGTGGCTTGGGTACGCTGATGTTCCTCTTCGGAGGTGGTACGACTGTGTGGATTATCGCAGCAAAACTCTACAAACAATTCCATGCAATGCCGTTGCGTCCTGTGGCCGACCAGCCGATGTTCTACTTGGCGATGTTGGCTGTGGTGCTGGGTGCGATGCTGTTCTTGGCCGGATTCCTTGGTGAGCTCATCAATCGCGCTTCAAGTGACCGCAATAAATACCTTATTGACAAAACTTTATAATAGATGATACAACGTATTCAGACACTCTATCTTCTGATTGCTACGGCTCTGATGGCTGTTGCAATCTTCACTCCCGTAGCTCGTTTCTTTGACGGTGCGCAGGAGTACACTCTCACGGCTTTCGCGCTGAAAGATGCAGCCGGAGCGGTCGCTCAGCCGGCACTCTATATGGGTATTCTTCTCGCATTGGCAGGGGTGTTGCCCTTTATCGTGATTTTCCTCTTCAAGAATCGCCAGTTGCAGATTCGTCTTTGCGCTGCCGAGATTGTTCTGCTTATCGGCTCGTTGGCCGTTATGGCGATTTATTACTATCTCTCGGCTCGTATGTTCGATGCAGCGAACGGAATCATCAGCATCAAAATTGCTATTGTTATGCCACTTTTGGCGATAGTTTTTGTTGCTTTGGCTATTCGTTCAATCTTCCGCGACGAGGTGCTTGTTCGCTCACTCGACCGAATTCGTTAAACGACTTATAATCCAATAAAAATCCCGACCTGCTCGAAGCAGGGCGGGGTTTTGTTTTTTGCGTCGGGGCGGTTTCTCCCCCCTCTCCTCCTC
>JAZRHV010000025.1:0-47828 GCA_045644925.1 Alistipes sp.
ACCTCTCGGTAATCCAGAAGTTTGTTATGGTCTTCAACCTGCTCTTTATACTTCACGAGTGGGAGGAGGGGCACTATCCTGGTGGCTTTATCGATCTCATTTCGGGTATGATTGGCAAGGATGTGCCTGTTGAGACCAAGCGTGCAAGCCGCATCCCTACGGGCATTCTGCTCATAGCCTTTACCTTTGTTCCATTCTTCTGGGACGACTGCGTAATTCCTATCTTGGTAACGGCGACACTTGGCATCTTCGAGGGCGTCGTGCATATGATGGCAATTAGAGTCTTCCGCTTGCCAAAGTTCTATTCGCCAGGAATGGTAACAGCTGAGTTGGAGTTGTTGGTGAGTGTAGCTTTGATAGTGTGGTTGGAGCAGAACAACCTCGCTTCGGCATCGGATTATGTCTTGGGTGTTGTGATTATGATTGCTTGCTTTGTGGCAATGCAGCGCACGCTTGTATGGATGGTAGGAATGAAGTACAGCGACCTTCCCAAACGCATCCGTGCTCAGTGGTCTAAACCGAAGAATTAGCAAAACAGACAACTAATAATCGTGCGGCGGTGGGCATTTTGCTCACCGCTGATTTCTATATGGCAGAAGAGTTTTCGCACAAATTCACGCTTTCTCAAAAATTTTCTATATCTTTGTAATGGCTTATGGCTTTTGCCGTTGAGCCATACATATTTGATTGGATATTTTTTGACGATTCTTCCGAACTCAAAAACTTGGCGGTTTTAACTTGCGAGGAGAACGGCAACAAGATATCCACGTAAGATGTATATACTCACTACTGACATTGGCTCAGTGTGTGCATATATCATCCGGCGTGGGTGTTTGTGTTGCTTATTCTTGCGAGTGGGCAGCCAAGGCCTTGAGTTCGGGATAAGTTAATACAGCGCCTGCGCTTTTTTATGGACTTATCCGGAAATAAGGACTTGCTCGATAGAGAGTTGGTGGCATTCTTCGCTTCGCGGAAAGCAACGCCACACGACACGCAATTAGCGCTGCAATGGGCCGAGTCCATCTGCCGAACCGATAAAGTCGTCATTAGTGGCTTTCATTCCCCCCTCGAAAAAGAGCTTCTAAACTACCTGCTTGAACAGCATCACCCCGTGATTTTCGCACTCGGAAGAACTCTTTATAAGAAGGTCCCGCCACACCTAAAATCAGCCTTTGACGGAGGCCGACTGCTATTCATCTCATTTCGTGGCTACTCTCGCCACAGCTGGAACTCTGCCCTACAACGCAACTGGGGCACCGCCGACCTCGCCAATGAGATCTATTTTACCCAATTCGACAACACCAGCTCCCTCAGCACCCTGCACTTCACGCTTGATAGGTACAGCGATAAGGCGGTGTATATTTTAGAGTGAATATTTTAACTTTTTTATGTTTGTGCTAATATTATTAACTAACAGCATTTTATTGTGGCCCATCATGAACTCGTGTTTGCAATAACCTACAAATTGACAAAAACGCAAATAAGTGTCTAATAAGAACAACTATTTTGCCATTTTTGCTTGCTGTTTCAGCTAAAGTTGCTAACTTTACACATTAAATTTTCATTGCATGATGGTTAGTAAAGACATAAATAGGCTAAAAGCTGTATTGTGCGAGACAAAACACACAAGCAAATGGTTGGCGGAGCAATTAGGTAAAGACCCTGCAACTGTTTCAAAATGGTGTACTAATAAATCGCAACCATCCATCGAAATTCTTATGCGCATTGCAGAACTTCTCAATGTGGAACTGGTAGAACTTATTAAGACGAAAAAATAATATGTACAAGATAACCTGGGATAAGGAAACTGGAGGCGTGAGGTTACACTCGCGCATTGTGGAGGGTACTCTTGGCACCTCCCCTCGTCCTGTCTTCTGGGAAGAATTAGACCTACTAAAGCTAAACGAACTTGGTTGGGTATATCCTCACTGCGAAGAACCATTATTGTGGGCTGTAAATAAGCAATATTGGTATCGTGGTGAGTTTGTTTTTGAGGCAAAAGGTGCAAACATCTACGAGGATGCTACTGTGGTTTTTCAAGAAGGTAAAGAGAAACTAAAGTTGAAGCCGGTTGATGTCAAGAAAATGCTTGAGAGATGTAAGGAGTATATGTTCCTTCTCGAAAGCGAAGCCATTGAATTTATTCACGAAACATACGAGCAGTACGCTGGTGCTCAAAAGAGCATACAAGCAGTAGCGGCCAATAGGCTTGACTACGATGCCTTGGCAGCAAGGGCTGAAAAACGCACTAAAACAAAGATGGCAATTGTCAAAGAGAACTGTGATTCATTTGACATTGTTCCATTAGAAGAGGCTGAAAAATTAGGCAAAAAGGTCTTCCAAACAACTAAGATTGATCGCTTTTTAGCATCATTCTCTGGAGGTAAAGATTCGCAAGTTATACTTGATTTGTGCACAAGGGCTATTCCATCAACCGACTTTGAGGTCATATATAGTGATACTGGTTATGAGCTACCATCTTCTTTGAAATTATACGAAGAGGTGCAGGCTTATTACAAAGCTTTGTATCCAGACCTTAAATTCTCAACAGCCAAGAATCACGAAAGCGTACTTAATTATTGGGACAAAATAGGAACACCGAGTGATAATCATAGATGGTGTTGTGCGGTAATGAAAACGGCTCCTCTTTACCGTATGCTTAAATTGGATGATAATAAGCAGGCTCGTGTTTTGACATTTGATGGAGTTAGAGCAGAAGAGAGTACCAGACGATCGAATTATGGTCGAATAGGCAAAGGTGTTAAGCATGATACGGTGATAAATGCACGCCCAATTTTATTGTGGTCGTCAGTGGAAATATTTCTATATCTATGGAAGTATAATCTACCGATTAATCCAGCTTACAGACAGGGTATGACGCGAGTGGGATGCTTAATTTGCCCATTTGGCAACGAATGGAACGAAATGGTTGTTAGAAAGTATTATAGTGAAGATCTTGCTCCGTTTTTAGATAGAATAGAAAAACTTACCATTAAGGCTGGTGTAAAAGATTGTCAACAATACATTGGAGAGGGAGGTTGGAAACGTCGAGCTAGTGGCAACCTCATCGATAGAACATCGTTTGTAGATTTTACTAGTACTACACCAACTTTTGTTGCAAAGGTTAAAAAACCTAAAGTTGATATTGAGTCCTTCTTACCAGTACTCGGTAAGTATGCATTGAATGGCTCTGCACAAAGCAGGAGTGGTAATATCAAAATAAGAGAGAATATATACGACATCTCAATAACAGAAGGAAAATCTAATGAAATTGAGATTAAATTGGACAATGTATATGATCTCCAACTGATAGGTCAAATTAAGAAGGTTGTATGGAAAAGTACCTTCTGTGTTCAATGTGAAGCGTGTGAAGTTGAGTGCCCCACTGGAGCCTTGACTATATACCCCAAAATTAACATTGATAAAGACAGATGTGTACATTGTCACAAATGTTTAGATTTTCATGATAAAGGCTGTATAGCCGCAAATTCACTTTATATGACTACAGGTAGCAACATATCAAAACAGGCGAATATAGATCGCTATAAAAACTTCGGATTAAAAGAAGAATGGGTTGAAGCATACTTTGTTGATCGTGATGATTTTTGGACAAGCAATCATGGCTTAAACGAGAACTATCAGATTCCATCTCTAAAGGCATGGTTAAGAGATGCAGAAATAATTGATGCAAGCAATAAAATAACAGAACTTGGACAATTATTAGCTGAATGTTATACCGATAATCCGGATTTCGTATGGGAGATTATATGGATTAATCTATCATATAACTCTTTCATTGTTAATTGGTTTAATTGTAACATACCAGCGACATCTCAATATAGCTCGAAAGGTATGGAGGTACTAATTCAGGAGCAATTCGGTTTGTATAAAGAAAAAACAATCCACAATGCTGTATACCAGTTACAGCGAACATTAAAGGAGTCCCCAATTGGATCATCCTTGTGTCAAATGGAGACACTTGATAAGAATACATTCGTAAGAGAACGACATGAAAATCTTAGTTCAGAAGCTTTAGCTTATTCTATTTACAAATACGCAGAGCGAAAGAATATTCTATCGTTAAGAGTTTCTGATTTTTATTCGACCGAGGCTACGGGTGGTCCTGCTAAAGAATTTGCTATTTCGCGATCTGCATTTGAGCAGAATCTGCGTGCGCTAAATTCTAATAATGATCGAGTCCTTGTGGCCGAATTGAATATGGGATTAGATAGCATAACTCTTCGAGAAGATTTGACGGCTCTATCGTGCATTAAGGTGTTGAAAAAGTAATGAGTTTATTGTCTGATACATACAAAGTAAAGATACTCAAGACGAAACGAGGTCATAATAACGGTGTTTACTCAAATGCTAAACCCATTTTGATTCTTGCAATTATTGAGGCAATTGATGAAGGCTTTTTATTGGGGAACTGTATAAGCTTTTCCAATAATGAGCTACAAAAATTGTATGCTACAATTAACTCAAGGAATTATACCAACGAGGGAATATATAGAGCACACGTGAAAAAGACTCCTTTCAATTTGCCATATTTTCATTTGAACGCAGAAGATTTTTATCACATCAAATGGAAGCCAGGAGTGATACCTCCTCGTCAAGCAGAATCACCATCTGGGAAGTTTTTAACCGAGAATGTTGACTATGCTTATTTGGATGACACGCTTTGGGAGCTGCTTCAAGATAAAAGTGTACGAGAAGAGTATAAAGAGGCAATAATAACTCACTACTTAAAGACTGAATAAACGAAACCTATATATAGTTATGAGATACAGCGATATTGTACAACTCAGATCAATGCGTCCCGCCTATAATATAAAAGAGGAAGGACTGGGCGAATGGAAAACATTTATTGCGAATGATCAATTTAATGACATTCTCAATAAGATGATTAAAGCGGTTCGCAATAACGATGCGGACCATCACAAGTCAGTGTGGATTGCAGGTACCTATGGTACTGGTAAGAGCCACGCAGGTGCTGTTCTCAAACACCTTTTTTGTGATCCTTTGGATGATATTCAGGAGTATGTTGAGGATGAGTACAAGAACGATAAGTATGCACTGCTTCGTTCGTCTATAATTTCATTGCGTCAGCATAAGAGATTGTTCCCAGTCAATCTGTATGGACAGCAAAGCATTGCTCACGAGGAGGACTTGTCGCTTCAGCTTCAGAAAGAGATACGAAACGCGCTGAATAAAGCTGGTATTGATATCACAGTCAAAACAGACTTTGATATGATGATTCAGCATATCGATGAGCAACCCGCTATTTGGCGGTCATTGATAGATAACAATACTATTTTGAGTAGTGTCGCACCTGATTTGAAAAAGCTAAGACAGCTTCTTTGCAATTATGACACCGAGGTATTGGATCGTGTACGCAATGCTCAACGAATTGCAGGTATTGACATTCGTTTGAATAACAACAATATTCAGCAGTGGATATTTGAAGTTCAGAATAAACTTAAAAAGCAAGGTGTCTATGATGGTCTTCTCATTATTTGGGATGAGTTTACCGAGATTATGACCTCGAGCATTGGATTGCGACTGTTGGTTATTTTACAGGAAATTAATGAGGCAATGATGAATGTGGAAAATGACTCATATTTCTTGCTTATTTCTCACCCATCAGCCTTAAATTCAATAGAAGAGGGCAAGCGAGAGACTACTAAAGGTCGCTACCATTATGTCCCATATAACATGGAACCGGTTTCGGCATTTAAGATTATGTCGAAGAAGTTCAAGGTCGTCGATGATGTAGTATACAATCAGAGAAAGAGCCGATTCTTTGCCCTTCATGGCGATTTGCTCAATGCATTTTCTTCATCATCAACAAATGCCTCAGAGACAATAGAGAATATCCAGAATCTATATCCATTGCATCCTTCTACTGCGAATTTAGCGACATACTATGCTCGAGAAGCTGGATCTTCGAGTCGTAGTGTTTTTGAATTCCTAGCGTGTGATGCTGTAAAAGAGTTTTTGGATTGCGAGGATAATTATATCAATGAAAGAACTATCACAGCAGATTTCTTATGGGATTATGTAAAACCATATTTCGAAAGTGACACAGCTAAGTTTGGTGCAGTGACAGAGAGATATAATAGTCATCACCTTGCTGTTGAGGCTGCTGGTGATAATTACTCTAAAGTATTCAAGGGAATATTGTTGCTCAATGCATTGAACAATATTGCCAATAGTGATACTGTCACTCCAAGCCAGGAGAATATAGAGAATCTATTTGTAGGAACAGAGGTTGCTAATGAACTTATAGATATTCTTGATTTCTTAAATGATAAGAGTATTATTCAACGACAGCCAAACGGTAATTTCTCTATTTTATTTACCGCTCTTCCAGGAGATGAGATTCAGAAAATTAAGGAGGAACTTATGGCAAGTAGCTACTTGTATACGGATCAAGTAGTAAAATTTGGAGATGCAGCATCTGCAAGTTTCGATAAGAGCTTTAAGCAAATCGGAAGACCTTTGGCTTTCCAATTCTTCTCGAAGCAAGCTAATGAATATACCCTTTTGAGCAAGATTGAGAACACTCAAAAACAATCGAAATCGTATGAGTTATTCTTGGCTATTCTTGTTGGTCGCAATCAAGATGAGATATTCACACTCAAAGATATCGCCGAGAGAAATAGCAATGAAGATAGATTCCGCAATACGACATTTGTTGTTATGGAGGCGTTCTTTGAGGATAAGAACTATGAGCGTTTTATCGAGTACCAGGCAAATGCTCAATGTGCACAGCGCCATAGTCTTCCTAATCAACAAAAAACCTATGCAAAAAATGCGTCAGATATGATTGATGCATGGGCAACAAGAATGAAGGGAGGAAATGCTACCTTCTATTTGCGCGGAGAGTCAATGACCACTTCGGGCAGTAAGATGGCATCAACCATTAACAATTCTATTGCCCCATGTATTTTTGAGGCCGGCCCAGAAGCATTAGAGATTATTCGCATTAAGCACTCTATAACATATTGGAAGAGTGAGTTGCAGAAAAAGGTCGCTGAGAAAGTTTTATCTTATAACACAAAACAAGATATAGTCACACAATGTAGTGGCCCATATCGCCATGTGGAATTTCTGTTGCAAGACAGCGTAGACGATAATCTTGATTGGAAGAGCGATGTTGATCCTAATCATCCATTGAAGAGAGTATGCGACTATATTGACGAATGGCTATCTGGTCGCCATACCAATAAGAATCAAATTTTTAATCTCGGGGATAAGTTGATTGGTCTAACCGAAGCTCCATATGGATTATTCAAGGGTACTGCTCCTATGGCAATGGTTGCTTTTGCTATGCGTAAATATATAAATCAAATATTTGACACCAATGGGAAGCCTCGTACAGCTCCACATCTTGTAGAGGACATAGCAGAACTGTTCAAGGCTTGGGAGAGTGGTCGAAGCTCAAATAAACTAAACTTCATGTTTGAGAGCAAAGAGGCAGGTAAGTTGAGCAAGTATCTTATTGCAATGTTCTCTCTCAAAAAGCTTAAGGGTTATTCTGATATTAGCTCTCTCAAAGATGCAAGATGGGCTATACAGCACGAATATGCGAAAGAGAAGGGTTACCCATTGTGGTCTCTGAAATATTGTAGTAGTGATTACAATACAGAGGAGATGCGACTACTTATTGATAATGTCATTAGAGTAGTTAATGATTCTGAAAGCATGAAGAATCCTGCCCTACTCAACGACACTATCAGTGGATATGAAACACAGAAGTTCGAATGGGGCAATCTCATCGTTGAAAACAACGGAAGTAACTATAGGAATGGCTTCAACAACTTTTTGAAAAGTGTTGAAATTGTAAATATCCAAGACCACGAAATAGAAGATGCTTTTGCATACTTAAAAGGCCATTTGGAAGGCGAGATTGGATTGTGGAAAGAGGCGGATGTAAAAGACTGTCTCAAAGATTGGAGAATGTCAACTCAAGCCCAAACCAATAATAGTGGACAGGGCGACAATAAGGGCAATGTATCAGGTGGTCAAACAAGTGCAGGCGGTAATAACGGAGGATATGTTGCTCCTGTAACTAATGTTTCTCAAAAGAGGTCTCAACTCAAGGAGGCATTGAAGTTTATGCCACCAAGTGAGGCAAAGGACCTTCTCAATGATATAATTGAGACTGAAGATATAATTCTTGATATACTCTTAAAATACTTAAAGTAGATGTATAAAGAGGTTAAATACTTTGATGAGTTAAAGGATCTTGTATTAGAAGACAAGCAATCTATTGGTCTGGGTGTTGATATGAGAAATCGATATCCTATTAGATTTGTGTTGTTTGATAATTTTAGAGATTGTAGCCTTTTTGTTGACTTTGTGCAGGAGGATATGGGTGCAACTGTACAAAGTGTTGACAAATGGATAGACTCTAATTATCCAGATCTTATGATTACTCATACGGAGTTGGCGCAGCGAATCGAAGAGCACATAAAAAAGATGAATGGTGCAGATTGTGTTATCGCTCCGTTCTCAGAGTTAGCTCGTTTTTACGACAATGAAGGTAATAAAACATTTGATGCGCTATTAAAAACCATCAAGGCAATAGAAGCAAGTAAAATTGCTACTGAGCTACATCAGAGAATATTTGTTCCTATTGTAGGTCTGGAAGGAAAGATGGAATCTTTCAGCAAGGATACACAAAGTACTATCTGGCGTCTTAAAAGCGAAGAAAAAGATTTAACCTATCGTCTTATAATAACTGACCAGCAGACTTTTGGGGTGCAAGGTTTGCATAAGCATTATACTGTTGTCAATTCAATGCAAGAGTGGCTGAATATATGGAAGGATGCAAATAAACAAGTTAATCCTAATATCATATGTACATCACACAGTATTTTTGCCAATGCTATATATGCACAACCAGATAATGCTTTTACTTTCGTTGTTTGCAACGATGCATATGATTTCTTAACAAAAGGTTTGCAACTCCAGTTTGGAGGTGTAACTAAAGAAGTTACGGATCAAAATAACTGGGAGGAATTAGCTAATAGTATAGACATAAGTCATGGATTCAAATTTAGTTCATACGTTAAGAGCTACTTCTCAATAAATGGCATAGAAGACTATAAGTCTTTTATCAAACTTTGGTTTGATTATCCAGACCAATACCATCGCTGGTTGCTCTCTCGTTACTATAAACAAAGTAATGACGAGTCTGATTTTATCCATAAAATGCTTGAGCGAGTTACGATACTAACTGGCAACGATTTTATAGAACAAATTGCTTTATATCTAAGTGAGATAGAGAGCGAAATGCAAGAGCGTTTATACTGCCTGAAAGAGGCAAGAAGGCGTAATGTTGTAATTAAAGATGCTGTTCAATCGACATTAACTAGCCGATTGAGTAATATAGCAGAAAAATACAATTACACTAGTGCTATTAAGTATTTTGCAGGCATTTGCCAAAAGGAAAAAGAGCTTGCTGTAGCGTGGCTTGGTAAAGGCGTAATTAGCATTGAGCAAATTAAGACATTCTTGCCAGACTTATATTACTACATGTCTGAACCGCTCGGAATTTTCTACAATGTACCTGATTGGGTCGCACCTTATATGAAGGCATATAAGGATGCTAAAATATCGAATGTGTACACGCAAGAGGTGGATAATCAGATTGGCGATATAAATAAGTCTGATGTTGCATTCGATCAATGGTACCAAGAATTTAGCACAACCCGAACCCTCCTTCAAGGCCGTGGAGACATAGAGGTATTTTATTGGATAGATGGATTAGGCGTAGAGTGGATTCCACTTATTAAACAAATTATCCAAGAAAAAGCCAATCAAAATATCTTCCTCAATGAGGTTAAGATTGCTCGAGCGTTATTACCTTCTACCACAAATACAAATAAGGTAGATCTTCAAAAGCTTATACCTGAGTCCCAGAAATTGCTTAAGGCTGGAGACTTGGATAGTTTTGCTCATCAACCGACAAATGTTTGGCCCACTTCAATTATTAAAGAGATTGAGCTAGTACGTGAAGTAATTGAAGAGATTTTAGCTAAGTATAATGGTAAAAAGATAGCAATTATATCAGACCATGGCTTAACCTATTTATCACAATTATGCCCTGGACTTGGGTTAGTCGGAGGAGAGTCTGACCATCATGGCCGTTTAGCTGTTAAGAGTGCAGGAACATGGACCTCTGACAGTAGCTATATTAAATTAGAGGATGGTAAAACGATATGTGCACTTAGACATCATTCATTGTGTAATAAGGTCCCTAAGGGGCAAGGAATTCATGGTGGCTGTACTCCAGAAGAGGTTTTGGTACCCATATTTGTAATATCGAGCTATGTGGCTGATGCTGAATGGAGCGCAGAGATTTTGACTCTTGAAATATCTGGAGCAAATCCAACTATAGACTTTAAGATAAAGAATGCACCATCAGCTCATATCCCTTATATCGAGTACAATGGAGTGAGGTATGCGCTGAACCAAATTGGTCCAGACTTGTTTAGGTCTGATGCTATGATAATAGACGACAATATCCACGAAGTAGCTCTTGTTATCGGAAGTATCACTCGTATATATAAGATATTGGTAAATGCCGGAGCTAAAGAGGATGATTTATTTGACTTTTAAGATTACACCATATGAAACCTGAAATACAAGAAAAGGTAAGACAGTATTTCTCTGCAATGTCCATTTATAAGGATCCAGAAAAAACTAATAGTATTTTTGCTGGTCGAAATTTGCCTGCGTTCGTTAAAGATTATTTAATGAAGCGCTATTTGAATATTCAGACAGGAGAAATTGATACTTTGAGCCTTACACAATTCCTTGACCAAGTAATACCTACTAATTCCGGGTCTGTAAAGGATCGTATTGTTTCTGGAGAAGAGGTGGTGTTATTGTGTCGTTTCATTATTTACATAGATTTGGTAAAAGGTGTAAAACAATTCGCAATACCAGATTATGGCATAAAGTTAAGAGAAGGCATTATCCCAGAATTTACTTACACAAAGCATCAGGGGGAACTTGTGGATGGAGAGAAATGGGGTATTGTCAAGCTATGCCTTCTACCAGACGATGATGGCAAGAAGAATCATGTTCAAATGGTGGATTACAAACCATTCAGACCATATAGTTCAGTTGATGTTAACTACCTGGCAGAGGCCCGCAACCATTTTACTACACAAGAGTGGATGGACATGTTGTTGTCTGCAATGGAGTATGATCCAGATGGCTTTGCTAATCTCACTCAAAAATTGGAGTTCATTACCAGATTGTTGATTTTTGCTGAACCTAGACTTAATGTTATTGAACTTGCTCCTAAAGGTACTGGTAAGTCGTATGTATTTGGGAACTTGAGTAAGTATGGTTGGCTTGTTAGCGGAGGTAAAGTTACTCGAGCCAAATTGTTCTATGACAAGGCAAAACAACAAAATGGTATAATTAAGAATCACGATTTTACCGTCTTTGATGAGATACAAACAATTGTTTTCCAAGAGCCAGCAGAGATTCAGGCTGCTCTAAAATCATATTTGGAGAGTGGCAAGACGACCATTGACAATAATGAGTTTACCTCGGAGTGTGGTTTGATGCTTATGGGCAATATTCCATTGACTGCAAATCATCTACCTGTATCATCATTCTATTTTGGTTCACTGCCTGAGAATTTTAGAGAATCAGCATTGCTTGATCGCTTCCACTGTTTTATAGAGGGTTGGTTATTGCCTCGCATAAATACCAGCATGATATTTAAGGGCTGGACGATTAATGTTGAATATTTCTCAGAGATACTTCACTCGATGCGTACAAACAACACATATGGACTGCTGTTCGACCAATTGGTAAAGTTTGAGGAGAAAGCTGATGTTCGAGACCAGAAAGCAATCAAGCGAATTGCGACTGGATATATGAAGTTATTGTTCCCTCATTGGCGTAAAGTCGAAGATGTGAATAAAGAGGAGTTTGAAATGTATTGCCTTAACCCTGCAATTCATAGACGAGGCATCGTTAAGGAGCAATGTCACAATATTGATCCTGAGTTCAAAACCCGAATGCCTTTGATTGAGGTGTGCTAATCGAGTTTAAACACAATAAAAATTGTTAGTTAGGCTATTTAGCTTACGAAAGTATAGTTATAATCTATATGGATATTGTTGGGTAATGTGCAAATTTTGCACATTGCCTATTTATAAGCCAGTTTAAACATATAATTTTCTCAAATACACAAGGTGCCCGGCAATTGTCGAGCACCTTGTCATTTCTGTTAATTGGCGGTATCTAGTGTGGAGGTTTCTCCTCCGTTAAGGCTAAAACTCGTGCCACTTAACGCGGCCGACAACTTATCCATCTCTCGGCTTACTGTTTGGTCGACGATGCGGGCGTAGATTTGGGTGGTAGCGAGTTTAGTGTGTCCGAGCATCTTGCTGATCGACTCGATAGACACGCCATTAGCGTAGGTCACCGTCGTTGCAAATGTATGGCGGGCAAGGTGCGAGGCAACTCGTTTTTGGATGCCCAATGTGGTTGCTATCTCTTTGAGGTAGAGATTGTACTTGGCGTTGCTCAACACGGGCAGAAGATAGCCACCAACTCGGTCGGCCTCATACTTTTTCAGGATATATAATGGGATATCCTGAAACTTCACTTTGGAGGCAACGGATTCCCCACGATTTTTTCAGGTTTACTTTTGAGCTCCGCAGTAACAGTTTTGACCGTTTTAGGGTACGGAATATACCGCCTTGTGTCCTCCTTAAAATTCTGTACTGTAGTTACTTATACAAAGGTAATAAAATTTCTAGATAGTTTGTTTATTAAATTCACCTTTTAACTTATTACTTTCCTCTTCTTGCTTTTGTTGTTGCTCAATTTTATATTGACGTAGTTTTGCCTCTTTTTCGGCTTTAATATTATCTAGTTGTTCCTGGATAATATCATTTCTATACCAAAAATATAGTTTATCAGAGCTGTCATTTTCTCTGTTACGCACTATTGCTCTTGAAATTATTTCCTCTGCCAATCTTGCATAATCATAATCACTCATATCATCTAGCATATTTGCATAGCAACTATTTTTGATAGCACGCATATAACTATTAGGATCAAAATCCCAACCTGTATAATGATATGTCAATGCAGATAGCCCAATTGTAGATGTTTTAAACTCCCATATGTTAGAATTTGCCACATAGGATGTATATTTTCTTATCCAATCAGGGGAGGTATATGCATACACTCCATCTAAATCATATTCATCATACAATTCAACCGGCCCGTATGTATTAGGGGTGTAGTGATGTGAATATTTGTTGGAAAAGATTTCATACACAAACAAATCATCACGGGCATTATCAAAATACCTATCGCCTGGATACACCAATACGGAATAAAGCGTATCTCTGAAATATTGAAGTTCGCAATCGGCATCATATTCTACATAATTACCTCCTTTGCTTTTTAAGATAATAGTACCAGTAAAACTTGCATATGAATCCATTCTTTCTATATGTGCAGCAGAATAAGCCCAATTTGACTTATTAGAACGGAAGGTTTTATGTGGCTGATAGTCTTTGATTAATTTATTGGTAAGCAAAGAGTCTATTATGTTTTCTGTTTCATTTCGAGAACTTCCAAGCCTAAAATCCATAAATGTATTTATGGCAATAGTATCTTTTAATGGATTACTAATTGCGGCTGTTTTGTTGTTAGATTGTGTACATCCACATAATAACGAAACTGTGATTCCAACGATACACCTAATAATAAATCCCATAACCATTCGTATATTTTAATACAGATAATGTAGTGCTCTATATGTATTTCTGACACTATTTTGAAACTTTCGATAAGATTCTAGCGATAATAGTTTTTCCAGACTAATAGTATCTCCTATTATACTATACAATTCAGATATTGACAATCGTTGTCTTCGTTTAGGTAAGTGTGCCGTTGCAATCCGAATGGCTTCTTCTATTGTTGATTTTGGGTTGGAAATAGTTTCTGGAGCTTTGTTAATGCCTAACTCTAAATCAGACATAGTTGTTCCTATCTCGTCTTTAAACAATTGTTTATCAGCAAGCATCCATGCCTCCATCATTTTAATAGGTATTATAGGGGTAAGTAATTTACAGCATTCTTCCCCTTCTTGATTAAGTAGTTCCTGTGCTGGGCCAATTTTATTCTTATGTCGTTCAATATAGGAATCTCTATCCCCGTCTGTATGAATAGCTAACGACATAATACCATAGTTTCTTACTCCTACAAGAGATGCTTGTTTTACATATTCAGCAAACGAAAGGCCTATTTTGTTTGCATCAATAATGTGTATGTACACTTCGACATCTTGCGCACAATCTTTCATTGCAACATCATTGAATGTGCGCCTTACAATACTTTCTAGAAACCTAATATCCGTAGGTCCTTCTGTTGCCAATCCTACGATAATTTGCCTACTCATTCAGTTTTGAGATTTAAATCTAATGACTCATCATCATATCCTTGTAAATATTCTTGAATCATTTGAAAAGACATTTTCTTTTCCTGCTCTGAAAAAGGAATACTTGTTTGCCATGCACCTTCCTTTGAAACGGGAGTAATTTTAGTTGCCAATACCTTTTTTTTGGCTCCATTAATGGTTATAATCCTATCTACCATGTGTGCAAATGCGATTGTCAATGAGGGGTTAGACAACCATTTTTTCACTTCCTTAATAAAAGTTGTGGAATGAGTATTGACAATAACTTGCCTAAGCATTGATTCTTGATCCGTGAAATCCACAGCCAAATCATTTAATAATTCAGCCATTGCCTTTATTCTGAACGGATGTATGCCATTCTCGGGTTCCTCAAAACATAACAAACCATTGTGTTTATCGTCTTGCCATAAAATGCATAAAGTCAATATTCTCATTGTTCCTTCCGATAACACTCTAGATGTATATTCCTTATTGTCAACATCCTTTAAAACAATAACGTATTGTTTATTTTCCACATCATCTATAACTTTAACCTCAACAAAGTTTGGAATAAAGTCATGTAATTTTCTAGAAATAATTTTTAAATTGTAAGAATCTTGCTGTTTAATCCTATACAGAGCAGCGGCAAGATTATGCCCAGAGGGAGTAATTATGTCATCCCCCATTGCTTTGCTTGTTGGAGTCCTAAGATCTTCTGGATCTAATTGCAAGAATCGCCAACTTTTCATTTCTTCTTTGGCCGCAAGAATGTGTCTAAAATCTACGGAATCAAAACTACTTAATATAGTCCTAGTTGCATTGAGAAGAGGATAAGAACGCTTATTACCTTGTGAACCATCCTGAGATACAATAACCGTATTTATGCCATTATGACTCACTGTCTTCATATACGGCTTTTGTCTTTTACCTGTAATAACTTTAGGTCGCCAATGCTCGGAAACATTAGATGGTATAATATGCAACCACAAATCGGTATCATGTTTAATGGTATCCAAGGACTCATACTCCACCACAATATCCTCCATACCAATAGTATTTGTAAAGCGTCTTAAAACCAGCTCATATCTAAGCCTTGTGTATTTTAATTTTGCTGAAGAACCCCATGCATCTTTTATTTCCGAATTAACAAGCATATCCACAACAAAAGACATTTTGTTTGCTCGAGTATTGTCATCATAGCAAGTAAATTGTTCCAATAAATCGCCTCGTTGAGCCCTAAAAGCTTTTTGGATTTTGTCGGATTCGGCCAATGCAGACAGCAATTGCAGTGCATCAAAAAGGTTGCTTTTACCTGCCGCATTACTTCCTGCAATAACCGTGAAGGGGGTGAAACTCATCTCGAAATTATGAAATGATTTAAAACCGTCTATTTTAATGTAAGTAATCATACAAACATAAAGTTTATCATTTTACAAATCATTATTTACCTAATATACGATGTGTTGGTCCACAACAAAATAACTCCTCACAAAGTTAGTACTTTTTTTGTGCTTAACAAATAAAATTCGTGAACAATCTATAATGATTGATAAAAACTGGTAAGAAGTAGACTTAAACTTTTGGACTTTGAGCGGAAAACGAGACTCGAGCCCGCGCTGCGCGTGGGCAATTTCTCGCGAATTATATTTACACCCCCAACCCCTGAAAGGGGAGTATTGGGGTCGCTTCGTGGCGAATCTCGTTTTCTGCTCCAAGCAAAGCCTCCCTTATCAAAGGGAGGTTTGGAGGGATTGTCTATATGGTCGCGGACTCTTCCGCGAAACGCACAAAAAAAAGGATAGCCTATGCTATCCTTCGTGCGTTGAGCGGAAAACGAGACTCGAACTCGCGACCCCAACCTTGGCAAGGTTGTGCTCTACCAACTGAGCTATTTCCGCAACACCTTACTACTATGAAAAGTCTTTCGACTTGAGCGGAAAACGAGACTCGAACTCGCGACCCCAACCTTGGCAAGGTTGTGCTCTACCAACTGAGCTATTTCCGCATTTTATTAGAACGCTGCAAACCATTTTTCGGTTTTGCGACTGCAAATATAAGGCGATTTTTTTATTCCCACAAATTTTTTGCGAAAAAATCGCAACTTTTTAACGATATGTGCATAAATCATCCTTTGACACCGCATTTTTGGCCCATCGAAGTCGCCTCTTGCAACTCGCATGGCGCGATTATTGCCCCCGATGCGGATAAAATAACAGACTCTGAAATCACACAAAGATATGAACTCTTCGCTAACAACCGTTTTCGCGGGCCTCGAACTGCGCAACCCCATAATCATCGGCAGCTGCGGACGCACGGCTAAGGCCGAGCTGAATCGTCGGCTCGAAGATGCCGGTGCGGGAGCGATAGTTCTCAAATCGCTCTTCGAGGAGAGTATCGTGCGACGCTCGGCACACATAGCGGGGCTCTCGCAGGAGGCTACGCCATCGGCGCACAGCGAGCAGGAGGACTATATGCAGGGCTACCTGCGCAACCATATATTACAGGAGTATCTCGATCTTATTGCCGAGAGCAAACGGCTCTGCTCGATACCGATAATCGCCAGCATCAACTGCTACTCTCAGGGCGAGTGGGTCGAATTTGCTCGCGAGGTCGAACGAGCCGGTGCTGACGCTGTCGAGCTCAATATTATGAGCATCCGTACGGCCGTAGAGTATCACCACGGAGATTTCGAGCGTCATCACATCGAGATTCTCTCGGCCATAAACGAGCGTACACGCATACCCATAATAGTTAAGTTGGGAGCCAATCTGACCAATCCCGTAGCGTTGGTCGAGCGGCTATATGCCCACGGAGCTGCCGGAGTGGTACTCTTCAACAGAATGTATCAGCCCGATATCGACATCGAGCGTATGGAGTACACCTCGGGGTGGATTCTAAGCAACGAGTCGGACTTGGCGACACCGCTGCGCTGGACGGGGTGCGTGTCGGCAGCCGTACCGCAGCTTGACATCGCACTGTCGGGCGGTGTCCACAGTGGCGCAGCGGCTATCAAAGCTCTGCTTGCTGGGGCTTCGGCCGTTGAGGTGTGCAGTGCGATATACCGCCACAGTGAGGCGTGGATAGCCCCAGCACTGAAATTTATCGAAGGGTGGCTCGCAGACCACGGCTACCGTTCGCTGCTCGATGCGCGAGGGGTAATGAATGCTCGCGACCTCGAATGTGCCGAACGATTAGAAAGAGTGCATTTTTTGCAATATTTCGAAAAATTTTCTTAAATTTGTAGAGGAGATTCCGTTTGTCGGATATCTTCGTGAGATTATACCAAAATATTAACTAATAGCATAGTAGAGATGAAAAAGTACAGATGCACGGTATGTGGCTGGGTCTATGATCCGGCGATTGGAGATGCTGATTCGGGCATCGCTCCCAACACACCTTTTGAGGATATTCCCGATGAGTGGGTTTGCCCCTTGTGTGGAGTTGGTAAAGAGGATTTCGAGCCCGTTGAGGAGTAGGGATTATTCAAGATTATTCACAAAGTCGTTTGTTTTATACAAACGGCTTTTTTTTGTTGGGAAAATATTTATATCTTTGCGGGACTTAACTACACAACAACGTGAAAAAACTTCTACTCTTTGCGGTCGCAGCCTTGATGATTGGCTGCACAGGCCATAACGAAAGCGACGGTCCCAAGCGTTGCACAGTAAATCTTCCTAAGACGATTAATGCATCTATCGAGGCTGTCGAGACTCGTGTCGAGATGAATAAGGACAACCAGATTCTCTGGAAGGTCAGTGACTGCATCACTCTCTTCCCCGGTGCAGATTACAACACCGAGTATCGACTGATGAGCGGCTCGAAGAGCACGAATGGCGAGTTCGAGCGCAGAACTGATGAGACTACGGCTTCGGGCTTTCAACTTGACGGTTACTATGCGGTCTATCCCCACTCGTCGGAGACCAAGATTTCGCCCGACGGAAAGATCCAGATAACATTCCCCGCAACACAGAAGTATGTGGCCGGAGCAATCAACGCTGATGTCAATGTGATGGTAGCACACTCGGCTGCGAGCGATGGCTCGTCGTTGCAGTTCAAGAATGTCTGCGGCTATCTGAAAGTGTTACTCTATGGCTCGAATGCTATGGTCAAGAGTTGCTCTATCACGGGCAATAAGGGTGAGAAGATTGCAGGCGCAGCGACTGTCGGGTTCTCGAAGAGCGGCGATCCGATCGTCGCCTTTGGCGAGGAGTCGGCGGCAGCTGTGACTATCGACTGCAATAAGGGTGTCGCTATCGGCACAAGTGCGGAGACGGCTACGGCATTCCTGTTTGCCATCCCCGAGACGACCTTCTCGGACGGCTATACTATCAGTGTTACGGATATGAATAACGTAACATTCACCAAGTCTATCACAGGTTCGCAGACCATTTCGCGCAATGCCGTGCAGAGCACCGAGGCTATCAAGACCCGATTGAGTGGCGAGGGCCTTGAATTTATCGATGGCAAGGTGCGTTTCTACCTCTCGGAGGCAGCAAACGGCATCCGAGCAACACTCGGCATCGCTCCGCGCAACTGGTCTTCGTCGAGTGTTATCGTCAATGGCAAGAGCTATACAATCTCGTTTGACGAGGATAATACCCCCTACATCGACGTTGAGTCCAACACCAGCAACTCCTACTCGGCTACGTTGGCAACATCATCATCGAGCAACTACTATGGTGATACTCCTTATGTCGGCTTGAAGTTCTCGCACTCGCAGTTCTTCCATAAGGCTACTGCGACACTCTCGAACTTCCCGATGTATGCCAACTACACAATCGGCACCGGCAATATGTTGGTATTCCGCGACTGCTACTCGCTCATCCACCTCAAATTGAAGGGCACAGCGAAGATTTCGTCTGTGAAGGTTGAGAATATATCGGGAGGTGTTCTTGCGGGCCCTGCAACCGTCAATCGCAACAACGGATCACTTACTCTGTCGCGCGGTATGGACTTCGTGACGCTCAACTGCACCAATAGCGGCAGCTACGTAACCCTCAGCAAGAGTAATGTAACCGACTTCTACGTTATGGTCGCTCCGAAGTCGTGCTCTAAGGGGCTGAAAATCTCGATTTGCGACAATATCCGACAGGCTATGTTCCATACCATTTCGGAAGTTACCGAATTGCAGGTCGATACGATCTACTCATTCGAGGGTACATACGCACCCGAAAGCGACTTGGCTTTCTACGAAGGCTTCGACAACTTTGTCTGGGGTGGCGATATCGTCAAAGGAGCCTCAGGCCGAGGATATTCGCCCGATAACTCAACTATCGGCATCGAGTCGCAGACCAGCCGTACGGGTTACGAGGATGCCTTCACAGAGGTTCCCTACGATAACCCCGGCACTTGCTTCGTGCAGTCTAACACTTGGGATGAGGTTACGGGCAAGACTGTCGATATATCGCATCAGGTATCGTCGAGCTACATCAAGAGCCGTAACATCAGTGGCACACAATATATGTTCCGCGTACAGGAGCATCCGGGATATATTGCAATCGGCACAGCATCGACTGCACGTGGTATCTACTCCTCGCCAATGTCTCTGGGAATGCCGACAATCGGCAAAGCGAAGGTCACTCTGCGCTTTGCGATGCAGGCGGGATTTGACGGCACATTGCAGACATCGGTTTATTACGGAGGTGTTATCACGCAGGCGACGCTGGATGGCAAGGCAATCACGCTAAATGAGAGCAACCTGAGCTATGACACTACCGAATCGAAACTCCTTATTCCCAACACGGATCTCGACATCGCAAGCTCGGCAAGTGCTGCCAAGTCGTGGCATACGCTCGAACTTATCGTCAATAGCATCTCTGACGGTACGCGCTTCTACATTACCGACACCAACTCGAATAACGGCGTTCACGGCATCTACCTCGACAGCATCGAGGTACGCAAAATCGATGGCTGGAAAAAAGACGCCAACACTCTGCGTGTCTTGATGTGGAATATCCAGAACGGTATGTGGGCCGACCAGCACAACGGCTACGACAACTTCGTGAAGTGGGTCAAGAAGTACGATCCCGACGTCTGCATCTGGTGCGAGTCCGAGACTATCTACATCGACAAGACTAATAAGAGCCAGACGGCTTCGGAACGATATCTGCCCGCAAATTGGGATAAACTCTGCCTGCGCTATGGTCACTCTTACGCAGCCACGGGCGGTAATCGCGACAACTTCTCGCAAACCGTAACTTCGAAGTATCCCATTACGACGCTGAATGAGATTGTTGGTCCATCGGACAAACCCGTATCTCACGGTGCAGGACACTTCACTATCACTGTTAATGGCAAGAAGATCAATATCGTAACGCTGCATATGTGGCCGCAGGCTTATGGCTTTGGTGTCAAGACTGCGGACCAAGCTGCAAGTGCAAGCAAACTCGAAGGCGACTACTATCGAGAATACGAGATGGATTATATCGTCAAGGAGACTATCAACCACCCGGATTATAAGGGCGAGGAGCTGTGGCTCTTTGGTGGCGATACCAACTCGCGTTCACGCAAGGATAAGTGGTACTACGAACTGCCGGGCAAAACACCTCAGGGACCGACCAAGTACCTTCCTCACGATGTTGTCCTTAATAATACTAACCTCAAAGATGTTATCGCGGACTACTATCCGTCGAACTACTTTATGACTTCGACAAGCGGCTCTGCGCGTATCGATATTCTCTACGCTTCGCCGTCGATGTTCGACCGCATAGTTGAGAGTACTACGATTGTCGACTCGTGGACCAATATCTGCCCTGAGCACGAATTTTGCAAGAATTGGACCTCACAGAAGTTCCGCGACCCCTCGGACCACCGCCCTGTGATTGTCGATTTCGATATGAAATAACATAGCTTTATAGCGTTTCTCCCGCACAATAAGCCATTGTGTCGGGAGTGGCGCATCAGGGTTCTCTGCGTGATATTTTAGGCAAAAGAGCCTGTAAAATTTGTGATTTAGAAAAAGAAATAATATCTTTGCAGCGCTTTCGAGCGTCGGATTGAGCTGTGGTGTAATGGTAACACAGCAGATTTTGGTTCTGTCGTTCTGGGTTCGAGTCCCGGCAGCTCAACGTAGTCCGCAGGCGAGCGATATAAGAGAATATCTCGTTCGAAGAACGGACAAAAAGAAGAGACGTGTAAGTTCACTTACTAACGGCTCTTCTTTTTTGTTGGTATGAGAAGGTTTTGCTCCCTATGGTCGCCCATAAGTTCCTTTTCTTCCTTCGCGCCTCGGCAAAGCATGCGAGCATTCTTTGCTCTCGGCTTGGCGTCAGTTCCCCTCCGCTCGCCGCGGGGAAGAATGCAAAATCTGCAACCAATCCTTTTTTGCGGTGAGAGGGAATTGGCTCACTTCGCTCGCCCATCCCCTCCGCTCGCCGCGGGGGCCCTTGCAAAGACCTGCACTCAGCAAAAAGTTGATAAATCAACTACTTTTGCTTGCGGTGAGAGGAGAATTGGCTCCCTGCGGTCGCCCATCCCCTTACCTCGCCGGTTGGGCCCTTGCAAAGACCTGCACTTCGCAAAAAGTTGATAAATCAACTACTTTTGCTTGCGGTGAGAGGGAATTGGCTCACTTCGCTCGCCCATCCCCTCCGCTCGCCGCGGGGGCCCTTGCTAAGACCTGCACTTCGCAAAAAGTTGATAAATCAACTACTTTTGTGTTTCACACCTCCCCTTTGCCAAATAAATTTGTCGCGGAGAGGTATAAAACACAAAAAGGTGTCGAGATTCGACACCTTTTTGCTTCGTTTGTCTTTGCGGTGAGAGGGGGATTCGAACCCCCGGTACGGTTGCCCGTACGTCAGTTTAGCAAACTGGTGGTTTCAGCCACTCACCCATCTCACCAAACCCTCCTCCTCGCGGATTGAGCGGTGCAAATATACAATCATTTTTTGAATTGCCAAAACTTAACCGCTAATTTTTTCATCCCGATAGCGTTTGAACCTTTTTTTCATTTTTTTGACCGACCGAATTAGGAGTTTTTAAGATTTTTTATATTTTTGCGACACTGAAGTTAAAAGTTAATAGAGAACGTGCGCGCGCGTGTGTTCACGCAGGCAAGCAAGGTTAACAAAACAAGTAAACAAACTTTTTAATAAACTTTAATTCAAACCATTATGAAAAACTTTTTAAAGTTCTTTGCACTTGCAGCATTTGCTTTGGTTGCTGGTGTAAGCTGTCAGGGGGGGGGAAATGAGGATAACGACGCTCCCGAACTGATTGTTGGCGAGTTTGCTGAGGTAGCTGCTACCGGTGGCTCTTACGCAATCACTTACCAGGTGGCTAATCCTATCGCTACCGACAAGGGTGTTGAGGCATTCATCCCCGTAGATGCATTCTGGGTACACGACATCTACGTAACCGATAGCGCAGTTGAGTTCGTTATCGACGCTAACGAGGGTGTTGCACGTGAGACCACAATGACCTTGACCTACCCCACTGCGGCTTCGGTAGAGGTTGTTATCTCGCAGGCTAAGGGCAAGGGTCTCAAAGCTACTGCTCCCGCAATTGTAGCTGCTGAGGGTGGTAACGTATCGTTCGCATATAGCGTAATCGCTGTTGAGGGCGCTACTTTGACCGCAACCGTTGCTGAGGCTACCACTTGGATTCACGACATCAACGTAACAGCTGCTGCTGTTGAGTTCGTTGTTGATGCTAACACTGCTACTGAGGCTCGCGAGGCAGAGATGACTCTTACCTACGCTGACGAGACCATTGCTGTTGCTATCAAGCAGGCTGGTGCAGTTCCCGCAGAGCAGGCTTTCGAGGTTAAGTTCTCGAACGCAACTCCGACTACTGCTAACGTAACTATCACTCCGAAGGATCCGAACATTACCTATCTGTTCAAAAACATCACTTCGACAACTTTGAACTCGTACGCTGGTGAGACTCTTGAAGAGAAGGCAGCTGCTTGGGCTATCTACCAGGCTGGTACTTGGTTGTTCCCGTTCTGGGGTACTGCAACTATGACCAACTTCACTTCGGGCAACTACCCCGCAGAGGGCGTATCAAACTCGCTCTCGTGGACTCTCTACAACGAGGATGAGGTTCCCTATATGGTTGTATGTGGTATCAATGTAGGTGAGGCTACCGACAAGGCTTCGGTTGCTTTGACTACTGCTGTAACTATCGTTGAGGTTCCCCTTATGCCGAAGCCCGTATTGACTTTGGCTACCGACACTATCGAAGTTTCGTCGGATGCTGGTAGCAACGGTACTACATTCTCGGTTGCAAACGCTATCGACGGCATCAAGGCTACTGCTTCGACCAGCACATCGTGGATCAAGAACATCAACATCGTAAACGATAAGATTGCATTCGAGTATGAGCAAAACCCCTACGCTGCACCTCGCGAGGGTACTATCACCTTCTCGTACCAGTATGCTGACGTTGCTCGCAAACTTACTGTTAAGCAGGCAGGTAATCCTGAGGCAGAGCAGCACAAGTTCTACTTCACAATCAAGGAGCGTCACTACGATCACGTTATCGTTGATATCAACCCCTCGAACCCGAATGTGAAGTATGTCGTTGGTGGTATCTCGAAATACACTTTCAACGGCAGCTCGTACAACAACGATCCCGCAAAGATTATCTCGAACACTATTACCAGCTACAGCAAGGTTATTAAGACCGGTGTACAGAACGAGTTCAAGATTTCGGTTAGCTCGGTATCGGATTCGAATGGTTGGGATGCATACGTTTATGCTTACGCTATTGACGATGCAGAGAAGGTTGCTATCTCGAATATTTCGATGGAGGCTGTAACCTTGGTTAATGACAAGCCGGGTATCTCGTGGGTTTGCGAGGATGAGAACACTTCGATAGCAACCGACTTCTACGGTAACCCCGCATTGCAGGTAGCTCCGACAGCAGGTTCGTACACTATCAAGTACACTCCGAACAACCTTTCAGACAAGGGTCTCTTGATTGTTGAGGCTAGTAGCTCGTCGTACACCATCATCGACAAGTCGTCGATTGTTCTCGACACTGAGGCTAAGACTATCAAATTCAACACCACTGCAAACGAGGGTACTTCGACCAAGACCGACTACATCTACCTCAAGTACTACTCGGATCCGAACGACACTACTTTCACTGACTTGAACGTGTCGATCAAGATTCAGCAGCCTAAGCAGTAATTCTCAACCATTAGATTTATACGATAATAATGATTAAGAAAATTGCATTTGCAATCATCGCAGCTGTGGCAATCATCGCATTGCCCTCTTGCGAGAACAACAATAACGGTGGCAATGGCGGTGAGGATGAGGTAATCATCCTCGACCGCCAGACCAACGGCTACTACCTCGGTAAAGTTTGGGATTTCCAGGGCGAGGAGCACGCTGACTACTACTTCTCGTTGGCTAACTGCGAGGTCGGTCAGAGCGTTCAGACCGGCTATGAGGTCCCGATGGAGGTTGGTGGTTGGATTCTCTTCCTCGACCTGTGGGCAGAGGCTTCGGAGAATACCGCACGAGCTATCCTCCCCGAAGGCGAGTACATCTTCAGCGACCAGCGCGATATGTATATCGTCTACGATCAATACACCATCGCTACCGAGAACGTAGAGCAGGTCGGAAGCCAATACCGCATCAAGGATCGTCAATTTACCAGCGGTACCGTAACCGTCGAGCACACAAAGCTCGGATACCTGATCGAGGCAACATTCACGGCTTTGATTGATGGCGAGGAGAAGGAACTCAAATTTAAGTACGTAGGTCCTATCACATTCGAGGACCAGAGCGACGACGAGCCTTGGGAGCCCGGAATGACCAATGATATCACCGTAAATCCCATAAAGGCGACTGTGGATGCATATCCCGGTGCTGCCGAGGGCGTTGATTCATTCGTTGTACGTCTTTTCGATACCGCTATTTCGGCGGATGGCACACACCCCGCAGCAGCAGGTCATATGATTATGCTCGACCTCTACACTGAGGCGGGCGAGGACTTCGCCGGCACATACATACCCGGAACAATGGAGGGCAATACGATGAAGGTGGAGCCGGGTGTATTCTACCCAGGTAAGTTCTGGGGCGGTATAGCATTGGGCTCGGTTATCGAGCGTGTATATCCCGATATGACCACCGAGAGCGACGTGCTCACCGGAGGAAGTGTCGAGATTCGCAACGTATCTGAGTCGCAGTATGCGTTCCGTATCAATATGACAACCGGAAACGGCAACTCGGTTAAGTGCGAGTGGACAGGTGTGGTAGATGCATTTACCACCTCGTCGGTATACGCAACAACCAAGCGCCCCGCAGAGGTTAAGCACACCAACTTCGTGGAGTTGAAATAGTCTCCCGAAGGTTAAAGATTGGGGCTGTCCGACGATTTCGGACAGCCCCATTTTTTATAGTTGTTGTTGATAGGCAAACACCCCTTCGACGGGTGGCAGATTCTCGACCTTATGGTCGAAGAGCCCAAATACCGCCGAGCCGCTACCCGACATCGAGGCGTATATCGCGCCCTGCTCAATTAGCCACGCCTTAGCCTCGGCAATCGCAGGATGTGCCGCGAAAATATGGGGTTCAAAATCGTTTTTCAGCAACGCCTGCCACTCCCCGACCGGTCGAGCAACGCGCTCGCGCAGAGGCTCCGCAGGAACAAAAGGGCGGATGCCGGCATAGGCCTCGCGGGTCGAGACGCTCTCGTCGGGCTTAATCAGCACGAGCCACAGCCCACTGAGCGAAATATCTATCGGTTCCATAATCTCGCCCCTGCCGGTGCAGAGTTGCGGTGTATTACGCACAAAAAAGGCCGTGTCGCTACCGAGCTCGGCGGCCAAAGATATCAAGCACTCCTCGCTAAGTCCGAGACCGAAAATCTCATTCAGAGCTACAATCACAGCCGTACCGTCCGACGATCCTCCGCCCAAGCCCGCACCGAAGGGTGTACGCTTATCGAGAATAATGCGGGCAGCACCGATGCCGTAGCGTTCGTGCATAAGTCGCCACGCCTTGATGCAGATATTTTTCTCGGCAGGGCAATCGACCACTAAACCGCGATTCTCGAAGATTGGCTCCGCGCCTTCGCACGGTCCGACATCGAGAATATCGTGCAATCCCACAACGGGATACATAACAGTTTCGAGGTCGTGAAAACCATCTTCGCGACGACGCAGGACATCGAGTCCGAGGTTTATTTTACAGTTGGCGTTGATAATCATATTGCAAAAATATGAAAACTATCGCAATTTCCACAACCCACGGAGCGTTAGTAGTGAGAATTATTTGACTGCACAGGTTTGAAATATGCCATTTTTTTTATTCCTTTGCAGCATAAAACAACGAACAACACAATGAAAAAGATTACTTTACTCCTCGTTGGTATGCTCCTCGTAATGACCAGCTGCAACGATGACTTTACAAACGAGCCCACCAACACTATCACCACAAAGTATGTGGACACCATCACCCACGCCAACGGAAGCACCATATCACTCGACTACGATGAAGAGATGCGTGTGAGCCGCGTGACCTATGTCGATGCACTCGACACTTCGCTCAATCGCCAATACGATATAAAATATAATATCAACACCACAAATCACACCGTGACCTTCGACGTTATCACGGGTAACAACAAATATCTGATGGAGTTCAACGAATATGGCGCGTTGAAGAGCTACTCGCTCAATGGCGAGATTCCGCAGGTATTGAGCAACTTTAACTACTACACCTCGCACTCAATTATCGGAGTATTCCGCCACGAACTTATCGGTATAGTCGATAAAGTGAGCGGTGGTGAGATTAAGCGCATAGATTGGCAGAGCAGTGTTCCGGCAATGGTTTTGAGCCAGTTGACAGTCGAAGAGGAAGGCGTGATGTGTGAGTACTCATCGACAGTACGATATGGATACGCATCTTACCGCAGCAATGTCCACACAAACGTAAATCTCTTTGCGCTGGTATCGCCCGAATTTTTCAAATATAGCAACATCCCGACTGAGTTGGCAGCTTGTGTGAGTGTCTTCGGATCGCGCAGCTACTACCTGCCAACCGACATTACGATTGTCGAGGGACGTATGCCTGTGGGTGGCAACTACGAGCAGCTTTCGGAGACCGATTACGACTACTCGTACGACACCGATTCGGAGGGTTACATCCTGAAAATTTACACCGGCAAGGATGACAACAACACCAAGGAGTTGCTCTACACAATAACCTATCTCCCAACAACGGCCACCCAGGAGTAATCCTCGGACGGGCAACTATTTGCTCGGCATCATACAAAACATTTGGGGCTGTTCGAACGAATCGAACAGCCCCAAAATTTTACTCTATATTCCGAGGACTACACCAGTCCCGAAAATCCCAGGAATGCCATAGCCAGCAGCGCTGCCGTAACCAGAGCAATCGGCGTACCCTTCATTGCTTCGGGCACATCCTCAAACTCCAAACGCTCGCGGATACCCGCGAAGAGCACCATAGCCAATGCAAAACCTATCGCTGTAGCTGCCGAATATACAACACTCTGCAACAGAGTAAACTCCTTCTGAATCATCAGAATTGCCACACCCAGAACTGCGCAGTTAGTGGTAATCAGCGGCAAGAAGATACCGAGAGCCTGATAGAGCGAGGGCGAAATCTTCTTCAAGATAATCTCGACCATCTGCACCAACGCAGCAATAACCAGGATAAAGACAATAGTCTGCATATACTCGATATGCAGCGGCACGAGGACGTAGGTCTGGATGCACCACGCAACCACGGCCGTAAGCGACATTACGAATGTAACGGCTGCGCCCATACCGAGTGAAGTCTCGACCTTCGACGAAACACCGAGGAAGGGACAGATGCCGAGGAACTGAGCCAATACTACGTTATTGACTAAAATCGCTCCGATGATAATTGCAAAATATGAAATCTCCATAACTACTTCTTCGCAAATTTGTTAAACAAAGCCATCAAATAACCCAGCACGAGGAATGCTCCCGGTGCGAGGATAAAGACGAGAGGCATATAGTCGCCGATACCGAACGAGAATCCGAAAATAGAGCCCGAACCGAGCAGCTCACGCACAGCACCAATCACGGTCAGCGAGAGGGTAAAGCCCAAACCGATACCCACACCGTCGAGAATCGAATCCAGCGGGCCATTCTTCGATGCGAACGCCTCGGCACGACCCAGGATAATACAGTTCACAACGATAAGGGGAATGAAGACACCAAGGCTCGCATAGAGCGAGGGAACGTAGGCCTCCATCAACATCTGGATAATCGTCACAAACGATGCAATAACCACGATAAACGCAGGAATACGCACCTTATCGGGAATCAGACTCTTGATACACGAAATCACGAAGTTCGACATAATGAGCACCGCCATCGTCGCAACGCCCATACCCATACCATTCATTGCAGAGGTTGTCGTTCCGAGAGTCGGACACATACCCAGCACCAACACAAAGGTCGGGTTCTCCTTAATAATCCCTTTGAGGATAATCGAAAGCTTATTCATTGTTACCTCCTTTCTGCGCAGCGTTTACCTTCGAAGCACCACTCGATACGTCGGTGGGCTCGGTACCATTAACCACGCTCTTGTAAGCCATATATGCACGATTTACTGCATCAACGTATGCTCGCGATGAGATTGTCGCCGCTGTCAGCGCATCGATATCTCCGCCATCCTTTGTAACAGCCAACTGACCATTCACGAGCTTCTTCGATTCGAGGTTTTGACCCTTGATGCTCGAAATCAGGGGGTTGCCCTCATCGCACATCTTGGTACCAAGACCCGGAGTCTCGGCCTGTTGAAGGACGTTTACATTCAGCACCTCGCCCGTCGGAGCGAAGCCTACCATAAGCTTTACGACGCCGCTAAAACCGCTCTTGGTCATTGTCTCGACTGCGTAGCCCACAGTCTGACCCGCAGCAGTTGCTGTATAGACCTTAATCGGCATAGCGTCTATTTCGAGTTCGGTGCTCTGCTTCTCTTCGAATGCGGGCAGAACAGCCAAAATCGCCTCATTCACAGCCTTTGCCTTCGCCTCGGCAATAGGCTCGACGGTAATCATATTTACCAAGCCTACGCCAGCCGACGAGATGAGCGTGATGCAGAAGAGAACTGCAACCATATTCAAAAGTGTACTTTTCATATCTTGCCCTCCCCTACTTTTTCAAGCCGAAACGCTTGGGTTTAACATACTTATTAATCAGAGGTACCACCGAGTTCATAATAAGGATTGCAAACGACATACCCTCAGGATACGAGCCCCAGAGGCGGATGCACATCGTCAGAACACCGATACCGATACCATAGATTACCATTCCGCGAGTAGTCATAGGCGAGGTTGCGTAGTCGGTCGCCATATAGACAGCACCGAGCACTGCGCCTCCGGCCAACAAGTGGAAGACCGAGAAGTTAAGCGCCAAATGAGGTGTATCGAACGAGAATGCGCCATAAACAGCTGCAAAAATCGCCATAGCTCCCAACACTGTCACAGGGATATGCCAAGTGATAACCTTACGCCATAGCAGGTAGCCGAATCCGAGCAGCAACGCCAAGGTTGCAATCTCGCCCACCGAGCCGGCCATCGCTCCGTTGAACATACCGAACATATCGAACGAGCCGAAATCTACCAATCCACCCTTCGCTGCCGAAAGAGCCGTAGCTCCCGAATAGGCATCTACGAAGTTCTCAATCTTCGGAGCAGGGAACGTGGTCATCTGCGCAGGGTATGCAATCAGCAGGAAGACACGACCAACCAATGCGGGGTTGAAGGGGTTTTTACCCAGGCCACCGAAGGTCATCTTACCCACAGCAATAGCGACAAATGCACCGATAACGACAATCCACCACGGCAGACCGAGCGGAAGGTTGAATGCCAAGAGCAAACCCGTCAGTGCAGCCGAGAGGTTGCAAATCGTGAGCGGGCCCTTGATAACAAACTTCTGAATCAGGAACTCAAAGAGAACGCAGCTTGCCACCGCAATAGCAGTCAGCAGCAGTACGCCCCACCCGTAAACCACAGTCGATACGCAGAGTGCAGGCAACAACGCAATAATCACGTCAGCCATAATCTTCTGCGTCGTCTGCTCACCGTGAATATGCGGTGACGGGGAAACAAAGAATTTATTAGCCATATTTTTCAACTTTTTTGTTTTCGCTTTCTATTGTTGTCGCTATTTCTTCGCTGCGGCACGAGCGCGGATAATACCCATAACGGTCTGCTTACCCAGACGGATATAATCGAGCAACGGCAACGATGCAGGGCAGGTGTATTGACACGAGCCACACTCGATACAGTCGGTAATGTTGTGCGCCTCAACAACCTCCCACGCGCCCTTGCGCGAGAGTTTCGAGAGGTAGTAGGGCTCCAATGCCATCGGGCAGGCCGACACACACTTCGCGCACTTGATACAAGCGCTCTGCTGTTCGCGCGAAGCCTCCGAGCCACTCAGGATTGTGATACCCGAACAACCCTTCGTCACGGGAGATGCGAGATTAACCATCGCGCGACCCATCATCGGACCTCCGTTCAAAACCTTCACGTCACCCTCAGGCAGACCTCCTGCTACCGCAACCAAGTCGGCAATCGACGTTCCCATACGGGTCAGCATATTCTTCGGAGCCGCGACCTGCTTACCTGTAACGGTCACAACACGCTCGATAAGGGGCTTATTCTTCTGCACAGCATCATAAACAGCCACCGTAGTCGATGCGTTGCATACCACCGCACCCACATCAATCGGCAATCCCGGAGGAGGAGGCACCTCACGACCGGTAACGGCTGCGATAAGCTGCTTCTCGCCACCCTGCGGATATTGGGTCTTCAACGCAACAACCTCGATACCCTGCTCGCCGGCAACGAGCGCGCGCAGATGCTTGATAGCGTCAGGCTTATTATTCTCAACACCGATATATGCCTTCTCGACACCAAGTGCACGTTTCAAGATATTCACACCCACGACCATACGCTCGCCATATTCGAGCATCGTGCGGTAGTCCGACGTGAGATAAGGCTCACACTCTACGCCATTGATAATAAGCACGTCAGCCTTCTTGCCGGGAGGCACCGACAACTTAACGTGTGTCGGGAATGTAGCACCACCCATACCAACGATACCTGCGGCCTTGATACGCTCGATAATCTCCTGCGATTCGAGCGAACACTCCTTCACGAGCTCCTCGCTACGGTCAATGCTCTCGACCCAATCATCGCCCTCACGCTTGATTGTAATCATCATCTGGCGCAAACCCTGGCCATTGGGTTGCATATCGACAGATGTCACCGTACCCGAAATGGGCGAGTGGATATTGGCCGACATAAAGCTTGCCGCCTCGGCAATAAGCTGACCGGTCAGCACCTTATCGCCTTTGGCAACCTTTGCCACGGCCGGTGCGCCGATATGCTGTCCGAGGGGGATAGTTACGACATCAGGCAACGCCATCACCTCGATAGCACTACCCTTACTCCATTTTTTATTATCCGACGGATGGATTCCGCCTATTGGAAATGTCTTCATCTTTTTATTGCAAAATTTTTATAGTGAGTTTAAGGAATTTAAGGAGTTTAGTGAGATTAAGGATTTTGGCGTAGTCGTTAATTTCCCTAAATTCTCTAACTTCTCTAATTTATCATCCTTCCCTCAATTTTGAATTTTGAATTTTGAATTCTCAATTACTCTTGTTTCGGTGCAGGTGCGACCTTCGGTTCCTTCGGCAGCGGAGCAAGACCAATCATCGTAATCGAGCCTGTCGGGCACTCGTTCACGCACTTGCGGCACAAACGGCACTTATCCGAGTCAATAAAGGCCAAGTTATTCTCGACGGTGATTGCTCCAAATTCGCAAACCTTTGCACACTTACCGCAACCGATACAACCTGCTTTGCAAGCCTTCATCACCACCGCGCCCTTATCCTTCGATACGCACGACACGAAGATTGCACGCTGCTTCGGCCACTTCTTACGCAACTCGATAACACCCTTCGGGCAGGCTGTAACGCAGGCCCCACACGAGGTACACTTCTCGGCATCGACCTCGGCCAAACCTGTCGCAGGGTTGATGTGGATAGCATCGAACTTACAAGCCGTAACACAATCGCCATAGCCCAAACATCCGTGCGCACAGCCCGTCTCGCCCACATAGAGCGACGCTGCAATAGCACACGACTTGGCTCCGTCAAACTGATTTGTGCGGGGACGCTTCTCGCACGTACCACCACAACGCACCGTAGCCACGCGAGCCTCCTTCACGGGAGCCTCTTTACCGAGGAATCCGGCAATAGCCTTCATAACCTCTGCACCCGCAGCCGGGCAGTAGAGATTCGAGATGTCGTCATTCTTGACCAACGCCTCGGCCATATTGCGACAGCCGGCAAAACCGCAACCTCCGCAGTTAGCACACGGAAGCATCTTCTCGACCTCGTCGATACGGGGGTCTTCTTCGACTTTGAACTTCTGGGCAACAAAGTAGAGGACTACCGCTGCGAGAATACCCAGAGCGCAAAGCGTTAATACTGTAAATAATAAAACCGTCATTATTTTATAGTTTTAGAGATTGTAAACTTAACCTTTTCGGCCACCCTGCCACCAAAGGCCCATAGCAGCACATAATATATAGCCACGCCTCCCAACGAGCCGAGCGCAGCAGGACCCTCATCAAATCCGAGAGCCGAAGCCCCTGCCAAAATCGCCACCAGCACCACCAACGGTGCCACATAGGCCACAGCCACAGCCCAGAGGCCGACCTTGCGTCGCACCGAGACCACAACCTGCTCGCCCACCGAGAACTCCGCAGCCGAGCGCGTCTCGACATCGACAATCTTCTCGGCCGACTCGCTCATACCACACGCCTTGCGCGATGCGCAGCTACTGCACGCACTATTCGACACTATCCTCACTCGAACAAGATTCGCGTCGATGCTCTCGACGCGACCTTGATGTTCAATATGTTCAGGATGTGCCATTACCTGGAAATGCAGAGGGTTAAAAGCCGTACTTATTAATCAGCGGCATCAGGCGTTCGTGCTTGAAGGCGCACGACGAGAGGCGCAATACCGGCGGGAATTGGTAGCGTTTCTTCTCGTTCAGCATAACCATCGAGTGAATCTTCTCGACAACCTCCGAGTCGAAGCCGGCATTGATAATCTCCTCGCGGTGCTGTCCCTCCTCAATCATACGAATCAAGATAGCATCCACCACCTCATACGGAGGCAGGATATCGCTATCTTTATGGTTGGGGCGCAACTCCGATGAAGGCTCCTTCGTAAGGATGCTTTCGGGAATGACATCGCCAAACTCGCGGTTGATATATCGCGCAACCTGATACATTTCGGTCTTGTAGAGGTCACCCGTTACACTGAATGCACCTGCTGTATCGCCATAAAGCGTACAGAATCCGAGTGCGTTCTCACTCTTATTAGACGAGTTGAGCATAACATATCCGCTCTTGTTCTGCAACGCCATAAGCATCATAGTACGGATACGCGACTGCATATTCTCCTCGGTAGCATCAAAATCGGTACCACCCGTAATAGGCTTCAAAGTATCCATCACCGAACGATAGGCCTCGCGAATCGGCAATACGCTATACTGAATACCGAGATTCTCGGCCAACTTCTTTGCATCCTCCACCGAACTCTCAGCAGTAAAGGGCGAGGGCATCAACAAAGCCTTCACATTCTCCTTACCGAGCGTGTCGGCAGCGATGCAGGCTACCACAGCCGAGTCGATACCTCCCGACAGACCGATGCTCGCCTTCGTATAGCCACTCTTGGCGAAGTAGTCCTTCAATCCAAGGCAGGCCGCACGGTAGAGCATACGTGTATGGTCGTTACAAGTCGAATAGGGCATAGTTTTGATTGCCTCAGGCTCGTTATCGGTATCAAATATCTTCATATCCTCCTCAAAGCTTGCGAGCAGGGTTACAATCTCACCCTTCGCATTAACCACGCACGAAGTACCGTCGTAGATAATCTCGCCCGAACCTCCGACATTATTGACAAAGACAAGGGTCTTGCCCTCAACAAAGGCAACCTTACGCATCGTATCGTAGCGGTAAGCCAAAACATCCTTGCCATAGCGACGAGCATTGACGCTGATAATCATATCGGCCTCGCGCTCCATATCGTGAATGTGGCTCAAATCGTCGCCCACAACGACTGCCAAGCGATGACCGGCCACCTCGATATACTCGTAACCCTGAGCCGGCACCAGGAAGCCCATCTCGCGACGTGCCGAGATAAACTGTTTACCGATAAACTTCTCTACCTGGCCATTGACGATTACCGCAGCAGCACTCACCGCGCCCTCGTTGGTCAGCACCGGCAGACCGACAATCGCAGTGATACCCTTACAGTACGATGCAATCTCTTCGAGAGCCTCGTCGCACAATTCCAGGAAAGTTGTCTTACGCAGCAGGTCAAATGCGGGACTTCCGCTGATAGCCTGCTCGGCAAAGACCACAAGGTCCACACCCTCGGTTTTGGCACTCTCGATAGCAGCAATAATCTTTGCGGTATTGCCGTCGATATCGCCCGTAGTATAATTCAGCTGAGCAAGAGTTATCTTCATCTCAAAAAAATCTTTTACATTTACAACGGCCAAAGATAACTATAATTTTACAAATTATAGCACACCTCGCAGAATAAATCGCAATCCGTAACAAAAAGCCTTAAAAAAGGATAATTTTTTTTCAAACCCGCCCTCGTATCTACGGATATTTTATTTTCGAGTAGAGATTAACATGGAATTAAATGTTTATCCTCCCGAAAAAACGACTTTTTCGACACCCCCCCCCATTTTCAAAGTGGTGACCAAAAGTGACCATTGCCCCTAACCCAAATAATCTTTGAGTGGGTCGAAGGTCCTCAGCAGGCGAGAGTAGACCGAGCAGATGAAATGTGCAGAAAACCGAAGGTTTGGAAGCTTGATTGAAAAGCCGATGTCAAATCTATTTGAACAGAAGATTTTCAATTAAGATTCTAATGTTGCGTAGCAACACTGCTCATTTATAGAGCGAAGACGAGTCTGCCGAGTCGCCACAGGAGCTGCGCCCCCGGCTCCAAAGACAAAAATCCACGCCACAACCGCAAAAAAGATCAAGACATTACCTTATCTCCTCAACGGCCGTGGGTCGAAGGTCCGCAGCAGGTTTGAGCAGAGCGAAGTGAGTTGATAGACATTAAACCAGAGGTTTAGAAGATTAATTAAAAAGCAGACGCCAAATTTATTTGAGCAGATGATTTTTAATTAAGATTCGTGGTTGCGCAGCAACAATGGCTATCATACCTCACGCAGACAACTCTGCCACACCGCCACAGGAGCAACGACCTCGGCTCCAAAGACAAAAATCCACGCCACAACCGCAAAAAAGATCAAGACATTACCTTATCTCCTCAACGGCCGTGGGTCGAAGGTCCTCAGCAGGTTTGAGCAGAGCGAAGGATGGCGATTACAATCGTAGATTGTTTGGGTTTGACTGATGATGGCTGAAAATTTATTTTCAAAGACAATCATCGGTCAAAGACAAAAGATTGCGGTAGTAATAATCGCCAACCACAGACAACTCTGCCACACCGCCACAGGAGCTGCGACCCCGGCGAAGGGTACAAAAAAAAGAGAAGTTCTCTCGAACTTCTCTTTGTACCCAGAGCCGGGGTCGAACCGGCACAGGGGTGAACCTACTGGTGTTTGAGACCAGCGCGTCTACCGATTCCGCCATCTGGGCATTGATTTGGTTATCAAATCGAGGGACAAAGATATATATATTTTTTTATATTCCAACAATTTTTCAAGAAAAAAATCGTTTTCCTTTGTCACTTATAGCTCTGGCAGTAAATGTGGCGGGCAATCTTCTGGTTTGTTAGCCCAAGCTTTGTTAGGGTCAGGGCCCATGACAAATTCGAGAACGCCTCCGTTAGTGATATCTTGGTGGGAGATGTAATTCTTTGTATATGGATTTCCATTCAATGTTGCTGATTGAATATAGCAATTCTCTTCGCTTGCATTTATCGCTTTTATGGTAAAGATCTTGCCATTTTCAAGATTAAGACGGACGTTATCGAATCTCGGGCACCCTATAATGTAGTATGGGCTTCCCGGACAAACAGGGTAAAAACCTATACTACTGAATATATACCACGCCGACATCTGACCTGCATCATCATTTCCTGCCAAGCCACTTGGCATATCTCCATATTCTGTATCCATAATATGGCGAGTGTATTTCTGAGTCTTCCAAGGTTCACCTACGTAATTGTATAGGTAAGCAACTTGATGACACGGTTCGTTTCCGTGCCAATAATACCCCTCTTCGAACATGGCGTCGAGTCGTGCAATGTATCTCTCTCTACCGCCCATCGACTTCATAAGACCGTATGGATCGTGTGGAACATACCAGGTATAATGGCAAGGAGCCCCTTCCGTAATGTAGAATGAGAAGGAATTAGGAGTCTCTTCGTCATAGAATTTACCACTTTCGTAACGGCCATTAGCATAACCCGTTTTAGGGTCGATTACATTACGGTAGTTGTAACTACGAACTATTAGCGAGTCGTAGTCTGATGTTTTGTTGAGTTTTTTTGCCACTTGCGCCAACACAAAGTCATCGAATGCATACTCCAATGTCCTTGACGTTTGCTCGCGTTTATGAAAAGCCTCCTTTACGGAATCTTCCAAAGGGACAAATCCGAATTTTTTGTAGCTTTGCAGAGCCCTTCTACCCAAACCATTAGCATAGTCTTCGTATTTTTCAGGAGTCTCGAATGCATTTTTACGCATGGCTTCGTATGCTGTTTGGATATCAAAGTTGGTTACTCCTTTAATATAAGCATCTCCTATCGCTGCTATACAGTGGTCGCCAATCATAGCAGCAGTATAGCTATTCCAACAAGGGAAGATAGGCAGCCAACCGCCTTGTTTGTATTTATCAACAAGGGATTGCATCATCTCACCACTCTTTGTAGGGGTAAGAAGAACATATAAAGGGTGTAATGCTCTATATGTATCCCACATAGAGAAGTCGTCGTAATGATTTGTATCGTTGGCGGTTTGGAGGATAGGCGTTCCTTTGGAGAATGCAGGATATTTGCCATCTACATCGTTGATTGTGCGAGGCAGAAAAGATGCTCTATAAAGAGCTCCATATAATTTTCTGATATTGGTTATATCCTTGGTTTGAACTTCGATGCGTCCTAATTGTTTCTCCCAAATAGTTGCTAACTCTCTATGTGTTTGCTCGAAATTTTGGTGTGGTATCTCTGTTTCAAGGTTCAACCTTGCACCCTCAATGCTAACAAATGAGCTGGCAGCCTTTACAATGATAGGTTCTCTCTCTTTATCTCTCTTGAAAGCAATATATACACCTATATTCTTAGCATTTGCAATTTGAGTATTTCCCGGATAGAGAGTATTGTTGCAATAAGTACCATAACTCTCAATCTCATTGGTGTATTTAACTATAAAATATCCACTATGCCCTGCATTTTGTCCCCAACCTTGGTAGATGCGATGAATCGGATTGTATCCACGAATCTCTTTGCGGATAGTATCTATCTCTATAAATCCCTCTCCTTCATCGCTATTAGGATTAACAATTAAGTATGCTGTTTCGTCGGCTGGATAGGTCAAACGGAAAATGGCACTTCTTGAACGACCAGTCATTTCTGCCCTAACGCATATTTGATCAAGAAACACAGAGTAGTATGCCGGTGTAGCAATTTCATTTGTATGCTTGAATGAAGTTGCTCTCTGTGTTGGTTGGCACTCTTTGATGTTAGTCGTAGGGAAGATAGTCATTGAACCGTAATCCTGAGTACAGCCTCCAACGATCCAGTGAGAGTTGCGAAATCCCTGAAAGAGCGAGTCGTTATAATAATAGGGTGAAATAGATTTTAATTCGGTATCTCTGGTTTGAGGTGTCCAGAAATTCATCCCGTTGGGTTCTAATATAGCGGGTAATGTTTGTCCATATTCTTCACTTCCTTTGCCAAATTTACCAGCGGTATGCATAGTACTAGAAGATGTTCCAACTCTAGTGTCAATATAACTCAGCAATGTTGCCTGATGTTGCCGTACGCACCCACAAGAAAAATATAAAGCGAAAATCAGCGATAAAAAATACCTCATAAAACTATTTTATAGCTATTCGAATATCCTCAACCCTTAATGATTAATCTTCGCTGCGAGTTTATTCGCTACCTCCTCGGCACGAGCAAGTGCCTTATCAATGTGGTTGCAGACATTCTCCTCGCCAAGCAAGGCGCAGATTCCGGCCTTCTTCAATGCATTATATACACCATCATTCACACCCGAAAGGATAACCACGCGATTCTCCTTATGCGACTGGCGAATAAAGATTTCGAGGTTATGAATACCGGTCGAATCTACGAATGTCACCTTACGCATACGCACGACACGAATCAGCGACTTATTACCGCCCACACGACGCATAGCCTCGTCAAACTTATTGGCGATACCAAAGAAGAAGGGGCCCTCAATCTCGTAAACCTCGGTATTTTCGGGGATTGCAAGTTGCTCATCGTGGCTCTCGCCGTCATGATGCACATCCATCTGATCGCGGATAACGGTAATCTGGGTGCTTGCCATCACACGTTTCATAAAGAGCAGGATCGCCATAACCAAGCCTACCTCGATAGCGATTGTGAGGTCGAAAATCACGGTCAGTACCAGTGTTGTGAGCAGCACCGCCACATCCGACTTCGGATTGCTCATCATCGAGCGGATTGTACGCCACTCGCTCATATTGTACGACACCATAACCAGCACACCGGCCAAGCAAGCCATCGGGATATGCTTGGTCAGGGGCGAGAGGAAGAGCAGAATCAGCAACAGCACCACTGCGTGGATAATTCCCGCGATAGGCGTACGACCTCCGTTATTGATATTAGTCATCGTACGAGCGATAGCTCCCGTCACGGGAATACCGCCAAAGAGAGGCACGATGATATTGGCAGCTCCCTGCGCCATAAGCTCGGTATTCGAGTTGTGGCGGTCGCCCGTAACACCATCAGCCACCGTAGCCGACAGCAGCGACTCGATAGCGCCAAGAATAGCGATAGTGAAGGCCGAGGGGAGCAACATGTTGATAGTCTCCATATTGAACGACAGGCCCTCAGGACGCGGCAGTGTAGCGTTAATCGTAAAGCGGTCGCCGATAGTCTCAATCGAGGTCACACCCGCATACTTGCGCAGCAGGAACGAGATAACCGTCATCAGCAGAATTGCCACAAGCGAGCCGGGCACACGGCGCGAGAAACGCGGCATCAGCGCAATAATAGCGATGCTCGCCAATCCGATAGCCAGCGCGAGGGGATTAATCGTGTCGAGATGCTGGAAATACACAGCCCACTTCGAGAGAAAATCGGCCGGCACCTCCTCGATCTGCATACCGAACAGGTCCTTAATCTGGGTCGTAAAGATTGTCAGCGCAATACCGCCCGTGAATCCCACCACAATAGGATATGGAATGAACTTAATAACCGAGCCGAGTTTGAAGACACCCATAAGCAGCAGCATAACACCCGCCATAAAAGTCGCCAAAGCCAGACCCTCGATACCGAACTTGGCGATGATGCCATAGACGATAACGATAAATGCACCCGTAGGTCCGCCAATCTGGACATTACATCCACCGAGCAGCGAGACGATAAGTCCACCAACGATAGCCGTAATAAGGCCCTTTTCGGGGCTCACTCCCGAAGCGATACCGAAAGCGATAGCCAAAGGCAGAGCTACGATACCCACAATAATACCCGCCATCAAATCGGATGTAAACTTCGATTTGTTGTAGTCTTTGAGGCTTGTAATAAGTTTAGGTCGGAAGTCGATAGTGTTCTTTAAGTTCATAAAATGTAATGATTTAACCTAACTGATAATAAATTCGGGCGCAAAGATAATGAAATTCAAAATTCAAAATTCAAAATTCAAAATTATTTTTAATCAGAAGATACCTAATTGCATAAAAAAGAGAGCCATAAGGCTCTCCTAATTGTAAACTATAATTGTGAATAAACCTAAATCGCTTTCGAGATTAACCAAGCGACATATCCCACATAAATTACAACCATTGCGGCACCTTCGATGCGGTCGAGCTTGCGGCCCTTGAATGTAAATGCAAAGATAAAAGGTATCACTGCACTAAGCACCACCATCGAGATATCAATCATATCGATATCGCCCAAGGTCAGGGGCGTAATCATCGAGCATCCGCCGAGTATAAAGAGAATATTGAAGAGGTTTGAGCCGAGGACATTACCCAGCGCCATACCTGTTTGGCCCTTTGCCACCGAGACAAGGCTCGATGCCAACTCAGGTAGTGAAGTTCCGCAAGCCACAAGCGTAATGGCGATAAGAGCATCGCTCACACCCAATGCTCGCGCCACTGCCGAGGCTCCATCTACAAACAATCGGCTACCGATAACCAATGCAGCCAGACCACCCAAAATCGCCAGCACCGCCAACCACATCTTCATTCGCGGTTTAGCAGCCACCTGCTGCTTATCCTGCTTGGATGAGCGTATCGACCAGATAATCATCGCGATATAGCACAAGAACATCACCGCACCCTCGATACGGCCGATATTATTTACCTCGCCCCAACCAAAGAGGGTATCCGAAGCCGCCACGAACATCATCATCGAGGCGATAAATACGAGCGGAATATCGAAGCGGATATTATTGCGTGTGAATGGCAGAGGTGCGACAATCGCACACAAACCCAGAATAAAGAAGACATTAAAGATATTCGAGCCGACGACGTTGCCGATAGCCATATCGCTGCTACCCTGCAATGCTGCTGCCGAACTCACTACGAACTCGGGCATCGACGTACCTACGGCCACGATCGTAAGACCGATAACAAACTCCGAAACACCGAATTTCTCAGCTACGGCTGCCGAACCCTCGGTCAGGAAGTGCGCTCCAACCAAAACAAGCGCAAGACCAAATATAATGTAGAGTATATCCATTTAACACTTTAACTATAATAAACCAAAACCGCCCCCTTCCCGACAATATTCGTATAAATTGAGGGATTTTTAGGCTTGCGGGTTTGGGTGGAGGGGGAGCATACTAAAACGTATGTGACCCCTTCAACCAAAAACGTATAACACCAAAATCACCGATTTAGACGGATATTTTGCTAACAAGCTTTGAGCGACATATCCAACGACTTAATCTGATGAGTCAAAGCTCCCACGGAGATAAAATCAACTCCGGTCTCGGCATACTCACGCAGATTTTCGAGAGTGATACCACCACTCGACTCGGTCTCGCAACGGCCTGCCACCTTCTCGACTGCAATCTTGGTCTGGGCCGGAGTGAAGTTGTCGAACATAATACGGTCGGCGCCACCTGCTGCAAATACCTCGTCGATATCCTCCAAAGTGCGCACCTCGCACTCGATGGGGATATTACGGCCGGTAGCTTTGAGATACTCGCGAGCCTTCTCGACAGCCTTGCGTACACCACCAGCAAAGTCGATATGGTTATCTTTGAGCAGAATCATATCGAAGAGGCCTATACGGTGATTCTCGCCACCGCCAATCTTCACGGCCATCTTATCCAGCACTCGCATACCGGGGGTAGTCTTGCGCGTGTCGAGAACTTTGGTGTGCAGACCCTCCAAACGATCGACATAGATAGCCGTCTGGGTTGCCACACCGCTCATTCGCTGCATAATGTTGAGCAGGATACGCTCTGCCTGCAAGAGCGAACGCTCGCTGCCCGAAACGTAGAACGCCACATCGCCTACCTTCACGCGCGTACCATCCTCGATAAGCTGCTCGAAGCACATCGTCGGGTCGAGACGCTCCAACACCAGGCGAGCAATCTCGATACCTGCGATAATACCCTCCTGCTTACAGAGGAGGCGCATACGGCCCTGCTGCTCGGCAGGAATACAGCAAATTGAAGTGTGGTCGCCATCTCCGATATCCTCCTTAATGGCGAGCTCGATAAGTTCATCAACGTAGGGTTTGTACTCTGCTTTCATATTTTTATATTATTTATCTACTAATATTTCTGATAACCAAGGTATTTCATATAGCTTACCTGACAACCCATACACTCGAACGACACCCTCAGCACCGCCCAAGACTCCATCTCGCAACGGAAGTTTGTGAGGGTATAGTTCGGCATCGGGTTACCCTTAATGCTCGGCACAACGGCATCAGCCGCATAGAGGAAGTTCTGATCGGGGTTAGCGTGCTGGTTTACCATACCCATAACCTCCATATCAAGCAACGGCATCTGCTCCACAAAGCGGGTACCATCCATAAAGAGGTCAAACTGAGCCGGAGTTACAGCAGCCAAATTCGGCACGAATCTCCACTTTGCCTCATTGTCCGTGTAGACAACTGCACCACCACGCTTCACTACAAGAGCATCACGCGCAGGCTGAATTACAGCCACGCTCTTCGAAGCCATATAGCTTCTTACTGTGATATATGCCTTGCGCTCGAAATATCCCTCATTCTCCTCGACCTCAATCTCAATACCAGAACGCCACGAAGCCAAGGCGCGAGTATCGTAGTGGTTAATCACGCGCAGAAGTTCAATCCAACCCTCCTTCGGGATAAGATCACCGGTTGCGTTATCAACCTCCCAGCGATCGCTGTAATCATCAAACTCAATACTCACCTCATCCACACCTGTCGTATTTACGGGGATGACATATTTACCCTCTGTAGCCGAGATCGTATAGCTCGACTTCTCGAACTTAACCTCCGGGATGTCTTGAATCTTACCGCACGATACAATCGCTAAAGCGGCTACGCAGATAATCAAAATCTTCTTCATATTCATCAATTTTATAAGTTAATACTCAAAGTTACACCAAACGTGCGCGGGCGGCCCATCTGCAAGAAGGGGTGCGATATCGACTCAAAGTGGAATACCGCATAGCGCGTATTGGTAAGGTTGCGACCCCACACCTCCACAGCGTAGTGCGGACCCACAAATCGCACCGAAGCATCCAAAAGCGAGTAGTAGTTCTGCTTCAACGAATTCTCCTCGTTCCAATATATCGGTCCCACACCCTTGTATCCTACACCGAGAGTTATTCGTTCCAACCACTTGGTCGGAATCTCAATCTCGTAGTTTACCCTTGCTGCTGCCGTATGTTGCGGAGCGTAAGGAACATACTGTCCTGCGTAGTCACTCTTACCGCTGCGGAACTCCACAAAGCGGGCATTGGTATATCCGTAGGACAAAGATACATCGAATTTCTTGAACGGAGAAACCTTTGCCGACATTTCGGCTCCAAAACTGCGCGTCTTACCCGCATTTGTCATCATTCGACCCGTAGTCTGCCCCTCGGGGAAGACGGTGAGTTGCTGATCACGACAGTCTATATAAAAGAGAGCAGCCTCCGCCACAAAGCGGCTATCCGCTGTCGCCACGTGCGCACCGAGCTCGTAATTCCAGCTATATTCGGGTTTATAGGCGACAATCTCGTCAATCGGCAGGCGGTGCATTGCCACTCCCATCTGCTTCATCAGTCGCGACTGCTGCACCTCCGAGAACATCTGGGTATTGAATCCTCCTGCCTTGTATCCCTTCGACACCGAGGCGTAGAGCGAATTTCGTGCATCGAAACGCACCGTAGCGGTCACCTTCGGCAGAACCTCAAAGAAGGAGTTGTAGAGTCTGTCGTCAAAAGCGTCGGGTGTGATTGGTGCAACACCAAACATACCCTGTGCATCACTCGCACAGCGATAGTCGAGCCTTGCGCGTTCATAGTCGAATCTCACGCCTGCTGTGAGCAGGAACTTGCCGAGAGTCACGCTCGACTCGTGATATGCAGCCACGCCCCACGTAGGCATATCAAAACGCGAATCGAAGAGCAACTCATCGTTATCGAAGGTCAGAGGAATACCAGACGAACCCGAAGCGTTCTTGATAATCAGCTCCTCGATACCTGTTTGCTTGAACTGCACAGGGGCATTCATATCGCAATGTTTGAAGAATCCGAACGCTCCGCAGAGCCAATTATAGACCTTATCCTCCTCCTCTTTCGATCGGATAACCACCTCCTGGGTTGCAGTATGCTCCTTGCGAGCCTGCACAAGTGTAAAGTAAGAGAGGGGTGTGAAATCCTGGTCGAGTGTCATCTTATCATCGTGGTAGCGGTAGCTTGTGATGCTCGACAGCGTAAATTTCGGAGCATCATATCGCACCGTCACACCATCACTCACCTCCACGCGCTCATATCCGCAGGGGTCGTTATAGCGAATCTCGCCATTAGCGATGACCGTTTCGCCCTTATCATTCACTATATCTTCGCCTGCGTAGGCATAGGGATAACCGCCCTGCTCGGTAAGCGAGAAGGCGAGAGTATTCTCAACTTTAACGCGGTCGCTACGCCACGCCAGCTTAAATCGGCCGCCACCCTGATCTTCGCGGTCGCAGGTACGACCGGTATGTAGATTTTCGAAAAATCCGTTGCTGTGCGTATAGTACCCCGATACGGATGTAGCCAAATCGGGCAGAATCTTCTGATATGCCGAGGCACGTACTTTCAACGTATTACCCGACCCATACTCAGCACCAAGCCTAACGCCCTGGTAATTGAATGGCGAGAGAGTATAAATATTGACCACGCCACCCATCGTATTACGGCCATAGAGTGTCGATTGTGGGCCGCGCAGAATCTCGATGCGCTCGATATCGACCATCTCGAAGTCGTAGCCCTCCTTGGTCATTACCGGCACGTTATCGACGTTCATACCCACCACGGGCTGGTCGATACGCGCACCAAGGCCTCGCACATAGACCGACGAGGTCATACGCGAGCCGTAATCGGGGATGTAGAAGTTGGGGGCAATCTCCGAAGCATCTTTCAGAGCGGTGATGCGGTTGCGTTCGGTCATCTCGGCATCGAGAAGCGTCAGGGCTATCGCTTTACCGCGCAATGCGCTACCCTGCTTTATCGAAGTAACCTCGACCGAGCCGATGCGAAGTGTTGTATCGGGCTCCTCGACAGGGGGCTCGACAGCCACCGCGCAGAGCGGCAGCAACATCGCTACAATTAAAAAGTATATTCTTCGCATCTTTACGGTGCAAAGTAACACATTTTTTATGGTTTATGCAATTGCTATTGCATAGATAAATAGCCCCACCTGCAACTATTCGTGATGATAGGGCTCATTGTGGAGGATTGCGAAAGCGCGGTAGAGCTGTTCGGTAAAAATTGCGCGAACAATCTGGTGCGAAAAAGTCATCTTCGAGAGCGACAACTTGCCGTTGGCTCGGGCATAGACCTCCTCCGAAAATCCATAAGGGCCACCGATAACCAGCACCAGGCGACGAATACCGCTATTAAGACGTTTTTGCAGCCACTGCGCGAAGTCGAGCGAGCGAAACTCCTCGCCCTTCTCGTCGAGCAACATCACGTAGTCGCCATCGCCAATCTGACGCAGAATAGCCTCACCCTCGGCCGTGCGTTGTTGCTTGATAGAGAGGCTCTTGGTATTCTTCACGTCGGGCAGGGTCGTAATTGAGAATTTGCAGTAGAAATTTATGCGCTTGGCATACATCGCCACCAAACTCTCGACCTCGCGCATATCGGTCTTGCCGACAACAATCAAATCAATGCTCATAGCCTTCGTCAGTGGAGATTATCGGCTCATTTCGAGCGGGTCGCTATTCCATTCGCCATCGGCAGCCTCATAGATTACCGGGCGACGTGTCTCGACCGAGGTGAGATACTCGTAGGCCTTGTACATATTGTAGCCGTTACCCGCCTGACCGCCAAGCATAAAACCCACGATGCAGGAGTGGTTACGCGAGCGGAAATACATCGCTTTCACACGGTTGAGATACTCCTCGGCAAGCGACGGATCGTTCGACGGAGTTCCTCCCACAGCACGGTCGGTCGAGGCCTTCGGAGCGTTGATATTTGCGCGGTCGATAACATACATACCCAAACGGTCGCAGAGTGAGTAGAACCATTCGGGCTGAGGATAATCCACAACCAACGTATTAGCCCCCTCACGTTTGAGAGCCAAAATCTCATTCTCGGTAGCTGAGCGCGTATCGGCTGCGTTATATCTGCGACGCACCAGCTTCACAGGCTCGTCGAAGCGCAGAATCTTGCCGTCGGCATACTCCGTACGGCCAAAGCCCACCTTGAAGGGGATATATTCGTAAATCATTCCGTTGCGCTTGACATAGAGCATCATCGAGTAGAGCGGAGCCGTCGAGCGGTTGCCACCCCACTTATACTTATACGAGTGGTAGATATCGGCCTTGATGCGCAACGTGTCGAGCGAGTGTCCGGGGAGGGTCAGTTCGCGCACCGTGTAGTCTATCAGCTTGCCATCGGGACCATAGATATCGTAACCTATCGAGATATTCTCCTCATAGTTGAAGTTATTGGCAGCCACCACATTAAGGTTAAGAATACCATACTCGCGAGTATCGTTCGGTACAATCTCGGCCGAGAAGTCGTAGATGTGAAGTTTGCGCTGAGTGAAGAGATACGAGCCCGCAAACGGCTTAATCTCTTCGGAGTGCCAGCCGTGCTGCTGAATAGCTGCGCAGTTGCTTTTGTAGAGCGCGACCACAAGTACATTTTCGCCCTGACGCAACCACGGCGAAACCATAAAATCGGCAGGTGTGCGATCATCCTCGACCTCGGCCACGACCTCGCCATTGAGCATCAGCACGTATGCCGACTTGACGTTTTCGAGGTGGAGATAGGCGTTATAGTCGCTCCACGATGCAGGCACATCAAAACGCTGAACATAGACCTTCACCCCATCTGTAACTCCCTCATACGCAGGATTTACGACGAGATACTTATCGCTTTCGGGACGCTTGCCGGCACGAGCATCCTCGCGGGTATCGTAAACCTTGAACTCGGTGCGATATACACGCTGTGCCGAGGCCGTTGCAAAGAGAGCCGACACACATATAATGCTTACAAAAAGTAATATCTTCTTCATAAAATCGATTTTCTCGACAAAGATACGAATAAGCGAGCGAAAAATAAGAAACTTGTTTCATTATTTTTTACAGCGAGTGCAAGTATCTTCGAGCGCAAGCTCAAAGTGACGAATAAGCGAGCAAGAAATATCAAGTTTACTTGAATATTTTTTACAGCGAGCGAAAGTATCTTCGAGCGCAAGCTCAAAGTATCGAATAAGCGAGCAAGAAATAAGAAACTTGTTTCATTATTTTTTTCGGAATTATCTAATTTAATAGAGCAGCTGCGCACAGCTGCTCTATATTTGTTATTCGGTATATATATCTTGGGCGTTGGCGGTTCAATCCGCCAACGCCGCAATAGCAAAAAGTATTAATAGTAGTCGTTTCATAATTATTCCTTACAACTCTTGAAAAAGTACGCAATAACCAAAATAGTGATCCGATATAGCTTGGTACTCGGCCGGAACACCTAATCTCATTCCTG
>JAZRHV010000026.1:0-72201 GCA_045644925.1 Alistipes sp.
ATTATAAATAGAGTAAATGATAAAGTAAATGAATGTATTATATAATTGTAATATATTGATATTAAATTTATTATAAAGATAAAGACTTGTTTACTTTGGTAAGGAAGAGGTCACGAGTTCAAGCCTCGTCAACAGCTCAAAAGCAATGCAGGCGCCACCCTCAAAGGGTGGCGTTTGTTGTTGTATTGTAGTATGGTGTCGCTTGCGAACATCTATGCTACAATATAACAACAAAACAGTCGTAGCGTGCCTGCATCGCTTTTGAAAGCGCCACCGCGGAGCGGAGAGGCAAGACGAGCCTTTGCGGCTCGTCAAGTCTCGGAATATCGTTCCGCGATTCTCATTGCATTTTGACTCCCATAGCGCCCAGAGGCAAGGCGCAGCGTAACATAGTGGAGCAAGCCAAGTCTCGTCAGGGCGCAGGTGATATATTGAACAGCGTGCCTGCATCGCTTTTGAAAGCGCCACCGCGGAGCGGAGAGGCAAGACGAGCCTTTGCGGCTCGTCAAGTCTCGGAATATCGCTCTGCGATTCTCATTGCATTTTGACTCCCTTAGAGCCTAGAGGCTCAGCGCAGCTCACGCAGTGAGCAAGCTAAGTCTCGTCAATAATAAAAACCCATCACCACAAAAGAACCTCCCACAAACAATGTTCGTGGGAGGTTTTCACTATCACTATTCAATTTTTACTTCTCGATAAGTTTTGCGACGCGGTCGGCAACCATCTGCGGAGTAATAGCGTACAGACAGCGATAATCGCCATACTTACACTTCTTATTGCCATAGGTCGAGCAAGGACGGCAGCTTATCTCCTCCTGCAAGACACCTTCGGTATTACAACCGTAGCCCAAGAATCCCAATTCGGGATGAGTTGCGCCCCAGACCGACACCACAGGCGTAGCCACAAGTGACGCAAGGTGCATAACCAACGAATCCATCGACACCACGCAGTCGAGATTTGAGATGAGATTCATCTCGTCACCCAAACTCTTGACCTTGCCATTTACTGCCGTAACATTGGGATACGCCTCCTCCATTTTGTGGGCGAACTCGGCCTCGGAGCCACCGCCACCGTGTATAAACACTCGGTCATACTTCTCGGCAAGCAATCGCACAGCCTCCTCGCGTAGACCTGCGGGATATGTCTTACCCTGATGTGCCGAGAATGGAGCAAATCCGACCCAGACGCCACTCTTTTCGCCCATCGGATTGGGTCGCTCGACCTTCGTCGCAGGCGCAGGGTCATCAAAACGAAATCCTAAATCACGGAAGACGTCGCAATAGCGCACAACGGTATGTTTGAGAGGTACGGCATCCGACTTGCAGTAGCCCACACGGAACCACTTTTCGATGCGGCCCTTATCGATACTGGCCGTACGCATACCACACAGCCACAACCATATACGCATAAACATCGTGCGCCATACGCCGTGCGTATCGGCAAAGGCATCGACACCCATAGCCTTCATCCTACGCGCAAAGGCCCGGATATTTTTCCAGCCGTCATAGTCACTCTTCTCGACAGGCAAAATCTCTACATCGAGCCCTGCGAAGAAGGGCTCGAAGAGTTTTCGCGTAGCAATGGTGACTTTTACCTCCGGATATGCGCTTTTGAGGGCACGGATGGCGTGGGGCAACATCGCAACGTCACCCATAGCCGAGAGGCGAACCACGAGTATATGTTTCGGCAAACGCCTACTGTTTATTGCCATACAGCACAGGATTCAACGACGGGTCGTTATACATCTTCATCTGCTTGTAGGTCTTCATATACTTACGGCCGGCCTCGATATCCTCGATAAGCTCCTCGATTGCAGTCGAGAGGTCCTTCTGCTGTTCGAGCAGGGTGTTGAGTTTCTTCTGACAAGCGTCACGGTGCGACTGCTCGACATCCGTACGCAGCACCTCCTGACGCATATGATAAATCTTCAATTCGAGAATCGAGAGGCGGTCGATAGCCCACGCAGGAGTCTCGGTATTAATCTTTGCATCAGTCAAGGGCTGGATATCCTTATATTTATCGAGCAGGTAAGAGTCGATATACTCCACCATATCGGTACGCACCTGATTCGACGCATCAATACGACGCTTAATCTTCAAAGCCTCGACGGGGTCGATGTTCGGGTCACGGATAATATCTTCGAGATGCCACTGCACTGCATCCACCCAATTCTTTTTATACAAAAGGTAATCAAGCGAACCTTCAACAAAGGGATTCTCCTCAGGATGGTCCACATTGTCGTAACGATGGTAATCCTCCACCGAGCGATTAAAAATTTGCATTGCGTTGTTAGTAAACATACTCTCCTATTTTTTAGTTGTTAAATTCAGCAGAAAAACATATCTTTGCCTTCAAGTAATTACAAAGATAATGAATATTTTGAGAAAAACAATACTTTCAGCACTTTTCTTGGCGATATCGGTTCTTCTCGCTGAGGCTCAAACGCAGACCACTCGCGAAGAGTACATCGAAAAATACAAGGGTATAGCTATTGCCCATATGGAACATTACGGCATCCCTGCAAGTATCACTATGGCCCAGGGAATCCTCGAATCCAACTGTGGCAACAGTCAGCTCTCACGCACATCCAACAACCACTTCGGCATCAAGTGTAAGAAGAATTGGACGGGCGAGAAGGTCTACCACGACGACGATGAGAAGGGCGAATGTTTCCGCAAGTACCCCACCGTCGAGGAGTCTTATCGCGACCACGCCGAGTTCTTGGACAAGTCGCCTCGCTACGACTCGCTCTTTGTCTACTCGTCATCGGACTATCGCAGCTGGGCTCGCGGATTGAAGGCTGCGGGATATGCCACAGCCCCCGACTATGCCGAGCGTCTGGTCCGTATCATCGAGGAGAATAAACTCTACCTGCTCGACCGCGAGAATGGCGACAAGCTCTATGCCGAATCACACGGAGCCGTCCCGACCGAGACCCCCTCGGAAATGCCCGCCACGGGGCGCGAGGATGGCGTGAATCCCAATGCCTATCGTGTGACGATAAACGCTCATCGCGGATATAATGTCTATCGCACAAACAACGTCTGCTACATCTTGGCCAAGGAGGGCGACAGATTCGAGCATATAGCATCGCTCTTTGCCGTCTCGGCCAAGAATCTGCGTCGCTATAACGACGTAGCATCATCCGCCCAGCCCGAAAAGGGAGATATCATCTTCATCGAGCGTAAGCGCAAAGCCTGGGAGGGCAACGTGTTGTTGCACACCGTACGCCACGACGAGACCCTGCACGACATTGCGCAGGCATACGGCATCCGCGAGCGTTCGTTGCTCAGACTCAACCGTCTGAATCCCGACTCAAAGCTCGTGAACGGACAGACCATTAAGGTCCGATAAAATCGACACGCGCAGAGCATTGATCAAAAGCTCCACCTCCCAGGGTGGTAACGCAACCAAAAAAAGTATTATATTTGTGAATCTAAAACAAAATTGCATACAATGAGTACAAAAACAGTTGTCGGCTTTGCGTGTGACCACGCAGCTTACGAAATGAAGGAGTTTTTGGTCGGCTATATTGCTGCCAAAGGATATGAGGTTATCGACTTCGGTTGCCACTCGGAGGAGCGTTGCGACTACGCAGACTTCGCCCACCCGTTAGCTTCGGCTGTCGAGGAGGGCACAGCAACCTTCGGTATCGCACTTTGTGGTTCGGGCGAGGGTATGGCTATGACGCTCAACAAGCACAAGGGCGTACGCGCAGGTCTGGCTTGGCGCAAAGAGATTGCCGAGCTTATCAAGCAGCACAACAACGCAAACGTCTTGGTTCTGCCGGCACGATTTATCTCGAATGACGAGGCCGTAGAGTTGGTTGATGCCTACATTGCTGCCGAGTTCGAGGGCGGCCGCCACGAGGCCCGTATCGCGAAGATGCGCGAGTGGTAATCATACCTGTCGGAGCACCCAATTTTGTAGATAATAGAGCTTCTATTATGGATAACATCCATATAGGAGATGCTATAATAGCGCAAAACTGGGCAAACATTGCTAATGGGTTCACGCACATAATAGACGCGAGATAATATCGCAAATATCAACTAACAAAAAGAGTATGAAAAAAATCGTAACCTTCGGTGAGATTATGTTACGCCTCAGTCCTGCGGGAAATTATCGTTTTGTGCAGGCGGACAACTTTGATGTTGTCTATGGTGGTGGTGAGGCTAATGTGGCCGTAAGCTGTGCCAACTATGGACACGATGCCTACTTCATAACCAAACTCCCAACCCACGAAATTGGACAATCTGCCGTAAACGCTTTGCGTAAGTTTGGCGTCAAGACCGACTACATTGCTCGTGGTGGCGAGCGCGTAGGAATCTACTACCTCGAAACAGGTGCTTCGATGCGACCCTCAAAGGTAATTTACGACCGTGCACATTCAGCCATCGCAGAAGCCGACCCTTGCGACTTCGATTTCGACAAAATTATGGAGGGTGCCGATTGGTTTCATTGGTCGGGCATTACCCCGGCGATTTCGGACAAGGCGGCAGAGCTTACACGTTTGGCTTGCGAGGCAGCAAAACGTCACGGAGTTAAGGTTTCGGTAGACTTAAACTTCCGCAAAAAGTTGTGGACAAAGCAGAAGGCTCAATCTATTATGCGTCCACTGATGCAGTATGTCGATGTCTGCATCGGAAACGAGGAGGATGCCGAGCTCTGTTTGGGATTCAAGCCCGATGCGGATGTTGAGGGTGGCAAGACCGATGCCGAGGGATATAAAGCGATATTCAAGGCTATGGCCGAGGAGTTTGGATTTGAGTATGTTGTTTCGACGCTGCGCGAGTCCTATTCCGCATCTCACAATGGCTGGAAAGCAATGATCTACAACGGCAAGGAGTTTTACGAATCACGTCGTTACGACATCAATCCTATTATTGACCGCGTGGGAGGTGGTGATAGTTTCTCTGGCGGAATAATTCACGGTTTACTCACAAAGGCAACACAAGGCGAAGCGTTGGAGTTTGCCGTTGCAGCGTCAGCTTTGAAGCATACTATCTTGGGTGACTTCAATATGGTATCGGCAGATGAGGTTGAGGCTCTTTGTGGTGGCGATGCAAGTGGTCGAGTACAAAGATAAGTGTTAGATATTATGGCAAGATTTGACAAAATTGCAGTTTTGAACAAGATGCAGGCAACGGGAGTTGTTCCTGTGTTCTACAATAGTGATGTAGAGGTTGCAAAGCAGGTCGTTAAGGCGTGCTATGACGGCGGTATTCGCACATTCGAGTTTACCAACCGAGGCGATTTCGCTCACGAGGTATTTGCCGAGGTTATAAAGTTTGCGACCAAAGAGTGTCCCGATATGGCAATCGGTGTAGGCTCGGTGGTGGATGCACCGACTGCTGCGCTCTATATTCAGATGGGAGCCTGCTTTGTAGTAGGACCTCTCTTCAATCTGGATGTGGCAAAGGTGTGTAATCGCCGACTTGTTCCATACACGCCCGGCTGTGGCTCGATTACGGAGGTTGGATTGGCTCAGGAGGCAGGTTGCGACCTCTGTAAGGTATTTCCGGGAGATGTTCTCGGCCCAAAATTCATAAAAGGCTTGTTGGCTCCGATGCCGTGGAGTAAAATCATGGTCACAGGAGGCGTAGAGCCGACAGTCGAAAACCTTTCGAGTTGGTTTAAGGCAGGAGCATTTGCCGTAGGTATGGGCTCTAATCTCTTCCCCGCAGAACGTATCGCCAACAACGATTGGAGCTATATTACCACCAAGTGCAAGGAGGCTTTGGAGTGTGTAGCAGAGGTTAAAAACCGATAAAAATCAGAGTCATGAACAAAGAGAAGATGTCATATTGGCGATGGGCAATATGCGCACTATTGTTTGTTGCCACAACCATAAACTATCTGGATAGGCAAGTACTTTCGCTTACGTGGAAAGACTATATTGCCCCCGAATTTCACTGGACCGACTCCGACTACGGCACAATTGCAGGATTCTTCTCGCTATTCTACGCTTTTGCTTGTCTTCTGGCCGGTCGTTTTGTTGATTGGATGGGTACCAAGAAGGGGTTTTTGTGGGCTATCGGAGTCTGGTCACTCGGTGCTTGTATGCACGCAGGCTGTGGCTGGCTCACGATGAACATCGAGGGTCTGGAATCTATGGAGGCTTTGCGTGCCTTAGAATCGGGCTCAGCAGCTGCGGTGGGCGTTGCAACTGTCAGCGTATGGCTCTTCCTTGTCTGCCGAGCAATACTCGCGTTGGGCGAGGGCGGAAACTTCCCCGCCTCCATCAAGACTACGGCGGAGTATTTCCCGAAGAAAGATAGAGCACTATCCACTTCAATATTCAATGCCGGTTGTTCGGTGGGTGCTTTGGCAGCCCCGCTGACCATTCCTGTTTTGGCAGATAAGTTCGGTTGGGAGATGGCGTTTATCATCATTGGTGTATTGGGCTTTGTCTGGATGTTCTTCTGGATCTATATGTACGACAAGCCACAAACGTCGAAGTTTGTAAATGAAGCCGAGTTGGAGTATATCCAGCAGGATGATGACTCAGCCGAGCAGAGCGTTCAATCGGAGCAACCGGAGCAGACTATCCCCTTCTGGCAATGTTTCCGCTACAAGCAGACGTGGTCGTTCCTATTGGGCAAGTTCTTCACAGATGGAGTGTGGTGGTTCTATCTTTTCTGGGCACCGGCATACTTTTCGGAGTGTGGTTATACGATGCAGACCACCACAGGTAAGATGTTGGTCTTTGTCCTCTACCTGATTGTGACAATCATCTCATTCTTCGGAGGATACCTACCCAAATACTTTGTCGAAAAACGAGGTATGGAGCCATACGCAGGACGTATGCGTGCGATGTTGATCTTCGCATTCTTCCCCCTTTTGGCTCTCTTCGCGCAGCCGCTACAAGGAGTTTCTGTGTGGTTCCCTGCCATCATCATTGGTATTGCCGGTGCAGGTCACCAATCGTGGTCAGCAAACATCTTCTCGACCGTGGGCGATATGTTCCCAAAATCAACCATCGCAACCATCACCGGCATAGGCAATATGGCGGGTGGTATCGCCTCGTTCCTCATCAATAAGGGGGCGGGTATGCTCTTTGTCTACGCTGCGGCGCAAGGCGAGGCTTTCTCGTTCCTCGGATTCGAGGGTAAACCCGCCGGATATATGATTATCTTCTGCATATGTGCTGTGGCATACTTGTTAGCTTGGTGCATAATGAAGAGTTTGGTACCAGAATATAAACAAATAACGACAAAATAGAAAACTATGGATATGTTTGACATCAAAGAGAGAGTTATCGTGATCACAGGTGGTTACGGTGTTTTGGGAGCTTCGATGGCTCGCTGCCTGTCGGAGTCGGGTGCCCATGTAGTTATTGTGGGTCGTAAGGCAGATAAGGGCGAGGCTCTCGTTGCGGAGTTGTCGGCTTTGGGTGCAGAGGCTCTCTTCTGCAAGGCAGACGTTCTCGACCGTGAGGCTTTGATCGCAGCGCGTGAGGCTATTATTGCAAAGTGGGGACGTATAGATGTCCTCATAAATGCAGCTGGCGGCAATATGCCGGGAGCTACGATTATGCCCGACCAGAGTTTTCTGGACATCGATTTCAGCGCATTTGGCGGAGTTATGAATCTCAACCTTATGGGTACGGTAATCCCAACTGTGGTCTTCGGAGAGCAGATGGCTGCCCAGAAGAGCGGCTCGATAATCAACATCTCGTCAATGACTGCGCAGAGCGTTGTGACTCGCGTAGTCGGATACTCGGCTTCGAAAGCTGCAATCGACAACTTCACAAGATGGATGTCTGTCGAGATGGCAAAGAAGGTTGGCGAGGGTGTACGTGTGAATGCCATCGCACCCGGTTTCTTCATCACCGAGCAGAATCGAAGCCTGATGACCAATCCCGACGGATCTCTTAGCGACCGAGCGAAGGATGTTGTGCGAGCTACTCCGTTCGGACGTTTAGGTCAGGCCGAAGAGTTGCACGGCGCTGTAATTTTCTATGCAAGCGACGCTTCGAAGTTTGTAACAGGCACGGTGCTGCCCGTAGATGGAGGATTTAACATTTTCAGCGGAGTATAGCTATGAAGACGATTTTTAAGTGTGAGCAGTGTTGGCGTTGGTATGGGCCAAATGACCCCGTATCGCTGCAAGATATCCGTCAGGCCGGAGCCACAGGTATAGTCACAGCCTTGCACCACATCCCCAATGGCGAGGTGTGGAGCGTGGAGGAGATCTCTGCTCGCAAAGAGATTATCGAGCAGGCAGGCCTTGTTTGGTCTGTTGTCGAGAGCGTTCCCGTACACGAACATATCAAGACCCGAACAGGCGACTACAAACGCTATATCGAAAACTACAAAGAGAGTATTCGCAATTTGAGCCGTTGCGGAATCAAGGTCGTGACCTACAACTTTATGCCTGTGCTCGATTGGACACGCACCGATTTGGAGTATCGAATGCCGGATGGTAGTCAGGCTCTGCGTTTCGAGCGAGCGGCATTTGTAGCCTTCGACCTCTTCCTGCTGCGTCGCCCAGGAGCCGAGGCGGAGTATTCGGCCGAGGAGAAGGTAAAGGCTCTGGCTCGATATGAGGCTATGAGCGAAGAGGAGCGCCAGACTCTTGTACGCAATATGATTGCCGGTCTGCCGGGCTCGGAGGAGAGTTTTACCTTGGAGCAGTTCCAGGCAGAGCTCGACCGCTACAAAGATATCACACCTGAGCAGTTACGTGCAAATCTGATTGCTTTCCTTGCCGAAATATGCCCTGTGGCCGACCAAGAGGGAGTTATGATGGTTATCCACCCCGACGATCCTCCGATGTCAATCCTTGGACTGCCGCGCATAATGAGCTGTGCCGATGATTTCCAGCAGTTAATCAATGCTGTACCCAATCCGAGCAATGGATTGTGTCTATGTACCGGTTCGCTCGGAGTGAGCAGTGCCAACGACTGCGCAGCAATGATGCATCAATTCGGGGAGCGCATAGGCTTTGTCCATCTGCGCAGCACCGAGCGAGATGCCGACGGCAACTTCCACGAAGCAAACCACCTCGAAGGCGATGTAGATATGTATGGCGTAATGAAGGCTCTGTTGGAGTTGCAGCAGGAGCGCCAAATCTCAATCCCGATGCGTCCCGACCACGGCCATCGTATGATTGACGATTTGAATAAACGAAGTAACCCCGGATATAGCTGCATAGGTCGTCTGCGTGGCTTGGCAGAACTGCGAGGTCTGGAAATGGGTATTGCCAAATCGCTATTCGATGAGTAAAAACTGATGTTATGAAAGCCTTTAATGACGAAAACTTCTTGTTGCAGACCGAAACAGCCCAAAGGCTCTATCACGATCACGCAGCAAAACTGCCAATCATAGATTATCATTGTCATCTCAATCCTGAGTATGTGGCTAGCGACCACATCTTCGAAAATCTCTCGAAAATTTGGCTCGAAGGCGATCACTACAAGTGGCGTGCAATGCGCACCAACGGCATCGAAGAGCGCTTCTGCACAGGCAAGGATACAACCGATTGGGAGAAGTTCGAGAAGTGGGCCGAGACAGTACCTTATACAATGCGTAACCCGCTATACCATTGGACACATCTCGAACTGAAAACCGCCTTCGGAGTTGAGAAGTTGTTAAATCCGTCGACCGCACGCGAGATTTACGACCACTGCTCGGCTATGTTGCAGACCCCTGAGCGCTCGGCTCGTGGATTGATGTTGCACTATAACGTAGAGACAGTTTGCACCACGGACGACCCGATTGATTCGTTGGAATATCACATCAGATGTGCCAAGGATAACTTTGGCATAACAGTATTGCCTACTTGGCGACCCGACAAGGCAATGGCGGTAGAAAAACCAGCCAATTTCAGGGCCTACATAGACCGCTTGGCAGAGGTCAGTGGGGTTGAAATCCGCTGTTTTGATGACCTCCTTACTGCGTTACAGGTGCGCCACGACTTCTTCGAGAGCGTAGGTTGCCGACTTTCGGACCACGGTATCGAGGAGTTCTATGCCGAAGATTACTCCCATAGCGAGATTGAGGCTCTCTTCCAGAAGGTCTACAACGGAACAGCCCTCTCAATAGAGGAGATTAAAAAATATAAGAGCGCGATGTTAATCGAGTTCGCTATTATGGACCACAAGAGCGGCTGGACTCAGCAGTTCCACTATGGTGTGATTCGCGATAACAATAGCCGAATGTTTGCGCAGTTTGGTCCTGATGGCGGTTTTGACTCGATTGGCGACTTTACCGTGGCAAAGAATATGTCGAGATTCTTCGATAGGCTCGACCGTGAAGATAGGCTGACCAAGACCATTATCTATAATCTTAATCCTCGCGATAACGAGTTGATTGCCACAATGATTGGCAACTTCCAGGATGGTCGCTACGGAGCCGGAAAGATGCAGTTTGGCTCAGGTTGGTGGTTCCTCGATCAGAAGGATGGAATGGAGAAGCAGATGAATACCCTCTCGGTACTTGGTCTGTTGAGTCGATTTGTGGGTATGCTCACCGATTCGCGCTCATTCCTCTCGTACCCTCGCCACGAGTATTTCCGCAGAACGCTCTGTAACCTTATCGGAAACGATGTGGAGAGTGGTCTGCTGCCGGCAAGCGAGATAGAGTTCTTGGGCAAGATGGTAGAGAATATCAGCTACTACAACGCAAAGGAGTACTTTAAGTTCTAAGGTTTTTGCCTTTTTAGACGATAGGGGCTGACTAAGTTTTATCTTAGTCAGCCCTTACTTCTTAAGAGAGTGAATAAAAAGATCTAGTTTTAGGCTTGCGAAGCCCGAAAAAGCGTAGTTTACTTAACGTAAATGAGCATTTAAGGGCGAGCATAACGACAAAATAGACTTTTTATTCGCGCTCTATTCCAACAAACTCGAACTGTCGTTATCAACATAGAGCGTGGCTGCATCGTGGCAACGCATAATCGAGGCGGGACAATGCTCCGACACCTCGCCATTTATCGTCTCATTCACTGCCCACGCCTTGGTCTGGGCGGGCACAACGCAGAAGAGTCGCTTCGCTCGGCACAATGTAGGGATAGTGAGCGTCATTGCGTGTGTAGGGACATCGTCTATCGTGGCAAAGCATCCGTCATTAACCTGCTGCTGGCGACACTTTTCGTCCAAATTGACAACCTTTACCCACTCGGTGTCATTGAAGTTGGCCACGTGAGGGTCGTTAAAGGCTATATGGCCATTCTCGCCAATGCCCATAAATACCACATCAACAGGATTCTGCTCCAATAACTTGGCATACTCGGCACACGCTTTACCAGACTCAATCAGACCATTCAGGTAATGCACGCTGCGGAATGGCACCTTGTCGAAAATTGCTCGGCGCAGGAAGTTTCCGAAGCCCTGTGGAGCATCCTCTTTCAGGCCGATATATTCATCCATATGGAAGGCATTTATTCTACCCCACTCCAAATCCGCAGCCGCCACCGCTGCCAAAAATTCATTCTGCGAAGGTGCTGCTGCAAAGATGATATTCACCTCCGACTGCACATCGAGCAACTCCTTGATATAGGCCACAGCCTCACAAGCGGCGCCCTGACCCATAGCTTGACGCGAAGAGTAAATCTTTACCTTCAACTTATCTTTCGAAAACTCTTTTACTAACATATCTCGTCACATTTAAGATGATAAATTTCACATTAATCCGTTATTGTTTACTATAAAAAATCTCGCCTCCAATAATTGTGTGGCAGATATTTACATCTTCGTCAAAAATCACGATATCTGCATCTTTACCCACCTCAATTGCGCCCTTTTTATCTGCGCAACCCATAATGCGAGCGGGTATCTCGGTTGCTGAGCGAACAATCTCCTCCAATGGTCTTGCGGTTAATCGCTGTACAGTACGCACCACTCTATCCATCGTAGCCACACTACCGGCAAATACCGATCGGTCCATTAACTTGGCAACGCCATCTTCCACCACAACGTCCTGTCCATCGGCAAGGCTTCCCAATTTATACACCCCATCTGGCATACCTGCACCTCGCATAGAGTCGGTACATAGAGCGATGCGCTCTGCTCCCTTTATCTTAAACATCAACTTTAATAGCGACTGCGGAACGTGTATGCCGTCACCAATAAGTTCACACGTTACGCCATCACAATAGTAGCCAAACTCCACAGTGCCAGCATAGCGATAGGCATTGCGACGTGTTATGGTACTCATACACGAATAGAAGTGTGTTATATGGGTAAATCCCGCCTCGAAAGCCTTTTCGCACTCCTCAAAGGTTGCGTTTGTATGCCCCATAGCCACCAAAATTCCCCTGCGACGCAACTCCTTGGCCATATCCTCTGCACCCTCCAATTCAGGAGCAAGACTCCAACGAGCGATGATACCATCATATTTGTCGAGCAGTGTCATATACTCCTCAGGCTGGGGATTTCTCAGATAACGAGGGTCTTGTGCACCCTTCATCTCGTAGGCAAAGTATGGTCCTTCCAGATGCAGACCGCCCATTTGTGCTCCCTTCAATCCCGACTGCAAAGCCTTCTGATAGCTGCTCAAAGCCTCAGCTATCGACTCTGTCGTACTCGAAAGAGTCGTTGGATAGAGAAGAGTCGTGCCGTGATGCGCATGTGTTGCCAGAGCCGTAGCATAATCCGACACTCTACCATCCATAAAATCAGCGCCACCGCAACCGTGGGTGTGCAGGTCGATAAATCCCGATGAGAGGAGCCTTCCCTCGGCCGAGAGGACCTTCACGTCTGACGAAGGGGTCAAATTCTGCCCCACACCAACAATTTTCCCATCGGCAACCAACACATCGGCCGTAAACCTCTCGCCTCGGCTGATAACCGTACCGCCCTTGATAAATAATTCGCTCATATCTATTTTTTCTTTGGAATCCAATGTTCGATACTATGGCCTACCGATGCGTAGAATATCAGATATACGAAGCAAGGTACCAAGACCCAATAACCCATTCTCAAATCGAAATTATCGGCTACCAAGCCATACATAAGCGGCAAGAAAGCATTACCACAAAGACCCATAACGAGGAACGATGAGCCCAGATTGGTATATTTGCCTAAATTACGTATCGCAAGAGGCCAGATACCGGCAAAAATCAGCGAATTGGGCAATCCTAACAAGATGAGGAACCACAGCGATATGTCAGTCTGCATACCGAACAACTCCACACTGCCACTTGTAAAGATCACACACAACGACAGCACAAGACCTGAGATAGTGCATATCAACAAAGCCTTCTGCTGCTTCAAATATTTCGGTATAAGAACGATACCACACAGATAGCCAATAAGGATACACGCCAAGGTCAGCGAAGGCAAAATCTTCGCCTCATCGAGCGTTACGCCCATACTCTCGGCATAGCGAATGCTGGTATCAACAGAGATAACCTGTGAGCCTACGTGGCAGAACATCGCCAACGCTCCCAAAATCAGATAGGGATAGGCAAAGATACTCTTGCGTTCGCTACCAGCGCCCTCCTCGGCTTTATTAAGCGATTTGGGGTCAATATCGGGTATTGATGATTTATAGAAAACAAAACCGAACACAAAGAGCAACACTGCAAGGCAAAGATAAGGCGGAATGACATTCAAAATCATCTCATCGAGAGCCTGCTCCTTTGCCGGGCCGACCAATTCGCCACTCTTCACCAGAGCCATTGTTGTCTTATCGGCCTCGCGGATAACCAATGCCGAGAAGATTAGCGGAGAGACAATGCCCGCAAACTTATTGCAGACACCCATAATACTGATACGTCGCGCAGCACTCTCGATTGGACCAATAATCGTGACGAACGGATTTGCAGCGGTCTGCAAAATGGCAAGACCAATACCAAACGAGAATAGGCCTGCAAGGAATAGTGCATATGTGCGTGTCATAGCCGCCGGCACAAACAACAATGCTCCCATAGCCATAACCCACAAACCATACTCCACACCTCGTTTGAAGCCAATCTTGTTGAGCATTATAGAGGCAGGAATCGACATCACAAGGTAGGCGATGTAGAAGGCAAAGGCCACCAGATAGCCCAACACCTCGTTGTGAAGGTCACACGCAACCTTAAAGTAGGGAATAAGGATAGAATTTACCCACGACACAAAGCCGAAGATAAAATAGAGGCATCCACACATAAAAAGCGATGCCAAATAACTAGATTTAGAGTTGTTGTTTAATGACATATTAGGTTAGTTTTGGTTTTGGTTTTGCGTTTCACACTCGGCAACAATAGCCAACATCCCGTAACACGACTCTCGAAGCTCGCGCCACTCGATATACCACAAAGATATAAAAAATTTAGAAAAAACTACCAGCTACCTCTTACACGCCTTCCACGCCACCTTTCGTGCCTGCTTGGCAAGCGCTGGGGTGTTTTCGACCTTTATCAAATCGGTTGTACCACGGTCGCCGGTAAGCTGAACATCCTTCGAATATTTCGGGTAGAAGGTTACATCCTCCTGCTTGATATCGAGCAACGTATAGGCATAGGCAAGGCTCGCAATATACATAGCCAATCCCTCCGAAAGATGGGTGTTATTCTGCGAACGCTGCAACTTATAACCCGACTTTGAGAGCTGCTTATGCCGACGACCGAGATAGATAGCCTGACCGACATTTACATAAAATTCGCAATTTTTGCCCATCGAGGCCCCCACCCCATAAATCTCTTTTTGGATTATTTGGTGTACCTTCTCATAGAGTGCATCCCACTCCGCCTGCGAAGCTGGTTTCACACCGTTGTTATAGAACTGATAGACATCCTTGCGATAGTCGGTATTTCCCTGCGGATAGGAGAATGGCACCATCAAACCACATCGCACTTTATCCGCCACCTCAGGCTTCATCATCTTCTTGATGCGCTCGACGAGCAGATTTAAGTCGAAAGTTCCACCCTGAGAGCCCACATAGCGACGCATAGTGCACTCTGGTTGGAAAACTATTATATCCCACGGTTTATCGACCACCACGCTTTCGAGTGTCACACCGATACCGGCCAAGCCATTTTTATAGCCCTTATTTGGTGTTTTCACAGGAGTCTCGCTACAATCATAAAGCCAATACTGGTAGGTATTATGCACCACTTGATCGATATTGCGATGCTTGTATGTAAATAAGTGGTCGTCGATGCCATTATACTGCTGTTCAAGGGTTGAGCCTCCGAGGTAGGCGTGGCCCACAACCACTGGGCAACCCGCACTATTGGCTATAGCGCTCAACCAACGCATCGAGTCACGAGTCCAACTATTACCAACACCGAGAAGGTAGAGTGTGTCGGTTTTCGCAATAGGCTCGGCAGCTTTCATCTCGGCAACGCCAAACAATAAACAAACAGTAAAAAGTAAAAAATTCTTCATTGTTATCTAATTTGTTATACTACAAAGTTATAAAAACTTTGAAAAGTTATATCAGTATGGTGCATACATTTATATAAAATTCAAACTAATATGGTCTTAGTGGGATATATAACTTAACATTCGACTGAGAGCCGTAGGCTCGTACTTTTGTTGTTGCGATGGCGGGGCTTGCACACGTAAACTCACAAAAACAAAAAAACGACTGATATAAATCAGTCGTTGATCGATTTTTTTGTAGTGGATAGGGGATTGACATCACTTCGCTCGTCCATCCCCTCCGCTCACCGCGGAGGCCTTCACAAAACCAGTTTATAGCAGAGTTCTTTCGAAAGAACTATTTTTTTATTTCTGTGAATTTGCGCTCAAACGAGTTTGGCTCAACTCACAAAAACAAAAAAGGCTTCGATTTTCATCGAAGCCCTGCTATAAACTGATTTCGTAGTGGATAGGGGATTCGAACCCCTATGTCCTGCGTGAGAGGCAGGTATCCTAGCCCTTAGATGAATCCACCATAGCTTGGTTTTGCGAGTGCAAAGATAGACAAAATTTTTTATTTCCAAAAATTATACCCAAAAAAAGTGCTTTTTATTGCATTTTTGAGTAAATTCGCAAGAAATAACCATAAAAATAGACCAGAATGAAGAGATTTTGCCTATGGGTGGCACTATTATTCGCCTTCCCAACACTTATTCACGCCGAGGGTCAGCCTAAGCATGCCGAGTGGAAATTTATCAAGCAAAGTAGCAACAACGCTACCGGAGCCGACTTTATGCAGTCGGGAAGATACCACGCTTCGGTTGGCGACAAAGCCTGGATTCGTTTTGAGAGCAAACACGACTCTGCCAAATCGGGCCTCACAAAGAAATCTGAGCCTATAAGCCACAACACCCAAGCGGGCGATAGTTGGGTATTTGAGATGCCTGTTAAAAATCTCGACAAAGGTGCGATTGTTGATGTATGGATTCCGCTACACGCACACCCCTCAAAAGTGAGCCACCGCTTTGTTGCAGAGTATCGTGACGGCAAACAGTGGTTACCATTAGCCCCTACGGAAGAGGATGGATGCAACTATCACAGTTCCAAGACCTCGCAGACCGCCCATATTTGGCAGAGCTTCTCGCTAAACAAGAAGATTAAAAGAGGTGTCGTAGCCTTTCGTCTGCGCCAAATAGAGCCGACACTCGATGCGAGCTACATTGTCGGTGGCAATCGTTTTGCGCAGATGACTTTATTCCCCAAGGTCGAGTTGCGTGACACAACCCGCATTCTTTTTGTCGGCAATAGTTATACCTACTACAATAACCTCCCGTTCATCTTCAAACAAATCGCAATGATGGAGGGCCACTACATCGATTGTCGAATGACGACTAAGGGAGGTTACACGATGAAGAAGCACCTGACATTCGAGCCAAGCCGCCTGGCAGTCGAGGCCGGAGGCTACGACTACGCATTTCTGCAAGACCAGAGTTATGAGCGTATTTTTTCGGGAACGGAGGATGATTACGGATCATTGCAGGGTATGACAGATTTAGTCGCCTATGTTCGCGCACATAGTCCCAAAACCAATATCGTCATCGTCCTGACCTGGGGTCGCAAACACGGCGACAACCATCTGCGCAAGCAGGATAAACCATTAGTCAAAAAGTATCCCTCATTCTTCACCGACTTTGACGCGATGCAGGCTCGCCTGAACGAAGTTGTCGATATTGAGGCTAAGAGTGTGGATGCAATGATTGCAAAGCAGGGCCCGGCGTGGCAAATTGTCCGTCGCGAGCGTCCTGACATCGAGCTCTTCATCAAAGACGGCTCTCACCCCTCGTACACCGGCTCATATTTAGCCGCAGCCGTGTCGTACCTGACAATCTTCAAGCAGCCCTTCGGAGATAATCCTTGGGATGGCAACCTCGATGCCGAGACAGCTAAGTATCTGCGCTCGGTAGCCGAGCGAGTAGTCCTCAAAGGCGAGAATGCCGAGTCGCTGCGCTAAGCTGGGCCGACAACTCAGATATATTAAATTAGGAGATCGCTCGGAAGTAGCGAATCTTGTGTCGTATTCTCAATACAAAGAGTACGGCCGAGACTCCGAGCCCGAAAAGATATCCAAGAAATAGACCGCAAGGGCCCATATCGAGGGTAAATCCGCAGATATAGCCCACGGGGATATTGAGTACAATATAAGCCAAGAACGATACCCAGGGGATAATCTTCACATCCTGCACACCTCGCAGGATGCCGATACTCACACACTGCACACCATCAAAAATCTGGTAGAGCGACACCATCAACAGCATCTGCGCAGCAAGAGCAATCACCTCAGCATTGGTCGTAAAGAGTCGCGGTATCAGATGATTCAGTGACACGAAGGCCACCATCGCAAGCGTATTCCACAATATAACGATATGCAGCGAGGCTTTCGACGCAAGGCTTATATTATCGACATCACGAGCACCGTAGCAGTGCGACACACGGATAGTCACGGCCGTACCCACCGCCACAACAATCATAAAGGCGGCATTTCCGAGCGTCATAGCTATCTGGTTGGCACTGATAGCCACAGCGTCAAACCATCCCATCATCACACCCGTAATCACAAAGGCTGCCGATTCGAGCAGCATCTGTGCCGAGATAGGTGCTCCCATTTTCAAGAGCGACAAAGCATCCGCAAGGCCAATCTTGACCGACGGAAGTAGCGAGGTGTAGGCTCGATAACGACTGCGCAGCACAAAGTAACCGACACCCAGCGCAGGCATCAACATCCTCGATATGAGCGTCGCCAAGCCGGCACCCTCGACACCCATTTCGGGAGCTCCGAACTTGCCATAGATAAATACCCAATTCAGTACTATATTCAGCAGATTGCAGAACATCATTATAACCATCGGCACAACCGTATTACCCACGCCATCCAAAAAGTTCTTGAAAGCACTGAACAGCATAACCGGGAAAAGGCTGTAAGCCATCATTCGGAAGTATGGCAAGGCAGCATCGACCACCTCGACAGGTTGCCCCATACGATAGAGCAACGGCTCGGAGGCTATCTGCATAGCGACAAAGAGCACACCGAGCAACATAAAGAGCCAAATGGCGTGTTTGAGATAGGATGCCGAATGACGGGTATCGCCCTGCGCGTACAACTCGCCAATCAGCGGTGTCAAACCGAGAGTCAGTCCCTGCCCCGTCACGAAGAAGAGGAACGACATCATCACTCCAAACGACACAGCCGCCAATGGCAGCGGGTCATCGCCACCATACTGCCCCACCATCACATTATCGGCAAACTGCACAAGAATATGACCGAGTTGCGAAACGACAATCGGCAGTGCCAGCTTCAAGATGGCGGAGTAATGTTCGCGATATTTCGAAAAGTTGTACATCGACCGCAAAGATACAAAAAAGGGTGTGTCCGACAAGTTCTGGAACACACCCTTTTCGTTAGAAGAGCTACAAAATGCTCTTAGTTTGCAATCTTACAATCCACAAATATCGGCAAGTGGTCCGAACCCCACATACCATTATATCCCTCGATGATCAGCTCCCAATAGAGGATGCGAACCGAGTTGGGTGTAAAGAATATGTGGTCGATATGGGTACTATTACCCGGCTTCGGAGCCTTATAGCCACTACCCGACGGATAGATTCCATTCATAGGCTCAGCAACAGCACGGAACGTATCATTCAAGAACTGCGAAGCTATGATTGTCTTGTAAGGCACACTCCACTCGTTGCAGTTGAAGTCACCCGTACAGAATACCGGCATACCCTTAGCAATCTCACGCACCGACTGCACCAAGATATGCGCAGCCACCTCCCTCGCCTCAACGCCGATGTGGTCGAAGTGCGAGTTGAATACATAGAACTGCTTGTCGGTCTTCTTGTCGCGGAACAATGCCCAAGTCAGCAGACGAGCCGACCAAGCACCATAGCCCGAAGTTCCGGCCTTATCCGTAAACCAGATGGTATCCCATTCGAGAAGTTCCAAACGCTCCTTCTTGTAGAATATCGGGTTGAAGTGTTTGTTACGCACATTATCATCTCCCGCGATACAGGTACCAATCCAATCGTACTTATCGCCAATATGCTTCATCATATCCTCAATCTGAGGCATAAAGGGCTCCTGCGAGCCAAAGACATCGAAGTCGTACTTTTCGAGAGTCTTAACCAGCGGAATAAGACGCTCGTCCCAACGTGTCGGATATTGGATATTGTAGGTTGCCACACGCAACGTCTCCTTACCCCACGACTTACGTGCAGCCTGCATAACCTTCAACTCAGCATCAGCACGAGCTGCAACCTTGCCTGCGGGCAGGATAGTCGCAATATTCTCAGGTTCTACAACAAGAGCCGACGAAGCATTACCAATCTCTTCCTCGGTAGTTGTTACCATACGAATTTCGCTCTTACCAAAGATATTCGAGGTGTAGGCGATATAGATTTTGCCGTCCTTACCCTTCGCCACGCAGGGATCCTGCGAAGCCTTGTCCGACGAAATACGCATACCTCCGTACCAGGTAGCTCCGTTATCATCCGAAAGATATGCATACATCTTATCAGGCAACCAATAGAGGGTCTGGTCGATGCGGCCGTTACGCACCATCATCAACTTACCACCCGGAAAGTTGGTCAGAAGAAGTTTCTGGTCGGGAGCGGGCATCCATTTTCTTGCAGTAGCACCCCACGACAGACCATCAGTAGACCACGAAGAGTGTGCCCACGAGGTATTCGACGAGCTTGTAATCATCGTGATACCGCCTCTGAGGTTTACATAGAGTGTCGGATTGGGGAAACGATCAGCAACAGATCCAGGGGTCTTCACGGCACCAAGACGTGCCTCCCAGCTTGCACCCTCGTCATTCGACACATAGACACCCGAACCGCGCTGCGAGTCAAGTTCCTTATAAGCATCTGCATAGGGCGACTGCCAGCCCGCGCTCTTCTGTGCCGGCATAACCCAACGACGACCCTGATAGTTAATCACATCACGGCCCCACAAAGCTACCGGCAATACCCAATTACCGTTTCCGGGGTGGATTACCGGCTTGCCCGAACATACACCTGCGCCAAGAAGCACCGGCTCGCTCCACGTAGGAGTTGCGCTATCGGGATTAGAGCAGATAGTTGCGAACAACGAGCCACGACCATCGAAGTAGAACATCGACACTGTATAGAAGTACCACAGCTCGCCCTTCGGTGAGAGCCACAGCACACCGTGATTAGCCGAACGAGGAGCTTTGAGCGTCTCGTCGTGTGGGTCGATAACGCCCACCGGCATACGCCACGACTTACCGCCGTTATCGCTATACGCCAACATCAGGAAGCCCTTCTCGTTCTCGCCACCACCCAACACCGAAGCCCACAGACGGCCATTGTCCAAAACCTCGATATCGGTAAGTTTAGCAAAGTCGATATTTTTAGCATTGTACACCTCGCTCGGCGTCACGTTTACCGCAATCTTCTCGGCTGCGGGGTCGGGACGCTCAGCGGTGCCAAAGACATTATCAGCCAATGCCGCAGTCGATACGGTCATCAGCATAATCGAAAGTATTATCTTACAAAAACGCATAAATTTCTCTCCTTTCGTTTAGTTGTAACGCACTACTACCGAGCCGAAACTTACATAAGTATCGGTAATCAGATTGGGTCGCAATGCTGCTTTGTCGGTATCACTCATTGCGAGCGTTGCCGCATTCTTCGCAATAGGCACGATACGCACGATCACATTCTTGCAGCCAAAAGCATCTGCCGGCAACTTTACTCTATGCTCCGTAAAGCCCATACCGGCCTCGCTAGAAGTCGGATAGGTTACACCTCCGACATTGTTCACATACCACCAAGGCACCGAACGCAAAACAAACGGAGATTTGCGCGCAATACGATAGAAAGTCTTACCATTATCGATAGAGTACTCTACGCCCCAATATACGGGGAAGTGCAGAGATGTATCAGCGCTAATCAAACCAGCACCAAACGAGAATGCCACGATGAGTCTTTCGCCCGAAATTCCCTCGGTCGAGAAGTTGATTTCGACACCTTTACCGCAATTTTTCTCCCAATCCCACCAGTTGCAGGCCTTGGTCTTGATCTGCATAGCGCCCTGCATAACCATTCCTCGTGAACCCTTAGAGCCAAACTCGGTACCGTCGGTAATTCGCAGGTTGTTGTAGTCACGACCACGAATAACCTCGCCATCGACCATTGAATGGATGGTACCTTCACCGATATCTGCCAATACGCGCTCGTTTGATATCATCTTACGCTGGCCCTTCTCGGTATTAAATGCCGCAGCATTGTCGGTCCAATTCCACTCAGCGATGCTCTTGAAGTTTGATTTTTCGGGTTCGGGAGACATCTGGATATCATCACGAGTCATAGGTCGTATTGCTGCCACACCGAAGAAATCCCTGATACCATAGCGTGCATTCCAGGTATATACCAGCACACCGCTAATATCGCCAGCTCCCTGCGGAACACCGCTACCATCACGACGCCAAGGCACTTTGGTATTCATATACATATAGAATCGCGAGCCATACTTATCGCACAAGAGCGAAGCCCATCCATCCATCATATTATTACCAAACTTGTTGATACTCGAACGCTGCGAATAGTTCTCATAGACATTCGAGAACGAGCCATCCTTGAAAACAAACTCACAATCCTTCAACGTAACGTAGGTGTAGAGGTCATTGATTGTAAGTTCGTGGATATAACGCTCCTTGCGGGGCAATGCAGCTGCATTTCCCGCAAACTGACGCACGATAGCCTTGCTTGTGAGGTTCTTAATCGAGAATCGGTCTGCGCCAAATCTCTCAATGGTTGTTCCGTTCAGGTTAAGCAACATACGAGCATAACGAGGGAAGTTGGGCACATCTTTGGTCTTTGCAATATAACAACGGAATCCATACTTTCCATCCAAAGACTCAAAGTAGATAACCTTCGCATTTGAAGCCGCGTGATGCTCTCGATTCTCGCTGGTCGGTTCGCTAACAACAAAACCCTCGATCAGCACATCAGTCGTAATCGGGGTTAAGACACGTTTAATAGCATCCGTACGAACCTCCTCGAACGACCACACCTTCTGCGCCTTCGCCTCAGTCACGACGAGCAGTGCTGCAACCAGCAGCACCGCCGTCGTTAATAGATTCTTAATCTTTTGCTTCATAGATTTTAACAAACATCTAACGCAAAGATGCGTTTATTAGTTGTTGTAACGAACTGCAAAGTAGTTCATCAATGTCCAAGGCATAGTCTTGCTCTTCAACGCATCAGATGAGATATACTCCAATGTCGAGCCGAAACCACCCTTGCTATCGGGACGCAGACGGATGTAAATCTCGTCCTTGCCGGCCAACTTATCTGCCGGAAGTTCGATGAATATCGCCTTGAAGCCTGCGCACTGGTACATCTGCGATGTCGGAGTCCACTGGATACAGTCGGGCACCGAGAAACGCTTGATAGTTGTCCACTCTGCCTTATCGCCACGAGCGGTGTTGTCGGTAGTCGAGTACTCAACATACCAATAGCGAGGACCGAACTGTCCGCCCTGCGCAGCATTCTGCATCGAAGCCACAGCGTAGAGCTTGTCTGCTGCTGTCACATTCTTGGTCGAAACCGTAAAGAGGAAGCAACGCTCGTTACCCTTCGAATCGAGGTTGTACCACATCGACCACGACGAACCCACATTGCTGGGTACTTGACCCTTACCCTGGTGGCTGGAAGCATTATTGATATTTTCAAGATGCTCGCTGCGGTAGCCCGTATAACCCGGAGCCATCCAGTTGGTACCATCATCCAAGATTACACCCAGACCATTCTTGTTACCCTTGTGAGTGCCGAACATATACTCGTCGCTATTACCAACGGGACCCAAGTACGAATAATCGGTGTGACGCATCGTAATTGCAGTACGAGTCGCGTTACCCGTAGCATTGTCATCGGTATAGTAGTATGAATGCTGCATAGTAGCACTCTTATCGACACCTGCGGTTGCGGGGCAGGGACGCAGATACTCGTCAGTCACGTAAGCCCACTCGGCAATGGTTGTCGAGTAAGCATCCTTCGCATCCATCTCCATACCGAAATCCTCGTACGACTGGTGACGAATCTGGTAGCGACCGATATTTCCGTAGGTATCCTCATCGCCTGTATCGTTATCGGCATACTCGAATCGAGTGTAGAGCTCGTGAACGATAACACCCGACATCACACCTGCACCATAGGGCAGACGCTCGCCACTACGACGATAGGGGCAAGTTGTATTGGTATAGACATAGAGAGCATCGCCATTCTTGTCGTGTAGCAAAATCGGGAACTTTGCAGTACGATTTGCACCCGTAGCGTTTGCATAACCCTCGTTGATGGGGGTCATCGGACCCTTACGCATCATAAGCTCGCAATCCTGCAACTTCACATAAGTAAAGATATCGTCGTCAGTAAGCTCGCTGATGGTCATCTCCTTCACGGGAACGGTTGCACCCTCAACGTGCGACACAACCATCGACGCGGTAACATCCTCAAACCAATAGTAAACCGGAGAACTCTCGCCCAACATCTTCGAGAGAACGGGGGTCGAGCAGAAGAGTTTTGCACCACGCAACGATAACGACACCTTATCGCCAAAGGCGAAGTTGTTATCATCGGCAGTCACGGTCTTCATCATAAATCCATACTCGCCGTCGAGCGATTCGAGATAGATTGTGCGCTCGCATACCGAATAGTCGATTGTTGCGGGTGAGTTCTGAGTATTGTCGCCTGCGTTACCCGACTCGCGGTTGCTCACAACAATACCCTCGATAAGGATATCCTCGTTGAGCACCACACCCTTCGGATCGGCCATAGCGCGTACCTCTGCGAAGCTCTTAGCTACACCGAGAGCATCGGTCGATGTACGCTGAGTGATAATCACGTCATACGACTCCTTAACATTCCAGCCGTTCACATACGAAATCGTTACGCGCACCTTGCGCAGGTCGTTCTCGCTGGTGTTAGCCGTATAGTCGAAACAGAGCTTCACGCCCTCTTCGAGATCCTCGGCACGCAAACCCGAAATCCACTCCTCGCCACCGGTGAGGTTCTCAACCTTAAAGTCAATCTCGCCAGCCTTGACATTAGTGTCGATAACGGTCTCCGAAGAGCCTGCTACGCTACCATCTACGATGATGCCGGCATCAGCCAATTTGAGGTACTGCGCAAACTGACCGCGCTGACGCACATATACTGTGTCGGCGTGGTTGTACTTCTCGACCGCGAGGCGGAAGATAGCCTGACGGTGAGCCTCGTTATTTTCGGTATAACTTACATCAAAGCCCTTATCAGCCGACGATGTCGAGGGGAATGACACCCAGTCAGCATCGTTCAAGAGCGAGATAGTATAGGGGTTATTTGCATATACGTCGACGTGCAGCACATCAGCGACTGACTCCACCTCGTATATCTTCTGCACGGCTCCGAGCTCGCTACCTCTTACGGGAGTTGTCTCCTCGGCCACGCAGGCGGTGGCGAGGGCCGCCAAAGCGACCACGCCACATCCTAAGATTCTCTTTATATTTGACATTTTCATAATCTATCAAGTTTGAGATTATTGCATTTTGACACAACGAACGGGTACTGCATCAGCAACCGGATGACAATACGAGTTTGAACCCGACTTATACTCATACGGATTACCCGAAGTTGTCATATACATCGTCGGAACATACACACCTGCCACTGAACCGAAGTATGTTCTATTGGAACCTGTCGTTGCCAGACTTGTATGCGGTGTCCACGCCTTATCAGGCACACCACACATATAGAAGTTACCGCAAGTCAATGTTGCAGCACTATCATAAGCGAAGAAACCGGCCTTATACAATGTACCCTGCTCCGAACGAGTCGAAGGAACACACGGCACATCTGTCTCCTTTTCGCCATCACCATCGAGGTCTTTTTTATCGGTACGCATATAACTGATACGTACACCTGCCTGAGGCAACCAAACAAAGAGATTATTTGAACTTTCTCCCGTATAGTAACCTCCGTAGTTATCAACCTTTGTACCAACAGTCTGAGATCCCACGCAGAAATGCGAATACTTGTAGTGCGAAGAACCCGTACCCTTATAGTCACGGTAAGCGTGCAATAGCTCGGTAAATCCGGCTACACGGTAACCAGCCGGACAGGGGTCCTGATTACCCTTACCATTCTTACTCCATAGAGCCTCTGAGCCACCCACATTAACCGCCAAAAGATCCGAAGCCCAAGTGTGGATATAGGGTGCAACATCACCGTGGATCATCGCCATCGGAGTTGCAGCAGCTGCTGCAATCGTCTGCGAAGCATCCGTAAAGTGCTTATTCTCGAACTTGTAGGTCTTGCCGAGATTCTTGTTGATATAGACCTTGGTGGTATTCGAGCTGAACACCTTTGTCTCATAGCCCCACTTATTCTGGATCGAGAAGTCCTTGGTTGCATAATACGAATCCAAAGTCATAGGACCGGGGAACGGAGTATTGCGACCCCACTGGTAGTAAAGACCCGCAGTCGAAGCTGCCTTGTAAGCATCCATTGCTGCGACATCCTCAGCCGACTTGGGAGCATACTTCGCACCGAGGTTACGGTCGAGCAGGGTTACATCCTTAGCCTCGCCGAGCACCTGATCTTCGGCATCGCTAACCCAGATATGCCAGCTCCAAAGGATGTTCATATCCGCATCGAAGAGCGAAATCAGAGCGTTACCGTTAATACCGCTATCGTTAGTCGTAAAGAGCACCTTACCGCTCTCTGCGTCGTAGTGTACGTTACCAACGATATTAGGCTCATCCGACCAAAGTACCGCTGCCATAACAGGAGTACCATTGATAGCTGTACCGTTCACGTGCTTAGCCTCAAACGAGTGCTTACCACGCTGTGATGCAGGAACCATATAGCAGTTCGACAACTCGCCACCGCTGAGTGCAGTACACTCATCTGCCTGCAACGGCTGTACGGTAAATGCCGAAGTGGGCAGGATGTGACGCGGTGCGATGGTGTGAACCTTCGTAAGGTCACGAACAACCTCACCACCCTCGAAGGTCGCAACAACCTGCAAGTCGCTATATGTACCTGCGGGGATAACAAAGTAGAACGAGGTAGCCTCGTCGGCCTTCAACTGAACGCCCTCGCCCAAATCGAGCGAAATCTCATACTTATCGTCAGAACCATTCAGAACAAACGTAGGCTCAGCATCATCCATTACCACGCTACCCACACCTGCAATCGGAGTTGCAATCGAGCGCAACGCCAGAGCAGACAAGAGCTGTGTACCCTTCAAACGAATCTCGATAATCGAGCAGCTGTTCACAAACTTCAAAACACCATTTGCGTCGGGCTTGCCGACCATAATGGTTACATTCGGAGCGAAAACGCTCTCGGTCATATACTTCTGATTAGCTGTCAACGAAGCAGTGAGCTTACCGTTCACAATCTTCGAATTAGCACTGTAAGGATAGTAAGCATAAGCGATACCACCCTCCAAGTACTCCTGAGCATACCAGAATGTCGCGTTCTGCTTACCCGCAGAGTCCTCATCCAAAGAGCCCTGGATATTAGAGCCGCCAGTAACGCCATTCATACCGATAGCATCATCCTCGGTCCAGAGGATAAAGCGCTTGCCATCCTCGTCGATAAGCGAGTTGCGGCTCTCCTCTGCGTTGTCGATAACTGCCTCAACCGAGGTCAGTTCCACACCGGTAGTAGGATTCTGCAGCTGCTCGTCGCCGGTCATATCGGTCGCACAAGCCGCAAGAATCAAAGCCGGAATAATATATAATAACTTCTTCATATTCATTCAATCGTTTAATGATTAGAAATCTTCCTCGGGATCCTTCGGCTCCTCGCCATTCTCGTTACCACCATTTGCAGTTCCCATATTAGACTGCTCCTGTGTTATAGTAACCACGCGACGATCGAGCTCAGCACCCGACTCATCCTTCAAGACGAATGTTACCGCAGCCGTACGCAACGGGTTGGGGTTGGGCTTCGGCTCGGCAGTGAACTTGAAGCTACTGCCATCCAAAGTTGCATTGCGCAACCAATTCTGACTTTCACCTTCGGTGTAAGCAATCGAGTGCTCTACGGTGTAGTTATAGAATGTCGGAGCAAAGTTCGGTGCAAGCTCAATCGAGAGGCGGTTGATACCGTTAGGATCGGCCACGACAGTTGCGGGAATCGAGCCAAGCGCTGCATTATCAGCTCCCTGCGTTACAGCCACCATAGTCGTAATCGGAGTATCCCACTCGGCAACAGGTACGACAATCTTCAAGATGGCCTGACGTACCTCTCCGGTAGTATTCTCGGTAACATCAAACGAGAGTTTCTCCTCGCCGATAGAGATATTCTGAATCCACGCCTCACCACCGGTAATGTAATCTACATTACCCTCGATAAGTGCGAAATTCGATGCGGGAATATTGTTGCTGGCTGCAATATTCACAGTAAATGCGCCTTTGAGCAGGCTCACCGACTGATGCTCGATGTTATACGAGATATCGCCCGTTATACCTGCGTTCTGGCTAACGTAAACCTTCTTGGTAAGGTTGCCCGAACGAACGATGATATTAACACCGCGCGACAAGTCTGCATTCTCGTCATACGACACATTTACCTGCTGGTAATTGCTACCGCTGGTACGCGAAAGACGCAACCAGGTAACAGGGCGCTCCAGCTCAGCTGTCCAATTCGCCTGAGAATAGACGATGAAGAAGACCTGGCCCGCCTCTTTCTTAACCGTAAAATTCGCACGGCTCACTGCCAACGGCAGGTCCATCTCGTAGGGTTTCTGGCACGAACCAACAGGCAGTGCGAGAATCGCTACGATAGCGAGCTTCACTAAATTATATAATGCTTTTTTCATAATTTTCTCCTGTTTTAAGGTTACATACCATACTTGTTGTACTCCTTGTTATCGAGAGCATTCTTCGAATATCCAACCTGCTTTGCGGGGATGGGCAGATACTCGTGACAAGGACGAATATTTGTCTGTACCTCATCGTAGTCGTTGAACTCCTTGGTACGCTGGTACCAGATTCCCCAACGAACGAGGTCAAACTTACGCTGGAACTCACCGAAGAGCTCGCGTGCACGCTCATCCTGGATCTCAGCCAAAGCCTTATCCCAGTTGCGGAAGGTGTAATTACCCAAGCCTGCACGATTACGAGTCATATTGATATACTTCAAGAAATTATCCTGATCCTGCTTTGCGCAATAGCACTCAGCCATCATCAACACGGCATCAGCATAGCGGAAAACCTTGTAGTTGTTCGAGTCGTTAGTAGTGTACATATTCGGACACCAGAACTTCGGACCCAGCCAAGGACGAGTATTTACGTCATTAAACTGTTTACCCGAATCATTTGCGGGATAACGCCAAGCCATATTGATCTCAGCACGCTGGTCGGGACCCTGATAGAGCTGCAAACCTGCGCTGAAATAGAGGTTCGGACGAGCAGGTGTCCACGTTGTAGCATCAACACCGAGTTCGGGGATATTCAAACCGTCGTAGCTGGCAACAGTACAGTTACCCTTGTCATCCTTCTCGACAACCGTCTTGTAAGGAGTACATACCGACGCCAAGTTCGACACGTAGGTCAAGGCACCCGAAGTGTAGGTGTGCTGAATCTCGAAGATCGACTCAGGAGTATTCTTATAGCGGAACATAATATCCTCCAACGAATACTGCGACAAATCGCCATAGATAGCCTCCAACTCTTTAAGAGCGGTAAGAGCGATATCGTACCAATACTCAGGCTCGTGCTCGGTATCCTTCGCTGCGTTCCACATAGCCATCTTTGCCACGAGCATCAATGCCATAGGTGCGCCTGCGCGATTCTCATTAATTTCCGATGTGCGTACGAAGAACTTAACCTCATTCGTTTCCACCAGATCAGCATCCTTCATCTGTGCAAGGTAGTCATTCAGCTCCTCGATAAGATATGTACGAGTTGCAACCGCCGACATACGGGGATAAACTGCGATACGGTCCATATCCTCCTGGGTAGCCACCTCGTGAGTATAGAAGGGAACATCGCCAAAGTGCGAAGTGAGCAAATAGTAGTAGAATGCACGCATCGTAGCCGTCTCCTGCATAAAGTTGAGCTTATCCCAATCCTCGATGGGCGACGAAGGCAGATGCGCCAAAATTCCGTTAGCCCACATAATTGTCTTGTAGCAATAGAGCCAGATTGTCTCAGCAAATCCGGGCTGTGCGGGCGAGAGTTCCAAACCTGCCATAGGTACGGTCGGTGCCGCCTCATAGATAAGGTCGGTGTGTGCCTCCGTAATGGTGAACTGGCGGAACTCGTAGAGAGTTTTCAAATAGTGATAAGTACTGTTTACCGCAATACGACATTGCGAAACAGTATCGTAATACTGGTCTGGTCCAACAAAGTACTCAGACTTCTCCTGCAACGAGCAAGACGAAATCGTAAGGCCAAGTACCGGAGCCAAAAACAGTGCTAAAATATATTTTTTCATATTCATATCGGTTTTCGTTTAGTACTTGATTTGGAGATTAAATGTAAAGGTTCTCGCGCGGGGGTATGCACCCATATCGACACGACGCAGGGTCGAGTCGCCGCTCGATGTCGAAACGTCGGGGTCAAAACCGTTATACTTCGACCACAACCATACGTTCTCGGCATTGAATGCCACGCTAATCTCGCGCAACCACTTAACCTTTTTACGTAAATCAAACGCATAGCCCAAGCTGATGTTCTTCAAACGCAGGTAAGATGCATCGTGTACCTGCAACGAACTCGGAACATGCACCTCCACCGAACCCGCAGCCGGATAGTTCGAGTTGGGGTTACGATCGGGATGCCAAGCATTCATCATATAACGATACTGGTTGGTCATATACGAACCTGACATGTAGAACTCCGAATAGTTGTAAATCTTACCGCCCAACGAGTAGTTGAAGTATACACCTAAGCGCAGGCGACCGATATTGAATGTATTCTGCAAACCACCATAGATAATCGGGTCGGCATTACCCAAATATACGAGGTCCTGCTGATCGAGGATACCATCGTGGTTCTGGTCCACATAGCGAGCCTTACCCGGACGTACGCTTGTCGAGGGGTCTGCATAAGCCTTAGTGATCTTATTACGCTCGATCTCGTCGGTCGACTTCCATACGCCACCATACTCATAGCCCCACAAGGCATTGAGCGGACGGCCCTTAACGTAACCATACATCATCTGCGAACCGTTACCCGGCGAACTCATCGCTACAACATAATCCTCCGAGCCGATATCCTCGACCATCTGTTTGTTGTGCGAGATTGTGAATGCTGTGGTCCACGAGAACTTCTGCTTCACAATGTTACGGCTCTCGATAGTAAGTTCAAGACCCTTATTCGATGTCTTACCGATATTTTCGAGGAACGACGAGTATCCTGTGTGGTTAGCACGCTGCACATAGAGCAACAAGTCCTTGGTGTTGCTGATATAACCCTCGGCCGTAATTTTGAGTCGGTTGTTCAAGAAGGCCATATCGAGCGCTACGTTGTAGAGGTCGGTAGTCTCCCAGGTCAGGTTTTCCGAAGCCAAACGGTCGGGATAGTAGATTGTTGCCTGCGAGCCATCGAAGATATAACCTCCGGTCGACGAACTCAATGCACCCAACGAACGGTAAGCCTTGATAGCGTTGTTACCCGTACGACCTGCCGACAAACGAATTGAGAGTTCGTCAATATGGCGGTTCGACTTCAACCAAGTCTCATTTGCCATATTCCACTTGAACGCTCCCGACGGGAAGAAACCCCACTTGCGATTGGCCGCAAAGTTCGAAGCACCGTCACCACGACCCGTAAAGGTAAAGTAGAAACGCTTCTGGTAGTTATAGTTGATACGAGCCAACACCGACATACGTGCGATACGTGTATTCCACGAATTTACGGTGTAGTTCTCCTTGCTCTGGATACCGCTCAGGTTGTTCCACTTAACGTCATCAACCAACAGACCCTTCGCATCTACCGACATCTCGTTCTGCATCTTATAGAATGTCGAGAAGCCACCCATAATATCGAAGTGGTGACCACCATTCCAATCCTTCTTATAAAAAGCAGTGTGATCCGAGCTGATCTGACGATCATCGTGTTCAAGACGGTAAGCCTCACCTCCGTCACCGTCATTCTTCATAGGCAGTGTCGAAGGATAGTAGCGATAGTTATGCGACTGCCACAAGTAGTACGAAACCATACTCTTGATGGTCAAACCCTTAACCGGAGTGAATGTGAATGTCGCAGTGTTTGTTGACGAGAAGCCCTCACGGAAGTTGGTATTCAACTGCAACGTGATGTAGGGGTTGTTGAAGCGAGTACCATTCTGGTAGAGGTCATTCACAGTTGACGAGCCGTCCAACATCGGGTTAAGGTATGTAGCACCTGTCCAATAGTTCGAGCCACCAATAGCAGCCTTATTCCACATATCGCGACGATACATAGTATTGGTCGAGAAGTCAATCTTGAACCACTTATTGAACTGGTGACCTACGTTGAAACGAGCAAATACCTTCTGGTTACCCGAGTCGAGTACGATACCCTGCATATCGGTATACGAAATCGAACCCCAATAGTTGGTGGTCTTCGTACGACCCGAAATCGACACCCAATAGTTCTGATAGGGAGCAATGCGGGTAATCTGATCGATCCAGTTGGTACCCTTACCCTTCGATTCGGGATCACGGTATGTTCCGCTCGGCAGGTTGGTTGCTGCATACTTTGCGTTATACTCATCAACCTCGACGCGATACTGAGCAAACTCCGTAGCGTTCATAGTATCGAGGTTACGTGCAAGCATCGAGAAACCGAGGTTTGTACCAAAGACGATATTAGGCTTGGTAACGGTCGGTGTACCCTTCTTGGTCGTAACGATGATTACACCGTTCGAACCCTGTGCACCATAGATAGCAGTCGAAGATGCATCCTTCAATACCGAGATAGACTCGATATCTGCGGGGTTGATATCACCCATATCCTTCACTGCATCGATGATACCATCGACAACGATAAGCGGCTCATTCGACGCTGTAATCGAACGTGTACCACGGATACGGATAGATGTTGCCGCGGTCGGGTCACCCGACGTTGCCATAATGTCGGCACCTGCAACACGACCCTGCAATGCCTGGTCGATTGACGATACCGGAGCATCCTTCACATCCGCCATCTTTACGTTTGTTACCGAACCGGTAAGGTCACTCTTCTTGGTCTCACCATAACCGATTACGACAACCTCCTCGACGAGCTGTGTATCCGACTGCATAATCACATCGATTACGGTCTTGGTTCCGACCATAACCTTTTGAGCCGCATAACCCAGATACTCAAATTCGAGGATGCTCTCCTTCGAAGGTACATTAATGACATACTTACCATGCTGGTCGGTAAGCACACCATTTGTCGTACCAGCTACAGCAACAGTAGCACCGATAAGCGGCAGGCCGTCCTTATCGGTCACTTTACCCGACACCTGACTCTGCGCCATAGCCTCGGTTGCCGCTCCCAGGAGCAGCGCAACCAAAAGCGTGGTGCGAAGCAGTGCAGAGGCAAAGCGCTCTCTGATTTGTAAAAGTTGTTTCATTTGGTTTATATTTAAGTTATTTGTTATTTGCTTGCACGAGCAGTAAATTCAGCGACAACGCGGCCGAACACATCCTTGGCAACGACTTTAACCTCTGCCGTCGGATCAGCAGGCACATATCTCCAAGCGCTATTGCTCTTCTTGGGGTTCTGCCAATTTGCTCTACTCAATCTCTGGCCCTTCGGGAGCTCTTTATTCAGACTCTTTTCGTAATTCTCCCAATACCAATCGCGGTACTCCAAGTCGTAGCAACCCTGGGTCACTTCACCCTTACCGCCTGTTGACTCGGTAAACGTACAAGTGTAGGCACCCCAAATATTCACGAGAATTGCGGGACGATGCTTGTAGTAGCCGTACTCAACCTCACGAGCGTGGCTCCACTGCGAGCCGGTAATCTCGTTGATAGGATATTTCCAAGCGTGGTCTGCATTATCATAGACACGGTATTTCACATTCTTCTGCGTACCATAGGGATGATAATTACGCTCGAAAGTCTTACCCTTGAACTTATACGATACGATTGCTCCGGGAGTACCCTCGCAGTTGATAGGTCCATACCAAGCCACACCTGCGGTCGAGGGGTGCATAAACTCATAAATCACACGACCTCCCTGCCAAGTCTTCACGGTACGGTCGCAGTGTGTATGGCCGATCAGAGCCACAATCTCGCAATCCGAAATAGGCTTGTAGATCTGGTGCGGACGCATCATCGAGAAACCTCCGTTTGCATTGAGAAATCCGCAGTGCATACAGAGCACCACGCGGTCGAAGGTCGAGCGATCAACCATCGCCATATGTTTTTCGAGCCATTGTGCCTGAGCGTTACACAGACGCACCTGGTTACCTGTGGTAGCCTTCTCGTCGGTCGAGCCGTGAGCATCCGAAGTAAGCACGAAAGTATTATCGAGAATGATATAGTGCTCACGACCGATGGTCATCGAGTAGTACACCGGACCGAGCTCCGCATGATAATCACGGCGCGAGCCACGAATAGACGATTCAGTGAAGGCTGTACCCTTCTTGGGAACATCGTGGTCGTGGTTACCAATCACATTGAAAATCGGAATATCCACGTTTGTATCACGCATATAGTCAGTAAAGCTATAACCTGCACCCTCCTTGCCCTCACGGTACGAGGGGCGATAGCCAACCTGGGTCATATCTCCCAAAGTAATGAGATAAGTACGGCCTTCGCCATTAGCAGCTGCAACAACCTCACGCAACTCCGGCATAAAATAGTTGTTGTAGAGTTGCACCTCATCGGCATTAGCATAGCGATTAACGCCACCGCAAACGTGCGTATCAGCCAATGTCAGAAGTGTGTAGGACGACTGATCAACCTTTGTAAGGTTGAAGTCGAAAGTTTGCGGAGCTGTTGCAGATGTATCGAGGCGACCAAAGAAGAGCGGATAGTTACCCTTGCGCTCAACCTCGTAGCCAGAAGGCACCGAGATATGCACAAAGTCGCTAATGCTCAAATCCACAGCCAACTCATAAGCACCATCTTTGTCGGTCTTTACGACATTGTGGCCGTCGCTCACGAGCACGCCCTCTACACCATTACCACCGCACAGAACTCGTCCCTTAACAACAGATGTTTCGGCTGCTGCAAGAGTGCCAGCTCCCATCAACATAATCAGGAGCAAAGCAATAAACTTTTTGAAAGGTTTCATTGTGTAAATTGTTTGTTTTGGTTTATAATTGATTTGATTATTTTACTGTCACCATAAATCGTCCGAGGCTATTTTCGTATGCATCATAACCCTCGACTACCACAGCTGCACTACCGCTTGCCTTGGGGATATACTGCCAGATATGGGTAGCGTTCTTCGACGGTTTCTGCCACGATGCACCTTCGCCATCGGCATACTTGCCGACATTACCTGCCTCCAACGCTGGCCAATACCAATCGCGATAGGTCAGGTCATAAATTCCGGGGAGCGATACCACGCCATCGCCCGTAAACTCTACGCGAGCGGCACCCCACCAATTTAACAACATTGCCGAGCGGTCAGTCGAACTTGCAAATTCATTGTCGCGTTCGATACTCTCATACTTACCGGTCTTCTCGGTCACGGGGTAGTTCCACGCTGCGCTGATGCCGACACTCGCTGCGCTCGAATAGATTCGGTATTTAAGTTTCTCGTTCTCGCCAAAGGGAACGTATGTTCGCTTGACGCCCACACCATCCTTGAAATTGTAGGCACAGAATGCAGCGGGAGTTCCATCACGATTACTGAGCGTAAACCACGCTGTACCCGCCAACGACGGATGCACAAACTCCCACACGGGCTTTCCGGCCGGAGTTTGGCTCTTCAACGAGCGGTCCATATGCGAGTGTCCGATAAGGAATGTCACGGGATAGTTCTTGAAGATATCCATAACTCGGTCGCCATTCTTCATAGCAACATTTCCTTTATCATTGAACATCTGGATATGCTGCACGACAACGATACCCTTGATTACGTTCTTATTGATTGCAGCCACATCCTTACGCAACCAGGCGAGCTGACGCGAGTCGAGTTGGCAGAGGTAATCTCCCGAATTATTGGTCCGGATAAACGTATTATCGAGTACCACATAGTGCTCTGTACCGATATTGAACGAGTAATATGCAGGACCCATCGCCGCCGTATAGCTCTTGCGCGAGAGATATTGTGTCTCATCGGCAAACGTCGTCATCTTCGCACTACCCGGAGTGTCGTGGTCGTGGTTACCCATAGCACAGAAGAGGGGGACCTCACAGGTCGTATCATCCCTAAAATGCGCAATCGTATACTTGCCCCACGCCTCACTCTGGGTCATATCGCCCATATGTACGCCATAGACCGGACCCTGCGCACGGCACTGCTCGGCATACGACTTCCACTTGGGCATAAACACCTCGTTATACTGCGTGCGATCGCTCTTCGATTGGAAACGACCATGTCCGCCCAACACGTGCGAGTCGGCAATAGCTAAGAGCGTATAGTTCGACTGGTCGACCTCGCGCAACGCGAAGTCAATACGCTGCACACCCTCGGCCTCCTTGTCGATTGTAGTCCAATAGGCCGGAGCGACGCCCTTCTGCTCGACAGTCTCGTAGCCAGAAGGTATCGAGATATGCACAAAATTAAACTCGTGGTGCGAGATATCGCTCTGTAACCAATAGCGTCCATAGGCATCAGTCTTGGTCACGTTCGTTCCGTCTGACACAGCGACATTGGCTACACCGCTGCCATCACACGAAACGATACCCATAATGGTCATATTCTTCTTCTCGTAGAGCTGACCATCATCGTTATCACCGCCACCGTCACCGCTACCGGCTGGTCCTTCGGAACAGCCGGCAAGCAGCAACGCCGTCACTAAAATACCATATAAACGCCTAAATAAAATATTGTTCTTCATAAAATAAATTAAAGCTCTCTATTTTCACTCTACTTTGCCTGCAAGGTCACCGTTCTCGTACCGCCAAACTCATCGACAATGGTTGCCGTAACGGTTGCTGTTGCATCAGCAGGGATGTATTTCCAAACGTGTATATTAGAATAGGGATGTTGCCAAGAGGGACCGTCGGGATAGGTCGTGTTGCACAAAATAGAGTTTCTGTCACTCGAAGCCAATGACTGATAGTACCACGTACGATAGTATGGGTCAAAAGCACCATTCACAGTTTTTCCCGTTTTGCCGGTCGATTCCGAGAAGGTTACATTCTTGGCACCCCAGGCATTTACAATCACCGCAGGAGCACTCTTCGTTGCATCGTCATCCTCCGGTTTCTTGGCAGTAAATGAGCCCTCGGTGATGGTATAGCCCGAACCTTTATCGTATGTACGCAGTTTAACATCCTTATTGAGGCTACTAAACGGAACTACATCGTGCGAGGCTGTCTTTCCATCCTTGAACGTATAGGCTACAAACGAGGCGGGCGTACCGTCGGTACAGGTCATCGAGTCGTGCCAAGCCGTACCCATCAATGCAGGCGTGAGGTACTCGCGCACGCTCTTGCTGTAGGTCGGGGTATTCGATTCGAGATAGCGATACACGTGCGAGTGGCCGATAAGCAGCGTTACCGGGAACTTATTTACAGCAGCCATAACCTCATTCGCACGAATCGTAGCCAGGCCCTTGTTTGCGTAGTAGAATTGGCAGTGGGTACAGATTACCACACCCTTAATCTTGCTTGCATCAATCTGAGCCACATCATCCTTCAACCACTGCAACTGCTTGGAGTCAATCTTGACTTTGTAGCCCGTAGCAGTATTGTCGTTATAGTTATTCGTACCCGAATCGCTATTGATAATAACAACATTATCAAGCACGATATAGTGCTCGGTACCAATTTCAAACGAGTAGTAAGCCGGGCCTACTGCCGAGGTAAAGCTCTTGCGGGCGAGATGCTGCTCATCCTCGCCGAATGTTCCCGACGTCGGAATATCGTGGTCGTGATTACCCATTACACTGAATATGGGCACGGGCGAAGATTTAAGATCCGAGCAGTAGTTCGCAAGTGTGTAGTTATCAACGGTATAGGTATATCCAAGTATAGATACCTTCTTCTTCCAACAAGCCTGCTGTGTCATATCGCCGAGGTGGATACCATACACCGGGCCCTTAGCCAGACACTCATTAGCGTATGATTTCCACTTGGGCAGGAATTCGTTCATAAATAACGTGCGGTCATTTGTGCTACCGAAGTTTGCAGCACCTTTCAGCACGTGCGAATCCGCCATAGTAAGGATCGTATAGTTTGTCTGATCGACCTTTTTGAGCTGGAAATCGCAAATCTGCACCGTCTCGGTATTCTTCAAGGCTGCGAAGAATGCGGGTGCGATATTATTCTTTCGGCCCGTCATCTCATATCCCGACGGGATTGTGATAAATACGTGACTTGCCGTTTCGAGGTCAGCTTGCAGATAGTATCTACCCTCGGCATCTGTCTTGGTCACGTGCTCACCATCCGATACAACCACACCCTGCATCGGCTGACCCTCACAAGTTACCGTACCGGTCACGTTAGCATCTTCGGGGATATAGCTCAGATCGGCCTTGCGCACCTCGATATTGTCGATATGGTAGGTCATATAGCGAGTTGCCTGGTTGTTATAGAAGCGGAATCGGGTCTGCTCATCGGCATTCTTCACCAGCACCTTCACGCGAGCCCACGTTTCGGGCAGGTCGCCTTCGGGGACTTCGACATAGGTTCCTGCCGATTCATAGCTCATCAGCGTTCCGTCATTTTTTACCATCACACCGCCATTCTCATCCACAAATTCGAGTTTGAGAATCGTTGCCAAGCCTGTACCACCGACAACGCTGAATCGGAACTTATCCTCACGCCAAGAGATATTATTTTCCTCATCAGCCTCCGTAGCATCGGGCTGGAAGGTATAGAACGAACTGCTTGAATTGGGAGTATCCTTCTTGCAGTAGCCGGTCACACCGTCGCCCGCAGCGATATCGAATGATACCTCGACATCCATCGAGCCACTTATCGGCATATATGGAGTTGTAAGCACTCCGAGAGGATTCATATTAAACTTGAATGCCGACGTAGAGTTCAGAGCTCTCTCGTTACCGACTGCGAGGTATCCGCGATACTCGATGCATCGGCTCATATACCAATCGTTGAATCCGCGCACATTGAGCAGTTCGGGTGTTACCTTCAACTTGCCGGCATCGCTGAATGCCGACATCGCTGCGCTGTTATTTTTGCCTTCATCCACCCAATCGCCATAGATCAAACCAGGGGTTACCACCTTGTGAGAGGTTACATAATCGCCCGACACAGCCGTAGCACCATTCGAGTAGTAGTATCCCGGCTGCAAGCCATCTTGGTCGGTGTGGCTCGACATAATCGGCAGACCCTCGACCACCGTGCCATCACGATGAATCGGCAATCGACCACGCCATACGCTGCTACCTGTGCGGTACGCCACCACGTCGCCACCATAGACACATACGTCGAAATTCTCCGAGAAGACAAGGTCTTTATCGGGGGCATAGGTCATCGGCTGCATCTCGACGAGCGTATTCACAGCCACGGTTGTCGAGCCCGAAGTCGAGAACTTCTGAGACTTACCCTCGTTATCCGAGATTGTCACGGTGAAACCCTCGGCATACTCGCGCGGGAATAGCGTAAAGTAGAAATCGGTACCTTCGGGCGAGAGTTTTACACCCTGTCCGTTGGTATCGTTACACAGAAGGACAATATCCTCGGTCATACCCGAAGCACCTGCGGGGGCTGCGTGATGAGCATCCTCGGTATTGTTAGCACCGAGCACCGTACCCTCGGCATTCACAAAGCGGGTGCGACCCGACATTGCCGTAAGAGGGTTAGCGCTATCGAAAGCATTATTTTGTAGGCGAATCGAGCGCACCTCGGCATCGCCTTTTACAGTCAATTTCAGCACTCCGAGCAACGCCTTGAATGTGATGTCGCCACCGCCTACCGAGCCATTAAGGTCGCGATACGACACCAGACACATCGCCTCGCTACCAAACGAGTTGGGTGCATACACCTGCATATTGGAGTGAACATACGAACAGTTACCGCCGTCGGCAAAGGCAACAGCAGCCTCTGCGGGGAATACCGCACGATATATATTGTCCTCGGCTACGGGCACACGCAAGAACAGATGCTTGCCATTGCCCTGTACCGGGATATTTTTGCCATTTACATAGACCACATCACCCGGCTCGAACTGCATATCGAGACCATCGAGCGATGCGCGCGTCATATTGATATCCAGACGCACTGTTTCTCCTAAATCTTCATTCTCTACGACACCGTTATCTGCAAAGATTTCGTCGGTAGTCGTATCTTCTGTACAAGCAACAGCCACAAGAGCCACTGCCATAATCACGAATCTAAAAAGTCGATTCATCGGTTTTTGTTTTAGTTTGGTTTTGGTTGGGGAGGATTTAGTGAAGTTAAGGAAGTTAAGGAAGTTAAGGAATTTAATGATTTTTCCCAAATCTCCCTAATCTCTCTAAACTCTCTAATTTCTCTAATCTCCCTAAATTCTCTAAATTCTCAATTTTGAATTTTGAATTTTGAATTCTCAATTGTTTCTCGGCTTCGCGCCTGCGCCCCCGAAAGGGCGCAGGTGCGACATCCGAAAAAAGGTTTAGTTCCAAGCGTTAGCATCAGTCTGCTTAGCTGCGAGCGACGAAACCTCAGCATCACCACTTGCAGTCGGCAACTTGATACAACGTACGGGAGCTGCATCGTTTGCAGGAAGACCTCCAATGGTGCCATCAAACTTGACATCTCCGTTGTCATTGCGGATTTTAACACTGCTTGTCAATGCGCTACTATAAGCCCACAGATTCTCACCATGCATAGCCCACTTAAACGCACAACAAACATAGTTAGGATATTGCGATATATTATGGGTCGGCATAAACAATCTTGTCTGACTCAACAATTTAGTCTTAGGTTCACCTTCATAATCGAACACACCCCAGATAATACCGATAGCGGGACGGAGGTAAGTATCATTTTCGTGCATATAGGTTGTCGAATAGAGCAGAGTACCTGTCTCATTACGTTCTGCTGTGTAGTGACTCATACGAACACCACCAAAGGGGAACCACAAGAAGTTACCATTAAGGAGTTGCTTGCCTTTACCAGCCTGTCGGTCTCCATTTACAAACGAGCCAAGTGCATCAGCACCCTTTGTACCTGTGGTCATCAAGAGTTTCTGCTTCGCAGGACTCCACTGATCAAAGTAAACAAGGCTAGCACCATCTGCCGACATATTACGGAAGATACGGTCAAGCTCGGTAACACCTGCTACGCGATAGCCCTGCGGGCAGGGGTCCTGATTACCCTTCTCGGCAGTACTCCACATATTCTTATTACCGCTAACGCCATCAGCATTGATTGAAGCCTGAGTAACATCAGTTGCCCAAGATCCGTTGTAGTGCATAAACTGCATATTGTAGTATTTCGTACCGATAATATCCTTATTGGTATTGCCATAGATTGTAAAGCCATTCTGCCAACGAGCAAAGTGATAGTACTCTACGTGTTGCATATTCGCATTGAAACGTGCCTGCGAACCAGAACCAGCAGGACCCTCATAGCCCCACTTATTGGCATTGCCACTGTTCAAACTCTGAGGACCGGGGAACGGAATATGGCGGCCATACTGATACATAAATCCTACGGTCTGTGCAGCAGTCTCGCCGGTCAAAGCCTTAACCTCGTCCAACGAAGTCGGCACCCACAAAGCACCCGGTGCACGGTCGAGAACAGTGATTGCAGGATCGCCATAGGTCTGAGCCTTAGCATCGGTCACCCAGATATGCCAAGCCCAGTTAGTACCAATCAAGGTTGAATTGATAGGACCACCGTTAAGCATATAGCTACCCTTACCAGAGCCTGCGGGAACCTTGAAATATACGCGACCATTCTCGCCATTACCACCGCCGTAGATAACCGAGATATCCTCAACAAGACCATCCTTAGTTGCCCACATAGGCCATACACCATAATTTTTGGTCTTACCATTGTATATTTCTGTAGCACCATTCACATTCTTGATCGGGAACGAGTAGTATTTATCCTCAGTCGTCGAAGGTGCTACCATATAGCAGTTCGAAAGGCCATCTGTGTCGAGCGGCTGATAGTCGTGTGCGTCAGTATCAATAGGCTTAACCTCGATAGGTTTGAGCACAGTCACGTGGTTACGCTTAAACGAGTGAGCCTTCGATGCACGATAGAGACGAGTATAGTTACCTGTACGCACCTGGATAAAGAGGTCACCTGCGGGGAAGTCATAAACCGGCATCGCAAAGTAGTACGATTTAGGAGCCTCGCTAAGTGTTTCTCCGCTGGTATTACAGTGAGCACCACCCATAGCAGAAGAACCTTCGCTGGTCGCCTCCAAAGTTTGATAGATAGCCAAAGTCGGATTATCCGTAGCGGGATTATTGACATAACAATATCTCGCACGCAAGTTCTGCGACTTACTCAATACGTCTACCGACCAAACAGCCTCGCCATTACCGGTAAGCTGAACCTGGAAGAATGCAGCCGAGTTGCGCAAGGTGATAGTATTGTCTGTGGTATTAACAGCACCTGTTGCAAAACAGTCACGAATCAACTGATCAAAATCACTCTCCTTATATGCCGCATAAGTGTTACCTTCATATGCTTCTGCACCATCACTTGCCTGCACCGAGCAACGAGGACGGAGTCTGTAATCTTGAATCTGGTCTGCTTGACACTTCGAGCTGTAAGCGTAGTGAACGGTGTAGTTACCGTCATCGGGCAGAGAGAATTCGAAAGGCACAGCGTCATCGATATACGTACCTGCAAAACCGCCATCGATTGTTGCAGTAGTAGAAGTGATCGAGCCGCCCGTCGGAGTATAGACGATTGTTACAACATCTCCATCCTCCCAGACGAACTTCTTATCTTCATCCAGAGTAATACGAGTACCATCTTCGCCGATGATCTCAGGTTGCTCGAAAGATACACCAAAGGTAACTTTCTTCATTTCAACAGTACCGCCGTTCTGACCGTCGGTCAAATCCTGGGTACAAGCGGGGGCCAACATAACCACCGCAGCCAAAGCAAATAAAATCTTTTTCATAATCTTACGGTGTTTACATTAAAACTCCTCTTCCTCGCCCCACGAAACAGACTCCGCAAAGCCTCGCTCCGTAGCGACTTCAACCACGACAACCATCGGGCTCTCGTAGGTCGAATTCTCAAAAAAGTTTGTTTTAACCATGGTTAATAAAATTAGTTTGTTAATAAAAAGTGTTAATTGTGTGTATAAATTTGTTTATCTCTTCTATCTTGAACTATATACATACCAATTCGGGCGGTGTCATACGACACAGCCTGCAACGAAGCCAAAGCCTCTCTATGTTTTTCGCAACTACTTGATAGCCAACAAAATACCCCCCCCTAAAAATAGCGCAAATATCCGTATTTACGCTATTTTCAGCGTAACTCCTACGGCTTTGGCTATTGGGACACACCACCCCACCGAAGCACATAGACTTCGGCAGCAGAGAGATGTATGTCAGGTTTCGTGTCATCAAGTTTTAAGGTTTTATCTCAAAAAATCCAATTTTGAATTTTGAATTTTGAATTTCTCTATACCTATATATAATACACGCGCGTACGCGAACTATCGCAACGGCTTAATCACAAATTCAAAAGTATGCTTGTCATACGGAATCTGGTACTGCGGCAGCTGGATAGCTCCCCACGAATCCTCGCAAACAAGACCCGCCTGTGCCATATCTATATTTACATAGGTCTTACCTGTCTTTTCGAGCATGCTCGGGAACTTGCGGTAGTCAGCCGAGTGGATATCAATCTGCGACATCGGGTAGGGAACAGCTGACGCTGCAAAGAGAACATTCGAGCGCACCTCCAAACCACTACCGGTCGAATCAGTAACGCGCCACCAGCGCAGGTCGCAGTGCGAGCCCGACTCCTGAGGACGAACATAGGTCATATCGAACTGCTCATCGACACTCTGCTTATAGACGCCAACCTTGTTGCCGCTCTTGCGGTCGCAGTAGCTCTCGTGAGGACCTGCACCGTAGAACTCGATGCGGTCGTAGGTGTCGGGCATAGCCAACGCCATACCTACACGCAGCATAGTAACGAGATTGAGCTTATAGCTCTTGCTGGGACGGAACTTCTCGACAACAGCCACCGAGCCATCGGGCGAAATCGTATAGGTCATACGCACCTTGGCTCCCAGCTCGTCGAGATTATGATGAACAGTAACGACCACATTCTCGCCAATATGCTCCATCAGGAAGAGGTCCATAATCATACGCGGCTCACGAAGTGTCTTATGCGAAAGGTAGTAGGCAGCATTGCGCGAACGCTTGCGTACTCCAAAGTCGTTCTCGGTCATCGCACGGTAGAACTGTGGCTTCAACGGCTCGGCAATCATCTTGCGACCACGGAGAGTGTAATCCTCCAAGAAACCAGGACCCGAGAAGGTCACCGAGAAGTCGGCACCATAGACCGTACGGCTATCGCGGCAGATGCGCAGAGCCTCGCCCTGCTTCGGAGCCGTAGCCGCAGCGTATGCCGCAGCAGCATCCCAACCGCGCAGTGTGAATTGGTTGAATGCCACCTCGTGACCAACCTCAACAAGCGGCTCGGCAACCTTCTGCACATAACGCACAGTCAGCAACAGCTCGCCATTGAGCGGTGCTATGTCGGACGACCCATAACCTAACTTTACCACTTTACGCTCTTGCGGAGCCACGTCGAGATTCTCGACCACGCCCGAAAGAACCTGCTTGCCGTCCGACATCACGCACCATTCAAGTCGATATGCCGCCAAATCGCGGAAGAAATATTCGTTGTAAACCTCAACCTCACCCGCTTCGAGGTTCTTTGCCGAGGTCCAGATGTTCTGGTACTGGTGTTTCACCTCCCAAGCCGAGGTGTGGGGCTTGCGCTGCGCCGAGATAAAGCCGTTGCAGCAGAACGAGTCGTCCGTAGCATCGAAATCGTTATAGCAGCCACCATAAGTGTAGGTCACACCATACTGATCGCGACGAGCCAACGCCTGATCCACGAAGTCCCAGATAAAACCGCCCTGATAGTTCGGGTACTTGCGCACCAAGTCCCAATACTCCTTGAACGAGCCGAGCGAGTTACCCATAGCGTGTGCATACTCACACTGGATAAGCGGACGCTTGGGCGAATTGAGCAGATACTGCTCACACTCGTTGTAGTCGGCATACATCGGGCACTCGATATCCGAGTTATAGTTCTTCGGGATGTCCTTATACTTGATGAAACAAGCCTGCTCAAACTGCACGGGGCGCGACTTGTCGTAACCCTTGATCCAATCGTAGCAAGCGTGGAAGTTCGAGCCGTTACCAGCCTCGTTGCCGAGACTCCAAATAATCACCGAGGGGTGGTTGTAGTCACGCATCACCATACGCTGGTTACGCGCGAGGTGTGCAGCCTTATAATCATCGCGGATTGCGAGGGTATGCTCCTTATAGCCCATACCGTGCGACTCGACATTCGCCTCATCAACGACATAGATACCATACTTGTCGCAGAGGTCATACCACATCGGTGAGTTGGGATAGTGACAGGTACGCACAGCATTCAGGTTAAGCTCCTTCATCAGCTGGATATCGCGCACCATCTGCTCGTAGGTAACGTGATAGCCACCGTTGGGGTGCATCTCGTGGCGGTTAGCACCCTTCACCAGGACAGCCTTACCATTCACGAGCAACTGCGAGTTCTTAATCTCAACAGTGCGGAAACCGACATTAAATGCCGTAGCCTCGATAGTCTTCGAACCATCCGTAGCCTCGACAGTCAGCGTATAGAGGTTGGGGCACTCGGCGCTCCAAGCCTTCACATCGTGCAGGTGCATACACTCCTCGACCTTGCCGGCCTTATCGGGCGTTGCAGTTGCTGAGAGTACCTCCTTACCCTCGGCATCGGTCAGCACCATCTTCACGCACTTAACACCAGGGGTAGTCTCGACATTCACGTCGAGGTGGCCATCCTTATACTCGTGAGCCAACTCGGCCACGAACTTCACATCTTTCAGATGACGCTTGTCACGCGCGTAGATGTACGCAGCGCGAGCGATACCCGACAAACGCCAGAAGTCCTGATCTTCGAGATACGAGCCATCACAGAAACGGTGTACCTCCATAGCAAAGAGGTTCTTCTCGCCAAACTTCACGAACTTCGTAATATCGAACTCGGCCTCCAACTTGCTATCCTCGCTGTAACCGACCTCCTTGCCGTTGATGTAGAGGGTCATATTCGAGGTTACCGAACCGAAGTGCACGAAGAGCTGCTTGCCTTTCCACTCGGCAGGTACCTCCACCTCGTGACGGTAAAGACCTACGTGGTTACGCCATTCGGGCGTAAAGGGAGGATTGTCGATAAAGTAGTTATCCCAGATGTAGCCCGTGTTTACGTAGAGGGGTACACCATAGCCATTCATCTCCCACAAACCCGGCACGGGCATTCCGCCCCACTTCGAGTCGTCGAAGTTTACGGTATAGAAATCTGCCGGACGCGGAGTGTTGAGATGCTCAAACCACGCAAACTTCCAGACACCCTCAATCGAGCGATAGAGAGGCGACGAGAGGTGACAGCTACCAGCCTTTGCCTCCTCGACCGTCGGGTAGACGATAAATGACGAGCGCATCGGCGCACGGTTTACTTCAAACACATTAGGATCCTGCCAACGCTCCATCTTCGGAGCAGCAGCTTGCGCCATCGTCGCACACGCGCACGTAAGGGCCGCAATAGTCAGTAAAAATCGTTTCATTTAGGTTGTATTTTGTTGTTTTATTTTGTCATATTTACACTTAGGCTGTAAAATTAATTAATTTTATCCGAACTACCAAAGAAAAAAACATCAAAAATCCCCCCCCCCGATTTTTTAAGGTAATTTATTGATTTACAGCTATTTACAAAGCAATTTATTTTCAAAGCAATTACCACCCTAAAAATCAACCACTTACCCCACCCAGCTCATCTAACTCATCTAACCCATCCAACTCATCTAACCCATAATCCCCGCCCACCCAATCACAATAAAAAAGAGTCAAAAGCGCAATAAAAATTTCATATTACCATTTTTTTCGTATTTTTGTAGAAAATTTGCAGATAATGTTCGAATTTCAAAATAGAAACATCAAACCCGATTTGGGGCGCGGAGCAGCCTTCGGAGAGTGCGAGGGCGAGAAGTGCGCCACTCCCTGCGAGGGTTGTTACAAACTCCACGAGAACGATTGGCTCGAAGAGTACCCCGTAAACATCCCGACCGACATCGTCGAGGTGCGTTTCAAGAATACGCGCCGTTCATACTACCAGAATGTCAATAATCTGCCGCTCAAACGCGGAGATATCGTTGCCGTAGAGGCTTCGCCCGGCCACGACATCGGTACCGTATCACTCACGGGAGATATGGTTGCCAAACAGATGCGTCGCGTCGGCTTCAACCCCCACAATGGAGAGTTTAAGAAGATCTACCGCAAGGCTAAACCCTACGATATCGAGCGTTGGCAAGAGGCCATAGCTCTCGAACACGAGACGATGATTCGCTCGCGCCAGATTGCAGCCGATATGGGCCTCGATATGAAGATTGGCGACGTTGAGTATCAAGGAGATAAGATTAAAGCGATATTCTACTACATTGCCGAAGGCCGCGTCGATTTCCGAGAGCTTATCAAGGTCTTTGCCGAGCAGTTCCACATCCGTATCGAGATGAAGCAGATTGGCGCTCGACAGGAGGCCGGCCGTATCGGAGGTATCGGAGCTTGTGGCCGCGAGTTGTGCTGTGCATCGTGGATTTCGAGCTTTTCGAGCGTCACGACCAACGCTGCCCGCGTACAGGATATTTCACTCAATCCTCAGAAGCTCGCAGGCCAATGTTCGAAGCTCAAATGTTGTCTGATGTACGAGTACGACACCTATGCAGATGCACGTCGCGAGTTACCTCGTCTGCGTGAGCCGTTGCAGACTCTCGATGGCGAGTTCTTCCTCGTCAAGAGTGACATTCTCGCTCGCACGATGACATTCAGCAGCAGCAAGGATTCGATGTCGAATTTAGTTACTCTACCCATATCACGAGTACGTGAAATCATCGCTGCAAACCGTGCAGGACGCAAGGTAGAGCAGCTCCAAGGCGAGGAGTTCGTTCCCGAAGTCGAGGAGCCGACATACCGTACCGAGGAGGATAGCATCACCCGTTTTGACAACAAAAAGCGTAGCAAAAACCGCAATAGAAACCGTAACAAAAATCGCCAAAACGGAGGTCAGAATAACGACCAGAGCAGCCAGGTTTCTGCTAACGAAAACGAGCAGCACAATAGCGAGAGCACATCCGAGAATCGTCAGCATAATGGCGAGGGCCACAACGACAACCGCAACAACCGTCGCAGAGGTCGCCACCACGGACATCGCCACGGCGGTAACGGCGGAGAGAACAACGGAGGCCAACACCAATAGTCATCCGATATGCGAAGATGCATTGCTGCATACCTGACTGCGATTGTGGTCGCGGTGCTTGCGGCCGGCTGTGCAAAGCCCGTCGAAAGTGTCGTATGCCACGTAAATCCGTTCAAGTGGAGCCATTGTGCCGAAATCGAGTACGACAACCGCGACACCATATCGTTGCGCACCATATCGTTCTACGTAAGGACCAACTCTGCATTCAACGCTAAGGAGCTACCCGTGAGCATCGGCATCGAATCGCCTGATTCGACGCTGTGCACCGAGCTGCAAACCTGGACCTTCGACTCGGAGAGGATGGCTACCCCGACCGCAACTATCAGGCATATCGGGTACCGCCACCACTGCAAACTCGACAAAAAAGGAGTATATAAATTTGCCGTAACCCCCTCAGAGCCTACTCACGGCATCGAGGCGGTCGGCCTGATTATCGAAAAAGAGAGATAAGACAATGGGAAAAGATAAACTGCGACGTTTTGCCGAAAACCTCACATTCGACTGTATGATACAGCCCGAATTCGAGGATATTTTCCACCGCGACCACCCGCTGAAAGGTCGCTGGCATCAAGACTTCTTCCACAACAACAAGCCTATCGTTCTCGAACTCGGCTGCGGCAAGGGCGAGTACACCATAGCCTTGGCTCAGCGCGACCCCGACCGCAACTACATCGGCATCGACATCAAGGGTGCACGTATGTGGCGCGGAGCAAAGACTGCGACCGAGCAGAATATGAAGAATGTGGCTTTCGTGCGCACACGCATCGAGTTTATCAACTCATTCTTTGGCGAGGGCGAGATTTCGGAGGTCTGGATTACATTCCCCGACCCACAGCTCAAAACACGCCGAGCAAAGAAGCGTCTGACCGCCCCACTCTTCTTGGAGCGTTACGCAAAGATGCTCTCGGAGGATGGTGTAATCAACCTCAAAACCGACTCACAGCACCTCTTTGCCTACACTTCAGCCGTTATCGACCACTTCTCGCTGCCGTGCGAAGTAGCTAACGACGACATCTATGGTTCGGGCTATGCCGATGAGGTTCTCTCGGTCAAAACCGCCTACGAGCAGATGTTCCTCGAACGAGGCCTGCCCATCACCTACACCCGTTTCTCACTCGGTGGCCAGCAGAGTTTCGAGTGGTTCGATTGGGAGGGCGACGATGTCGAAGAGAAGGACAACGAGGAGGCTCGCAGGTGAATTCAAAATTCAAAATTCAAAGTTCAAAATTGAGTCTGCAAGCAGTCTCTCCCCATTGCTTCGCTCGTCGGATCAAAATTAAGTCTGCTGCGCAGGATTTTCCGACTACTTGCAAGGGATTAAAAACTCCTCCCCTGTCTTAGGGGAGGTGGCTGAAAGCCGGAGGGGTTGCTGGGGCAACTGAGGAATTAGAGAGTTTAGATAATTTAGAAAGTTTAGGGGATTACCATTCTTTATCATTCTCCGCCATCAAAAATTTAACCAAACGACCTCGCCGCACACAATATCCTACAAAGTGGCACGTTTATCATACGAACAACAACCAACAACAAAAAGATTTGCCTATGGTATAAATTGCCTCTTAACAACTAAAAACATTTCAGAATTATGGTAAAGAGAGCATTTTCAATTTTAGGAATCGTTGCACTCTCGGCTATTGCCGGAGGTGCTGCGGCTTTGGGGGTGTCGTCAATGAACGGCAACAACCCCGACACAGAGATTGTAGATTCGGCAAACTATGGCAATGAGGCTCCTGCCGGAGCATCGCTCGGCACGCAGTTCACTACATTCAATGCAGAGCAATATCCCGACCTTACGTATGCTGCCGAGAATGCAGTCAAGGCTGTTGTCAATATCGAGTCTATCCAGGAGGTAGCAATGCGCCAGCGCGGATATGACCCCTTCCTCGAATTTTTCGGATTTCCCCAGCAACCATATAACGGTCAGCCCCAAATCCAGGAACGTCGCGCCGGAGGTTCGGGTGTAATCATCACCGAGGATGGCTATATCGTAACCAATAACCACGTTATCGAGAACGCCTCAAAGCTGCGCGTAAAACTCTACGACGGACGTGTCTTCGATGCAAAAATCATCGGCACCGACCCCACGACCGACATCGCTCTTATCAAGATTGAGAGCAAGGGTCTGCCGACACTTGCCTTCGGTAGTTCCGAGTCGTTGCGTCTTGGCGAGTGGGTGCTCGCTATCGGCTCGCCCTTCGACCTGCAATCGACCATTACGGCCGGCATCGTCAGCGCAAAGGCTCGCAGATTGGACGTAATCCCCAACGAATTCCGCATCGAGTCATTCATCCAGACCGACGCTGCGGTTAATCCCGGCAATTCGGGTGGCGCATTGGTCAATACTCGCGGCGAGCTTGTCGGCATCAACACCGTAATCAAGTCATCGACAGGTAGTTATATCGGTTATTCATTTGCCGTACCCGAAACAATTGTCCGCAAGGTTGTTGTCGATTTGAAGGAGTATGGCGTCGTTCAGCGCGCACTGCTCGGAGTTTCGTACCGCCCCATCGACCAGAACTTTATCGACGAGATGGGCAAGGAGCTCGGCGTCAGTGAGATTGGCGGAGCATACGTAGCCTCGGTGAGCGAGGGCGGAGCTGCGTCGGAGGCGGGCATCCGCAAGGGCGATATCATCATCGCGATTAACGACGTAAAAATCGACCATTCGACCACCATTACAGAGCAGATTGCAAAGCATCGCCCCAACGATAAGGTAAAAATATCGGTAAAAAGAGGCAATGATGTGAAACATTTTGACGTCACTTTGCGTAATAAAGCCGGTAAACCCGAACTTTTGGCTCGCGAGAGCATTGACGTAGTCGAAGTTTTGGGAGGCAAATTCGTAGATGCAAGTGCTAAATTGTGCCGCCAGCTCGATATCAAGGGAGGCGTCCAGGTAGCAGGACTCAAACAGGGTGGTTTGCTCGAAAGAGCGCGTGTGAAGGCCGGTTTTGTCATCACACACATCAACGACAAAGCTGTTTACGAAGTTGCCGATTTGAATCGTCTGACGGATAAGATTACTTCGATTGACGGAATCTATCCCGACGGTCGTGCCGCAAGTTATGTGATTGTGGAGTAATCGTCACTGAATAGCAAAGAATCAATGGCTGTTACGAAGCATCACGCATTGTAACAGCCATTTTTAAGAAGAAAAGATATTTTTATCGTATGCGTCAATTAAAGATTACAAAATCGATTACCAATCGTGAGAGCGCGTCGCTCGATAAGTATTTGCAGGAGATTGGTAAGGAGGAACTCATCACAGTCGAAGAGGAGGTAGAACTCGCCCAGCGAATCAAGAAAGGCGACCAAGAGGCTCTCGAAAAGCTCACGAAGGCAAACCTTCGTTTCGTAGTCTCGGTTGCAAAGCAGTACCAGAATCAGGGTCTGAGCGTTCCCGACCTTATCATCGAGGGTAACCTCGGTCTGATTAAGGCTGCCGAGAAGTTCGATGAGACCCGTGGTTTCAAGTTCATCTCTTATGCTGTGTGGTGGATTCGTCAGTCGATTTTGCAGGCTTTGGCCGAGCAGTCGCGTATCGTTCGTCTGCCTTTGAACCAGGTGGGCTCGCTCAATAAAATCAACAAGGCATTTGCACGTTTCGAGCAGGAGCACGAGCGTACTCCGTCGCCCGAAGAGTTGGCTACCGAGTTGGAGCTGCCTAAGGAGAAGGTTACTGATACTCTGCGTGTTGCAGGTCGTCATATCTCGGTTGATGCACCCTTCGCAGATGGCGAGGATAACTCGCTGCTCGACGTATTGGTAAACCCCGATTCGCCCAACGCAGACCGTGGTCTTATCAACGAGTCGCTCGCTACGGAGGTTGATCGCGCACTCGAAACTCTCACCGAGCGTGAGCGCGATATCATCAAGTATTTCTTCGGTATCGGCTGTTCGGAGATGACCCTCGAAGAGATTGGCGAAAAGTTCGACCTCACTCGTGAGCGTGTTCGCCAAATCAAGGAGAAGGCAATCCGTCGTCTGCGTCACTCATCGCGCAGCAAATTGCTAAAATCGTACTTGGGATAAAAAACCTGTAAAATAGTTCAAAAAAATAGTGTCGAAAATAGCTTTCGACACTATTTTTTGTTATATTTGCAATTAATTGCAAGGATTGTATGGGCTCAACAGATTTTGTCGTGCAACGCAATCCGAAAACAGAGTAGAAAACAATAACGAAAAACCTAAAAAATAACTAAAATGAAAAAAATCCTTTTGATGATTGCCCTCGTTGCAACATCGTTAAGCTGCATCGCAGCAAAGCCTGCAAAGAAGACAGAAAACCTTACCCGCGCACAGAAAATTTATGCCGAGTTGCACAACCCCTCTTCGAAGTATGTGTTGGTAGCTGCTCATCGTGCCGACTGGCGTAACTTCCCCGAAAACTCGTTGGAAGCTATCGAGAGTGCAATCCAGAAAGGCGTTGATATCATCGAGCTCGACATAAAGATGACCAAGGATGGCCACCTCGTACTGATGCACGACAGAAAACTCGACCGCACAACCAGCGGTAAGGGCTACGTCAAGGATTACACTTTGGCCGAGATCAAGGCTCTGGTGATGCGTGCAGGTCAGAATGCCAAGACCCGCTACAAGGTCCCCACATTGGAAGAGGCTCTTCTCGTCTGCAAGGACCGCGCAGTAATCAACGTAGACCACGGTTACCAGTTCTATGATGAGGTTATGGCTCTGCTCGACAAGCACAATATGCACGACCAGGTACTTATCAAGGGCAAGGAGGAGCCAGCAGTCGTTCAGGCGAAGTTGGCAAGCTACAAGAAGAATATGATGTATATGCCTATCGTTGATCTCCACAAAGAGGGCAAGGTAGAGTATTTGCACTCGCACTTTGCCAAGTTCCCCTGCATCGCTTACGAGCTCTGCTGGAAGCCGGGTTATGCTGACAAGTTCGAGAAGGCTGCCAAAGATATCGTGAAGGCAAAAGCTAAGGTTTGGGTAAATACCCTTTGGGGCTCACTCTGCGGCGGTTTGGACGACGACCTCGCAGCCGAGAGCCCCGCAAACGCCGAGAAGGTCTATGGTTATATGGTTAAGCACGGTGCAACCCTGATTCAGACCGACCGCATCGACCTTCTGGTAAATTACCTGCGTAGCAAAGGTCTTCACGACTAATCATCCACCTCGAAATGTTTGGCAAGAGTATATCTACAACTTTGGCGTTTGTGCTACTCGTAGTGAGTGGCACAAACGCTCAATCGTTGAATAGCAACCCTACACCAAAGCCCTCGATTGCCACTATTGCGAAGAGTAACGGCGACACCACTACCCTACATCTCGACGAGGAGCAGAAGCCCACGCATCTAATGGTCGAGGCGCCCTCATTCGGGCTCAAAGAGGGCATCTCTGATATCGAGGTTACTTTCGAGTATCGCCGACCGGCAAAGACAAATATGGTCTTTGAGATTAGCGACGCAGGTGTCATTCGAGCCTTTTCGATTGACGGAGTGGAGCGCACCCTCAACGACCGCAACTATCCATACGAGGATTCGCTCACAGAGCGTCTATGGCTCGAAAACGGAGTTGCAGTTCCGAACGAGGGCGATTGGTGGCACAAGGCACACATCGTAATCAGCGGAGCAACGCACCACAGCGTAATGCGCTGGCAGACACCTCACTACGCAACCAACGAACTCAAAAAATTTGGTCTGCGTAATATCGAGATTAAGGTTACGGAGCACCTCGATCGCAAGGAGTTCCTGCGCGTTATGGACTACAATATCCAGAACGCAATGTGGGCAGATCAAGGCAACAACTACGACAACTTTGTAGATTGGATGCGTCGCGCTGATACGGATGTAGTCATCTTCTGCGAGGCGCAGTCGAACTACATCACCGGCATTGACAAACGTATGCCCGAGCCGATTATGGAGCGATATCTACCTGCCAATTGGGGCGAGTTTGCAGCTCGCTGGGGACACAAATATTGGGTTATCGGAGCTCATCAGGACAACCACCCCGTAGTCGTCACCTCGCGCTATCCGCTGACGCTCGTTCAGGCTCTCGGCGGAGAGGAGGTCTCACATGGTGGCGTTCACGCACAGGTGGAGGTCAATGGCGAAAAGATTGACTTGGTCGGCTTCCACACTTTCCCTCACGCCTACGCTCGCGAATTGGTCAAGACCGACAGAGTCAAGGAGCAGAAAGAGAGCCGTCGTCGCTACGATGGCGAGAAGATGCGCACCGAGGAGATAAAGATCTTTATGGAGCGTACAATCCTCAACAAAAAGTTCCGCAAACAGAAGAATTGGCTCATTATGGGCGATACAAACTGTCTTTCGCCTCTCGATGACCGTTTTTTCGGGCACGGCATCGGCAGCCCACTCTATTGGGGTCACCAATACATTCTCGACAACACTACCTGTACCGATATTGTGAAGGCGTACTGCTGCCCGCAGCAGCGAGATGTGCTGATACCCTCGATTCAATGGGAGCGTCGTATCGACATAATCTACGCATCGCCCTCGATGATGGAGCGCGTAGTGAAGGTCGAGACCCCGAAGGATGAGTTCACGACATCAATCAAGGAGCCTGGCCTGCGCCACCACAAGCGCTCGTCGGACCACCTACCCGTAATTGTCGATTTCAAAATAGCAAACACCAAATAACAACTTAACAAAAAACTAACCAAATCATGAAAAAAACACTTTTGACACTGCTTGTTACCGCTCTTGTGGGCATAGCAGGCACAGTGAAGGCGCAGGAGGCTACTACCCGACTCGAAGTCGGTATCGAAGCCACCAATTCGCAAAAGATGATTGAGCCCGACATCGCTGTTTGGAACACAGGTGATCAGGTTCGCATCAACGGAGAGAACTACTCGGTATTTGCCGAAAATGGCAAACTCTACGTTGCTCCGAAGGTAAGCACTAACGGCACCTACATCGGCTCGTATCCCGCAGATTGTTCGGGTCTCGACCGAACGGAAGATAACCACATCCGATTGGTTCCCGCCCAGAATTACAAGGCTAACGGCGTTAACAAGATCTATATGCCGATGTATGCCAGCACCAATGCAGGCGGCAAGCTCACATTCAAGCCTATGTGTGGCGTGGTAAGCATCACTCTTTCGGGTAGTGCAAACATCAACACCATCAAGGTCGAGGATAACGCAGGCGTCTATCTTTCGGGCTACTGCGACCGCGATTCGCTGACCAACAAGGTTGTTACTCGCAAGGCTACGGCTGCCGGTGTCTACTTCACCGTACTCGATTGTAGCAACAAGGGTGCAGGCGTCGAGCTTCACGAGCAGGGTACGATGTTCAATATCGTCCTGCCGGCTCGCGAATACCCGAAGGGATTGAAGGTAACCGTTACCGATCGTTCGCACCACTCGATGATCTACAACACCAAGCCGTTCGTGCTGAACGATGTGGTGATGCTCCCCTCGGTGGCTTACAAGCCCGCAGAGAATCAGCTCTTTGCAGAGCATTTCGACGCTATGGTTTATGGTGGTAACCGCGTAGCAGGTAAGGGCAATCGTGGTTATGGCCCGATGCGCAAGTACGGCGAGGTAAACGAGATGTTCGACGGTACAGAGCGAGCATTCAACCTCTATGAGTTCGACAAGCCCGGTACAACCTACTTCCAGGAGGGTCACGAGAAAGGCTTCCTCCAAGATCACGCAATGTCGATGCCCTACATCATCAATCGTAATATTCAAGATTGGCAGAAGATGTTCCGCGTACAGGAGTATCAGGGTTATGTCGGTGTCGGCGTTCGCAACAACACTCGCGGTATCATCACCTCTCCGATGCTCTCACAGCTCGAAGGTCTCAACGAGATCGAAATCACATTCAAGGTCTGCCCGCAAGCGAAGATGAACTGCAACATCGAGTTTAGCGCAAATAAGGCAGGTGTAGTTAAAGACTTGTGGATTAACGGCACACACCGCAATCTCTACAAGGATGTTTACCCCTATAACAGCACCGAAGCCGAGACTATCCTTTTGACCCCCCATCGCGATATTATCTACAAGGCCGGAAACGTCGCTGACAACAAGCAGTGGAGCGAGGTTAAGATGATTATTAGCGGTGCAACTGCCGAGACATCTTTCTCGTGGTCGGCTGACCAATTCAGCACCAAGTTCGTCAACGGATTCTTCCTCGACGACATAGAGGTTAAGCTGCTCTCGACAGTTACTCGCGAGAACACACTCCGCATCATGACCTACAACGTGCAGAATGGTATGTGGGGTGATGAGCCTAACAACTACGAAAACTTTGCACAGTGGATGAAGGAGCAGGATCCCGATATCTGCATCTTCTGCGAGTCGAGTACCATTTACAAGCCCGGCACTCACACACGTTGCGATAACTCCGAGCGCTACCTGCCCTACGGTAAAGGCAATAATTGGGAGCGTGGTACCGACCCCAACCTCGAACCTAATGGTTGGATCGAACTCGCTTCGCGCTGGGGACACACCTACGGCAAGATTGGTGCGCATATCGACAACCACCCCGTAGTTGTAACCTCGAAGTACCCCGTTACACTCGTTCAGAAGCTCGGTGCAGATTGTCCCGACAAGATCTGGCACGGTGGTATCCACGCACAGGTTACAGTCAATGGCGAGCGCATCAACATTGTTGGTTATCACACTTGGCCGTTTGGCTATGGTCGCGATGTCGAGAAGGCCGACCGCTTGAAGAGCACTTACGCCTTTGGCGGAGATAATTACCGCACATTCGAGACCGAGTACTTTATGAATCAGACCATCCTCAACCCTGCATACGCAGATGAGAAGCTCTGGATTATCACAGGCGACACCAACTGCCGCTCTTCACTCGATGATGCTCACTTGGAGTATGGCCCCGGCAGTCCCCGCTATGGCAGCAACGACTGTGTACTCAAAACAGGCGTTACCGACCTTGTAAAGATGTATTACAGCCCCGACCATCGCGATGTACACGTACGCTCGACCCAGGGTGGAGCTCGTATCGACATTATGTATGGTAACGACGAGATGGCTAAGCGCGTTCTTCGTGCCGAGTCGCCACGTTCCGGCTTTACATGGGCACCCTACAACAACGAGATGCGATTCTACGACAAGTCGTCAGATCACCTCCCCGTTATTGTCGATTTCAAGTGGAAATAAACCGAAGTAATTAAACAATTCGAAAGATATGAAAAAGTTATTTTTTGCAATTATAGCTCTCGCCTTCACAGCCTTCGCGGCCGAGGCAAAAGAGCCGAAGCCGATTCGACTGAATGTCGCAATTGAGCAAAATGCAGCACTCACGGCTATTGATCCTGCAATCTGCACATTCCAGGTAGGCGATAAGATTCGCGTGAACGGCAAATCGTGCGAAGTGCTTGCCGACAAGAAAGGCGTTCTCTATGTTAATGCCGACAAGAGCGATGACAAAACCTACAAGGCAGGCTACCCCGCAGATTGCTCTTATCTGCTCGGTAGCGGAGCACACACACGCCTCGTTCCTGCCCAGCTCTACAAGGAGGGTTCGTTCGACAAGGTATATATGCCGATGCGTGCCGAGCAGGCTGTTGATGGTCTGCTGACGCTCAAAAACCTCTGTGGTGTATTGCGTTTCAAGGTTACGGGCGATGCTGCGGTAAACTGCATCAAGCTCGAAGATAACACAGGTGCATATATGACCGGTTATTACAACTACGACGCAGAGAAGGGTTACCTCGTACGTCGCGAGAAGACTGCCGCAGGTGTCTATTTCACAGTTCTCGAATGTAGCAATGGCGGCAATGGCGTTGCCCTGACCGCTGACGGTAAGGTGTTCCACGTAGTTCTGCCCGCCGGCGTTTACGAGAAGGGTTTGAAGGTAACTATCACCGACCGTTCGCACCACACTATGAGCTGCAATACCGAGGCGTTCGAGATCAAGACCGACGCTGTGACCGACATCGCAACCATCGCTTACGCACCCGCTGCCAACCAGATTTTCGCTGAGAATTTCGACAACTTCGTATATGGTGGTGACCGTATGAGCGGTAAGAATTTCAAGGGATTCAACCCCGTCCGTAGTGATGCAAGAATCAACGCTCACTACACAGGTACCGAGCGTGCTCCTCACCTTTCGGTTTACAACCGTCCGGGTTCGAACTATTTCCAGGATAACTATCGAGTATCGCTTATTGAAAATGCACGTATGCACAGAGAGTATTTCAGAAACCGTAATATCGAAGACTGGCCTCTGATGCTGCGCGCACAAGAGTACCCTGGATATATTGGAGTTGGCGTACAAGACAACTCTCGCGGACAGATTCGAACTCCCAATTTCTCGCAAATCGAAGGTATTGCCGATATCGAAATCACCTTTAAGTTCTGCCCACAGGCGAAAGCTAACTCAGCAGTCACTGTGGATGTCTGCAATGCCGGTGTTATCAAGGAGTATTGGATTGACGGTGCACGTCGCTCGCTCACTCGCGACAACTACCCATATACCAACAGCAACATCGAGCGTCTGCGTCTTTCGAATTCGGCAGTTCGTATTTCGGGTAATGACAGCGAGTGGAAACCCTGGTACGAGGTTAAACTCATCGTCAGTGGTGCCACAGCCGAGACCCATCTCTTCTGGCAGTCTGAGTTTGCATCGTCTGAGTACGTCAATGGATTCTTCCTCGACGATATCGAAGTCAAGTTGCTGAATAGCGTTCCTCGCGAGCGTATTCTGCGAATCATGGACTACAACGTGCAGAATGGTATCTGGTCGGACCAGGCAAATAACTACAACGGCTTCGTAGAGTATATGAAGCAGGAGGATGTCGATATTGCTATCTTCTGCGAGGCTTGTACCATCTACTACGACGGCACAGGCAAAGGCTCGAAGGCAGAGGAGCGTTATCTCCCCTACAAGTACAAGCCCTATGAGTTCAAGAAGGACCCCAATATGGAGCCCGAAGGTTGGATTGAGCTGGCAGCACGTTTCGGACACAAATATGTCAAGATTGGTGCTCACCAGGACAACTATCCTGTGGTTGTAACCTCTAAATACCCCATAGTTTTCACTCAGAAGCTTGGTGGCAAGGAGGTTTCGCACGGTGGTATCCACGCACAGGTCGAGGTCGATGGCAAGCGTATCAATATCGTCGGCTTCCACACTTGGCCGCAGGCATTCTACAGGGGATTCAAACGCAACTCTCCGGCAGCTATCCAGAGTGAGCGTGAGCATGGCGGAAACAAGATGCGCCTCGAAGAGTTCCAAATCTTTATGGAGCGTACGATCCTCAATCCTGAGTTTGCAAATGAGGAGCATTGGATTATCACTGGCGATATGAACTGTCCCTCGCCGCTGGATGATGCACACCACAAGTTCGGATGGGACAATCCTCGTTATTGGGGACAGAAGTATATGCTCGAAAAGGTTACCAAGGTTAAGGACCTCATCAAACTCTACAACTGTCCTGACAAGCGTGACGTCATCATCCCCTCGACAAATGGCTGGGGTCGCATCGACTTGATGTACGGTAGCGAATCGTTTGTCAATACGATGATTAAGGCTAAGAGTCCGAAAGTAGGCTGGCCCAGAGGAAAATGGGACAAGAACACAGGCTTCTGGAAGGATAGCGGTTCGGACCACCTGCCCGTAATTGTTGATTTCCTTTGGAGATAATTTATACAGACCAAGAGTATGGCAGAGAAGAAATTATATGCTCTCATCTCGACCGAGAAGGGCGATATGAAGGTTGAATTGTATGCCGACGAGACTCCCGGCACCGTGGCCAACTTTGTTGAGCTGGCTCAGCACGGATTCTACGACGGACTTACCTTCCACCGCGTAATCCCCGGCTTCGTCATCCAGGGCGGATGTCCTCGTGGCGACGGCACGGGAGGTCCGGGCTACCGCATCAAGTGCGAGACCTCGGCTCCGCGTCAGTATCACGACCGAGGTGTCCTCTCGATGGCCCACGCGGGCAAAGATACGGGTGGCTCACAGTTCTTTATCTGTATGAATCGCCAGAATACCCAGCACCTCGACGGTGTCCACACCTGCTTCGGCTGCGTGGTGGAGGGTGACGATGTTATCGACGATATCCGTCGTGGCGACCTTATTCTCTCGGTAACAATTATCGAGGAGTAGCCCTCCGACAAGCCAAATCGAACGAAGGCTGTCTGACCATTGGTCGGGCAGCCTTCTTCTTTGGATATAACCTGTACCCGAACACCCCCGAATGCACACTTTTTATTTGTGCAAAAAACCTTCTCTCCAAAAGAAAATTTGTCGATTATCAATTGCCGATTACCAATTTTATTATTATATTTGTGCTTATGGCGGGACTATATTTCCACATACCCTTCTGCAAGAGAATTTGCGCATATTGTGACTTCCACAGATGCGCTGATTTACGTCTTATACCCGCCACTATCGAGGCTATGCACCGCGAGCTCGATAACTCGGCAGAGTTCTTGAACGACAAGCAAATCGCAACCGTGTATTTCGGTGGAGGGACACCCTCGTTGCTCGCTCCGGGAGAGTTGCAGAGATTCATCGACCACGCCGACAATCTCTTCGACTGCTCAACCGCAGGCGAGATTACGGCCGAGATGAATCCCGATGATATCACAGCCAAGTATGTTGCCGAACTCCGACATACCGATATCAACCGCATAAGTCTGGGCGTACAGTCGTTTGATGACGCTGCTCTGCGCCTGATGAACCGCCGACATACGGGAGCCGAGGCTGCCGATGCAATCAAACGATTGCAGGATGCCGGCTACGAAAATATCACTACCGACATAATCTTCGGTATCGAGGGTTTTGGTGTCGAGCGTCTTGATAGAGATATCGAGCAGATGCTCTCGCTCGGTGTAAAGCATATCTCGGCATACCATTTGACAATCGAGCCTTCGACCCGTTTCGGCCGCTTGTCCGAGCGTGGCGAGTTCCGCGCAGTCGATGAGGAACAGAGCGAGAGAGAATTTGCGCTACTGCACCAACGCCTGACCACTGCGGGATACGAACATTACGAAGTATCGAACTATGCTCGCGACGGCTACCGCTCGCGCCATAACTCGTCGTATTGGACGGGGGCTGAATACCTCGGCATCGGTCCGGGAGCCCACTCATTCAACGGTCAGGTACGTCGCTGGTGCGAACAGCCCGTGAACGAATACGCTGAACAGTGCCGCTACGGCAAGGAGCAGCTCTCCGATACGGACCATTACAACGAGATGATTATGACATCGTTACGTCGAGTTGAAGGCATAGATTTAGCATTGGTTGCCGAGCGATTCGGCACCGAGCGTGCAGCTCAACTCGAAGCAAACAGCCGACGATTCGAGGGTTTTGCAGTCGAAATTAGCGAGGGTAAAATCCGTATCCCACCAGAGAAAATGTTGGTGTCAGATGCCGTAATAGAGGAGCTCTTTGAAGTAGAATGTTAAAAAATTATTAAATTTAATAAATATTTTTAGAAATTGCACGAAATGAGGTCGCAAAAGTTTGGTTTATAGTTAGGAATGCACTAATTTTGCGGCTGAAAAATCTGAAAATTATAGGTTAACAAAAAAATATCAATTATGAACAACACCAAGTTTGCCCCCAACTACCTCTTTGAAGTGAGCTGGGAGGTATGCAACAAGATTGGCGGTATTCATACCGTCATCGCAACCAAGGCCAAGACTGCTGGCCAGAAATTTGGCGATAACTACATCGTTATCGGCCCCGACTTTTCGGGAGAGAGCACCTCGCCCGAATTCGAGGAGGATGCAAATCTGCTCAAACAGTGGCGTCAGGCTCTCTACGAGGAGGGTGTGCGCGTACGCATCGGCCGCTGGAAGATCGAGGGTTCGCCCATCGCTATTCTCGCAGACTTTACGTCGCTCTTTGCTCAGAAGGATGAGATTCTCAAACACCTCTGGGAGAGCTACCACGTAGATTCGATTTCGGGTCAGTGGGATTACGTAGAGCCTGTTCTCTTCGGTCGTATCGCAGGTACTATCATCAAGTCGTTCGTTGACAACTTCTGCTCGACCAACGACAAGGTGGCTGCACACTTCCACGAGTGGATGACCGCTTCGGGTGGTCTTTACCTGCGTGAGCACGCTCCCTACGTAGCTACACTGCTCACCACTCACGCAACAGTTATCGGTCGCTGCATCGCAGGCAACCGTCTGCCCCTCTACAACGACCTCACGAAGTTCAACGCTGACGACCTGGCATACCAGTTCAACGTAATGGCAAAGCACTCTATCGAGAAGATGGCTGCCAAGTATCACGATGCGTTCCTTACCGTTAGCGACATCACTGCTGACGAGTGCAAATACCTACTCGGCAAAGAGGTTGACGGCGTCACCCCCAACGGCTTCGAGAACGACTTTGTTTGGACAGGCGATGAGTATCAGACCAAGCGCGCAGAGGCTCGTAAGGCTATGATTGAGGTTGCAGAGGCTTGCCTCGGCCACAAGTTCGAGCAGGAGCCCCTCATCATCGGCACAAGCGGTCGCTACGAATTCCGCAACAAGGGTATCGATGTTCTCTTCGACGCATTGAAGCGTATCGAGACCTCAGCAAACCTCAACCGCGAGATTTTGGCATACATTATGGTTCCGGCTGGCATCACAGGTGCACGTCTTGACTTGCAGGCACACCTTGCAGACAAGTCACAGCCGATTGACCCCAGCCAGTATAAATACACAACCCACACCCTCGAAAATGCAGCTTGGGACCAGATTGCACAGTCGATTAACGGCAGCAATCTCGACCGCGCAGAGTCGAAGGTTAAGGTTATCTTCGTCCCGACCTACCTGAACGGCAACGACGGCATCTTCAACAAGAGCTACTACGAGATGTTGGCAGGTATGGATATGACCGTATTCGCATCGTACTACGAGCCGTGGGGCTACACTCCGCTCGAATCGATTGCGTTCTCGGTACCGACCATTACATCGACCCTCGCAGGTTTCGGTATGTGGGTCAAGAAGTCGGGTGGCAACGACGGTGTAGTTGTTGTCGAGCGTAACGACTTCAACGACAAGGAGGCCGTGATGACCATCGCTGATGCTATCACACGTTTCGCAAGCCTCTCGCCTGAGCGCGTCCAGGAGGTGCGTAACGCAGCATTCGAAATTTCGAAGCGAGCACTCTGGTCGAGCCTCTTCAAGAAGTATGAGGATGCTTACTCGAAGGCTGTCGAGAGTTCGATTTCGCGCACTAACCGCGCAATCCTCGGCGACGGCGGTTCGTCGAACGAGCAGATTAACTTCGTACGTCAGCAGCTCATCTCGGAGCGTCCTACTTGGCAGCGTATGATGGTCGAGAAGAGCCTCTCGGCACGTCTTCGTCCGTTGGAGGAGCTCTCGCGCAACCTTTGGTGGTGCTGGACTGCGGGTGGTCGCGACCTGTTCGAGTCGATTGACAAGGAGCTCTGGGCAGAGGTTGATCGCAACCCGATTGTCCTCTTGGATAAACTCTCGGTAGAGCGCCAGAAGGAGTTGGAGCAGGACCAGAAGTTCCTCGAAAAGCTCGACGCTATCTACGCAAACTATAAGGCATATATGTCGGAGAAACCCGACCCGAAGAGCCCGAAGATTGCCTACTTCTCGATGGAGTACGGTCTGCACTCGTCGCTCAAAATCTATTCGGGAGGTCTGGGTATCCTCGCAGGTGACTACTTGAAGGAGGCTTCGGATAAGAATACCCCGATGGCAGCCGTAGGTCTTTTGTACCGCTACGGATACTTCACCCAGCGTCTTTCGGCACAGGGTGCTCAGGAGGCTGCTTACGAGGCACAGAACTTCTTTAAGTTGCCTATCTCGCCCGTACGTGACGAGGAGGGTAACTGGATTACCGTTCAGATTGCATTCCCCGGACGTACCATCTCGGCTCGCGTTTGGAAGTGCCAGGTGGGTCGTACCGACCTCTTCCTGCTCGATACCGACTACGAGGCGAACCTTCCCGAAGACCGTCAGGTTACTCACCACCTCTACGGTGGCGATTGGGAGAACCGCTTGAAGCAGGAGTTGCTGCTCGGTGTCGGTGGTATCCGCGCACTCGTGAAGATGGGCATCAAGCAGGATGTTTACCACTGCAACGAGGGTCACGCAGCATTTATCGGCTTGGAGCGTATTCGCAACCTTATCGACCGCGAGCGTATGTCGTTCTCGGAGGCATTGGAGGTTATCCGCTCGTCATCGCTCTTTACGACCCACACACCCGTACCCGCAGGTCACGACGCATTCCCCGAATCGATGATTCGTCAGTATATGTCGCACTATCGCGACGTATTGAAGATTACCTGGGAGCAGTTCATCAACCTCGGTAAGACCAACCCGAACGACCCGAACCAGAAGTTCTCGATGTCGGTATTGGCTTGCAACCTCTCTCAGGAGGTTAATGGTGTATCGTGGCTCCACGGCGAGGTATCGAAGGATATCCTCGGCAATATGTGGCCCGGATACTTCAAGAACGAGTTGCATATCGGCTATGTAACCAATGGTGTTCACTTCCCGACTTGGACCGCTTCGAACTTGCGTCGTCTTTACGCTAAGTACTTCCCGCAGGGATTCGAGGGTCACGTTTACAACATCCCCGAATGGCAGGGTGTTCACAAGATTGCAGACGAGGAGTTGTGGGCAGAGCGTATGTTGCTCAAAAAGCGTCTTATCAAGACTATCTGCGAGCGTTATAGCGACCCCAGCAAGGTTCGCCTCGAATCGCCCCGTCAGATGGTACAGATTACCGAGAGCATCAAGCCCGACGTTCTGACTATCGGTTTCGCACGTCGTTTCGCAACTTACAAGCGTGCATACCTGCTCTTCACAAACCTCGAACGCCTTTCGGCTATTGTAAATAATAAGGAGCGTCCCGTACAGTTCATCTTCGCAGGTAAGGCTCACCCGAACGATAAGCCGGGTCAGGATCTGATTAAGCGCATCGTCGAAGTTTCGGCTATGCCGGAGTTCGTAGGTAAGATTATCTTCTTGCAGAACTACGATATGGAGCTTGCTCGTCGTATGGTTCAGGGCGTTGACGTATGGCTCAACACTCCGACCCGTCCTCTCGAAGCTTCGGGTACATCGGGTGAAAAGTGTGTGATGAACGGTGTTATGCAGTTCTCGGTACTCGACGGATGGTGGGTTGAGGGCTACAAGGAGGGTGCCGGCTGGGCACTCCCGATGAAGCGCACCTTCACCGACCAGCACTTCCAGGATGAGCTCGATGCCGAGATGATCTACAACACCATCGAGGAGGAGATCGTTCCGAAGTACTACAACCGTGGCGAGGACAACATCCCGCACGAGTGGGTTGCATCGGTTAAGAGCTGTATCGCCGACATCGCATCGAACTTTACGACTAACCGTATGCTCATTGACTACGAGGAGCGTTTCTACAACAAGTTGGCTCTCCGCAAGAAGGAGCTGATTGCCGATAACTATAAGGAGGCTCGCGAGATTGCAGCATGGAAGCGTAAGGTTTCGGCCGCTTGGGATAATGTTAAGCTCGTAGATGTTAAGCGTGCCTGCATCGACACCGAGGCTATTATGGTGGGCGAGTCGTACCACTTCGAGGTTACGCTCGACATCGCCAACCTCCAAAAGTCGGATATCGGTGTTGAGTTGGTAGTCGCTAAGCAGATTGAGTTTGGCCAGGGTGCAAACGTGCAGCACTCGGTAGAGTTGCAGCCCGTAGAGTCGAAAGGATCGCTCGTAACTTACGCTCTGGATTACGTTCCTGAGAATACCGGAATGTTCGACGTAGCACTTCGAGTATTCCCGAAAAATGCGAAACTCCCGCACAGAATGGACTTCGCATTGGTAAAATGGGCTTAATTCAATAAAAAATCGGCGAAAGTTTTGAGATTTCGCCGATTTTTTTATAATTTCACAAGGAGAAACTATAAATTTTCAAAAATATGTCAGCACTTACATTCGACAAGGGCGAACTCGGCAACCTCGAATACTCGTTGCAACGCGAGATGTTGGCTACCGATCGTCGCAATGGTTATATGAGTACGACCATCGTCTGCTGTAATACGCGCAAGTATCACGGCTTGATGGTTGCCCCCATCGACAACAGCGACCGCACTCACGTACTGCTCTCGTCGCTCGACGAAACCATCGTTCAGCACGACCAGTCGTTCAACCTCGCACTGCACCGCTTCAACGGGGTTTACGAGCCGCGCGGTCACAAGTACATCACCGACTTCAAGTACACTCCCTGTCCCACGATTACCTATCGTGTGGGTGGCGTCATCTTGCAGAAGGAGTTGTTGTGGATTCACAAACGTACTCAACTGATGATTCGCTACACGTTGCTCGACGCTCACTCGGAGACAACACTGCGCCTGCGTCCCTTCTTTGCCTTCCGCGACAAACACGCACTCACGAAGGCTAATATGGAGGCTAACGGACGTTCGTACGAGGTTCCATGTGGTGTAAAGTGCCGACTCTATGAGAGCTATCCGTGGCTCTACTTGCAGACCGACCGCAACGATGCGGAGTTTATCCCCGCACCCGATTGGTACTACGATTTCGAGTATCAGCAGGAGATTAAGCGTGGCTATGACGGCTACGAGGATTTGATGACCACGGGTTATTTCGAGCTCAAAATCAAGAAGGGAGAGAGCATCATCTTCTCGGCATCGACCGAAGAGATGCCTTCGGCAGAGAGTGTCCGCGAGTTCTACGAGGCTTCGATTGCTCGTCGTACCCACAAGATTGACTTTTTGAGCTGTCTGCACCACTCGGCACGTCAGTTCGTAGTTCGTCGTCCTGAGAATCGTACCGAGATGATTGCCGGTTATCCGTGGCTCGGTGTTGATGGTCGCTCGACCTTCATTGCACTGCCGGGTATTACCCTCGAACAGGGCTACAAGGAGGACTGCATCGAGATTCTCGACACGATGATTCGCGATATGCGCAACGGCGATTTTGCAGGCTCGGCATCAGCTTATAACGCAGCAGATGCTCCACTCTGGTTCTTCTGGACATTGCAAAATCTCGAAAAACATATTGGCGCAACCGAGATATGGAATCGCTACGGAGAGGTTATGAAGTCGATTCTCGAAAACTACCGTGGCGGTATCGGTGGCCGCGTGCAGTTGCACGAGAACGGTCTTATCTGGGCAGCGGCCGATAATGTGGCTCTGACCTGGATGAATACCACCATCGACGGCAAGGCACAGCTCCCGCGTGCAGGTTATGCAGTCGAGATTCAGGCTTTGTGGTACAATGCGGTATGCTACACACTCGCTTTGGCAAAGAAGCAGGGCGATAAGGCGTTTGTCGCAGAGTGGAAGAGTATGCCGATTAAGACCCAGACCTCGTTCCTCGAAAAGTTCTGGTATGACGACGAGAGCTATCTCTATGACTATGTGAACGACTACGAGTCTAATTACTCGATTCGTCCCAATATGATTATCGCCTGTGGTTTGGATTACACGATGCTCAACGAGGAGCAGATCGTGAACGTAGCTCTTACCGTTCGCCAGCACCTCTTCACTCCGAGAGGTCTGCGTACGCTCTCACCGCGTAATCCGCTCTACGACTCGACAGCTAATGACGAGCAGTCGCAGCAGGACAAGGTGCGTATGAATGGTGCCGTTTGGGTATGGCCGCTGATTTTCTACGTGCGCAGCGGATTCCGTCTGCGCGGTGACGCCTTCGTCGAGAAGGCACAGGAGATCTTAGACGGTTTCAACGAGGATATCCAGACTTACTGCATCGGCTCGATTGGCGAGTACTTCGATGCTGACCCGCCGTTCGGACACCGCGGAGCAATTTCGTCGGCATTGAGCGTTGGTGCTCTACTCCAAATTAGCGAGATTCTCGCCGAGAAGGCTAAGCCGAAGAGAAAGTGCGCGACCAAGAGCACCAAGAGCAGCGAGAAGGCTACAAAGACAAAAGTTAACAACAAGAAAAAATAATAAGCGATGAGAGTATTAATGTTCGGCTGGGAGTTTCCTCCTCACATTGCAGGAGGCCTCGGCACGGCTTGCTACGGAATGACGCGCGGATTGGCACGTAACGACGTGGAGGTTACCTTCGTGATGCCCAAGGCTTCGGGCGACGAGGACCAGCGTTTCGTTGATGTGGTCAATGCGAGCGACGTGGAGGCCGTTTTCGGCAACATCGAAGGAGGCGTAGAGGACATCATCGACAAGATTTCGTTCGTACACATCGACTCGAATATGGTCCCCTATATCTCTCCCGAAGAGTATCTCGCCTACCACGACGAGTATGTCAAAAGTGGTAAAAAGACGTGGGAGACACGCGACCTTTGGAGTCAGCGTTATACCTTCTCAGGCAAGTATGGAGCCAACCTTATGGAAGAGGTTGCCCGCTATGCAATTATCGCTGCGCAGGTAGCCAAGGACCTCGAAGGTCAGTTCGACGTGATTCACGCACACGACTGGCTTACCTACTTTGCAGGTATCGCTGCCAAGCGCGTATCGGGCAAGCCGCTGGTTGTCCATATGCACGCTACGTCATTCGACCGCGGTTCGGTAGATAATATCGATACCCGCGTATACGAGATGGAGCGCGCAGGTATGGCTGCGGCAGACTGCGTTATCGCGGTGTCGAACCTCACTCGTAATATCATCATCGACAAGTATAACATCCCCGCAGAGCGCGTTGTGACGGTACACAATGCCGTACGTTTTGCCGAGAAGGAGAACGACGTTCTCGAACGAGGTGTCGAGGACAAGATTGTTACGTTCCTCGGCCGTATCACCTACCAGAAGGGTCCCGACTACTTTGTCGAGGCAGCTGCGAAGGTCCTCAAACGAGTTCCCAACGTACGTTTCGTAATGGCTGGCTCGGGCGATATGATGAACCACGTCATCCGTCGTGTGGCACGTCTGGGTATTGCCGACCGCTTCCACTTCACGGGATTCTTGCGCGGAGATGATGTTCACAAGATGTTCCGACTTTCGGACGTATATATTATGCCTTCGGTATCGGAGCCATTCGGCATCTCGCCCTTGGAGGCTATGCGCTCGAACGTGCCGAGTATCATCTCGAAGCAGAGCGGTGTAGCCGAGGTTCTTGACTATGCTGTGAAGGTGGACTATTGGGACGTAGACGCAATGGCTGATGCCATCTATGGTCTGATTACCTACCCTGCACTCTCCAATATGTTCGCACAGAAGGGCCTCGAAGAGGTTACTAACCTTAAATGGAACAATGCGGCAGCAAAAATCAAGAAGATTTACCAAGAAGTCATTGACAACGCGAAATAACAAAAACTCAAAATATGAAAACTGTTTGCTTATATTTTCAGGTACACCAGCCCTGGCGTTTGAAGACCTACCGTTTCTTCAATATGGGCAAAGACCACAACTATCTCGACGATCTGACCAATCGTGCGATTATGCAGAAGATTGCTCGCCAGTGCTATCTGCCGATGAATGCACTGTTGCTCAAACTTATCAAGGAGAACAAGGGTAAGTTCCGTTGCTCGTTCTCGCTCACAGGTACGGTTGTCGAGCAGTTCCGCGCATACGCTCCTGAGGTCCTCGAATCGTTCAAGGCTTTGGCCGAGACCGGTTGCGTCGAGTTCCTCGCCGAGACCTACTCGCACTCGCTCGCTGCATTGGCTTCGAAGGAGGACTTCGTTGAGCAGGTGAAGCTCCATACTGCTATGATTAAGAAGGAGTTTGGTCAGAAGCCGACCGCTTTCCGCAATACCGAGCTTATCTACTCGGACAGCATCGGTGCTATGGTTGCCGAGATGGGATTCAAGACTATGCTTGCTGAGGGTGCAAAGCACATCCTCGGTTGGAAGTCGCCCGACTTTGTCTATGCAAATGCCGAGGACCAGAAGTTGCGTCTCTTGCTGCGTAACTACAAACTCTCGGATGATATCGCTTTCCGTTTCTCGAATCAGGGATGGGCTGAGTATCCTCTCACTGCCGACAAGTACGCTTCGTGGTTGGCAGCCGAGAATGGCGAGGTTATCAACCTCTTTATGGACTACGAGACCTTCGGCGAGCACCAGAAGGCATCGACCGGTATCCTCGACTTTATGAAGGCACTGCCGAAGGCAATCCTCTCGCAGGGCGATATGGAGTTCGAGACCGTATCGAAGGCTGCCGAGAAACACCAGCCCGTATCGGTACTCCACTGCCCGCACGTTATGTCGTGGGCTGACGAGGAGCGCGATATCACCGCTTGGCTCGGTAACGAGTTGCAGAACGAGGCATTCTCGAAGCTCTATGCATTGAAGGATAAGGTTAAGAGCCTGAAAAATGCAGACTTCGACTATGTTTGGAACTTTATGCAGACTTCGGACCACTTCTACTATATGGCTACCAAGTGGCTCTCGGATGGCGACGTTCACTCGTACTTCAACCCCTACGGCTCGTCGTATGAGGCGTTTATCAACTATATGAACGTACTTTCGGACTACCAGATTGAGGTCGAGAAGGCTCTGGCAGCAAAGGCCAGTCGCAAGAAGACTGCAAAGAAGGCGTAACCAATAGTTTATCGCTACAATTAAACTGCCTTTCGGGGCAGTTTTTTTTTTGCGCTTCTTTCTCGATTTTAGGAGTTTAACTACCATATTTCACACTGCCCGATTTGCATAATTCATTTTTTATTATTATATTGCAAATGAGTTCTTTCGGAAGAATCGACAACCAGAGTTTTTAACCACTTAAACACTTTTTGCTTATGAGATTAAAACCCTTCTTGCCGTTAATTTTGTTGGCAGTATTGAAATTCTCAGCCAACGCCCAAGAGCTGTATCAATATGTAAAAGATTCCACAATAACGACAAATGTAGGTCATATACATATCATGGATTTATACGATAGCAGTATTGGCTATTCTAAACCAACTCCGGTATATAACCAAAGCGAGCAGGCATCCTGTACCGATCCAACTATTAAACGCGATGAATACGGAAGATGGATTGTAGATAAAACCAAGTACACCAAACCATCCCAAACTGTAATTTATAATAGCGTAAGATCTTGCTTTGTGGGGCATATAGACTTACTAAGATCCGCGTTTAATGGTAAGGGCCAGATATGGATTACGATTTGTACCGGGTCAACAGGAGTGTTTAAGAATGCCGAAGTAATTATATGGGCTGAGCCGTCGATTTATCGCCAGATTCCACCGGAAGTGTTATGTGGATTATTGAATGCTTTGGATGATTTGCAATTTACCATTCCACTTGAATATCAGTGCATTTCCGACCACTATTTCCGCTATTCGGTATTTTTTAAGGATTTGTAGCATATGAAAAGAATGCTATTTATACTTGTATTACTCTTGTTAGGGCATTGCCAAATTGCAAATGCTCAACAACCTTATACAAAGGGACAAATATTGCAATGCGAACACAGAACGTTGGTTGTTAAAGATGCATCAGATATCAATGTTGTATATACCGATGCTAATAATCCGTATAATGAATACAAGCCCGCGACAAGCTCTAATCCGGAATTTGTGTACGAGGAGAATTACGGCTGGCAGAAAGTGGAAAATTCACGATTTGTAAAACCCTCACGCGAGAGTGTGATAGTGGCACTGCGGGAGGTCTTGGGTAATTATTACAACTATATGCCGGCGGATCCTCGTCGCAGTCGCAACCAGTCCATTGTCATCTATTTGCACGTAGACAACGACGGAGATTTTGTTAATGCATTGATAAGTGTAAGAGGAAATGCCGAAACGCTCAACTCAATCACGGTCGAGCAATTAAATGGGATATACAGCATTGCAGCAAGAATGCATTTGGGAGTTCCGACTGAGTACCAAGCTATATCGGATCACTATTTTGGTTATTGCGTACTTTTTCAAGAGTTGTAAGGAATAATTATGAAACGGCTACTATTTATTGCCATAATACTCGCAATGGGAGCTTTGAAGTATGTCAAAGCACAAGACCTTTATTCCGAGGGACAATTATTGCAGTGTCAAGGTCGCACTTTAATAATAAGCAAGGTTTTGAGTGGCCGATTTACATATGTTGACGCTAACAATCCGTACGATTTGCACGAACCGGCGACAAGTTCTAATCCTGAATTTGTTCACGAGAAGAATTACGGTTGGCAGAAAGTAGATAATTCACGCTTTGTAAAACCCTCACGCGAGAGCGTGATAGTGGCACTGCGAGAGGTCTTGGGTAATTATTACAACTATATGCCGGCGGATCCTCACCGCAGTCGCAACCAGTCCATTGGGATTCGCATACATACGGATAACGATGGAGATTTTGTCAATGCGTGGATAAAGATAAGCGGAACGGAAGAAACGCTCAGGTCAATTTCTGCAGATCAGCTAAACCAAATATACAATATTGCCGCAGGAATGAGATTAGGTGTTCCGGCCGAGTACCAAGCTATATCGGATCACTATTTTGGTTATTGCGTA
>JAZRHV010000027.1:0-11930 GCA_045644925.1 Alistipes sp.
GGTCGAGACGTTGTGGTTGATATCCATATTGGGGCTGTCGCAGTCGCTGATGACCACACCCTCGATGAGGATGCTCTCGTTGATGGGGGTCTTATCCTCCACCGCCATCGCGCGCACCTGCTCGAAGCTCTTAACCTCCTGAGCCAAAGCCGACTGCACACCGGCAGCAGCGGTGAAAATCACCGCCACTGCCATTGCACAGATTTTATTCGTAAATTTCATAAATCAGAGATTATTTATACGATACAACTACGTCCTCCAAAACGAGTGCGTGAGAGTATGAATACGACTTGGTACAGTCGTGACCCGGAACATCGATGGCTGATGTGTAATCATTACCGCTGTAGGCAGCCAGACGCAACGATGCGGGCGAAATCTTCAGCATAACCTTCGCAGCACCTGCGGCATTTGCCGGCAGGATAAACTTCTGCTGAACGAAGCCCGGACAATGCTCCAGCGGAGTCTGCGGAGTGAGAGATGTGCCTGTAAGGAAGTCGGTAATTGAGTATGATTTACCATCCAGATAGTGCAGGGTCGGACTCATCTTGAACTGCTGCTCGCCATTTACGGCGTTGGTACAAGCTGTCCAGGTAGCACCTCCGTCAATCGAACACTCAACCTTCCAATAGAGCGGGAAGCCGAAGGTCGCACTACGGAGCTTCTGTGCCATAGTAATCTTGTTAGCGTTGTCAGTACGACCATACGCCAATGAACCCATCGAGAACTGTACCGACATCTTGCCCGACGCTGCAGTTGTGGGGAACTCCATAACGATACCCGTTGTCTTGCCGGTCCAGTTGCCCTGCTCATTCCACTCATAGTACGATGCAACATCGCCCCAGAATCCGAGTGCTGTTGCTCTCGAGCAGCAGGTCGGGTCAGCATTGGTTGTTCCTGTCCAGGTCTTGTGGGTTGATTTACAACCATCGACAATGGTCGGATGATATGTGCGGTTGTGCAGTGCAGTCTTGCTCTCTGATGCGTAACCTACATTGTGCGATTCAACTACAGTGCGGTTGGTCGAATAGAGCGAAGCCGAGTAGTCGGTAATCTCGCCGTGAGTGGGGTGCATCTGGTTGAAGTTGGTCTGTCCACCGGCATTTTGAGTTGCGTAGACAAATGCGCCGCCATTGTTCCACTTATACTGACCCACCGAAACGGTAGCCTTGGTCAGACGCCAAGCTGCCAAAACATTGGTCGAGAAGGCCTCTGCCTCCGGCATATCGAACGATGTCTGGTCCAAAGGACGAATCTGATATGTACCGATATTACCATACGAGGGGTTCTTCGAGTGAACGATAACACCGCTGGTAGTTCCGACGCCTGCCGGAGCCTTGATAGTGCCATTCGTAAGGTCACGACGCCACGAACATTTCGAGTTGATAAGCGCAAAAATTGCGTTATGCTCCTGGTCGGTAATCATCGTTGCCAACTCATCACGAACGCCGTGCGAACCTGATGCAACCATCGACTCTACGTTGTAGGTGTAAGGACCATCCTTCACAGCGAACTCTGTATCGGTGAGCGATACGTAGGTGTAGATATCCTCATCTTTCAGAGTTGCGATTGTGCGGCTCTTGCTTGCCAAATCGGCAATGGTACCCTCTGCAACCATAACGATATCCTTATCGGTCAGACCGGTGATAGTGTAGCGTGTCGGGTTATCCTCGCGGACAATCTTCTTGCCGTCGAGAGGCAACTCAATCTTGCTGAAACCCTTAAGAGTGTTGCTTGCAGCATCGATGAACTGCAGGCGGAATCCCAACTTACCATCCTCGGTCTGTGCATAACCTGTTGTCTCTGTCGGAGTGTAGGGGGTCTTGTTCCAAGCGGTGTTGGTGTTGGTTTCGGTGTTGAGGCTCGATGCGTCGGTAATCACGCGCAACTCGAGAACGTCAGCGTAGTCGTTAGTATCGTCATTGACGCTTGCATAGATAAACTCGCCGGCTGCGGTCAGCTGCTCACGTACGCTCTCAGCGGTAACCGCACGCTTGATGGTCTCACCACGCTGAATTACTCGGAGCGAGCCGGTGGTTACATTGCCATCGAGGTCGGTGTATGAAACCGAAATCGTAGCGATACGCTTGGTGCTCTCGTTAGCGGCAACATCGAAGGTTGCGCTGGTCGAGGTCATCTTGATATTGCTGATATAACCCTCTGCATTCTCGGTCTGATAGTTTACCGAAGTTACCATATCGTCGATAAACTCCGTGAGGTTGGTATCCACAGCAACGCGAACACCTGCCTGCTCATCGCGAGTGATGGTGGTCTCGTTCAGTGTGATGTAGCCTGCGGCAGCCTCCTGTGTGAGGGTTGCAGTTGCGTAGTACTCCGTGCCAGCGGCATCGGTTAGACCATACTTCATAACAGCCACGCGGTCAGCTCCCGTAGTATTGGGCTGGATAGTGAAGGTAATATAAGGAGTCGATTTTAACTCGTGACCTTCGTCGTCGGTGCCAATAACCTCTGCGGGGTGATAAACCACATCAGTAATCCAGTCGAGTGTCGGCTCTGCGCTCTCCTCGCCTTCGCCCTCGGTGGTCTCTCCCTCAGCAACTTCGCTGCGGTTAGGGAGTGTCAAGATGGGTGCAGCATCAGCGAATGCTTCGTTCGGAAGGTTGGTCTTGATTTCAAGACGACCCTCGTACTTGCCATTAGCGTAGGTTACATCGCTGCGGTCGAATGCCACAGCTCCCGAACCGATACCGGACTTCTGGACCAGGCGGATAATCTCCTCCTTGCCATTGGCTCTAAGAACAAGATTTACACTACGAGAGACGCTGGTGTTCTTGGTGTAGTGGAAATGGATGTAGCTCGTTCCATTACCTGAGGTCTCTTCGATATAACCCCAAACGATGTCGCGGTCGAGCTGCGCAGTCCAATGTCCTGTGGTGAAGATGGGAACGGCAGTTACATTCTCCTCGAATGCAGTAGCCTCCTCAACACCTGAGGGAAGGGTCATGCCAGGGCCATTAACAGCCAAGTCCCACGACTCTTCGAATTTCTGATAGCACGAGGTCAAGGTTGCCATAACGACAACGAGTATCGCTGCAACCACTGCCTTTGCTTTGTTTATGGTGTTTTTCATAATCATACTCTAATTATATATAGGTATTAAAATCCTTCAGCAACATATTCGTCGTTGGTCAGTGCACCGCCCGAAAGACCGCACTGTGTGTCGGGAATCGGGTAGTAGCGGTGACAAGGCTTCATCTTGTTTTTGAGGTTGGTGTGGTTTGAGTAGGTCATAGTCTGCTCGTACCAGATGCCCCAACGTACCAAGTCGTACTTGCGCATAAACTCGCCTGCCAACTCTCGGCCACGCTCGTTGCGAATCTCGACAGTCAGGTCGTCCAATGACGAGAAGTTGTCGAACAAGGGGATGCCGGCACGCTCCTTAACCATATTGAGATACTTAACAGCCTCAGTATCGTTGCCCTTCTCGCAGTGGCACTCAGCCAACATCAGGATTGCATCTGCGTAGCGGAACAAACGGTAGTTGTTGCCGTCATAGGTGTTGATGATGTCCGGACACCAGAACTGTGGACCGGGCCAGGGTACACCCCAATCCTTAACAAATTGGAAGGTGTCACCTGTCTTGTAGTTACCAAGACCGAGCTTATACTGGACACGCTTGTCGATAGACTTGCCTGCGGCATTTACGCCTGAGGTAGCAGCCTCAACATCGACCTTCACGTAGTAGCGGTACTTATTGTCGGTAAACATAATGTTGTCGGGACGGCCGTCGTTGTTTGCATCGGCAGTGTTGTCGTCATAGGTCAAAGGCAGCGGATAATAGAGGCAGTTATCTGACTGATAGCCGCTCTGCTCTGTCTTTGTGACCTTGTCGGGAGTTGCTGCGTATGCCGGACGGAAGATTCCGAGGTAGTTGTTGGCACGCAACGAGTTCCAAGCGGTCATTGTGTCGCCGTAACCATCCAACGCTACACCGTTGAATACGCCATTACCCTGGTGGGGAGGCATCATAATACAAGCCACATTGCCATAGTACTGAACACCATCGGGTGCGTAGTTCAACTGCAACTCAAAAATGCCCTCAGGGACATTCTTGTGGCGCCACATAATCTCTTCGAGAGGATACTGCTGCAAGTCTCCATACAGCTTTTCGAGCTGCTGCAAGGGGAAGAATGCGTCATCCCACTCCTGGTTCCACATAGCGAACTTCGCCATAAGCATATAACCCAGAGCAGCTCCGGCGCGAGCCTCCTTATCCTCGCAGGTACGCTGCTGAGGCAAGTACTGCTGGTGCTCCTTAATATCGTCGTAAAGAGCACGACGGGTCTCGTTTGCATCCATACGGGGCAGACGACGAACCTTTTCGAGAGTTGCGATATCTCCCACACGCTCGGTGTAGAAGGGAACATCGCCAAAGAACGAGGTGAGGATGTAGTAGTAGAATGCGCGAAGCACAACAGCCTCTGCTACCAAAGGCATCTTCTTATCATCCTCGACTCTGTCAGTTGCGAGAAGACAGTCGATGACCTCGTTACAGCGCATAACACCCTGATAGCCGTATTGCCATACATTCTTACCCATCTGGGGCTTAGCGGGCGATACGTCAAGGATTGCGTCCACGGTCGAAGAGGTACAGTACCAGAGGTCGGTACATCCCTCGACTGCCATCATATAGTTTGCCGTAAAAATCGGCTTCATCGAGTTGTAGCATCCGTTTACTGCTGAACGGCACTGCAAAACATTCTCGTAGAATGTCGTGTGGTCAACAAACGAATCCGGTTCCTCGTTGAGGTTGCAGGCGGTACAAACCAATGCCGCCAGCGATAACAACAGATATTTAATCGTTTTCATAATCGTTTTTGTTTTCGGGTTCGACATTAGTAACGGAGTTGAACACTAAATACAATTGTTCTCGAACGTGGGTAAGCACCCATATCGACACGACGGAGGGTCGAACCATCACTTTCGGTCGACACGTCGGGGTCGAAACCATTATAGTTGGCCCACAAGTAGAGGTTGTTTGCTACTGCCGATAGAGTGATGTCACGCAAAGCGTTCTTGGTCTTCTTGCGCAAATCGAATGTGTAAGAGAGGTTTACATTCTGCAAACGAACATACGATGCGTCGTGAATCTGCAAGTCACTCGGTACGAGGATATCGTCCGTGCCGGCACGCGGGAGATCCGAATTCGGATTACGTACAGGGTGCCAGCTATCAATCATATAGCGGTACTGGTTCGATGAGTTACCACCGGCCATTGCCAACTCAGAGTAGTTGTAGATCTTACCACCCACCGAGTAAGTAAAGTAGATACCCAATTTCAAGCGACCGATGTGGAATGTATTTTGCAAACCACCATAGAGGAACGGGTCAGAGTTACCCATATATACAAGGTCTGCCTCCGAGAGCTGTCCGTCGTTGTTGGTATCAACATACTTCGGATAACCACGCATAGTCATTGCGTTGGTACCGCTTGTCGAAGATACGTAGGTGTGAGTAAGATTGTTGCGCTCGAACTCCTCAGCGGTATGCCATACGCCTGCGTACTTGAAGCCCCAGAGTGAGTTGAGAGGATAGCCCGACTTGTAACCATACATCATAAACGGAGAGTTACCACCGCTGTTGAGAGCTGAGATATACTCCTCGTGACCGATGTCATCAACCATCTGCTTGTTGTGTGAAATGGTGAAGGTTGTATTCCAATGGAACTTGGGCTTCACGATGTTGCGGCTCTCGATGGTAAGCTCGACACCCGTATTCGAAGTCTGTCCGATATTGGTATAGCGGCTGGTGAAACCTGTTACGTGTGCGGTCTGCAATGTGAGCAGCAGGTCGGTAGTCTTCGAGTGGTAACCTTCGAGCGAGATGCCCAGACGGTCATCAAATGCCGAGAAGTCGATAGCTGCGTTGTAGAGCGCTGTCTTCTCCCAAGTGAGATCGGGATTTTCCAAACGCGAAGGATATACGGTAACACCCTGTGAGCCGTCGAATATTGCACCGCTGGTGCTGGTACCGTAAGCTTCGAGTGAACGATATACCGAAATTGCGTTGTTACCTGTGCGACCGGCACTCAAACGGAGAGCCAGCTCGCTGAGCCAACGCTTGTTTTTGAGCCAACGCTCATTTTTCAGATTCCAACGGAACGCGCCTGAGGGGAAGAAGCCCCACTTGTTGTTTGCTGCGAAGTTAGACGAAGCATCTGCACGAGCTGTAAGAGTCAGATAGTAACGCGAACGATAGTTGTAGTTCAAGCGAGCAAGTACCGACTCGCGAACAACCTTCTCGAAAGCGGTTGATGCGGTGTAGTTATCCTTGCTGGCAATAGCGTTCATATTGTTCCACTTCATATTGTCCGAAATCAAACCCTTAGCTTCGAGCTGGAAGCGGTTTACAATTTCGTGCATTGCAGTAAAACCGGCCATTACGTTGAGGTTGTGGCCCGACTTGAACTTCTTGTCGTAGGTAATGGTATTCTCCGAAGTCAGACGACGAGCGTCACCCTCGTAGCGGAATGCGTCAGCACCCTCGTTCTCGGTCTTGCGAGGCAAGGTCGAGGGGTAGAAGCGGTAGTCGTGACGCTGATAAACCATATACGAGTTCTGGCTCTTGATGCGCAGACCTTTCAACGGAGTAAGCGTGAATACCAATACGTTGGTGTTGGTAAGTTGCTCCTGGTAGTCGGTGTTGAATGTGATGGTTGCCCAAGGCGAGTTGAAACGCGATGAGTTCTCGTACATCGGGTTGTAGTAGTCGCCCGGCTTGATAACGGGAGAGAGGTAGATTGCGCCACCCCAGACGTTGGTGCCACCGATGGCTGCCTTGTTACGATCAACGTGACGGAAGGTGTAAGAGCCCTGATAGCCAACCTCCAACCACTTGGTAAATTTATGGCTGATGTTGAAACGTCCGGTAATACGACTGAAACCACTATCCTTGATAATACCGGGGATATCGGTATAACCGAGGTTGGCGTAGTAGTTGGTGCTCTTCGAACGACCGCTTACCGAGAGGTTGTAGTTCTGGGTAAAGGTTGTGCGAGTGATAGCTTTGAGCCAATTGGTGCCTTCTCCGAACGTCGACGGGTCTTTGGACGGTGTGTACTCGTTAGAGCCACTGCTGAAACCCGACGAGTTGAAGAATGAACGGTCGTTGGTGTACTGCATCAACTCTGTTGCGTTCATCACGTCGAGTGTGCGAGCGATGTGCGATGTACCGAAGTCCATTTTGAGGGTTACATTGGGCTTTGTAAGCGAGCCGCTACCCTTCTTGGTGGTTACGATAACAACACCGTTCGAACCGCGCGAACCGTAGATTGCCGTTGCCGAGGCATCCTTCAAAATCGAGATTGACTCGATATCTGCCGAGTTGATGTCGGTCAGATCCTGCACGGCATCAATCACGCCATCGACAACGATAAGAGGCTCGTTGGATGCTGTGATAGAACGAGTACCACGGATACGGATTGAGGTTGTTGCACTGGGGTCTCCCGACGTAGACATAATATCCACACCGGCAACGCGGCCCTGCAACGCTTGGTCAATCGAGGATACCGGTGCGTCTTTGATGTCGTTCATCTTGACGTTGGTAACCGAACCGGTAAGGTCGCTCTTACGAACCTCGCCATAACCGATTACGACCACCTCGTTGATAGCCAAACTCTCGTCCGGAGCCATCGTAACATCGAGAGAAGTGCGACTTCCCACAACCAGGCTCTGGGTCTTGAAGCCGAGGTATGAAAATTCGAGAATGCCCTGTGTCGGGCCGAGAGTAATTCGGTAAGCTCCGTTGAGGTCGGTCGAGACACCCTTCTTGCCGTCGGGTGTGGCTACCGTAGCTCCGATAAGAGCATTACCATCGGTATCTTTAACGATACCGCTAACTGTTACCTCCTTGGACGATGCGCTCTGTGCATAGCCCGTCAGAGGGCTAAATGACAGAAGCAGACATAATGCCAGCAGGATTTCCCCCCCCCTCAATTTTAGAGAGAAGAGACTTTTTCGTTGTAGAATTCCAGCCATTTAGGTCAGTTTTTAGTTGTTAGTTGAAATTATGTAGCGTACAAATATAATAAAAAAATTTACCCCCCCCTAATATTTTTATAAAAATTTCACTCAGGAAGCCGTTTTTTTTGATTTTTTTGCTTTGAGCAGCGGAAAATGCCGTTGTGTGGAGAATACTTTGTTGTTGCAAAGGTGTAAAAAAGCTGGAATAAAATTCTTTTTATGTTTTTGCGAGGGTGGTTTAGAGATGAAAAAAAGACCGCCGAAGCGGTCTAAATAAAATCTTTAATTATGCAATCTTAACTTATGCTATTTTGCATATTGCGCTTTGAGTTTTTCGTTCTGGCGTTTCAGTGCGTCGATAGCCAGGTCGATGGCCTCCTCAAAGGTCTTTGCCCGCTGCTCCGAAATCAGGTCGCTGCCGGGCATATGTAGGGTAATTGTTGCTACCTTATTTCCTTTATCGAAGTCTTTGTCAAGTTTGAGAACAACATCTGCTCCTGTCGAGCGCTCTGCAAAACGGTCCATCTTACCAAGTTTGTGCTCGACGAATTCGACCAACCTCTTGTCGGCATCGAATTTTACTGTTTGAATGTTTACGTTCATAGTAATGTTGTTTTGTGCGGCAAGCCGCGATTAATATAAATGTTCCGACCCCATCGGGGCCTCCGTTTTGTCAATTATAAACTCTTTCGTCGCGGGTGAGCCTTGGCGTAGACCTCTTGCAGCTGCTGAATGCTGGTGTGGGTATAGACCTGCGTCGAGCGTAACGAGGCGTGACCCATCAACTCCTGAATGTCACGCATATCGGCTCCCGCGTTCATTAGTTGTGTTGCGAATGTATGTCTTAGAACGTGAGGGCTCTTCTTTCCCTGTACAGACGCCTCCGAGAGGGTGGCGCGGACAAGGCGATAGACCTTCATTCGCGAAATTCTTTCTCCTTCGCTGGTTAAAAATAGTGCATTTTCTCTGGATTTGCAAATATTTTGCCCATTAATTGCGTCGAAATAGTTGTTTAGGACAGTGCGCACCGAGCCGACAATCGGGATGAGTCGCTCCTTGTCGCCCTTGCCGCGAATCTTCAAAGTAGCCAGGTCGGGAGTGAAATCCGAGGTGTTGATGCCTATGAGTTCCGATAGACGCAGACCGCACTTGTAGAACATCAGGATAATCAGCGCGTCGCGTATCTGCTCGAAGTTGTGGCTTGCAGCCTTCTCGGCTGTCTGCTCCAAAATAGTCGTCATACGACTTTCGGGCACGGCCGAGGGGAGGTGCTTCGGTTGCTTTATTGTGCCGATGCGTGCGAAGATGTCCTCGTGGATAATCTTGCGTTCGCGCAGATAACCGAAAAATGAGCGAAGGGTCGAGAGTTCGCGATTTATCGAGGATGTTGAGCGTCTTCTCTTGTCTTTTGTCTTCGTTGCGCTGCGGAATACAATCCACTCGCGGATTTGGTCGGGTGTGGTGTGCTCGATTTCGGGGCGGGCTGTGCATATTTCACCCTTTTTGGCCGCCTTGGCAATCTCCTCTGCGACCGCAGCTCGGTGCCACTCGTCGAAAAGTAGAAGGTCTTTTCGATAGTTACGCACAGTGAGAGGCGAGAAGCGTCGCTCGGATTCGATATGTGTCAAAAATTCCTGAATCATATCCGCAGAGGTCTTTGTCTTCGATAACAAAGATAGGTAAAATTGGCATAAAAACTTTTTTTGTGACAAAATTTTGTTAAATTTGTAGTCTAAAATTCTAAACTTAACTGAAATGAAAAAAATTATCTTCGCAGTGGCCCTCATCGCTCTGACGGCTTGCACCTGCAAAACTAATCAACCCCAGCTCCTCGATAAAGAGGCGTTTACCACAATAGTCGATGGCAAAGATGTATCACTCTACACCATAAAGGGTGGCGACCTGATTATGCAGGTAACCAACTATGGTGCTCGCGTGGTATCGCTTTGGGTTCCCGGACGCGACGGAAGCTATGCCGATGTCGAGATCGGTTACGAGAATATCGACCGCTATATCAACAACACAGGCGAGCGTTACTTAGGTGCCGTTGTAGGTCCTTTTGCCAACCGCATCGCCAAGGGTCACTTTGTGCTTGACGGCAAGGAGTACAACACCCCCATCAATAACAACGGACAGACCCTCCACGGCGGTATCCTCGGCGTTGACCGCGTTGTATGGGACGTAAAGGAAGTTACCGAGAATAAAATCGTATTCTTTGTCCAGCTTCCCGATGGTCAGGATGGCTTCCCTGGCAACCGCGAGATTGAGATGGTTTACGAGCTTACGCCCAACAACGAGTTCGCGGTATCTTACAAGGGTACTACCGACGCTCCGACCATTATGAATCTCTCGCACCACTCATTCTTCAACCTCGAAGGTGATGGCGAAGGCACGATTCTTGACCACGTTCTCCAGATTGATGCAGATGCAATCACCCCCTACGACGAGGGCGCAATTCCCACAGGCGAGATTATGCCAGTGGAGGGAACTCCATTTGATTTCCGTGAGCCTCACGCTATTGGTGAGCGCGTAAACGAGGTTCATCCCCAATTGGCACTCGGTTTGGGTTACGACCACAACTGGGTACTGAATCGTGCTGATGACGGCATGGAGGTTAAGGTTGCCGATGTATATTCGCCCAAGAGTGGTCGCGGTATGGAGGTTTGGACCGACCAGGTTGGTCTGCAATTCTATGGCGGTAACTTCTTCGACGGCTCGTTCAACAACAAGTTTGGCAAGCCGGTGCTCTATCGTGGCTCATTGGCCCTCGAAACCCAGGTATTCCCTGATGCACCCAACCATCCCGACTTCCCGTCGAGCACCCTGCGCCCAGGAGAGGTCTATACCCATAGCTGCGTATATAAATTCTATGCAAAATAGTAAAAGACTATGAAAAAACTCTTCTTTACAGCCGTGGCAGCGTTGGCAACACTCACGCTCTCGGCTCAGACACAAGTGATCGCACACCGAGGCTTCCACGCCAAGGAGGGCTCGGATAAGAATACTATCTCGTCGTTGCTGAATGCTCAGCAGCTCGGTGTATATGGCTCGGAGTGTGATGTTAATCTCTCGGCCGACGACTCGCTGATGGTTGTTCACGGTTCGCGCCATCCCGATCGTCGTATCCCCGCACCTCATCGAGTTCACGTGCAGAAGGATATTTATAAGGATATCCGCGCTATCTCGTGCAACGGAGGAAATATCGTTCCCACGCTACGAGAATATCTCGTGCAGACGCTCAAATATCCTAATACCAAGTTGGTTATCGAGATTAAGAATCATCCAACGCCCGAACGCGAAAAGCAGATTACCAAGATGATTGTTGATTTGGTAAAGGAGATGGGTGCCGAGAAGAATGTCGATTATATCGCATTCTCGTCGGTGGTGTGTGACGAGTTGGTTAAGCTTGCTCCGAATAACGAGATTGCATATCTGAATGGCGACTTTACACCTGCCGAGTGCAAGAAACGTGGCTATACGGGTATCGACTACTCGAAAAAGGTGTTGCGTGAGCATCCCGAATGGGTTAAAGAGGCTCAGGGTCTCGGTATGAAGGTCAATGTCTGGACTGTTAACAAGACAGAGGATATCCAGTATTTTATCGATCTCGGTGTTGATTTCATCACAACCGACAATCCGCTCGAAACCATTGAGCTGATTGCCAAAAGTCAGAAGAAGGTTAAAAGAGCGAAGAGATAACAGTCGCATTTGTAAACTAATCTCTGATTTATGAAATTTACGAATAAAATCTGCGCAATGGCAGTGGCGGTAGTTCTTACCGCTACTGCCGGTGTGCAGTCGGTATTGGCGCAGGAGGTTAAGAGCTTCGAGCAGGTGCGCGCGATGGCGGTGGAGGATAAGACCCCCATCAACGAGAGCATCCTCATCGAGGGTGTGGTCATCAGCGACTGCGACAGCCCCAATATGGATATCAACCACAACGTCTCGACC